>JAAUZN010000001.1 GCA_014804565.1 Lachnospiraceae bacterium
GGGTCTGGCGGGGGGGAGCATATAGGGCGGGAATGAGGAGATTGACTTAAATAGTCACAATAGCGCAGAAGCTTTAGGAACAGCCAGGAGAATAGCAAAGCACGACCCAGTCACCAGCACATCGGTTGACTTTATTGGTCAAGATGAGGTGGAGGAGATCTTTCAGCGAACCTTCGGGTCAAAGGAGGGGAAAAAGCAGGGCTGGGCAAAAACGATCCGGTCAAAGCCCGCGCCCGTGGAGGAGGTGCAGTACCGTGGCGGTCAAGTGAAGCGGGAGGAGTATCTTCTGGTGGACGGCTACAATATCATCTTTGCATGGGAGGAGTTAAGCGGTCTTGCCGGGATCGATCTGAATGCTGCCAGAGGCAGGCTCATGGATATCCTGAGCAATTTTCAGGGCTTTCGCAAAATGAACCTGATTCTTGTGTTTGACGCCTACAAGGTGAAAGGGAATCCGGGCAGTGTGGAGCGTTACCATAATATAGATGTGGTCTATACGAAAGAGGCGGAGACGGCGGATCAGTATATAGAGAAAGTGACACATGAGATGAGCCGGAAAAACCATATTGTGCGTGTGGCTACTTCCGACGGATTAGAGCAGGTCATCATCATGGGGGCGGGTGCTATCCGTGTCTCTGCGAGAGAACTCTATGAGGAAGTGCAGGCCGCTTCCGAGGAGATGCGGCAGTATTTTTAAGAAATCCGTAAGAAATCCCACGACTTTTTTATAAGGACTTATTTTTATGATGGTTTCAGGCGACGGAACTGTTCGTAAATTACTCATGACAATGACTTGTCTAAATGTGCATCTGCGGCATCAGACAATCTTGACGTAGCCCACTACGCCTGCGATTGTCTTCTTTGCAGATGAACATTTATACGGCGTCCTTGTTACAAGCCATTTTTGAACAGTTCCTACGGAGAAGGGAGTAAGATTTCAGGATGAACGAATGTGTGCTGGTGGTGGACGATGACAGGGAAATTGTGCGGGCGATCGCGCTTCTTTTGGAGAAGGAAGGGTATCGGGTGCTGAAGGCCTACGATGGCATGGATGCACTGCGGGTCCTGGGAGAGCAGGAAGTGCAGCTCATTATCATGGATGTGATGATGCCAAAGCTGGACGGGCTCTCCGCCATGATGAAGATCAGAGAGCGCAAAAATCTTCCCATTATCGTTCTGAGCGCGAAGACAGAGGATACGGATAAGATTCTGGGACTCTCCATGGGGGCGGACGATTATGTGGCGAAGCCCTTCAACCCGCAGGAGCTGGCGGCCCGGGTGAAAAGCCAGCTGCGCAGGTACACCATGCTGGGCGGGATTCATACTCTGCATGAGGAGGACGAGATCGTAAACGGAAGACTCTGTTACCGCCTGCAGGAGCGCACTCTCTATGCGGATGGGGAGCCTGTCAGGCTCACCGCCACGGAGACTAAGATCATGGAGCTTCTCATGAAAAACAGGGGCCGTATCTTTCCGGCTGAGGAGATTTATGAAAGAGTCTGGGAGGAGCCTTCCTTCGCGCCGGAAAATACGGTGATGGTACACATTCGTCATATCCGGGAGAAGATCGAACTCAATCCGAAAGAGCCGGAATATATAAAGGTGGTGTGGGGCATTGGATACAAGATGGAAAAAATGTAAGGCATTATTCAGTTTTGCGGCGTTTGCGGTGGGCGCAACCCTGTTTCTTGCGAACCTGACACAGGCTGTGTGCGCATATCTGCCGCTTGCCGGGCAGGATCTGACAAAGCCCGGTGATTATCAGGAGACGGAGCAGTTTCGTTATATCATAGAGGAGAGGCTCAATTCCCTTCTGGGGGTTGCCACAGGCGGCAGCGGCTGGTATACGGGGCTGAATTCCGGTGTGTATATCCAGAACGGCTATGACGGCGGCCTGGTGGGCTGGCTGGACAGGGGTTTAAATGCGGGAACTGCCACGGAGGATGTGACAGCGGAGGCATCGAAAGCTGCGGAAGTGACGACCACTGTGGTGCAGGAGAGTGCGGATACGGCGAATGTGGAGCAGGGGGCTTACTTTGTGGAATCACCGTACTACGATATTGATGACTATGAGGATCATCTGCGGGAACTGTACGGCAGAGAACAAGAGGAACTGATTTCTTCTTATGCCAGCGAAGCCGCTATGGAAGAATATCTGATGGAACTGGCTGATCTATATGGGGATGATTTTGCCAATGCTGTTGGAAACGGGTATTACGGAAGCAATCAGGGAATTTATTTTGACGAGGAAGGAAATATAGACAAGGAGAAGACCCTTGAGGCTTATCTGTATAATATGGGGCAGGATCAGAACCTTCTCTATGCCATCGTCAGCCAGGGAGAGCTTCGGTATACGAATATCGAGGGGCTGACAGAGCAGACCAAAACAGCCTGGGACGGCGCGGATTTTGCACAGGCGCTCCCGGAAGGGGAATACAATTTCCATCTCTGGTACAACAGGGAGGGAGACGGCAAAGTGCAGATAGNCAAAGACGGCCGGCAGGTGGANGTNTACGGNGACGGCNTCTACCGGACGGGAAANGATTGGCGGGTGCCGGGCTATGCNAATTTTAAGCTGGGCGATCCGGCAAAGGAGGCTGTGATCTTTCTGGCGGCGGCTAAGACNCCNNAGCTCTATATGGTGGGCAATTACGAGGGCAGCGGAATCACCCAGTACGGCGGGAATCTGTATTATCTGAATGAGTCGGTCAAGCTGTGGGACTGGCGGTTTCATAGAAGCTGTTTGTTTCTGCTAGCGGGTATTGTACTGCTTGTGCTGTCTCTTATTCTGCGGAAAAGTCTGGGGTCTGCTGTGGGACAGCTTACGAAGATTCTGGGGAAAGTGCCCCTTGTCCTGAAGATTGTGGTATTTCTGATTCTGGTAGCTTTTACGATCCCGTCGGGCGGGGATGCCTTCGGACAGATCGACTGGTATGTGAGGGATAGGCTTTTTCTGGACAGTGATGGGACTTACCTGTTAAAGCAGCTGACGATGGCGGGGAGCTGTCTGGCAATTTGGTTCTGGCTTGTGTTTGTAGCGATTCTGGACGGCAGAGCGAATGTAAAGCGGCAGAGACAGGAGATGCTGGAGCGGCGGCAGCTGCGGGAGCTGAAATACCCGGTGCAGAAACGGCTGGTGCAGAGAGAGCGTAAGCGGCTGTTTGCGGATGGCGGTGTGATCTTTGTGGCGGCAGCGGTTGTGCTGGCAGCATATCTGATGTGGCGCGAATATATCGAGAAATACTATGATTATTGGGAATGGTACGAGGACGGCAGGATCTTCGGTTTCAGAGGGCTGGGCGGATTGATTGTAATGGCGGCCTTCGCGGTGCTAGGCACCCTGATGCTGTTTGTCGGGAGCGATCTGTGGCGGTTTCGGCAGAGCAGACGGCTGGCGGAGGATATCGGGGCGCTCTCGGACCGGATCGGGGCGGTGCGTGAGGGAAAGTTGACCGATGATCTGCGGCTTCCGGAGGATTCGGATCTGCGGGAGGCGGCGGAAAACCTGAACGAGATCAGAATAGGGCTGGAGACGGCGCTGGCGGAGCAGATCAAGAGCGAGCGGATGAAGGTGGATCTGGTGACCAATGTGTCACACGATATCAAGACGCCGCTGACCTCCATCATCAGTTATGTGGAGCTTTTGCGGCAGGAAGAGGAGCTGCCCCAGCATGTGAAGGAATATATCCAGATCTTAGGAGATAAATCGGAGCGGCTTCGCAGCATCGTGCAGGATGTGTTTGAGGTGAGCAAGGCCACCTCCGGACAGCTTCCGATTCAGACGGAGCTTCTGGATATGGGGAAGCTTTTACGGCAGACTCTGGCGGATATGAATGGGCAGATTGAGGAGAGCTCTCTTATCATGAGAGCGGCCATTCCGCAGACGCCGGTATTTGTGCAGGCCGACGGGCAGAGACTCTACCGGGTTTTCCAGAACCTGCTCCAGAACGCCCTGCGCTATTCTCTGGAGGGGTCAAGGATCTATCTGACTCTGGAGACCAGGGAGAAAGAAGCGGTGGTACAGATCAAGAACACCTCCAGCGTGGAGCTTGCGGACAACAAGGACTTTACAGAGCGTTTCGTGCGGGGTGACGACAGCCGTACCGACGGCGGCAGCGGCCTTGGACTCTCCATTGCGAAGAGCTTTACGGAGGCCTGCGGCGGGAGCTTTCTGGTGGAGACCAATGCGGATCTGTTTACGGTGACGGTGAGTTTTATGATAAGCGGGCGGGAGCCGATGGCTGACAGCGGCGAGTTGGATATTATGAGTTCCGAAGGGGAGAATTTCTGAAAATGTTTCACAATGCATTGACGTTGTTTACACAAATGGATATACTATATGGTATAGAGGTATATAGTATAGAAGTGTAGGATATGCTCCAGTCATGTCGATCCATAAAGGAGGCCGCTCATATGGCAAAAACTGCAAATATTAACGTAAGAATTGATCCAGAGACAAAATCAAGTGCTGAAGAACTTTTTTCCAGCTTTGGAATTACGATTACGGATGCAATCAATATTTTTCTTCGAAAATCCATTATGGAGGGAGGCTTGCCTTTTGAAATGAAACAGCCTCGTTATAACGCAGAGACAGAGGCGGCGATGAATGAGGCAAGAGCCATTATGAAAGGGCAGATAAAGGCAAAGCGCTATTCTGACGCACATACTCTTTTTCAGGAGTTGGATGCGGAAGGAGAGAACGAATAATGTTGGAATTAGTAACGACCAGTCAATTCCGTAAAGATTATAAGCGTGTGAAAAAGAGGGGATATGACATGGTACTGTTGGAAGAGGTGATAAATCATCTTCTGCAGGAGAAGCCGCTTGCGGAACGTTATCGTGATCATG
Organism: Lachnospiraceae bacterium; assembly: GCA_014804565.1. Classification (GTDB taxonomy): domain Bacteria; phylum Bacillota; class Clostridia; order Lachnospirales; family Lachnospiraceae; genus UBA3282. Next base: position 4,849 of record JAAUZN010000001.1, read on the forward strand.
GATTGGCTGGAAATTATCTTGGTTTTCGCGAATGTCATATTTTGTCTGATTGGCTTTTGATTTATGCTGTCGATAAAAAGCAACTGGTATTGACAGCCTCGAGAACGGGAACACATGCAGATTTGTTTGCAAAATAAAAATATGAATGCAATATAAGGCTGGCGTCGAACTCATGGTACAAAGAAGTCACAATGAATAAGATACTGATTATCGAGGATGAAAAACTGATTCGGGAAGAACTGCAAACTCTCCTGTCCAATGCAGGGTTTGCAGTTGCGCATGTAACCGATTTCGAAAACACGCTGGAGCAGATCATAGCGGAATCGCCTGATCTGATTCTGTTGGATATCAGTCTGCCCGGGCAAAACGGATACAGCCTGTGTGCGTCTGTCCGCCGGTTTTCCGATGTGCCGATTCTGTTCATCACAGGCCGCAATACAGCAATGGACGAGCTGCAGGCATTGACCCTGGGCGGAGATGATTTTATTTCCAAGCCATACAATATTCCTATCCTGCTGGCGAGGATCAATGCGCTGCTGAAAAGAGGTCAGGCGGTCAGGCAGCCCGGCTGTCTGGAATATAGTGGAATCACGCTCCATTCGATTGCCGGAACGCTGGCAGCGGAAGGAAAGGAAATCGAACTGACAAAGACAGAATTGAAGATTATGTATTATCTGTTTCAGCATCCGGGCGAGATTGTTCGGCGGACGGATTTAGTGGAATATCTTTGGGATAACGAGATTCATATAGATGACAATACGCTCAGTGTCAATATCATGCGGATTCGGGAGAAACTGCGTTTCCTTGGGAAAGATGAACTGATCCGGACTAAGCGGGGAATGGGGTATAAGATATGAGTTTTTCCGGTTGGTTACATGACAAAAAAGCTGTTCTGCTGGTCTGCTTTGCCGGTGCGCTGTTTTTCTCCGTGCTTTTGTGGCTGTTTGGACTGGAAATCGGGGAAATTTTTCTGCTATGGCTCTGTTTCCTCTTTATAGCAGCAGGCTTGCTGTTGTGGAATTACCTGAGCCTGCGCAGACGGTTTTTGCATTTTAGGGCTGTGATGGATGAGTTGGACCGAAAGTATCTGTTTGCGGAAATTACGGATGTCCCGACATCTGAATGGGAGAAGGCATATTTTGAGCTGATGAAAACCGCGCTGAAGGACATGACGGATGAGGTGTCACAGGCCAACCGACTGAGCAGAGAGTATCGGGAATTTATAGAACAGTGGATTCATGAAATGAAGGTTCCGGTCACCGGAATCCAGCTGCTTTGCGAAAACAATAAATCGGATGCGGCCCGAAAGATCTTGGCGCAGACAGAACTGATCTCACAGGGTGTGGAGCGCGTTTTGTTCTACGCGCGGCTGGGAAATGTAGAGAAAGATTATCTGGTCAAAGAGGTTTCGCTGCGGGCATGTGTCATGGAGGTGTTGGCGCAGAACAGGCAATTTCTGATACAAAACGATGTCTGCGTTCATACCGAAAGACTCTCCGGCACGGTGTACTCCGATCAGAAGTGGCTGCAATTTATTCTGAATCAGATCATTATCAACAGCGTTAAATATCAAAGCAGTCAGCCGCTAGTTATTGATGTGACAACGAAAGAGCAGGAGAACTATGTAACGCTGTCCATTACTGACAATGGCATTGGAATCAGGGAGAGTGAACTGGGCCGCGTCTTTGATAAAGGCTTTGTCGGGAGCAATGGCCGGGCTGGGAAAAATTCGACCGGCATCGGCTTATATTTGTGCGATCAACTCTGCTCCAGACTTGGAATCGGTATTGAGATAAAGTCCAGGGCGGGAGAATATACGACCGTTCTTTTACATTTCCCTAAAAGTGAATTTTTGAAGGTCTGACTTCCTATCTTACAAATCTGTTAGATAAAATCAAGGAACCTCTATACAACGGAACGCCTCTGAACGCTAAAATATAGGTGATNTNAGNAAAGGNGGCGTANNAATGNNCGGAAANACCAAAGGCTNNCGAAAGAAAANACTTTGTNTCCTGGGNGGCATCGNNGCGNTNCTGANTNTCTGCGGNGTGATTGCNGTNCGTCTNTTAGACCATCCGATNCAGCTNCGNTCNGANTCTCCNGGNGTTGANTTTGTTACAGAAAACGGGCAGATCACCTATGTTACANTTAGAGGTCAATTCCCTTATGAAAGGGTAATATGTCCACNTGAGAACAGCGATNTGCAAGATTCATCCGGCAGCGTGACGGAAAAGATCAGCACCTACAAAATGCAGGCGGAACCATCCTTTTTTGGCCANAGTATGGTAACCATGCGGCTTAAGATTGAAACAACGNATGAAATGNCCCATACTTATATCCTGAAATTTGCGGATAAGGACGTAAAGATCGTCAACGGAAAGGTGGTGGAGTAATCATTATGTTCAACCGTGAAAAGCCGCTGCTCCATGTGGAGCATATTGAAAAGTACTATGGCAGCCCCGGTGCCGTGACAAAGGCGCTCGATGAAGTCAGCTTTGACGTGCAGACGGGAGAATTTATCAGCATCATGGGTGCCTCCGGCTCCGGAAAGACCACACTGCTCAACTGTATCTCTACCATTGATACGGTAAGCTCCGGTCACATCCTGCTGGATGGTCAGGANATTACGGCCATTACCGAAAAGAAGATAGCTGGTTTCCGAAGGGATTACCTGGGGTTTGTGTTTCAGGATTTCAATNTGCTGGATACGCTGACACTGGAAGAAAATATTGCGCTGCCCCTGACGATCAGCGAGATGCCGGCAAAGGAAATCGATCGACGTGTTCACCGGATTGCGNATAAACTGCATATCAGCGATGCGCTGCAAAAATTCCCCACGCAGGTATCTGGAGGTCAAAAGCAGCGGTGCGCATTTGCGCGGGCGGTGATCTGCGAACCGAAGCTTATTATGGCGGACGAGCCGACGGGCGCTCTGGATTCCCATTCATCCCGCGTTCTTCTGGAGGTCATGTCGGATTTCAATCAGGAAATGGGAGCGACNATCCTGATGGTAACGCATGACGCTTTCAGTGCCAGCTATGCCGGNCGAATCCTGTTNTTAAAGGACGGACGCATTTNCAATGAANTTNTCAANGGGGAAAAGAGCCGCAGTACGTTCTACCATGANATCTTGGATGTTCTNTCTCTGNTGGGAGGTGATGNTCCATGTTGAGGAANTTGTCCCTGCGCAATGCCAAGAGGCAGTTTCATGANTATGCTCTCTTTTTTGTGACGCTTGCCTGTGCCGTGGCGTCCATGTACGCTTTTAACGCANTGATTTTCTCCGATACCGTAAAAGCGCTTCCGGATATGGAGGTGCTGCCNTNNCTNATCNTAACNGCTTCNATNTTGATNATTCTCATGGTGGGCTGGGTGATCGGCTACATGATCAATTATATGCTCAAAAGGAGAAGCAGAGAGTTTGGCGTGTATATGATGTCGGGAATTCCCAACAAGAAGATCAGAACGCTNCTGTTTTATGAAAACTGTCTGATCGGACTGCTGGCCTTTGTGCCGGGCACCGTTTTCGGGATGCTGTTTTCACAGATATTGGAGGCCGTCCTGCTAAATATGTTCGGTCTGTCTTATACGCTGCATTTTGGCTTTTCTCTGCCGGCCGTNTGCCTGACATTTTTGTATTTCGCATCCATGCTTTTGTATTCCATTCGAAAAAACGGGAAGTGGATACGCCGGGTACAACTGCGGGATATGCTCTATTATGACAGACAGAACGAGCAAGGCCTTGTTTCCGGAGGAAAATCTGCTGTCTTGCTTTTTGGTCTGTCCGTTCTGGCAGGNGGTACNGGATTTTTGCTCTTATCCATACAGCCTATCGGAAAGGGCTTTGATGTACTCATAGGGANCGTCCTGNTGCTTTTGTTCCTGTTTGGCTTTTTTATCAGTGTTCCGGCTTTTCTTTGCGCACGATTTGGAGATCGTACNGACTGGAAATACAGAAGTCACAGGTTAGTGCCNTTTCGGGGATTTATTGCAAAGATCCATTCCACAAGTACTGTTATGGGGNTGTTGTCCATTCTGTTTATGCTGGCACTTACCTTTGGAGGAATCGGATCGATCATCGGCTTCATGGTGTCAAAAAATGTAGAGGCGGGGGCATTTGACCTTATGATTCTGCACAGAGGGGAGATGTGTGATTTCTCCCGCTGCGATGCTGTCATTCAGCATGAAGTTTCCGCAAAAGGTTATGCCTACGGAATCTACACCAACGGGAAAACAGATTTTCTTACCGTTTATGATCGGGCGGTGACAGAGGCGGGCCGTCAGCCNCGCCGTACTTTTGCAGAGTTTCAGCATGATACCTGTATNGCGCAGAGCGATTATCTCAAACTGCGGGAATTGTTGGGATACACAAGTTTGGAGCTTGATCCTTCCCTCTGTTATGTCCATTGTGTCCCGGCGCTGGCAGAAGGAGTCAGGACGCTGATTAAGCAGCAGGACGGATTGGAATGTGCCGGATCTTCCTTTGCGGCTGACGGCGTATTTTCGGAAGCCTTCAGCCAGATAAATGAATATGGCAACGGCGCAGGCTATGTCATCGTTGTTCCCGACAGNGCTCTTGAGCAGATGGAAATCGTATATGGCGTGTATGCCGCAGTCACGGAAAGGCCGTTGGGTCCCGCTGATCTGCAGCGGCTTACATCCGTCTGTGACGGTCTCGTGCAGTTAGATCGTTCCATCGCAAAGTCTGCCCCCGGTGGCGGACCTACACTTTTTTTGAGTGAGGATATGGATTATCTTTCCGGGAAATGGACGGATAAGGCTGAGTTNAATCACCTGTACGCCATGTTGATCTGCCTGTTTTATCTGGCAATGCTTTTGGAAATGACCGGTGCTGCGATTTTAGCAACGCAGGTTCTTGGCGATTGGCAGGTGAGACAGAGACAGGATTGCATCCTGCGGCAGCTTGGTATGGACGAACGGCTTGTATCCCAATTGAATANCCGCCAGCTTGCACAGATATTTTTGCTTCCGCTTATTCCTTCGGTCGTACTCAGCATTTGCTTTGTTTATATCTGCGCGAAGAAGATTTTAGCGGGATTTTTCCCGCTCCCGCTTATGCCGGACATTCTTCTGACTGGCCAGTCTCTGGCTGTTTCATTTCTATTGTTTTTTGCGCTCTATGGCATCTACTATGCCGCCGCACGAATCAGTTACGACCAGCGCGGAAAATAATCTTTATAGAAAACAAACAGGAGCCGTCATGGCTCCTGTCTTTCTGCNTTCGTGAACATCANTCCGAAGGTGCCGATGCCGCAGTTGCTGGANACGGTGGCTGACGCCTTCTGCAGGACGATCTTGTCAAATTTGATATANTGTTCCACCANNGCCAGGANCTCNTCGATCTGCTTCACNCTGCAGCCCGCATAGGTGACGAAGAGGAGCCTTGAGTCGATGGNNTTGGGGTGCTTNAACAATGTTTTCACATACTGNCTGTTCATGTGGTGNACATTACCNGTCGCGATCTGCCACAGCTTCANCTTGTTTTTAGACATAGACAGGATCGGATGCAGGTTTAACAGCGCTGCAGAGTTTGTGGACACCGCTGCCGACTTTGCCGTTGCGATAGAGAGTGGCTGTACTCGGCACCAGAAAGTTGGAAAAAACGTTCTCCTTGTGGCTTTCGAGAGCCTGGCAGATCTCCTCCACGCTCTTGCCTTCCTCCGCCAGCATTGCCGCATAGAGCACCATGAGGCCGTGTCCGCTGCTGATATGTCCGGAGTCCACCACAGTGACATTGTCAAAGGCCGTGGCTGCCTGGGTGGCGTTGGGATAAGCGCCGCTCAGGTCAATGGTAGCGGTGAGATGAATAACGTGCTCCGCTTCCGTCAGCGTCTCCGCGAAGAAATATTCGTAGGCGGATGGCTCCGCTGTGGAGGAGTGGGCAGTGTTGCCTTCGGTCTGCAGATAGGCAAGCAGGCTGTCCGAGGATATCTCAAAGAGGTCACAGAAGCGCCCCTCCTTTGTGTGTACATAGCAGTACATGAGGCGGATCTGGTAACGGTCTAAGAGATCCTGAGGCAGATCGCAGATGCAGTCCGCCGTGATGGCGATCTTCCGCTTTCGGGCATTGCTGATCTGGTTGAGTCCATCCATCTCTTCGGTATCTGTCTCGGAGGAATCCGCCGTATATTCGATGAGGTTAGCGGGCAGATATTTTAACAGGGTGGCCTCCAGAAGGGGTGCACTGATGGGTTTTGCCATATACCCGTCGAAGCCCATGTCCTGATAGATCTGCTCTGCACCGGTCATAACGTTGGCGGTCAGGGCGATCACGGGAGTCTTCTGGCAGAAGCCCTTGGCCTGACTGCGCACGGCCTGCAGGGTGGCTTGTCCATCCATCTCCGGCATCATGTGATCCATCAGAATAACATGATAGGCGTTCTCCGCCGTTTTTTTCAGACATTCCTTGCCGCTCTCGGCGGTATCTACCTGCACCTTCGTCTCCCGTAAGAGCTTCGTCACCACCATCAGATTCATGGTGTTATCATCCACCAGCAGAATACGGGCATCCGGAGCTAAGAAGCTTTGCTGATAGCGTTCCCGCTGGTTTATCTGTTTTTGCGATGCGAAATTGATGACGCCGATGGGCCTTGCGTTGACGATGCGCTGCTGCAATTCTATGGTAAAGACGGAACCTTTGTGATAAACGCTGTCCACCGTGATCTTGCCGCCCATCATTTCTATGAGCTGTTTAGAGATGGAAAGGCCAAGTCCCGTGCCCTCGATGTTGCGGTTGTCCGTTTCATCCACCCGCTTGAAGGAGCTGAAGAGATCCTCCAGACTTTCCTTGCGGATGCCCATGCCGGTATCCTCCACGGAAATGCGCAGGAGAATCTGGTCGGCGCTCAGGCGTTCTCCCTTGGCGCTCAGAGTGACCGAACCGGCGCTTGTGTACTTGACTGCATTGGTCAACATGTTGGTAACCACCTGTTTGATCCGAACCTCATCGCCGTAGAGCATGGATGGGATCTCCGGATCGATGGCAACTTTGAATTCCAGGTCCTTCTGGTGGGCCCGGACCCAGATCAGATTCACCAGATCGCTGAACATGGAGCCGATCTCATACTGAGCCGGCACGATCTCCATTTTGCCGGATTCCAGCTTGGAGAGATCCAGAATGTCGTTTATGGTGGTGAGCAGCATTTTGCTGGCGTTNTGAATATTGATGGCGTTTTCCGCGATCTCATCGGAGATATCCTCCCGGAGGATCATCTCGTTTAACCCGATGATGGTGTTGATGGGGGTGCGGATCTCATGGCTCATATTGGCAAAAAAAGCGTCTTTGGAGCGGGCGATCTGCTCCGTCTCCTTCCGCTGCTGCTCTGCCAGCTGTTTTTCCTGCTCGTAGGTCTTCGCCTGCATTTTTAAGAGTATACCTATAAAAAAGCTTACACAGATCAATGCGATATAGGAATCCGAAAAGCTGTAGAACCGGGTGGACTCGGGTACGAGTTCCGGGCGGTAGTAGGCCGCCAGATAGGTTCCCAAAAAGGAGAGGAGGGAAAGGGTAATGGCTAACAGAAAGGAACGTCCCTCAAATAAAAGGAAAATGTAGACTACCCCCAGTACGAGCCAGACCGGCATACCGCTCTGCGTGCCGCCGCTTGTGATAAATAGCAGCGGAAAGAAGACCATGTTGATGCCGATCGCGAGGAGCCAGGATGCCATTTTGCTGTTATGCTGCTTGAGAGTCAGCCAGATGGAAAGGCCGGAAATCACACATATAGGCAGCAATGCATATAAAACCCTGGGATTAGCGCCCAAAAGGACCAGAACAATGCCGATCAAGGAAGAAGCGAGCGCCAGAAGCATCACCATTCGGTTGATGAGTTCTTTAAATTCAAGCTGCCCGGGAAACAGAGTTTGAAAAAAGTGTTGAATATTTTTACGCATACGTTATTTTTCCATCCTTTCCAGAACTTCGGCGGCGCCGAGAAAATCAAAATCAGCGGCCAGTTCCCGTATCTGCTGTACACTCTCTATGACAGAGGGCTTTTGCCCGGGAAGGCGTTCCAGCTGATCCAGAAGCTCGGCCAGTCCCTCGCTTTCAAAAGCTGACAACCGCTCGCTGATCTGATCAAGCAGTTCTTCCGGGATCGATCCGTCGTTGTCTGCAGTTTCGGCAGGAGAGGCCTCATCCCGCGGTGCTGCATCCTGTTGCTGAAGTTCAATCTTGTCCTTTGAGGATGTCTCGTTCGCCTTGTTGGCAGCGTCAGGGTAGACAAACAGATTATCGTCCAGAGCCTCCAGAAGCTTATCATGGTTTTCCATCATGGCCTCATGGTGCGCTAAGATGTAGTCGATCCGGTTTTCCTTGCCGGCCATCTCCAGCTCTCTGGCCATCTCCGACAGTTCGCCGGCGCCGACAGCTTTGGCGTTGCCTTTCAGGGCATGGACGGAGATAACGTAGTTTTTCCAGTCATGCTCCTTAAAGAAATGGGTCAGATGATCCCTGCGCTTTTGTCCCTCGGAATGGAAGATGGCGATGATCTCCTTAAAGCCTTCCTCGTCGCCGCAGTAGGCAATGGCCTGCTCTAAGCTGACACCCGCACGGGACAGTTTTTGCTTAGCTTTGGAGATAACCGTTTTGTCAGCCGGGTCAGCCATTTCGGAAGCTGCGGGGGCAGGTGCTTTGGTTTCCCATGCAGGTGTCTTGTCGATGGTCTGGGCGGCTGCATCGTCCTCATCCACGATGATCTGCATCTGGGAGGGGATATAGCGTCGCAGAATGCGCTCCAATACGCTGAGTTCTATAGGCTTGGCGATAAAGTCGTTGAAGCCCTCCGCCATGAACATTTCTCTGGCGCCGCCGATGGCGTTGGCGGTGAAGGCGATAACGGGAAGCGACTGGTAGTAAAGGCCGGGCTTTTGCCGGATCTTATGCAGTGTCTCCACACCGTCCATCTCCGGCATCATGTGGTCCAGGAAAACGCAGTCGAACTCCGGGGTGTTCAGCTTTTCCAGAGCTTCCTGTCCGCTGCTTGCCATGATCACCTTAAGCTGGTAGGGCAAAAGAAGTCTGGCCATGACCTTTAGATTCATGGCATTGTCGTCCACCACAAGCACCTTGGCCTGGGGGGCAATAAATTTATTATGTAAACTAATATGCTGTTCCTCGCCTATCAGAAGTTTCTGACCGTTGAAGACTGCGGCGATGGACAGTATGGTGAAAGGCTTATAGATGCGCAGCATATTGCCCTGCACCAGGATCTCCTGATCGTAGTCCAGTATGAGCACCACGGTGCGCTTGTTGGAGAGTTCGTCAAAGAAGGGCCTGTCTTCACGGTATTCTTCCCAGCCGATGAAGATGTGGGAGTAATCCTCGCGCTCGATCCGGCGTTTCAGTTCTTCCAGATTCCTGCAGATGCGGAAGGGAATACCGAACTGGCTGACCATGTGGCGGATACAATCTTCGTAGCCTTCCCGCACCAGGGTGTATTCATATTTTTCCATATTGACGTAGTAGGCCGCGAAGAGATGCTTTTTATCCTTGATGGAGACAATGGGTGTCTCGTCCAGAACTTTTTGCGGGATGGTAAATTGAAATTCACTGCCGGAGCCGGGGGTGCTGTTGACGGTGATGAAGCCGCCCATGCTGCGGACCAGAGCCTGTGTGATGGCGAGTCCCAGCCCCACGCCGCCTTCCTCACGATTTCGCTTGGAGTTGACCTGACTGAAGCTGGTAAAGATCTTTTCCATATCGGCACGGCTGATACCGATGCCGGAATCTTTCACGCTGACATGGAGATTGATGCCGTACTCTTCCTTGCGGCTGCTGATCCGCAGGATGACGCCGCCCTCCTTCGTGAATTTGATAGCGTTGCTTAAAAGATTCATGACGATCCGGCGGAATTTCTGTTCATCNCCCAAGAGGTTACTTGGCAGATCGGCGTCGCAGTCCACGATCAGGTCCAGGTGCCTGCCGTTATCCATAGTGGTCGCCATGTTGATGATATCGGTGATGGTGGAGGTGATGTTGTAGCTCTCCTCCGCCAGCTCCATCTTACCGGTCTCCAACTCTGAGAAGTCCAATATATTGCTTACGGTGGAAAGAAGGTTTCTGCCGGCTGTCTGGATATCGACCACATCCCGCCGCACATCCAGGGGAAGATCCTCCTGCAGGATGGCCTCACTCATGCCGCACACTGCATTGATGGGCGTGCGGATCTCGTGGGAGACGTTGACCAGAAAGTCATTTTTACTGCGCTCAGCGATCTCCAGCTCTCTTATGTTATCGATCAGAAGATCACTGGCCTCTTGACGGTTTCCCTGAATGATCCAGAGGATGGCGGAAACCATGTAGAGGGAAAAGAACTGTATGATAAGCCTGATGATATCGTGAACAGAAGAAAGAACGATCGTCTGTGCGATCAGACCGTGATATAAAAGCAGAAAAAACGGGATGATCAGACCGGGATAAAGAATCTGGCGCATATTGAAGATACTGAGCAGGACGATGCCGCCCGCCATAGTGATGAGCAGGGTAGAAAAGCTGTCCGTAAACAGGGCGTAGATGATAAAAATGACCCAGCACATAGCGGAGATAAAGGTGGCCCTGCGGGTATGTGTCCAGATATCCCGGAAGTGGACGAACCATCCTGCGATCATCGGCAGAAACAGAATCTCCTTAATAAAAATATTCCAGTTCATGAGCATGCCTGAGACAAACATGGCCAGTGTGTACAGGGTCAAAGTGAAAAGCACGATGCGCTCCAGCCTTTTTTGTGTCTTCTCGTTTTTAAATTGTGTGTTATCCAAGATGATTCACCTCCGTATCAATCCGTGATGTGCAGAACTTTTTTCAGTGCCGGAAGCATTCCCATAAACACATCTATGATGGTCGGGTCAAACTGCGTGCCCCGTCCTTCTGACATGATCTGCATGATCCGCTCAATGGGACGGATGGGCGGTTTATAGCAGCGCTCCTCATAGAGGGCGTCGAACACGTCCGCCACCGCCATGATCCGGGCGGAGAGAGGTATGTTGTTCTCGGTAAGACCTGCGGGATATCCGGTGCCGTCCCACCGTTCATGGTGGTAGAGGGCGATATCCTCCACCAGCCGCACATAGTGCGCATCCTCGATGTCCCCGATGATGGTCTCGATGATCTTGCGGCTGTGGGTGGTATGTAATTTCATGGTGTCAAATTCTTCCGGGGTCAGTTTCCCGGGTTTTTGTAAGATCGCGTCGGGAATCTTGATCTTNCCCACATCGTGGAGCGGCGCGGCCTTGCAGAGATCTTCTATATAGGCGGGCGTGAGCTCTTCGGAAAAGTATCCCTTGGAGAGCAGTTCGTTTGCGATCATCCGAACGTACATCTGGGTATTTTTAACATGCTTTCCGGTACTGCCGTCNCGGCTCTCGATCAGNTTGGCCATGCCGATGATGACGGACTCCTGGATCTTGCCAAGGCGCANGGCGTCCTCGGTGATNTTTTCCGCCTGCGTGGTCACCATCTCCTCCAGATTATGACGATACTGGTCCANCTCGATGGTCTTGCTGACACGGCTTAACAGAATATCCGGTACGAAGGGCTTGGTCACAAAGTCCATNGCGCCCATCTGAAAGCATTTGATCTCCGTCTCCGCCAGGTTGTCCGCGGTCAGAAAGATCACGGGGATCNTTTCGGTCCGGGGATNTGCCCGCAGCNTTTCCATGACCTCGTAGCCGTCCATTTCCGGCATNTTGATATCTAAGAGGATCAGATCGGGACGGTGGGATTCCAGNTAGGTCAGGGCCGCCGAACCCGAGCCNGCCGCTGCTATCCGGTACTGTGGNCCAAGGATTCTCTGGGCGAGAGACAGGTTGGTCTTGTCATCGTCCACCACTAAGATGATATTTTTCATCGGAATACTCCTCTGTCATTTTTTTGTATATAACTTTACTTATTATAATTCTATATCGGAATAAAATCAAGATATTGGCAGGCCGGAGCGTTTGCGCAATNCACCGGATCTGTGGTATGATTTATAATAGATTGATACATAGGAGAAAAAAGTTATGTCAACCGAAATAGAGAACAAGACGAAGGAGAGCCGGGCGCAGAGGCAGGATGATATTCCNAGGCCGATCTGGNCAGCATATGAGAAGGCTTTTCTTGCCTTTAAGCCGGAGGAAAACCGCAGATTTACAAGGANTACGGAAAGACAGCTGGGACAGCTGGAACGCCGCATCGCCCGCAAGAAAAAGCAGGAGAATCATCAGGTGCTGGCGGATATGAAGGATCTGCACAGGAAGGTGGCGCAGNTCGGGTATACGGTGGTGCTTCGGGATACCCGGTGGATGAAAAAATACCGCCGCGTGGTGAGAATGCTTGCGAAACTGGACATGAATTTCCTGCAAAAAATGGCGGCGGGGGCGGTTCCGGAGGATATTGCGGCGATGGAGCAGACANCGCTTCTTCTNCGGACGAAGTCTCTCTATGAGATATACAAAGACGAGTATATGCAGTATCTGGTGGGACAGCGGATCGAGGAGCTGATGGAGGCGGAGCCGGAAAAGCAGTATCCGGAGGCCAGAGGCATGAAGCGGCATTTTATCCTGCATATCGGGCCGACCAACAGCGGTAAGACCTATGAGGCGCTGCANCGGCTCAAGCAGGCATACCACGGCATCTATCTGGGGCCGCTGCGGCTTTTGGCGCTGGAGGTCTACGACCGCATGATGGCGGACGGGATCCCCTGCAATATGATCACNGGNGAGGAGACGATNCGCACGCCGGGCCATTTCGTGCAGGCTTCCACNGTGGAGATCCTGGATATCCGNGAGACCTACGATATCGCCGTGATCGANGAGGCGCAGATGATGGCGGATGAAAACAGGGGAAGCTATTGGACNCGGGCNATNCTGGGAATCCGGGCGGAGGAGATCCATGTGTGCTGNTCCGGCACGGCGGANANTCTTNTNGTCAGNATGNTNAAGCGCTGCGGCGACAGCTANGAGATCGTTCACCANNAGCGCAACACCGNGCTTGTNTTTNTGCCCGAACGCTATGATATGTCCAAGGATGTGGAGCCGGGAGATGCGCTGATCGCTTTTTCCAAGAAAAACGTGCTTGCCATCGCGGCAGCCCTGGAGGGGCGAGGCATCAAAGCCAGCGTGATCTACGGCAATCTGCCGCCCCAGACCAGACAGGAGCAGGTGCGGCTNTTTACGGAGGGGGTCAATCAGGTGGTGGTGGCTACGGACGCCATCGGCATGGGCATCAACCTGCCGATCCGCAGAGTGGTCTTTATGAATACGACGAAATTCGACGGTGTGGGGAAAAGGCGTCTTCTGGCGGAGGAGATCCGACAGATTGCGGGCCGTGCAGGGCGCTATGGTTTTTACGATACCGGCTATGTGCAGTCCGCCATGGATATGGAGTATGTGAGAAAGAAGCTGGCGGAGCCTTATCATCCCCTGCGTCGGGCNCGGGTGGGCTTCCCGGAGGTGCTCCTCGATATTGATATCGAGCTGGATGAGATCATTTTAGCATGGGAAAAGACAGGCAATCCGCCTCTGTACGATAAGATCTCNATGAAGGAGAGCGTGGACAAATACCGGTATCTGCGGGATTACCGGAAGAAGATCTCCTACATGGAGGACAGAAAGCTGGTGCTCACNGTGATCACCTGTCCCTTTGATGTGAAGGACAGGGAGGTGCTGCGGCTGTGGCTGCGCTACTGTGAGAATCCGGAGAAACGGCAGAATTGCCCGATGCTGCCCAGAGATTTTTCTCTGGAAGGGCTGGAATCCTACTATAAGCAGTTAGATCTCTACACCCAGTTTTCCGCCAGNATGGCATGGGACATTGACAAGGAAGAGGTGGCTGCGAACAGAGAGTGGGCGCAGCACGAGATCGGGGAGCTTTTGAAGGAGGATAAGGGGCAGTTTGAAAAGAAATGCCGTATCTGCGGCAGGCCGCTTATATGGAATGCGCCTTATCCGGTCTGTGACCGCTGCTATCGGAAGATGGAAAGGGATCAGCTATGACCTACACCTACTATGCGGATGTGAGCTGTCTTGCCAACACAGTTCTGTTTCAGGAAAAAATGAAGCTGATGTCTCCTTACAGACAGCAGAAGATCGCCCTTTTGCGGCACCGGAAGGATAAGAATAGAAGTCTGGCAGCAGGGCTCTTACTGGATCATGCGCTGGCGGTCTACGGCATACAGGAAAGAAGCGCGGAGTATGAGATCGGCGAGTGGGGGAAACC
>JAAUZN010000002.1 GCA_014804565.1 Lachnospiraceae bacterium
GTGGGTTCGCCATCGTAATTTTCATTTAAGAGAGTGATATTTCCCCCCATTTCCCTTGCAACCTTTAAAATGCCGTCGCGGGTGGGGTTGATCCCCACATTTTTGATCAGGATTTCCGCTCCGGGGACAAGCAGCCCTGCGGCGATAAAATAAGCAGCGGAAGAGATGTCTCCGGGCACATGAATTTTCTGTCCCTGCAGATGCGGTTCGGGATATACTTTGGCTGTTTTATCTTCGGAGCTTAAATCTGCGCCGAAAGTGCGCAGCATGATTTCCGTGTGATTGCGGCTCAAAGAAGGCTCTGTCACCAGAGTTTCCCCGTCAGCATAGAGTCCTGCCAGAAGGACGGCAGATTTAACCTGTGCGGAAGCCACTTTGGAGTGATAATGGATGCCGTGCAGAGGCGCACCTGTGATGTGGAGCGGTGCGCAGTCATTACCGTTTACGCTGACAATGTTCCCGCCCATCATAGACAGCGGCTCCATGATCCGCCGCATGGGGCGTTTTTGAATGGACGCATCGCCGGTGAGAGTGCTCTCAAAGGATTGTCCGGCAAGGATACCGCTGATCAGTCTCGTGGTGGTGCCGCTGTTGCCCATATCCAAAACGGAAGAGGGTGCTGTCAATCCGTGAAGCCCCCGGCCATGTATTAAGATTTTATCAGGAGTATTCTCAATCTCGATACCCATTTTCCGAAAGGCGTCTATGGTTGAGAGACAGTCCGCTCCCTGTAANAAATTNGTGACNTCNGTNAGNCCGTCCGCCAGAGAGCCGAACATNACTGCNCGGTGGGAAATGGATTTGTCGCCGGGGATCGTCACTTCCCCGGACATATGCTTTACCGGTTTAAAAATCATAGCTTACCTCTTTCTTTTATCATTTTGTGTGAATCTTATAGCCGTGCTCTGTCATGACTGCCTCCGCCTGTTCCAGCATGTTCTTATCATAAAATTCAATGCGCAGTGCACCTTCCGCAAGTTCTCTGTTGTGGTTGATGCCGATGTTTTTGATGCTCACATCGTGCATGGCGAGCAGAGAGGCGATGGCGGCGATGGCGCCGGGTTTGTCTGCGATATCCACAGTGAACACATATTCCGCCTTGATAGGGCCGCTTGGTGTGCTGATGAAGGACTCCCGGTAATTTCTAGCGNTGTCAAAGAAGCTGTAAAGACTGTCCTCAGCGTGATCCGCCAGNTANCCTGCGAGNACGTTGAGATAGTCTATATAANTTCGCAGCAGCGTGGAGATATTTTCCGCGTTGGTCAGGCAGATCTGCTGCCACATGTCAGGAGAGGAGGAGGCGATNCGNGTGATATCCTTGAAGCCGCCCGCCGCGATCATCTTCATAACGCCATCCTCGGAGTCNCTGCTCTTGACCAGATTCACCAGAGAGGCGGCAATCACATGGGGCAGGTGGGAGATGGCTGCGGTCACATAGTCGTGTTCCTGATAGGACAAAATCAACGGAATGGCGCCGATGGACTCCACCAGTGTCCGATAGNTGTCTATTTTCTCTTTTGACACCTCATCGGAAGGCGTCAGGATATAGTAGGCGTTTTCCAAAAGAGACGCATNGGCATTCTGATAGCCGAACCGCTCGGAGCCCGCCATGGGATGCCCGCCGATAAACTGAGATTGGAGTTGTAATTCCTCAATCTGCCTATGAATCCCCGTTTTGACACTTCCCACATCGGTGAGAATTGTATCAGGGGAGAGATAGTTTTTCAATGTAAGCAGATTTTCNGCATTGTGGGAGACCGGAGCNCANANAAANAGATANTCNCAGTNCCTNAANGANNCATCNATNGCNGGNCAGATNTNNTCNATNATCTGTTCTTTTTTNGCNAGTTCCAGAGANGNNGNATTGATATCGTAGGCNAGNAGNNGTGNNTCNGGCATATGNAGCCGGATCGCCTTNGCGATGGANCCNCCGATCAGNCCGAGCCCGATAAANCCNCAGGTGAGTGTACTCATANGATCATTCCCTTTCACACTTTTTATGCTTAAATTTCGATTCTAAGATATCATAAAATGNCCGGGAAAGCAAGGAGGCGGAGGGGTGAAGTAAGACAGCAGTCAATTGACAATATATAGTGTAAAAGTGCAATCCGTGTGTTACAATGAAAAGGATCAATAGACAAAAGAGACCGAAAGAGAGGATCTTGGCTGTGTTATTATAGGGCACTGCAGATCGGAGAGGCGTCCAAGGTTGTCCCTGTTGATAAATTAAGTGTNGTCATCACATTGGTTCTAGCCTTTGTTTTTTTACATGANGAATTTACGATAAAATCTTTACTTGGATGTTTTTTGATTGGAGCAGGGACTCTGATCATGGTAATATAAACTTAATTATTGGAGGGAGAAAAGAATGAGCATAAAATCCATTGATATTGTAGGACTCGGTGCACTTGGCGTTATGTATGCAGATTTTTTTACTAAAACACTGGGAAAAGAAAATGTGCGCATACTGGCGGACAGAGAGAGAATCGAGCGGTACAAAAAGGATCAGATTACCTTTAACGGTGAGGTTTGCGATTTTCAGTACTGTGATGCCGCGANGGAGAGCCGCCCATCAGAATTGATGCTTTTTGCGGTAAAATACGGTGCGCTGGAAACAGCTATGGAGGAGAGNGCGCATCTGATCGGGGANAACACCATTCTGTTATCCGTGCTGAACGGCATCCGCAGCGANGAGGACCTGGGACGNAAATTNGGCAGGGAAAAGGTNGTGCANTGTATNGCGCAGAAAATGGCTGCTATGAAGGAAGGAAATAACGCATTTTGCACAAACAAGGGAGAACTGGCGATCGGCGTTCTGGATGGCGGCAGGGAGGAAAATCTGGCGGCAGTCAAAGAGCTTTTCGACAGGACGGGCTTTGCCTATTCTTGTCCGGNGGATATGCGTCACGCGCTGTGGGGNAAGCTTCTTTGTAATGTAGGTGTGAACCAGACCGTTTCTCTTTTCGAGGGAACCTATCGGAGCGTTCAGCAGGAGGGAGAAGCGCGTGAAATGATGAAGGCTGCAATGCGGGAGACCATTCTTGTAGCCAACGCGGAGGGCATAGATCTTTCGGAGAAGGATCTGGAAGATTGGGTCACCATTATTGANGGGCTGAATCCGGACGGGGAGCCGTCCATGCGTCAGGACAGCAAGGCGGGCAGAAAGACGGAGGTGGTGCTTTTTGCCGGGACGATCTGTGAGNTGGGGAAGAAGCATGGGATNGCTACGCCGGTGAATGATCGCTTTTTAGAAAANATAANATAAATGAGACGNAAATGTGCNTTTTNAAAGACAGGTATAGATAAAAATTATGTGCAGAATGTATAGTTGCATATTGAAATAATTCAGAAAATTTAGTAAAATGTATTTACAACTACACAGAATTGGAGGGTTACAAGGCATGAATGTTTACACAACGGACAAGATTCGTAATGTGGTTTTACTGGGGCATGGGGGCTGCGGTAAGACAAGTCTGGTGGAGGCGATGGCTTATCTTTCCGGCATCACATCCAGAATGGGCAAGATAGACGACGGGAACACGGTGAGTGATTTNGGTAAGGAGGAGCAGAANCGTCATATNTCCATCACNACNTCTGTTGTTCCGATNGAGTGGGANGGCANNAANATCAATGTGCTCGATTCNCCNGGTTTCTTTGATTTNGTAGGNGAAGTNGAAGANGCNGTGAGCGCAGCGGATGCGGCNATCATCGTGGTATCCGGTAAGGCCGGTGTGGAAGTAGGCACTGAGAAGGCATGGGACATCTGTGAGAAATATAAGCTTCCCCGGTTTGTGTTCGTGACGGATATGGATATCGACAATGCTTCNTTCAGACAGGTTGTGGAGGANATGACCGAAAAATANGGCAAGAAGATTGCGCCGTTCCATCTGCCGATCCGTGAGAATGAAAAATTTGTGGGATATATCAATGTGATCACCGAGCAGGCTTACCGCTGGGAGGGCAAGGAAGTCGTNGAATGTGAGATGCCCGAGTACAGCAAGGCGAACCTGCAGATCTGCCGCGATACGCTGNTGGAGGCAGTGGCAGAGACCAGCGAGGACTTTATGGAGCGCTACTTTAACGGCGACACCTTCTCCGAGGCGGAGATTCGTGCGGCGCTTCGTACAAACGTGATGGACGGCAGCATCGTTCCCATGTCTATGGGTTCCAGCGTGCTTTGTCAGGGCGTCTTTACTCTGCTTGACGACATCGTGAAGTATATGCCCAGCCCTGAGAACAGAGAGTTTGCNGGNGTGGATCTNAAGACCAATGAAATTTTCCAGGCGAACTATGATTTCTCCAAGCCCAAGTCCGCATATATCTTTAAGACCATCGTAGATCCTTTTATCGGTAAGTATTCTCTGATCAAGGTCTGCTCCGGCGTTTTGAAGAGTGACGATGTGATCTATAATGACGAGAAGGAAGTGGAAGAGAAGATCAGTAAGCTCTATGTNTTACAGGGCAGCAAGCCCATTGAGGTGAANGAACTTCATGCGGGCGATATCGGTGCCATCGCGAAGCTGACNGCGGCNAGAACAGGCAANACGCTCTCCACAAAAGCNCGTATCATCAGATATGGTAAGACAGAGATTTCCACGCCTTATACATACAAGCGGTATCGGGCGAAGAATAAGGGGGATGTGGACAAGGTATCNCAGGCACTGCANAAGATGCGNCACGAGGATCAGACNCTTCAGGTNGTAAATGATGCGGAGAACAAGCAGTCCCTGCTTTACGGTATGGGCGATCTGCATCTGGAGGTNGTTGTCAGCCGTCTTCTCAATGAATACAAGGTGGANATTGAACTGACAGAGCCNAAGATCGCTTATAAAGAGACGATCCGTAAGAAATCCGATGTGGAGCATAAGTATAAAAAGCAGTCCGGCGGACACGGNCAGTACGGTCANGTTAAGATGCGTTTTGANGCCTCCGGNGANCTGGAGACNCCCTTCGTGTTTGAGCAGGAAGTGGTAGGCGGNGCTGTGCCGAAGAACTATTTCCCNGCAGTGGAAAAGGGATTGCAGGATTCCGTTCAGGCNGGACCNNTNGCNGCTTATCCCGTAGTGGGNGTGAAGGCAGTCCTCTANGATGGTTCCTATCATCCGGTAGACTCCTCNGAGATGGCGTTTAAGATGGCNACGATCCAGGCNTTCAAGAAGGGCTTTATGGATGCGGGGCCGGTGCTCTTAGAGCCTATCGCAAACCTGCAGGTGACAGTGCCCGATTCCTACACCGGTGACGTTATGGGNGANCTGAANAAGAGNAGAGGCAGAGTGCTCGGCATGAATCCGGCAGGCGACGGCAAGACGGTGGTCGAGGCGGATATTCCGGTGGCGTCTTTGAGCGGTTACTGTACG
>JAAUZN010000003.1 GCA_014804565.1 Lachnospiraceae bacterium
GGTAGGAATCGCAAAGACTTTCACCTTCGAATCCGACGTGCTGATTTCCAACTCCTCGCCCCGCTTATTATTCTTCTCCTGATCCAGCGCGATACCCAGATATCCCAGCCGCTCGCAGGCAAGATTTCTGACCAGAGGACTGTTCTCTCCCACGCCGGCCGTAAAGCAGATCACATCCACGCCGTTCATAGCCGCCGTGTAAGCCCCGATATACTTGGCTACCCGGTAAGCGAAGGTCTGGATTGTGCGCAGTCCTCTGTCCTCTCCCGCCACATAAGACTTTTCCAAATCTCTGAAATCGGAGGAGAGATTATCGGAAAGGCCAAGCACGCCCGACTTCTTGTTCAGCACGGTCATCACCTCATCAATGGACTTATTCTCCTTGTGGGCAATATACTCGATGATTGCCGGATCGATATCTCCGGAACGGGTACCCATGATCAGGCCCTCTAAAGGAGTAAGTCCCATGGAGGTATCGACACACTTGCCGTTTTTCACCGCCGATATGCTTGCCCCGTTGCCCAGATGACATACAATGATCTTCAGATCCTCATAGTTCTTCCCAAGAAGCTCTGCTACACGTTTAGACACATAGGAATGGCTGGTTCCGTGGAAACCGTATCTTCTCACCTGATACTTCTCATAATACTCATAGGGCAGGCCATAGAGATAAGCCTCCTTGGGCATGGTCTGGTGGAATGCCGTATCGAATACGCCCACCATAGGGGTGTTCGGCATCAGCTTCCTACAGGCGTCAATCCCGATCAGATTCGCCGGGTTATGTAAGGGCGCCAGATCATTGCAGGCTGTGATCGCCTCGATCACTTCATCGGTGATGATGGTGGATGCCGCAAACTTCTCTCCGCCATGTACGATGCGGTGTCCCACCGCGCCGATCTCGTCCAGAGACTTCACCACGCCCGTCTTCTCGTTAGTCAGCGCATTTAAGACCAGTTCAATCGCTTTTGTGTGATCGGGCATGGGAGTAACGGTTTCCTCTTTTTCGCCGCCTGCGGGCTGGTAAACAAGCTGACTTCCATCGATGCCGATTCTCTCACATAGACCTTTGGCGATCTGCTTCTCCGACTCCGAATCGATGAGCTGGAATTTCAGGGAGGAGCTGCCGCAGTTGATTACTAAGATATTCATGTTATATAAACCTTCTTTCTATAGTTTTCTCTTTGATTCGCAGTGCCACTCGGTTCGCTGGGCTTCGCTTTTTGATAAGCTGACACGCCCTTCGAGAGCTACGCTCTCTCAGTCGTGTTACAACACGCCATGCTCAGGCAAATAGTCCCGGATTCGCAGTGCCACTCGAAAAACCTTCGGTTTTCCTCGTTCGCGGGCTTCGCCCTATGCATCCGTAATCTGAAAAAATTGTCAGCAAGCTGCCATTTTTTCATCTTTCGTCTGCGCACTGCTCATTGCCATCACGCAAGTTGAGCCTGCACTGCAGTTAAAGCCACCACACCCACAATATCCTGCCAGGAGCAGCCGCGGGAAAGGTCGTTTACCGGCTTGGAGATACCCTGCAGCATGGGGCCGTAGGCCTCCGCCTTGCCGAGTCTCTGCACCAGCTTATAGCCGATATTACCGCAGTCCAGGTTGGGGAAGATCAACACGTTGGCTTTACCTGCCACCTCGCTGTCGGGCGCCTTGGACTTCGCCACCTGAGGCACCAGCGCCGCATCGGACTGCAGCTCTCCGTCTATGCACAGATGAGGATACTGCTCATGGGCGATCCTCGTTGCCTCCACCATCTTGTCCACCAGGGGATGCTTTGCGCTGCCCTTGGTAGAATGGGACAACATAGCGATAATAGGCTTCGCTCCAACCAGACTCTTAAAGCTCTTGGCGGAAGTATCCGCAATAGCCGCCAGTTCCTCCGCTGTGGGATCCTGATTCAGACCGCAGTCTGCAAAGAGAAACGTACCGTTCTCTCCCAGCTCGCAGTCCGGCACATCCAGAATAAAGAAACCGGATACCAGCTTCACACCGGGCGCGGTCTTTAAGATCTGCAGCGCCGGACGCAGGGTATCTGCCGTGGCATGACAGGCGCCTGCCACCATGCCGTCTGCATCATTAGCCTTTACCATCACTACACCAAAGGTCAGATAATCTTTTAACAGTGTCTCTCTTGCTTTCTCAGGTGTCATACCCTTATTCTTTCTGAGTTCATACAAAAGCTCCACATACTCATCCAGTTTCTCTGTCTTCTCGGGATCGATGATATGCACACCGTCCAGCTCAACCTCCAGCCATCCGGCACCATCCATGATCTTCTCCTCGTTCCCCACCATGATGATATTGGCGATCCCCTCCTTTATGATGTTGGATGCCGCGATCAGCGTCCTCTTATCATTCGTCTCCGGTAATACGATCGTCTTTTTATCGCTCCGTGCCTTCTCCTTCATCAGATCAATATAAGACATAGCTATATCCTCCTTCTAACAATATCGATATCTATGTACATCTTACCTAATTTTTCTCTTATATACAAGGATTTTTCTGTCTATTTTTTGCTCTTTATGATATAATCAGTATAGTATCTTTTATCTTGTTCGGGAAAGGAGGCACTTCATGAAAACAGTCGGTATTATTGCAGAATATAATCCTTTTCACAATGGACATGCATATCATATCCAAAAAGCAAAAGAACTTACAGGCGCAGATTACTGTGTCATAGTCATGAGCGGTGATTTCGTACAGCGCGGCGCTCCGGCCTCGTTTCCTAAGCATCTTCGCGCTGCGACCGCACTGGCAAACGGCGCCGATCTTGTGCTGGAACTGCCCGTCTGCTACTCTCTTGGCAGTGCTGAGTATTTTGCCCGCGGTGCCGTGGCTCTTCTCGACAAGCTCGGTGTCGTTGACTCCCTGTGCTTTGGCAGCGAATGCGGCGACATCGAAGTGCTCCGACAGCTCGCCGAAGAGCTGCTCCATGAGAGCGACACGTTCAAAAATGCACTAGGAAGAGAAATGCGGCTGGGCCACACCTATCCACAGGCAAGAAATGCCGCCCTGGCGGCCTCTGCGCCCAATCTGACGGCTCATATCAATGTACTGGCAACTCCCAACAATATTTTGGGAATCGAGTACTGCAAAGCGCTCCTTGCCGGAAACAGCGCAATCGTCCCCTACACTATAAAACGGGCGGGTGCCTCCTACCACGACAACAGCCTTAAGACAAATTACTGCTCCGCTCGGGCTATCCGGGAATCTCTTCAACATGCAAACGTCCTCGACCTCCTTATAGAACAGGTGCCAGCGTCCGCCCATGAATTGGCAAGAGACAACTATCTGAAAACTTATCCGATCTTTGAAGACGATTTTTCCATGCTGGTACAATATGCGCTTCTAAGCAAGGCGGTTTCCGGCTTTACGGACTACCCCGATATTGACAAGGAACTGTCGGATCGTATCATAAGGCTTTTGCCGCAATACCGCAGTTACCGTTCCTTCTGCGACCTGCTGAAAACAAAAAATCGAACCTACACCAGAATTTCCCGCAGTCTCTTTCACGTGCTGCTGGATATCCGGCAGGAGGATTTTCTCCACTACATACAGTTGGGACAGATTTTCTACGCACGCATGTTAGGCTTTCGTGAGAGCGCATCTCCTCTCCTTACCGCCATCAAGCAAAACGCCTCTGTCCCGTTTTTGTCGAAGCTAGCGGACGCAGAAAAACAGCTTGCACCGACCGGCCTTTCCATGTTGGAAAAGGACATCTATGCAAGCCATATCTATCAGAGCGTTGCCCGCTATAAATTCCCTGGAGGTGACCCCTCCCCGGAGATCAATGAGTACAAAAAAACCATCGTAAAAATGTGACTGCCCGATTAAGCAGGACTCAACACCTCGTTGATCCTGCTTGTGATCCGGTCTTTCACCATCTCGGCGATCTCCACCGTAGTCATGCCCTGGTACTCCTCATAGGGAATCGCTTTCAAAAAGTGGACCTGTGTCTCCACCTTCCCAAGCGTCCACTCCTCAAAGACCTTATAGGAATCGATCAGAGCCACCGGCACAATGGGCACTCTGGCTTTCATGGCGCTCTTAAAGCAGCCCGGCTTAAATTCTCCTACGGTATTATGATTATGAAAATAACCGCCCTCCGGAAATATGATGAACCGCCGGCCTTTTTTCGTATCTTCAGCCAACTCCTTGATGATCCCTATGGACTGTCTGGTATCATCCTTTTTCAGACGCTTTCCCTGTACCAGATCAATAAACTGCTTGACTAAGATCCCATGGGATTTGGCGTCATCGATGACCACCGAACAGGGCTTATCATGGGAGATCATGATCCCCAGCGCATCATATTTTCCCTGATGATTGGGACACATGATGTAACCGCCCTCCAATGGAAGATTCTCCGCGCCATATTTTTNGGTCGTGATATGTCCCGCCCGCATCATTCGCCGGATCGCCAGTCTGGCATAATCATAGCAGCGCTCNTCGCCGTAACGGTCCGCGTGCTTTGCTATATATTCCATTTTNGGTATCATATAGATCCTTGGCAGATTCCACAGGATCACTTTCACAAAACGTAACATACTTCTCTCCATCCATTTCCGTTACTTCTCACATCAGAGGTGACAACAATTTTAGCAGCGGACCTATGATGTTAGTTTTCACAAACTCTTCCTTACACCACGACAGCGTGATCTNCTCCGATACAGTAAAGGTCTCCTCCATATCCTTTTTCAGCTCCTCCACNGCTTTTGCACGATACAGGAACACACCGCACTCAAAATGATGATAGAAGCTCCTGTAGTCAAAATTGATCGTGCCGATGACCGCCGTCTCATCGTCCGACAACACGCATTTCGCATGAAGAAATCCGGGTGTATACTGGTAAATTCTTACTCCCGCCTCGATCAGATTCTGATAATTCGATTGGGTCAGCCAGTAGACGAATTTTTTATCCGGCACGCCGGGCGTCACNATCCTCACATCCACGCCTCTCTTCGCGGCAAGCTTTAGGGCTGTGACCATCTCATTGTCTGTGACCAGATAGGGCGTGTAAATATAGACATACCGCTTCGCATAGCCGATCATATTCAGATAAACATTCTCCCCCAGGATCTCATCGTCAAAGGGCGTATCTCTGTAAGGCTGCACATAGCCCATGCCCGGCGTCTTTTCCGGGAAAGCATGATAATATCTGGTATAATCCTCCTCCGTATAGCGGGACATATTCCACATCTGTAAAAACATCACCGTGAAATTCCAGACAGCCTTTCCCTCGATCCGGATCCCCGCATCCTTCCAGTGTTCCCCGTAGGGATGCTTGTAATTGATATATTCGTCAGCCATATTGATACCGCCGGTGTAAGCGGCTTTGCCGTCGATGACCACGATCTTCCGGTGGTCTCTGTTGTTTAACACCAGAGACATCAAAGGCACCAGCCGATTAAATGCCACGCACTTGATCCCTCTTTTTTCAAGAGTCCTGTCATAGTCCTTGGGCAGCAAAAATACGCTTCCCACATCGTCGTACATCAGGCGTACCTCCACGCCCTCCTTCGCCTTACTCTCCAAAATGGAAAGCACCGCATTCCACATTTCTCCCTCTCCCAGAATAAAATATTCCAGAAAGATAAAATGCTCCGCCGTCTCCAAATCTGCCAGGAGGCTCTTCCAGTAAGGCAGTCCATCCGGAAAATAGACAGAATCAGTACCGTCCCATACCGGTGCCATCGCATAGTCGTATATATAACTGCTCTGATTAGCCACAGTCTGTTCTTCTTCCCACAACGCCTGCCGGACTTTCTCCTCCTGCACCAAGCTCTTCCTTACCAGCTTGTCCGTCCGTTCCATGCTGTCCCGCAGCTTTCTCGGCACAGCCACATGGCCGAAACACAAATAAAGCACTCCGCCAAAGAGCGGAAATATCAGAATCGGAATTACCCACGCCAGTTTCACCGCCGGATTGTTCGGCCGCCATATAATGTAGATTACGGCCCAGATAGTGATAAAACGAAGCACAAAGGAGAACCAC
>JAAUZN010000004.1 GCA_014804565.1 Lachnospiraceae bacterium
CAGAAATCAAAATCGTTTTGAAAAAACATACCTGACGGATTCGTGTAAACATTGTTCCAAAAGTAGTATTTCATATCATGCGCAAGTCCTGTGACCTCAGGTCGTAAGGCACTGTTCATCCGGTCGAGAAAATAGGGCAGCGTCTCTCCCCAGTGCCCTACAATAATCTTAAGGTCGGGGAGTTTATCAAAAATTCCTGACAGGATCAGCCTCATCAGATGCATTCCCGTATCGTAATGCCATCCGATGCCGTATCCCGCAAAGGTGATTGCTGTCATCATATTCCAGCTGCCGGAATAATAGCGGTCAACAATCTCGCCTTTTACCTCGCCGGGATGAATATAGACAGGAACATCAAGTTCAGCAGCTTTCTCAAAAATCGGCAAGAAACGCTCACTGTCCATAAATTCTCCACGAAAAGGACCGTTGATCATCCATCCTTTGAAGCCAAGTTCGTTGACACATCTTGAAAGTTCGGTAACGGCAGCGGCAGGATCATCCACAGGCAGCGTTGCGTAACCATATAACCTGTCCGGATACTTACTGATTCCCTCGTGCAGGTAATCATTGACAGCACGGCACTGTTCTACTGCACCTTCTTCTCCCAGAAGCTGGGACGGTGTATTATCCGCATAGCCAATGATCTGCACATCAATGCCGCTCCTGTCCATTGCCGCCAGACGGCTCTCCCCTAAATCGGTCAGGACACCGTCTGACGCAAGCTTTGCATTGCGTTTGGAATAAGCCTTTTGCATCTCATTATCTCCGGGTAACACTTTTGTATAAAGGTCGTTGACATTTTTCACGGTAAAATGTTCTTCCACTGCAATAATCTTCATCATTCATTTCTCCTATCGATTTATTCATTCACATAGTTTTCGCTTGTTTC
Organism: Lachnospiraceae bacterium; assembly: GCA_014804565.1. Classification (GTDB taxonomy): domain Bacteria; phylum Bacillota; class Clostridia; order Lachnospirales; family Lachnospiraceae; genus UBA3282. The sequence goes on from JAAUZN010000004.1 coordinate 890, forward strand.
CCACAGCTCTCTGGCATTTTCCACATCATAGGACAATTCAGAGGAAGGGCAGGTATGGGTACTTCTGTCATAGTATTGACCGGATTCCGTGATGAGCCGTTTGGACAGAACCAATTCCGCCAATGCGGAAGATGATTTTTCCAAATCCCCGAACCGATGCGGCATAGTGGTTTTTACAAACATCATAGATGCCTTTGTCAGCGGCATAAAATTGGTCTTCATCAGTCCCGGATTGAAAGCGTTGACATAGAGCTTTTTATCGCTGTTACGAAGACGGCGGGTGAGTTCATAAGTAAAATACAGATTGCACAGCTTGGAATAGGAGTAACGAATGCTATCCTTTGCAAGTTTCTCATTCGGATGCGCAAGTGCTTCTGTACCTTTCCATACCATATTCCCACCCGGTGCATCATGCATATCGCTGCTGGTGATAAATATCCTGCCATCCTCTGCCATATGGGGCAGCATCAGCCTGGTCAGCAAAAAATGTCCTAAATGGTTGGTCTGGAAAACCACATCAAAGCCATCCTCGGTCAATCCCGTGTGTGTGCCGCTGATCCCGGCATTGCAAAGCAGTGCATATACAGTTCCATAACCTGCCTGTATATAGTCTTTTTCAAACTGCCGTACAGATTTAAGCGATGCAGTGTCCAGCTGCATGCATATAATACTTTGATTGCCGGTTTCTGTAATAATCTGTGCGGCTGCATCTTTTGCTTTTTCCCGATTGCGGCAAGCAAGAATCAACCGGAAATTCGTATCGGAAGCGATTTTCTTAGCCGCTTCAAATCCAAGTCCTGAATTTGCACCGGTGATAATCACCGTTTTCAATGTAGTCTTATCCATATTGTATCACCCTTTCTTCAACATCTTTTTCAATAATACAATCATTTCGCTGCGTTCATCAGACGACAGATTTTTCGTGAAGGCCTCTTCCAGCCAATCTCCGGCAGCATCCAGCTCATCACGCAAATCAAGCGCTTTTTGCGTCAGTGAAATTACCTTACTGCGCCGATCCTCTGCATTTTCTGCCCGACAGATCAGGTCTTTCTTTTCAAGTGTATGGAGTACACTGGTGACAGAAGGATTGGTCATAGAATATGCCCGTTCCAAATCCACCTGTCGTGTTGACATAGGCGGTGCATTATAAAGATAGACAAGGATCTTGTACTGTGTAAGGGTCATGTCATATCGCGACAGAATAGAGAGAGCAGTTTTCTCCAATTCCAGTGATGCCTTTTTTATGAGTATTCCAATCCGATCCATTTCATATGCCCCCATTTTTCATAGAACTCTATGTATTATATCATAGAATTCTATGAATTACAATAGAACTGCAATTTATGCAGGAATATGATGCTGATACTTCCGCTTTGTCTTTTTATCAGCCATGAATATTTTATCATATAGTCTCTATTTTGAAAAAAAATATGTCTTCTCTTTGTGAATTTATTAAATTTCGCATACCTTTTAGCTAACTTTAAACAAACTGGCAAAACCTATACCTTTTAACGATTACTGCTATCGTTAAAAAGAGGTGCAAAATCAGAAAACGGAGCTGCTCCCGCAACAGAAAAAAAGCTCGAAAAGCGAAAAAACAAAACCGCAGAACCCATGAAGTGTCTTATTTTCAAGCATTTCAACAATTCAACGATGCACCCCCTAAATGCACCCCCTAAACCTAAAAAACGCGGGCCGGAAACTGATTATTCCGGCCCAGTAATGCTCCCTCTGTCAATATAATCTCCATCCAGGAACCAATAATCATGCCAGTCTCCTTTCAGCGCAGTAAAAGGCATCGGTTCCATTCCTTTTTCCAATANCGCATGAATCAAAAAGTTGCGCAAAATCCATATATCGTCAGACCTTCGAGNTTTCAGAGCAAGNAAATCTTCAATATATTTTTCTGTTGTTTGAAGAGCTGCGGCAATTTGTCTTACTTCAAGCCCACTCCTTCGCAGGTTTTCCTTTAGTTCTTTTCTGGTATCTGCCTTTTGTTTGAACGATAATGACATATTGTATCCTCCCNGTTAAGTTATATCTTCTTTTGGCATGTGTTTCATCTCGACAAAAAGGAACGATGCAGCGATCATAAATGCCAGCGCATCTGAAACTGGGGTTGCGATTATGACTCCATTCAGTCCCANCCATTGTGTTAACAGAATGAGAAGCGGTACAAGCAAGACAAGCTGCTTGGACAGCGATATNACGGAACCTTTCCACGCCTTTCCGATGGAAGGAAAGAAGGTCGTGCAGGAAGTCTGTANGCCGTTCAGGAACATAACCGCGGCAAATCCCCTTNCATACCTTATTGCAAACTCAAAATATTCCTCTGTGCCTTCTCCGAAAAGACTCATGATCTGCCTCGGAAAACACTGTATCAGAAGAAATACAACCGNTGACAGGACTGTTGTCGAAATCATTAAAAGGCGCACCGTTTCACGCACCCTTGTGTATTTCCTTGCGCCGTAATTAAAACTGCAGATNGGCTGTGACCCCTGCACNACTCCAATCACGACAGCTACAAAGATTGCATTGATTTTCTGCATAATTCCGGCCACTGCGATAGTAATTTCACTACCGTACATGGACTGTGCCCCATAAGTCCGGAGCAGATTGTTGAGTACCACCTGNACNACAAGTGTGGAGGACTGGAANGCAAACGATGAAAAACCCAGCCTGCAGATCTGCATGATATATTTCCCTTTTGGGAGAAAATCGCCANCCTCAAATTTTACATGCTGAAACTTTGGGAAGTACAACATCAATAAAACTGCAGAAACAATCTGCCCAATCACAGTAGCCCACGCTGCTCCGGCAATCCCCCAGCTAAAGACATACATAAAAGTATAATCCAGTATGATATTCAAAATTGCACCTGCGATAACGGCGGTCATGGAATACCTTGCATTTCCATCGCCNCGAACCAATGGATTCGTACCCGTGGAAAAGAGCAAGAATGGTATTCCAAAAGAGGTAATACCGGAATACTCCATCGCATAAGACAGAATATCCTCCGTAGCGCCAAAAGTCACCATAAGCGGCTGCAAAAAAAGTCTCACCAAAATGCAGATCACTATGCCGCAGAGCAGAAGGGATGTAAAAGCAGTCCCNGCTATCCCCTTTGCCTNCTCCGGTTNTTTCTTNCCAAGATTNAGATTGAATCCNGCCGCAGNCCCAAGCCCGACCATCAGCCCTATCGCCATACAGATNGTAGTTANCGGAAAGGCAACATTNGTTGCNGCATTTCCAAGATAACCNATCTTATTCCCNATNAATATNTGNTCGACNATATTGTAAACGGCGTTGACCANATTNGCGATTACAGCCGGAACCGCCAGTGATAGAAGCATCTGCGGTACTGGTCTTGTTCCTAACGGGTTCTTTTCCTTAATGATTTCTTTCTCCAAAATAAATATCTCCTCTCATGCCGTTCCTTTTGCGGCTTATTTTGTTAATTTCTATTGATCCAGTCCCAGCATTTTACCCAGCAGTCCGACAAGCTGCACATTTTCCTCTGCCGTCAGCCGCTGCGTCAACTTCTTCTCAACCGCATCTCCTAATACCTCTAATTCATTTTGCATCACATCCGCTTTTTCTGTTAATGCAACGAGCTTTCCTCTCGCATCATCCGGATTCACCACGCGCTTTATAAAACCTTTCTTTTCCAACTGCTCCAGCAGACCTAACGTGGTAGGATGCGTCATAGAATAGTGCTTTTCTAAATCCACTACACGCGCAGTCCGCAATTCGCTTGCGTAAAGAAATTTGAGAATCCTGTACTGCGATGCGGTCAGATCATATTCCGCAAAGATCGGATTGGCGACCTTTTCAAATTCAAGTGAGGCTTTTTTGATTAAAATTGCTGCTTTGTTGATATTCATAACGCATCCCCCTTTAGTAGTATCCTACGAAAATTATATAGTAGGATGCTACGATTGTCAACAGGAATTTGAAAATTCAATATACCGCCCCGTTCCCTTATGATTGTGAAGCACCCTTTCCCAACCAATCTTTTCTCTTTCTTTGTGAACATATATTTTTCTTTTGAATGTTTTAGCGATATGCTATAAGATTTTAACGATTACCAAGCAATCGTTATAAAGAGGTGCAAAATTACCGGACAGAACAGCCCCTGCATCGTAGCGGCAGACCAAAAAAGCACNAAAANNANANCCGCAGAANCCGTNNAAAGNCTTATTTNCANGCNTTTCNGCNNTTNCNCATTGTATCAATTTCGTNGTTGCGATGTTTCNTTACACCTGTGGGTATTTTCCCGATAAACACCTTAAATTCCTGTCCTAATTTAATATTCTCTAACTTTTTCGTTTTGTCTTGANGGGGTTACAGTTGTACATTCCATATAGTCTATTGAAACAGGGAGAAAAATGAGATATAATATCTCAGAGGGTTAGCAAATAAAGTGAAAGAGGTTTTGCAATGAGTACGCGAGATGAGACACAAGAGTTTTTCTATGATTTATATTCGAGTATACCAAGGTCTTTTTTCAACAATCTGGAATCCACAGAAAGAGGTTTTGGTTTTGTCCTAAATTATTTGGAGCAGTCTGAGGGTGAGGTGATTTCCGGTGACCTTGCTAAAAGTATGAATGTAAGCACATCACGGATTGCGGGGTTACTTAAAAGAATGGAACAAAGTGGACTTATAACACGGCAAAACTCATCCNAAGATGCCAGACGCACAGTTGTTGAAATTACTCCAAAAGGCGTGGATCTTATAAACGAAATGAAAGAACAAACTCACGAGAAAATAGAATTATTGCTTGAACGGATCAGCAGGGAGGANCTTGATACTTATATTAGAATTTCACATAAGATAAGGGAAGTTATGGAGGAATAAATTTATTTTTGCCNTATTATCTCACCCAGTGAGANATATGTCAGAATTGATAAATCGGAAAGGAAAAATGTGATGAACAATAAAAACAATATATCAAATGTACAAAGAGCAGGAATTTTGATTACGCTGCTTACAGCGCAATTTATAACGACTATGTCAACTTCGGTAACAGGCAACATGATACCGAATTTTATGGCATATTTCGGTGTTTCATCCAATCTTGCCCAATGGGTTACAAGTGGCGCAACTTTGATTGCGGGAATAGCCATATCCATAACTGCGTTTCTTATCAAGCGAATGCCCAATAAGTTGTATTTCTTTTCCGCAATGACTTCGTTTACGGCAGGTTCACTGGGTGCATTTTTAGCTCCNAGCTTTCCGGTTCTGCTTGTAAGCCGCTTGTTTCAGGCTGTAGGCTGCGGAATGNTGATGCCATTAGCGCAGATCCTTCTNTTAAAGCTTTATCCNAAAGAAAAGCATGGCACAATTATGGCGGCATATTCTATGGCATCAATGGTATCAACGGTAGTAGGACCTACATACGCAGGGCTTATGATGGATGCCTTCGGCTGGCAGGGCGTGTTTGCGTCACTGTTTGTCTTAGGAATCCTAATCATCATAGGTGGAATTATATTTATGAAAAACGTTACCGATAAAGAAGATGCAGAATTGAATATTCTGTACATNACAATTTCTTCCCTGGGCTTTGCAGCATTTCTCATAGGTGTGAGCAACATAAGCAGCGGTCTGTTTTTATTCAGAAGCGGCGGATTGATACTTCTTGGAATTTTGCTTTTAACCATATTTTCCGTTTTACAGCTAAAATCGGAAGCCCCTATGCTTAATCTGCGCTTATTCAAATATCCTTCCTTTAGAATTGCAGTCATACTAAGTCTTTTCCTTTATCTTATTGCCATGGGAAATGCTATGATCCTGCCTATTTTTTCAAAGACTATAAGGGGCTTTTCGGACACCTCTTATGGATTGGCAACGATCGNAGGCTCTGCACTATCGGTAGTAACAACTCTTTCAGNCGGCAGATTGTATGACAAGGTAGGGAAAAAACCTATGTTTATCGCAGGTCCGCTGTTATATGCAGTGTTTTCCGTAATGGGCATGTTATTTTCAGACAATACACCGATTGTCTATATAGCTGTTGTATTTGCTCTTCAAACCAATGCAATGGCAGTATTGAATTCACCTGTGACTACACTGGCATTGAGCGGCCTTGAGGGCAGGGAACGTATTGACGGCAGCGCTATTTTCAATACACTTCGTCAGATTTCAAGCTCGTTTGCCTCTACGCTTTCCGTACTTTTCTACACNCTTATGGGCAGCAATATGACAGCCATTCACGGTGTATATGGATATTACGGACTTGTAACNNTNGNCATTGCTNTTACTANAATTTTANATCTNAAATTTGAGAGTAANNNAGGTATCCAAAATGGATAACCGATAAATATGGTATCATACTGCTCCATAGTTAGCCCGATTAAATGATTATGACAAAAATAGTCGCCTCACTTAGCGGAGCAGGACGGCTATTTCTGTGTCTTGTTACTATCCTTACCGATAGAGTATCCTATTCCAAAGCAGGTCAAGCCAAAGCTCAACACTGCCATAAATTCTAAAATATCCATTGGCTCAGCCCTCCTTTCTCCAGATTCCCTTGCGGGTTTCTATGTAATCGGAGGGTCACAGTCCCTCCGGAGAGAGCTAACCGCCTACAATCTTGGTAGTCCCACATAAATGCTACCATAATTCAACAAGAAGTTCAATTTAATTTTTCGCTGTTCGCTGTACGATATTCTGTCAACAGAAAAAAGAAACGAGATTCTGATTTTTTCAGAATCCCGCCATGAGCTGTAAACACTCCCATATCCTCAAGTCCAAGATAACCCAGAAAATCTCCCTTGTAAGAGAACATCGCACCATCATACATATGGGGATCACCAGCCCAAAATACGCTTTGCGTGTCACCTCCGTCTACAACGCCTTTACTTTAAATACTCTCTGAAAAACTGTTCCAGTTTGTCAAATGGAATCGCATTTTTACTTCCTCCATCATAAAGATCCGTATGAACAGCCTCCGGAATGATCAGCAATTCTTTATTATCCGCATAAGGATTCTCTTTCACCATAGCCGTATATGCGTCACGGCTGAAATAACAGGAATGCGCCTTTTCACCATGCATAACCAGAACGGCGCTGCGGATCTCATTGCTGTATTTCAGGATGGGCTGATTCATAAAGGACATACAGCCGATCGCATTCCAGCCCCCGTTGGAATTCAGGGAACGCTTATGATAGCCGCGGTCTGTTTTGTAATAATCATAATAATCCGCCACATAGAACGGCGCATCTGCCGGAAGCGGATCGACAACGCCGCCACCTAACGCATAGCTGCCATTTTTATAATCCATGATCCGCTGTGCGTTCATAGCCTTTTTCTTTTCATATCTCGCATCAGCGGAATCCTCAGAATCAAAGTATCCGTTTGCATTGACACGGGTCATATCATACATGGTAGATGCCACGGTCGCCTTGATTCGGGTATCCAGTGCCGCAGCATTCAGCGCCAGACCGCCCCAGCCACAGATTCCGATAATACCGATCTTCTCCGGATCCACATTGTCCTGTAAAGAGAGAAAATCTACCGCCGCCTGAAAATCTTCGGTGTTGATGTCAGGAGATGCCATATACCGGGGTTCCCCACCGCTCTCACCCGTGAAAGACGGATCAAATGCAATCGTGAGAAAACCACGCTCCGCCATTGTCTGGGCATACAGCCCCGCTGCCTGCTCCTTTACCGCACCAAAAGGTCCGCATACCGCAATGGCAGAAAGCTTCCCCTCAGCCCCTTTTGGCTCGTAAAGATCTGCTGCCAGCGTAAATCCATATCGATTATGGAAGGTCACCTTACGATGGTTCGCCTTGTCACTTTTCGGGAAAGTCTTATCCCATTCCTTTGTTAATTCCAGTTTTATAGTATCTGCCATTTTTCATCTGCCTCTCTTTCTTTACACATTGATTTTGCTTTCCTGTCTTATTGCTTTTCTTTTTTCATTTATCGAACCCGAAATCTTTTTCTGTTGTATATATTGTATCCCCTTGATTTTCGCTTTGCTAATAGTTATAATTTATAGCATGATATAAATTTTAGGAATATCATAAAGAGGAGAAATTTATGGAATTAAGAACCATGCGATATTTTCTTGCGGTGGCACGAGAAGAAAATATGACCCGCGCGGCAGAACTGCTCCACGTTACCCACCCTACGCTTTCAAAACAATTAAAAGCTCTGGAAGATGAGCTTGGAAAAAAACTGTTCACACGCCACAGTTTCAGCATCCAGCTTACAGAAGAAGGGATTCTATTACGAAAACGGGCGGAAGATCTGATAAAAATGGCAGACAAGATCACCTCTGAATTTCTCACGTTGGATGATGTTTTAGGCGGTGATGTGTATTTGGGTCTGGCGGAATCTTACCAGGTCAGGCATCTTGCCGCCGCGATTCGAACATGCAAGGAAACCTGTCCCGATCTGCATTACCATATCACCAGCGGCGACACAGAACAGGTTACGGAAAAGCTGGATAAAGGCATCATAGATTTCGCAGTGCTCGCTGAGGAACCCAATACAACAAAGTACAATTACCTTGCTTTTCCCGAAGCTGATGTGTGGGGCCTCGTCATGCCGCAAGACTGCCCGCTGGCAAAAAAGCAGGCTGTCTGCGCAGATGATTTGATCGGACTTCCGTTATTCTGTTCCGAACAGGGTTGGGATCATGATATTTCTAAATGGTGTGGGAACAAAATGGATGAACTGCATCTCGAAGGATCGTTCCGCCTGTCCTACAATGGTTCCCTTTTTGTCAAAGAGGGACTTGGTTATCTCTTAACTTTTGAACATCTCATAGACACAAGCCGGGACAGCGGACTTATATTCCGTCCGCTTACACCAAGACTTGAAACGAAAATATATTTGATCTGGAAAAAATATCAAGTGTTTACGCCCATTGCGGAGCGATTGCTTAAAGACCTGAGAAGTAGTTTTAATAACAAATGAAATCTCTTCTGAGGACCTACACCCCGCTGCAGTCCATAGGATACGCCCCGTCAAAGCAGGCTCTGCACAGGGGCAGCCCGCCCGTCATTTCCTCCAAATCCTCCCGCCGCAGATACCCAAGGGAATCCGCTCCTATCATCTCGCAGATTGCCTCCTCACTGTGCTTCGCCGCAATGAGTTGGGAATTGGAGGGCACATCAGTGCCGAAATAACAGGGATAGAGAAAAGGCGGCGAACTGATCCGCACATGCACTTCCTTGGCTCCGGCCTCCTTTAACATACGGATTAGATTGGCAATGGTGGTGCCCCGCACAATGGAATCATCTACCAGCACGATCCGCTTATCCTTTACTGCCGATTCTAAGACACTCAGCTTCATGCGGACGGCGGACTCCCGCTCCTTCTGGGTAGGCTTGATAAAAGTCCTGCCTATGTAACTGTTCTTATAGAAGGCAAGTGCGAAGGGAATACCGCTCTCCAGCCCATAACCCTGTGCCGCAGGAAGCCCCGACTCCGGCACCCCGGTCACCAAATCCGCCTCCACAGGATGGGATTTTGCAAGCATTCTGCCCGCCCGGATTCTGGCATCGTACACCCGAACTCCGTCCATGGTACTGTCCAATCTTGCAAAGTATATATACTCAAAGATACAATGGGCACGACCCTCTGCCGCCGGCAGCATCTTCGACTGTACCTCTTTACCGGTGATCGTTACCACCTCTCCCGGCAGAATATCCCGCACTCCGATCGGTTTGCGGGGACTCATGATCACCAACGCAAAGCCGCCCTTTATCTTTAAAGCCGTCTTATAGACTGCTTCCTCCACCGAGGCCGAATGTACGCGTTCTCTGGCGATGTGGAAAGCAATCACCTCCGAGTCCGTGGTGGTGTGGAAAATGGCACCGTTCTGGATCAGCTCCCACTTCAGCTCCGGCGTATTGATCAGGTTTCCGTTGTGGGCTAACGCCAGCGTTCCCTTAATATACGACAGCACCAAAGGCTGGGCATTCTCCGCCACGGAAGCTCCCGTGGTCGAATAGCGCACATGTCCCAGATCCTTGTGAAAGCAGACGTTGCCACATTCTCCCCGTCGGGATCGTACATCCCCACCACACCACAGGCTTCTTTTATCTCAGACATTGTATTTCCTCCTTTTTCCTGCCTTCTGACTCTGCTCATACGCGCAAAAAGGGACAAAGAAATCTTTTCAGACTTCTTTGTCCCATCGTACTAATTCTATTCTATATCAGTAGTATTATTCTTTTATCCTGTCAAGTTCTGTCAGATTAACACCTAATGCTAACAACGTAACTTTTAACTCAATATATCGTTTATACATAGAATCATATGTTTCGGGATTGGTTTCTTTAACTGGAATCATCCAATCTTGGAGCCGTGAAAATTCAATAACATAATCTTTTATAATATCTGCACCACTCGGCATTTAATCACCACTCTTTTTCTTTATTCGATTCAACCGCTACTTGATAAGTATAACAGATTATGTTCAAGGTGTAAACGCTGAACTCAGCATCTACAAAATCTCCTCCCCGCTCACCAGATACAACGCCTCCTGTCCGAGTACCTGTCCCGCCTTATAGGCACAAAGCCCCATACCCAGCACAAGCACCAGTCCGCCCATCATGCAGGAAACTGCGAAGTCCCCCTGATTCTGCCCGGATAAGTCGATCTCCGTCTCCGCCATCAGACCGAGATTGCTGTATTTTCTGTTAAGCTTCTCCTGCCCCATATCTTCGATGTTTACCCGCTCGGAGACCGCCATACCAGCCGCCACGCCGGGGACAATTCCCAGAAGCAGAAGGATCAGGATACCCGCCAGGCAGATATTCCTGCACTTCTTCCCCGTCATGCCAAGCAGACGCTCGATAGAAAGACGCCGCTTCTGCTTGGTGATATAGATATGGGATATCTGCAGGGTCAGTATCACCGCAGCGATCAGCCCCATGACAAGCAGCGCTGCCGACATATTTTTCAGATTCTGAATACCTTCCATCAAGGCAGAATACCCTCTGTCATAAAAGGTATAGACCAGATTGTCCACACCATTCTTCGCACTGGCTTCCAGGAAATCTGCGATGGTTCCGTTTTCAATCTGAAACGAGGTGTTTTCATCCGCCATCGCACCAAAGTACACATAATTCTCCGTCTTATTCTCTACGGAATTAAGCGGTACGATCAGTTCCTCTCCCCCGATCCCCTTTACGGATGGGGTATAATCATAGAGGCCGACTATGGTGTACGCCTTCTCCTCAAAGGGAGAAAGCAGTTTTCCGTCAAGCCCCAAAACCATATAATATCCTCCCCCTCCTGTAAGCATATAATCTTTATCCACCTCATCCCCGCTGCAGGTATAATAGAGATGTGTCATGATCTGATCCCCCACCGACAGGCCGTTGTTCTCCGCAAATTCTCTGGGAGCCAGACACACCGGGCTTCCCTGTGCATACTCCTCCTCTGTGGGATACCGCCCCTCGTACACCCAGGCGCTCCCCTCATAGAAAGGCAGCAAAAGATCCGTGCTGTTGGTTCCCACCACAGGCTGGGTATCATGATAGAGCTTTCCTATGTTCGCAATCTCCTGCAGGCGTTTTCCTGCCTCCGTCTCATAAAAGCCTTCCGTCACCTCATAGATACTCTGCATCTCCAGTGTATCTTCGATTCTCTTTCCCTCTGGCGTATACAATCTGGGACTGACCTTTTCCGGGCCATATTCCAGACGCCAATCCTCAACCCCTTTTTCCTCACATCGTTTTCCGTGCACCGAACTCATATAGGAAATCTTAGCCACATAAGTTTTGTCAGCCTTTAACTCGTCCGGATATCTGTTATAGTGATCGCAGAACCATTCCACAGCGCCTTCCAGCATTTTGGCGTCCCCCAAAACCTTCGTGATCTTGATCAACACGGATTCATTGGGAACGCAGTCTTCCATAGGAGAAAACTCCGCCACGATCTCCCAATCGTCATCGGGGTATATCAGGAAATCATTCCAATGCAGATACTCTGGCACATAAGACCCCCAATAGACTCTTTTCTCCGGCTCCCTAAGATACGTTATTTCTGGAAACGCCAGATCCTCCTCCGTGGCATATCGATTATAACGGGGGGATTTCCTTATCCGGTAATCTCCTCTCTTCGCATCCCACTCCTCCACTTCCACCACCGCATCCGGCTTCTGTGTTACCGTGCCGATAGTGATAAAATCGCCCTCATAAGCCTTCGAAATCCTGTCACTGGTGACCCAGAGATTGCCGCCCACCGTGAGCATCACCGTCACGATCATGATCAATACGATCATCAGCAAAAGCTGTAATGGTCTCCTGCACATCTGTTTGGCATAGTTCTTCATCCGAAATCTCCTCCGCATCGGCATTCATTATTCCACTGCACTTACTCCGTCGTAAGAAGTTCCAACGGCTTTTCCTTCGCCAGCAGCGCAAGAGCCACCGTGGTTCCCAGCATATAGCCGCCAAAGGCCGCCCCGCACACCTTCACAATCTCCTGAATCCCCTGCTGACCCACAAGCAAAGCCGCCAGACACCCGATCACATTCCCGGCAAGTACAAGGACAAACTGTTCGCACCAGAACACCCACACCGCCAGGGGCGCTTTCACCCCCAGCGACCGGAACAGGGCAAACTCCTTCACCCTGCCGTTTGCCAGCAGATGGCTGATCACATAGCCCACGATAAAGACCAGGAGCCCCATGGGCAAAAGAAATGCTGTCAGGATGCGGATCGCCGTTTTTAGCCGATCCGCCATGGTGATAAAAATGCCATCCTGCACATAGAGGGCAGTTCCCTTGTAGGAAAACCTGACGTTGTCCCCCTTGTAGATCTCAAAAAGGCCATACTCCCCGCCGATCTGCCCCATCTCATCTTTAAAGGCGTTGAGGGCAAGGGGATCTTTCACATAGAAGGAAACCGCGTCAGCCGTAAAATCCGCCTGATTCTCCTCCACCAGATCCCACGCCGTCTGAAAGGGCAGCATAACATCGGGATATTCGTAAGATGTCACCGGGTCAGAATCGTCGATCTGCCCCACGACCTGAAACGATACGGGGCGCAGCTCATCCATCCAGAGTTCATCTTCATCATTATAATAATAGTAGTACACAGTGAGCAGAAACTCATCTCCGCAGACATATCCCTGCTCATCCATAACAGATTTTCTCAGGACACACACGCGCTCACTCCCGGCAAATACGGTTTCATCCCATCCGTCCAGATACTGTATCTCCATGTTCTCAGGCAGGACGCTGCTGTCGTTCTTATTGACCGCGCTTACGACCAGATTCAGATGCTCCTTCCAATCTTCTATGGCAAATTCGCCAAAGCCCGCCTTCATCTGGACCGAACAGTCCAGATCCCTGATCTGCTCCGCCTCTTGTAGGTCACGCAAGATCTCACTGCTCACGGAGATTCCCACCTCCATCGTCCCGTCCGGGTTGGTGATCGTACACTTGATGGGCGTGTTTGCTGCCAGATCGTGAAGCTGTGTCCGGTAGCTGCCGATCAGCCCGAAATACAGATTCAGCAGGACTGCCAACACACAATTGACCAGGATGACCAGTATGCTTCTGTTTGTCTGTCGTTTGATGCTCGTAATAATATAATGATACATATTCCCTCCCGAGTGAAACTTAGAGCCTCTCCGCGAAACAGCCCTTGCTGTGAGCGGTTAGAAGTTCTTTTCACTCCATTACCCATTATGTTCCGCCGTGGAAAGAAGCGCCAAGGGCTCCTCCCGCAGATTGCTGTATATCCCCGTCAGGGCTGTGGCAAGCGTAAACAAAAAGACCAGACCGCCCGCCGCTGCCGTCACCCGGCTATCCAGCTGTGTCAGATAAGCGACCTCCTCCCGGTTCTCGCTTTCCGTCTGCAAAGCGCCGTTGCTGTAGCGGGTGTCATACTCCTGCGTCTGCAGCATCTGCTTCGCCGCCCGCTCTGCAAAAAGCCGTCCCGCAAAGGCACCCGCAGCGCAGCCCGCAAGCGCAATGACCAGAATACCGGTGAGCAGGGAAACCGCGCACTGTCTCCTCTTCATGCCCAGACACCGCTCGATGGCCGTCATTTTTTTCTGCTTTGTAATAAAGAGATGACAGAAAAAGATCACGATAAAGACAGCGCTGACCGCTCCCGTGATAAGCAGGAGCAGGGACATTCTCTCCATGGACTGTAAACCCTCCTCCAGATCACAAAAACCCCCGTCGTAAAAGCTGATGTCCACATAGCTGACCCCCTGAGCCTCCCATTTCTCCTTAAAATTCTCTATGCTTTTCTTGCCGTTGGGGATACGGAATGCGGTGGTGTATCCCTTCATGGGCCCGTAATCGGCAATATTGTTTTCATTGCTGTTCTTGATGGAGGCGGTGGGGATAAAGATCTCATTTCTGTCATCAATCAGATAGCCGATGCCTCCGTAGCCGCTTGCCACGCTCGCATAGATCCCCTTGATCTGATAATCAGCCTCCTCAAAGACCTGATAGTTCTCTCCTGCCGCATTCAACCCGCATTCCAGACCGCCCAGAAAAGCGGATTGGGCATAGTTGGCATAGCGCAGCGCCAGATGCACGCTGTCCCCCACCTTTAGCTTATTTCTGTTGGCAAAACGTTCCGATACCAGACACACCCGGTTTCCCTGCTGATAATCCTCCTCGGAAAAAACTTCTCCCTCCATCACATAGGCCTCCTTGGAGTAAAAAGCCATGATCAGGTTCAGATCCTCCGTGGCCGTCACAGGCAGGGACTCATAGTACAGCCGATACTCCTCGCACATGGCAAGCCACGCCTTGCCTCTCTCCGTCTCCCAGAAGCCCGGCGTCACTTCCTCCACGCCTATGCCTGTCATATCGTTGGGCAGCCGGTTTCCGTTCTGATCTGTCTGGGTAGAGAAAGGTCCCTCCTGCGGTACCAATTCCATTTTGCCGGCATCGTCATCCTGCGCCCGCACCCAGTCATGGGCAGCCCTGTAGTACAACGACATCACATAGGTCTTGTCCTTATACAGCTTCTGAGGATTCTCCTCGTAATGATCGCAGAAATAGAAGTTGGGCATATTGACACGATAAGTAGCGTAGACCATATTTTTCATTTCCATCATCACCCGCTCCGAGGGAATGCAGTCTTCCACGGGAGATGCCTCCACGACCATCATAAATCCCATCCTCTCATTCGGCTCCCTCAGCTCATACTCTGACGCTAAAGAGCTGTAATAAGCCCGCTGCTCCGGCCCGCTCAAATACTCGACCCCCTCCAGATCCAGCACGGAGAGAGGGATCGTATCCCCGTATATCCGACTGTCGTAATACTGATAATCCTTCGTGTTCGCAGACCAGCGCCCTTTTTGCACCGTTCTCTCGGGCCGCTGCTCCACCGTGCCTATGGTCACAAAAATATCCTCAAACCGCTCCATATTGGCGCTGCAGAGCTGCCGGAGACTGCCGCCCGCACTCACCAGCGCCACCGTAAAGGCTAGGAGCAGCAAAAAGAGAACCGTCTTCACCGGCGTTCGCAAAAGTCTGATCAGACTGTTTCGTAAACTCGCCATATCCTGCTCCTTTTCTACAGAACGCTCAGCCGTCCGTCCTCCATCTGATAACGGTGATCCGCCGCCGCTGCCACCTTTTCGTTGTGGGTGATCACGATCACCGTATACCCCGCCTCGTGGGCTATTTTATACAAAATCTCCACGATCCTGCGCTCGTTCTCCGAGTCCAGATTACCGGTGGGCTCATCCGCAAGCAGAATCTTACCGTCCACTGCAAGGGCTCTGGCAATAGCCACTCTCTGCTGCTCACCACCGCTCATCATCTTGGGAAACTGCCTGCAGATAGTCTCAGGAAGCCCCACCTGTAAAAGGAGCTCCTTCGCCCGTTTCGCTGCCTGTTTTCTCTTCACTCCCTTAAGCTCCATGGGATACATCACATTCTCCAGAGCCGTAAGCAGGGGAAACAGATGGAACGCCTGGTACACCACACTGGCCGTATCCCGGCGGTAGCTGTCCCGATCCATAGTCTTTAAATCCTCCCCCTCCACATAAATACTGCCGCCACTGGGCAGATCAAGCCCCGCCAGCAGGGAAAGCAGGGTACTCTTGCCGCTGCCGGATTTCCCCACAATGGCGTACATAGCCCCATCCTCAAAGCTGCAGCTCACATCCTTAAGCGCCTCCACACTCTGGTATTTGGTGCGGTAGGTATAATTTACATGCTCCACTCTCACGGTCTCCATAAATTCTCCTTTCCATTACGTTACTGTACTTTACTATAAATTTTAATTGTTTGTAGTCAACAGTTCTATCACGCTGAGGCTGTGCAGGGCAAGAAGCGCCACCACCGTTCCCGCCAGAAAGGCGGCAAAAAACAGCGCTCCCGCCAAAGCCAGAACCGCAGGGGCCGTGGAAAAAAGCAGGCCCGCCGCCAGACTTCCCCAAAAACACGCCGCTGCCTCCAAAAACATCGTCTCTCCCAAAAACAGAATAAAGCTCCTGCCCCTCCCCGTTCCCAGGGAACGCATGAGGGCATATTCCTCCCGCCTGCCCTGAATGGAGAGATAGCTGCAGATATACCCGATAAAGAAAATGATCACCGTAAGAAAGGGCAGCATTCCCTGAAGGAGCGCCAGATTTTCATTGAGCGTCCTGACCGAGCGGATGAAGTCCTGATCCATGATCGTCAGCGCGGCACCCTCATAGTGAAACTCCGCCCGCGTTATCACCTCAAGAAACCCCAGGTCATGCATCTGGTCCTTACATGCATTCAGCATAAAAGGATCCTTGACCACAAAGGAGCCGGAGTCCGCCCAAAATTCGATGCCCTGTCTCTGATAGGCCTCCCGCACGCAGTTAAAGGGGAAAATCACCTCCGCCGGCACCCAGCCGCCCCGATACTCCCCGATCTTCACGGATCCCACGATACGGTAAGTGTCCGTCACCAACGGATCGATCAGCACCTCATTTCTATATTCATCTACGTGATAATAGAATAAGGTTAACATAACATAATCATCAAAAGAAAGCCCCTCCTGCGCCATCAGGTCGGCGTCCATGATACAGACCTTCTCCGCCGTCTCCAGAATGCCGGCATCCACCCCTTCCATATAGGTGATCTCCTCCGGCTTCAGACCCGGTACGCCGCCCACCGCATTCATTCCCACGCCGTAGTAATTCAGATTTTTCAGATACTCCTCCTTGGAAAACGCTCCGAAGCCCCACTTCAGCCGCACGCTAANTGTCGCATCCTCCACATACTCGGAAGTCAGGATACCATCCATCCGATCCTCTCTGATCCTCAGCGCTTCGGTCATGGAACCGTCCAGATTACTGATCCTGGCGGTAATCTTCATCACCTCAGGCAGCCGCGCAAGCTGCCTCTTCGTGCTGTCCAGGTTCCCCGCATACACCGCCAGAAGAAACACCGTCAGCACACCGATCAGCAAGTAGAGCAGGCTCTTGTATTGATGGCGCGCGAGATTCCTCGCGGTCTGTCTGACAAAAAAACTCATTCTCACTTCCCCTATTTTCCCCAGACGTGTGTAAGCTCTGCGTAGCACTTTCCATCCTCCTTGGTCAGATTCAGGTCATATGCTCCGACCTGTTCCAATTTATCATTTACGACCCAGATCCGGCACGACCCCTGCATGACTCTGCCCGCATCCTCCGGCCGCTCCGGCGCCACATACCATTCAATCAGATCCGCACGCTTCGCCGGTGTCGAGATATGATCGTTTTTTATGAAGACACACTGTTGCGCATAACGATAGTTATCCGGCACCTCCACCCGAAAGGTGCATTTATATGGATAATAATAACACTGCCCAAATTCATCAAAAGGCTCTATTCCCTCACCTTCCTCGATAATCTGATAAGGTTCCTGCTTCAGCAGGATCCGTTCTCCCTCCTCAAGCTTCTGCCAGCCGNTCTCCTCCGTGGCCGCATAGACCACGATCTCTTCTCCGAACAGGCTCTGCGTACCGCCAAACCACAGCAGACATACCAGCATACATGCTGCCAGAACCGCCGCAGGCACCCGCACGGACAGTCTCCTTCTGCTGTGTTTATTCTCTTTTATCCCTTCCAGAATGCGTTCCTGCACCGCTCTGTCAGGCACGATCCGCGCCGCTGCTTTTTCCAACCGCTCTTCTATTCTGTCTTCCATAATGTGCCCTCCTTCTCCAACAGTTCGCCCAGCTTCTTCCTCCCCCGCTCCAGCCGCTTTCTGACGGCGGCTTCCGACAGCGTAAGCATTTTCGCGATCTCCTTGCCCTGATATCCCTCTATATAATGTAACAGCAGGATCTCCCTGTACTTCTCGGGCAACAGCAGCAAACTGTCCATCAGCTCCGTGTCCTCCCTCGTTTCATAATACCGGGAGAGCTGCTCCACGGAGATCTTCGGGTGATTGTGGTAAAACCGCAGCCTGTTTTTACAGAGATTGATCGTCACCCGAATCAGCCAGGCTTTCCTGTATTCTTCTGTATCGAAGCGCTTCCTGCACTCCATATATTTGATCAGGGCATCCTGCACGATATCCTCGGCGTCGAAGGCATTTTTCATCATCACAAAGGCAACCCGGTAAAGCATATTGCCATATGCAAAAAATACCTCCTCTACGCTCCGGTCCGCCCCGTCTCTCATTTCATCCAAATCTATCACCGCCTCATAAGGAGAATGAAATTTATGTTCACAAAATTCTGTAGTCCTGTCTTATATCTATAAAACACCTGACAAACTGCAAATGTGACAACCTGTCCTACATTTTTACAAAATATTTTCACATCCAAAGGAATTGTTACCACTGCGGCTATCAATCCGCCGCAACATTTCTCTTCCTGTACTCCTTCGGAGAGCAGCCCGCCTTCTTCAAAAACTGCCTATTAAAGTTGGAGAGGTTGCTGTAGCCGCAGGAAAAGGCAATATCCGCGATCTGGTCATTGCTGTCACTTAAAGCCTCGCAGGCCGCATTGATGCGAAGCTGGGAGAGATGTTCAATGGCACCGATCCCCACCGCTTTCTTAAAGCACCTCATAAAATGGCTCTTGCTCAGATGCACAAGCTCCGCAAGCTGTTCCACTGTGATATCCTCCCGGAACCGGTTTGCCATATATTCTAACGCCGGACGGATGGCCTCTGCCTCGCTGCCGCCATCCTCCTTTTCAAAGACGATATCACCGCTCTCCTCCAGAAGCCAGATCAAACGCATCAGTTCGCTTTTTAAAAGCAGATCCATTCTGGCAGAATTATCCTGCACACAAGAGAATATCCGTCCCACCAGGGCGTGAAGCTCCTCATAACCTGCTGTCTCCTTCCGAATACAGACATTCATTCGCATATACCCCTTTAAAATAGGACGGATACATTCATGGGCACTGCGGTCGCCACTGCCCGCCCCCACCATCGCCGGGCTGAATACGAGAGCGTCATAGATCAACTCCTGCTCTCCGCAAGTGTAGGCCGCATGCAGCATATTGGGTGGTATGAGCAGAACTTCCCCTTCCCCCGCCTCATATTTTCGGCTGCCGCATATAAAATCTCCTCTTCCCCGCAGAATATGGATCAGCTCAAATTCACTGTGCCAATGCATGGGCACACTCATAAACCATTCCGGTATCCTGCACTCATAATAGCTATAGGGAATCCATGTGGTGCTGTGCTGTCTCTTTTCCTGGGTTTCACTGTTAGGTATCATGTTTAAGTCCTCCGTTTGATACTATAATACTATTATAGAGCAGTATTTTAATAGTTTTCTCAANCTGATAATAGTATTATACTATTACAAGCCTCAGTACTCAATTGTTTAAGCACGGAGGCGAAATGCTGGATAAAACTGATATTAAGATGACAGAGCATATCATCAAAGAACAGGAGGCAGACTATGAGATTTGAGCAAGAAAACGGCGCACTTGTATGCCGCCGTCTGGGAGAAACGCTTCGGATCGAAGCCTGGGGAACGGACGCTTTTCGCGTCCGCGCCACCATGGCGCCCGGCTTTTCCGGAAACGACTGGGCATTGACCGAATCAGTCGAAAAANGTAACACACAAATCCTGATCGAGGAGGAGGATCACTGGGTAGGGGACGGCACCATAGACAAGCGGGAGATCGCCACTATCACAAACGGCCGTCTCAAGGCAGTGGTCAACTTCGCCGGCGTCCTCTCCTTCTACCGGGACGACAAACTGATTCTGCGGGAATATTTCAGAAACTATGACGGAACCCTCTCCAAAGAAAGCCGCTGTCTGAAAATGGTGAACCGCGAGTGGAAGGGCGTCATCGGCGGCAGCGAATACTCCCTGCGCCTGAAATTTGAGAGCGATCCCACGGAAAAAATATTCGGCATGGGACAGTATCAGCAAAACTGTATGGATCTGAAAGGCTGCATGCTGGATCTGGAACAGCGCAACTCCCAGATCTCCGTTCCCTTCGCCGTCTCCTCTCTGGGCTACGGTTTCCTGTGGAATAATCCCGCCGTGGGGCGTGTGACTTTCGGCAAAAATTATACCGAGTGGACCGCGCCCGCCACCAAAGAGATGGATTACTGGATCACTGTGGCGGATACGCCGAAACAGATGTTAGAAAACTATACCGCCGTGACGGGACGTGCCGAAATGTTCCCCGAAGAGTTGATGGGCCTGTGGCAGTGCAAGCTGCGCTACCGCACGCAGGATGAGGTCTTAAGCGTGGCACGTCAATACCAGAAGGAGGGCATCAAGATCGATCAGATCGTCATCGACTTCTTCCACTGGACCCTCCAGGGCGACTGGAAATTTGACAAAAAGTACTGGCCGGATCCGAAAGCCATGGTGGACGAGCTGCACAGCATGGGGATCAAGGTGATCGTATCCATATGGCCCTCTGTGGACCGCAAGAGCGAAAATTTCGGTCCTATGACGGAGCGCGGACTTCTCATCAGAACAGAGCGCGGCGCGGCACAGACCTACGATTACCAGGGCGACTGTGTGGAGATCGATCCCTTTAACCCGGAAACAAGGAAATACATCTGGGACGTGTGTAAGAAAAACTACTATGACTACGGCATCGACGCCTTCTGGCTGGATAACTCCGAACCGGATTACGGTGTGTATGATTTTGAGAACTACCGCTACTGCGACGGCCCGGCGCTTTCCTTAAGCAACCTCTACCCCCAGATGTTCAGCCGCGCCTTCTACGATGAGATGGCGAAGCAGAACAGGGGCACCGTAGTCAATCTGCTGCGCTCCGGCTGGGCCGGTTCNCAGAAATACGGAAACGTGATCTGGTCCGGCGACATACCCAGCACCTTTGAAGCCTTTGCCGATCAGATCCAGGGCGGCCTGAACATGGGACTTGCCGGCATTCCCTGGTGGACGACAGATATCGGCGGCTTCATGACAGATGATGTGAACGATCCGGATTTCCGCCAGCTGCTGATCCGCTGGTATCAGTTTGCAGTGTACTCTCCCGTCCTGCGCATGCACGGCGACAGAGGCCCCTACAACATTCCGCCTCTGGATGAAAGAGACTGGGGCGGCGGTTACCTCCACACAGGCCAGCCCAACGAGCTTTGGAGCTACGGGGAAGACAACTACGCTATTATGCGAAACTACTACGATATCCGCATCTCCCTGCACGATTATATCAAAGAGCTGTACGAGGAAGCCCACACAAACGGTTCTCCCCTTCTGCGGGCCATGTTCTACGAGTTCCCGGAGGATGCGAAGTGCTGGGAATTACAGGATCAGTATATGTTCGGCGACAGATTCCTGGTGGCTCCCATCCTGCATCTGAACGAGTGGAAGCGTGAGGTCTACCTGCCCGCCGGNAAATGGAAGCTGACCTCCACCGGCGAAGTGTACGATGGCGGCCGCACCATCAGCGTGGAGTCCCCCATTGAGTATATGCCCGTGCTGGAACGCCAGTCATAGCAAAATTTAATAACAGAAGTTATATAATAACAGTTACAAAAAGAGGGTGATTTTCATCACCCTCTTCCTTTTTAATATTCTTTTGTTATCTCAGTTATGCCGTACCGCTCCTTGAATTCTTTCAGATCAGCCTCGCTTCTGACCAGCATGATCTCCTCGAATTTNCCTGTATGTAGGTTCTTAAATCCCGCCACCTGCTCTCCGTTGCAGATACTGCACTTCACTATCGGTTTATAGGACTCTGTGTCATACTGCTGTGACGGCAAAGCCGGCTTTTTCCTGAACACGGATTCTATTCCTTATTCCGGAAGCGTGAACTTTGCAATCAGTGAATCCAGAGAAGTTGCCTGTGCGGACAGCTCCTGGCTGGTAGCNGANGANTCCTCTGCGATNGCCGCATTCGTCTGAATAACATCTGATATTGCATTAACGTCATGCTCTGCAGACTCCATAGTACTTGCCTGATTTGCGGAAGAGACGCTCANCTCCTGAGAAGAATCCGCCACTTTTCTGATTCCCTCTACTACAGTCGTCAGGGAAGCCACGGCACGATCCGCTACCTTGTTGCCGTTATCGATCTCGGACAAAGCGCTCTCGATCAGGGCTCTGGTATCTACCGCGGACTTACTGCTCTGCTCCGCAAGCTGTCTGATCTGATCTGCCACTACGGAGAAGCCGCGTCCCGCTTCACCCGCTCTCGCCGCCTCAATAGATGCATTCAGGGAAAGCAGATTCGTCTCGGATGCAATGTTCTCAATCTCGGAAATGATATTTCCGATCTTCTGGGAGGTCTCATTGATACGGTTCATAGCCTCCACCATTTCCTTCATGTCATCGCTGCTGCGATCCGCCACATTCGCGTACTCCTGTGACTGCTTGTAAGCCTGCTCCGCAGAATCCGCAGCTCTTTTCGCCTCGCCTGCGATCGTAGTAATCGTATTCTGAAGTTCCTGTACCGCGCCTGCCTGCTCTGTAGCGCCCTCTGCAAGGCTCTCAGAACTCTCGGCAAGGTTCGTGGAACCGGCGGAAACCTGAATAGAAGATTCTCCTATGAAACGCAGCGTCTCCACCATGCTGTTTCTGAGCTGCCGCAGCGACTCAAAAATCTGCTGGAACTCTCCGGTATACTTGTCGCCATCTCTGGATCTGACTGCGTAATTGGAATTCGCCATCTCACCCAAAAGATATTCGATATCGCCTATGATAAAGTTCAGTGTCTCCGCCATATCCTGCGCAGCCTTCACACTGTCGGACACCTCATCATCCAACTCCAGATCCGGGAAAGGACTGCTCAGATCACCCTGTGCAAAGTTCTCCAGACGATCCTGCAGCTGCACGAGCGGATCCGCAATCTCCTGTGCGATCGTCTTACCCATACGGATGGAGATCGTAAGCGCCACCACGAGGATCACTGCGATCACGACCGCAAGCACGATACATAAAACAGACAACAAAGCGGACTGACTGTCACCGCGCTCCACCTTGACATCCATGATACTGTTCAGCTCTTCCGTGATCTCCGTATAGAGCGGCCTCATCTCGTCCGTGGCTATCTGCTGCGCCTGCAGNCAGAGTTCTCTGTCAGTCACAGCGCCTGTGTCCATGACTCTGCCGTCTATTTCCCAATAGGTCGGAAGCTTGCTGGCGATGTCCGCATATATTTCTTTGTTCGCATCTGTCACCATGTACTGCTCCATCTCCGCAAAAGCAGCCTCAAATTTCTCCTTGTACTCCTGATGGGACGCGATCTGGCTGTTGATCATATCCGGATCGTCAAAACCGATCGCCGCACGAAGCGCAGAACGCGCCTCCGAGAAATAATCCAGCGTCTTACCTACATCACCCTGCGCAAAACCATAATTTGTCAGCGCACTGGAATAGCTATTTGACACGATGATCATAGTGATCACTGCAATCAATGCCACCACAGCCGGAATCCCCGCTGCGATCACAAACCCCCTTACCAGGCGCTCTCTGATTCGATACTTTTTCAGTTTCTCAAACATGCTCGTTTCCCCCTTGTAGAAGATTATAGAGTTTTCAAAAAACTACCTACGTTAAAACCTACTTCTAACCATACAATAAACGCGTAAATTTATTATAAAAAGAAAAAACGGTAACTGTCAAGAGTATATTAAAAAAACATCATCTTATTTATTTCCACGTAAAATCATCCGGCGTTATGCCGTTAAAATTAGCCGCAGGCACGATATCTCCTAATATGAGCAATTCATAGGCGTCATTCATCTTTTGGATTGTCCCTGCCGACAACTGATTTCTTCCCTCTGTACTGACATAGCCTGTAGATCCTGTATCGGCCCCAAGCGTTACATTCCCGCCTCCGAAAAAGCCAACAGAGATCGCATTCAATGTTCTCTCCACATCATTATGCATCACCTTAATGGCGGAAGTCAACATGACGTTGCGATTCCCGTCAGCGCCGTCATCATACTGATCAATGTCACATCCGATGTACCAGACATCTTCCGCCTCCTTCACCGCCGCCAGGACACCGCTTCCGGCGTCACCGGCCGCTGTAAAGATAACGTCAACGCCCTCTGCGATCAAAGCCTTCCCTATGACCTTTCCCGTCTCCAGATCGGCAAAGGAACCGATATAATTACCGCCCACATTGGCGCCGGTAACATCTATTCCTGCATAGGCGGGAAGCTCAATGATCTCTACATTTTTCCCCTCTGTCCCGTTCACATATTTCACGCCGCATTCAAAGCCATACTGATAGTTTACGTTGGAGGGATAGGCAAAGCCGTTTACAACAGCCACTTTATTGGCCTTTGTCTCCAGCGCCGCGGCCATTCCCGCAAAGAAGCCGGATTCCTGCTCCGCAAAACACATCGCAAAAATATTATCTACCTCCACCTCATTGCCGTCTGCATCAGAGGGAAAGGTGTCTACCAGAATAAACTTCACATTCGGATTTTTCTGCGCGATCTCGGAGATCCCCGCAAACTGGAAACCGCAGCATACGATCACATTGTAATCCGCCACAATATCCGCCACTGCCGCAAGAGATGCCGCCGTATCGCCGGTAGTCTCCTGTACGGGCTTTACCGTTGCACCCGGATGAGATTCTATAAAAGCCAGGATGCCGTTATAATTATCTTCATTAAAAGAGTGGTCATCTACTCCCGCAGGACTGCTGACGATCGCGATCTTCATGCCCTCACCCGCGTTCTCCGTCGATACTACCCCGTCTGTCTTCCCTGTCGCAGCGTCACTGCCTGAAGCTCCACAGGCGGTCACGGAAAGAACCATGACGGACGCAAGAAGAAGTGACAATATCCTTTTTCTCATAATCATTTCCTCCCGAAATTATATTTTAAAGAACGCAACATCCTGCTCAAGTTCATCCGCAATATCCTTCAGATCCTTTGACGCATCCGCCAGCAGGGTGATCGTCGCATTCAGCTCCTGCATCGACGCGTTTGTCCCCTCTGCCGACGCCGTATTTTCTTCTGCTACGGCGGACAGATTCTGTATCACATCGACCACCTTGACTCTTGCCTCATCGCACTCCTTGGTCTGCTCATAGATCTGTTTGGTCTCTCTGATAGAGGTTTCGATCTTCTCACTGACCTCGGCGAATTTTTTCTTTGTCTCCTCCAGCTTTCTCTGCTGTTCTACAATGATCTCTCCCGCCTCTGTCATGATCTCAACAGACGCTTTGGAATCCTCCGCCAACTGTTGTATGATATCTTCGATCGTCTTGGCAGAGCTGTTGGAATCCTCCGCCAGCTTGGAAATCTGTGAAGCCACAACGGCAAATCCCCTGCCGGCTTCTCCCGCTCTTGCGGCCTCGATATTGGCATTTAAAGACAGCAGGCTTGTCTCGCTGGCGATCGCCGTGATCAGGTTGACAGAATCCTGAATCTTTCCGACGGATTCATTGGTCGTATTGACGGAAGCGTCTATTTTCCTGATCGCCTCTAACGTTCTGTCGTTCGATACGCTCAATTCGCTGATGATCCGCTCTGATTCATTATCCGCCTCTCGTATTTCCATAGATATGCTGTCCAGCTCCTGCACGCCCGCGACAATCTTTTCAATCATGGAACCGATGGTCGTGACCTGCATGGTCGCCGACTCGATATCCTCCGCCTGCGTCTGGGCCCCCTTGGCGATATCACTCACCGCATGACTGATCTCCTCCACCGTAGCGCCGGTCTGGGACGCAACAGATTCCAGAGAATCGCTTGACTGTGTCAGATTGTCGGTTTTTTCCTTAATACCGCCGACCATGCTCTGAAGCTTTTCTGCCAGGCCATACATGGACGCGACCATGACACCGATCTCATCCGTTCTCTTCTTCGCCACCGTGCCAAGCTTCTCCGCCCCCTCGCTGAGCTCCACACGCAGATTACCTTCTGAAATGCTTCCAAGCATGCCGCCCACCCGGACAACGATGGTAGCGATCCCCTTGACAAGAAACGTACAGACAATCAGCGCCACTACCAGAATAACGCAGGAAATAAACAGAATTCCTATCGTTTTGGTCCGGATCGTCGCATCCACATCCTCCGACGGCTGCCCGGCAAAAACCATACCTACAACAGAACCCTCCCTGTTTCTTACCGGTTTATAATAGGCATAATAATTCTGATCATTGATCACAATGCTGTCTGTACTGTATTCCTCTCCGCCCTTCAGTACATGCTCAACAACCACATCGGGCGCTTTTGTCCAAAGCATCCTGTTCCCTGATTTGTCGATNAGGGAAGTGGCTACCCTCACATCCCCATAAAACAGGGTAACGTCCGTATCCTCACCTTCCGTATAGCTGTCAATGATATCCTCGTGTGCGGTGATATTATAATCCCCTTTATAAAGCAGATACCCTTTCACACGATACTCGCCCGGATCGATCGCATCGTAGGATGCGGAAACCGATTGACACACAAGGGACAGCCCCTTCATTACTTTTTCCTTCATCCCGTTCTGCAGCGCGTTGATAGAATAGACTGCCAAAATAACATCCGCACAAATGATCGGCAGAGCACACATTAAGATCAACTTCGCTAAGATTCCCAAACCCTTTTTCTTTTTTCTCTCCATAGTAGTATAACGCCCTTTCTATACACCGTGATATATAAATACTATCATTGAAAATCAAGAAATGCAAACATTCCCGTTTCCTGCAATTTAGCTCTAATTTATCGTTAAACCAGTGCAAAATAGCAGCCGTTATGGTACAATTCGCACTTTTTGAGGTATAGATTGCAGTTTTCATCAAAATACCGTCGTATATTATAAAAAAGTCTTGCTTATTACACGTGGAACATAGTAAAATGTAGATATATATAGTATCAGACCGGAAATACATACATCCTTTGGCAAAGGAGGAGTTCATTCTATGGGAATTGGCGGCGTTACATCATCGAACAGTATGTCAGTCATGCAGATGACTACGGCAGGCACGCCGGATGCAAAAAGCAAAAAAATTCAAGATGAGATCACAAACGTAGAGCGGGAGATGCAAAAGATATCTTCCGATGCAGAGCTTTCTTATACTGAAAAAACGGATGAGAAGAAGACGCTTCAGAAAGAAATATCCAGTCTCAGCACCAAACTGGATCAGCGTCAGGAAGAACTTCTCAGGTCACAGAAAAGAGAGAGCATGCTGGCAGAGCTTCGGGAAGATCAGAAACCGGAAAAAGCGGAAGACGAAGCAGACGATCTGCAGGCAAAAGAGGCCGCCTCAGACACTGCTGCGGAAGCAAACAAGACGCCTGCGGCCGATGAGTCCCAGACACAGCCACAGGCAGGAGCGGTCATCGCCAGCACCGACGACGGCACTGTGATCTTAAAGGAAGATGCGAAGCCGATCGAGACGCAGGGAATCGTTTCTGAAACAGAGCAGGCCGCTGAAACAAAAGAAAAAGACGTTGTCGAAGAAGATACGAAAGAAGCAGACAACGATACGGATACGAATGTCCGCCCGTCCGGCGAGGAGATGCGTGCGATGGTATCGGCAGACACTTCCGCACAGCTGGCAGGCCGTCAGGGAACGATCATAAGCAAAACCGAAGACGGCATTGCGATCTTAAAGGGAGAAATAGCACAGGACGAGCGGCGTGGTGTCAATACAGAGAGAAAACAGGCTGAGCTTGAAAAGATGGAAAAGCAACAGGAAAGAGCAACCGCATTCCAGTTCTCCGTATTAGGTAATGCAATGAATTCAGCAGCCGAGACTAATGCGGCCGGAATAGAGAAAACGGCGCAGGATGATACAGAGAATAACGCTTATACCACTGCGATAAGGGCATCACAGGAAGATCAGGCAATACAGCAGCAATTTCAAGTTTCTATCGCATAATTGTAANTTAAAAANAACCTTAATGANAANGACATTGCCATCAANGNTCNTTTTTTANTNCTGTAANANNTTTTTCANAGTATCCATTANGTTNTCGATATCGATCGGTTTCGCNACATGATCNTTCATTCCGGCTTCCATTGCNTTCTGCCNGTCCTCGTCAAAGGCNTTTGCCGTCATCGCCACGATCGGNACNGCCGCCTTCGCAGAGTCNTCCANNGCNCGAATCTGCCGTGTCGCCTCATAGCCATCCATGATCGGCATCTGNATATCCATCAGNATCAGTTCATAGGCGCCCGCNTCCACATTTTTGANCCTGTCCACGGCNTCTGTTCCNTCGTTTACGGTATCNACTACAAATCCCACACTNCNCAGNATTTCCTGNGCGATCTCCTGATTGATCTCATTGTCCTCCACCAACAGTATCTTCCTNCCGGTAAAGAAATCTNTCAGGTTNTCCTCCTCCGATTCTTCCTCCNTCTCTNNCTCCTGNTCCATATAGGANGNAANNAGNATCTGGCGAAGCTCNGAAAGAAANATCGGTTTCGAGCAAAATGCCGTAACACCGGCCTCCTTTGCCTCATCCTCAATATCGGCCCAATCGTATGCGGTAAGAATAATGATCGTTGCCGCCTCTCCGATGACTTTACGAATCCTGCGGACCACTTCAATTCCATTCATATCCGGCATAAGCCAGTCGATCACATATGCGCTGTAAGGTTTATTCTCTTCAATCGCAAACTCCGTACGAACGACCGCCTCTTTTCCCTGTGTCGTCCAGTCAGGATTCATGCCGATAGAGGAAAGCATCTTGCTGACACTCATACAGGTATTTACGTCATCGTCCACGATCAGCGCACGCAGATTCTCCAGCCTCTCCAGATGTCCTGTCTCCTGCGGCTGATCCACCGTGCGGAACCGGAAGGTGACGATAAACTCTGTTCCCTTCCCCACAGCGCTCTGCACTTCGACAGTTCCGTTCATCATATCTATGATATTCTTGGTGATCGCCAGGCCAAGGCCGGTTCCCTGGATACCGCTCACTGTGGCGGTCTGCTCCCGCTCAAAAGGTTCAAATAAGTGCTTTAAGAATTCTTCACTCATGCCGATACCGTTATCCTTGATCCGGAACTGATAGGAAGCATATCCCTCCTGATCGCAGTCTGTCTGGATAATGCGGATGCTGACTGTGCCGCCTGCCTTTGTATATTTCATGGAATTGCTCAGAATATTCAAAAGCACCTGGTTCAGGCGAAGCTTATCACAGATGACCGTCTCATTTGTCACATCCAGAGTATCAATATAAAATTCAAACTGTTTTGCCTTGATATCAGCCTGCACAATGGTCTTCAGGTCGTGCATGATCTCGGGAAGACTTGTTTCCTCCTCGTTGATGCGGACCTTGCCGCTCTCGATCCGGCTCATATC
>JAAUZN010000005.1 GCA_014804565.1 Lachnospiraceae bacterium
CTTTTTATTTCTGGCCACCTTCGTCTTGTCGATGGTTCGCTTTCTCTTCTTTTTTTTATGATGAGTTCCGGCATCCTTCACGGTATCCGTTCTGTCGGTTGTTTCCATGCGCTGTTTTTTCCCTTTTTGTCCTGTCCATACTATCCGCGACTATGCCTCTCATTGTACTATATTGTCAGACAAAAGTTCAATACCTTTCCCTATTTTTCCAACGCCTTAGTCAAAGAGGATCTCATCCACCGTCACAAACTCATAGCCCTCTTTCTGCANANTATCCACNATCTGCANTGCNGCNGTCACGCTGGANTTNTANTCATCGTGCATTAAAATGATGGCGTTTTCCTTCGCNTTCCGGGTCACCTTCCCGACGATCCCGGACACATCGCTGCTGCACCAGTCCATAGGGTCGATCGTCCAGAGCACCGGGATCATGGTTAGCTCCGTCTCAAAGCTCTTATCCCAGCTCCCGTAGGGCGGCCGCACATACTGCGTCTCCTCCCCTGTGATCTCCAAGAGCAGTTCGTTCGTTTTGACCAGCTCCGCCTTAAAAGCTTCCCTGTTGCTTTTATTAAGCTGTAAATGACTGTAGGTGTGATTCCCGATCAGATGTCCNTCCGCCTGCATACGCAGAACCAGCTCCGGGTAAGCCTCCGCCTGTTTCCCCATAAGAAAAAAGGTGGCCTTCGCTCCCCGCTCCTGCAGACCGTCCAAAAGCTGCTCTGTATAGTAGGGATGCGGGCCGTCA
This sequence comes from Lachnospiraceae bacterium, assembly GCA_014804565.1. Taxonomy (GTDB): domain Bacteria; phylum Bacillota; class Clostridia; order Lachnospirales; family Lachnospiraceae; genus UBA3282. The sequence continues at coordinate 746 of JAAUZN010000005.1, forward strand.
TCAAATGTGATCGCTATCTTTCGTCCGTCCATTGCCTCCTCCTTATTCATAACACATGTTATATATTCTACAACACCCATTTCTTTCTGGCGTACCGCCATACCAAAGACACTCACAAGAAGCGTGCCCAGCAGCACTGCCACAGCCGCGATCTTTCCCTGTTTTCCCTTTTTCAAATGCCTGCACCCGCAACTCATTTCTTTCTATACATATATATGCCGGGGCAGGCAGACCGATTCAACTTCCGGCCGCCTCTTCAAACCGTATCTGGAAAGCCTTCGTATAGCCCTCTCCAAAGGTCTGATTCAAAATAAGCTGTCCTCCGTGCATCTCAACGATCTTGTGCGAAATGCCCAGTCCCAGGCCACTGCCGCCCTGTGTGCTGCGCGCCGTGTCCGCTCTCGTAAAGGGATCAAAAATATGCTCTGCAAAGGCGGAATCCACAGGCTCTCCCTCGTCAGCCACCGTGATCTCATATCCGGAAAGTCTTACCAGCACCCGGCCGCCCTCTTTTCCGTATCGCACCGCGTTGGTGAGTAAGTTGGTGATCGCCCGTCCCATCTGTACCCTGTCCATCTCCAAAAGGGCTGCCTCCTCCGGAATCTCCAACACTAACGTCATCTGCCGCTCCTCAAAATCCGTGTAGAGAAGCGCCGTCATCTCTCGAAGCAGTTCTGCCAGATCGCCCTGCTCCCGATGCAGCTCATAGCCCTCGCTCCCCAGCTTCACATATTCAAATAACAGGGAGATCAGTGTATTGATACGCATGGACTTGGCATAGATCACATCCAGATATTCCTGCCGTTTTTCCTCTGCCGCCACACCCTCTGCAAGCGCCCTGCTATAACCGCAGATCGTGGTGATCGGCGTCTTAATATCGTGAGCGATATCGGATAATAGCAAATTTCGCTTCCTCTCAAAGGCAAGCTGCTGCTCCTTTTCCTCCTCCAAAAGTTCCTTTATCTTCCCGGCTACGATCCGATAATAACAAAAAGCCCCCAGCACATAGGGTATAAGACTAAGCAGCAGCAAAAAAAGCAGGATACAGATCAGCCCCAGACGCAAAACTACACCCCAGCCGCCACTGTAGAGAGGCGAACTCACTCTGATCTCCAGACTGCTCTCCATACCGGTACTCAATCTCCGCTGCATCCATTCCCCAAAGCCCGGCGGCAAAAAGCCCGCCAGAAAATAAAATAGCGAGTAGAATAAAAACACAACTACATTGCCATTTCCAACAATCTCGATCTGCTGAGACTCTAAAAAATCAATGAGACCGGGCAGGAGCGCCAGCCTGTAAAAAGCACTCAGCAGTTCCTCGCTCAGATAGATGCAGAACAAAATAATCAAAAACCGCTGTATGAGAAACCATTTCAAGTTTTTTTTCATGCGCCGCCTATCCTATTCCTTTTCCATGCGGTATCCCAGCCCCCTGATCGTGCTGATATACTCTCTGCCATCATGAGCCAGCTTGCCGCGCAACTTCGAGATACAGACCATCACATTGTTGTCGGAGACCATATACTCTTCCTCCCAGCCCGCCTCAAAAATCTGCTGTTTGGTGAACACTCTGCCCGGGTTCTCCATAAAAAGCTTCATGATCCGAAACTCCACAGAGGTCAACTCGATCCGCTCTCCCTCCCGATACAACAGACAGGAATCCAATTCCAACCTCAGGCCTCCCACCTGAATAGTACTGTCGGTGTCAGATCCGGAGTCTCCTGCCCCCAACGCATAGAATCTCCGAAGATGCGATCTCACCCGTGCCACCACCTCCAGCGGCATAAAGGGTTTGGTGATATAATCATCCGCCCCCAGATCCANACCNANTATCTTATCCGAATCACTGCTCTTGGCGGAGAGCATGAGCACCGGCAGATTATTCTCCTCTCTGATATTCTGTAACACCCGATATCCATTGAGTCCCGGCATCATGATGTCCAGAATTGCCAAATCTATCGTTCCGCTCTTTATCTGCCTGACAGCCTCCGCGCCGTCTGCCGCCTCCGCAACCTCGTATCCCTCTTTTTCAAGGTACAGCCGGAGCACATCCCTGATCTCTGCCTCGTCGTCTGCCACCAATATCCTGTAAGCCATTTTCCCCTCCCGTCACTGTCCGTCAATAACAGATGCATTTCTTAATTTACAGTACAGTGCAGCATAGGTCAGACTGCGATACGGATTCACATAGAAGATTTCCAGTATGCCAAGGGTGAGCGCCCCCAGAATATCCCACAGAATAAAGGATAATCCCAGCACAAAAGTTTTCCACTTATTGCCCTCCATCATATCCCGGCTCAGCTGCAGAGCCGCCTTATATTCCATATCCGGGTATTCTGTCAGAATATAGGGAACCAGAAAATACTGATACATTTTCACAATGCCCGGTATGATAAATAAGAGCGCCCACAGGAAAACATAGAGGTCGCGGTGAAACAGCACCCTCACCACATTCTTATAGGAATGGTCAAAGCCGTAAGCAATCTCCTTCACCTGTGCCGTGCCCTCCACGCTCATCCGCATGAAACGTTTGCCGCCCACCTCAAANGGATTGAGAAGAAAAATATCCACTGCCAAGATCACCGCAAAAAGAATCAGGAATACAGCCAAAAACATAACAAGCGCTATTATTCCAAAAAGTATGCCGCCCAAAAAATCTATCTCGAAATTCTCCCGCTCGATATCTCCGTTCCCGATAATCTGTCCGATCCATTCCCCGGATCGCGGCTCCTCCTTCACGGTAATGATGCTCTTCTCTATTTCCGCGGCCTGCTCCGCATTCGTCGCATTCCCTGAGCCCGTATTATATTTTTTTGTCGAAAAACTAAATCCTCCCGTCTCGCAGCCTAACAGAAAAAGCAGTGCCGTCACCAGCACGATCTTCCAATAATTTCTGCGCAGGGCTTCCTTTGCCTGCTCTTTCAATTCTCTTCTGGTCCATATCATAATATTACCTCCCTGGAAACCGCCATTATGTACACGCGGTTTCTTTTGCTTTCTGATTGATGATACCAGCATAACAGGCTTATCTTAAAGGGGAGATGGCTTCACCTTAACATATCCTTAAATTAGTTCCTTTCCAGATTCATATATTTTAAATAAAGTTTCTCAAAGCCTTCCTGCTCCGCCAGATTGACAGCATGCAGACTTCCTTTCTCCGTGACAGCCAGCACCTCTTCCAGCCTGCTTTTCATAAGATTCCCTGCTATCAGATCCCTGCCCAGGCGATAGGCTCCCTCCAGAGCCGTATTCCCCACTGCACGGATACGCCCCCGAAGTCGTTCCGGGAGCAGCCCTATGGCAAGCGCCGCCTCCACATCCAGATAATAGCCAAATCCGCCTGCCAGATAGACCATTTCGATTTCCGGACTTCCCATCTTTTCCCACAGTATCTCCACTCCTGCTCGAACAGCGGCCTTCGCCATCTGCAGATCACGGATGTCCTTCTGGTTTAAATAATGTTCATTATTATTATTTGCTTCCGACAGAAATCCCGTCTCATCCAGTTTCCCCTGCTGCAGGAGTTCTGCTGTCAAAGCGATCCTGTCCGTACCGATGAGCGTGCTGTTACTCCCGCCCTCAAAGGCCGGCCCCGCAGCCGTGGCAGTGACCAGCATACGCTTCCCGTCATTGATCGCCATCTCCCCGTTGGTGCCCAGATCAATCAACAATGTGACCGACTCCTGTTTTCCCGCTTCCGCCCTCTCATCTCTCTGGCAAGGACTAAAAATACCGGGCAGCATCTGCAGCGTATAGAGCCCCGCCACGATATCGCCCCCCACAAAGGCGCTGATGCCCGGCGCGATATAGACGGGGAAATCCCATTCGGCAGTATCTCTGCTCTTCCCCAGGAGCATGGAAAGCGACATCTCCTGCAGTCCGAGCTCTACCGGAGTAAACGGACTTCGCCCCAGTGTGCTCACATCATAGCCCAGCAAAAGATGCTCCATAGTGGTATTTCCGGCAATACACATACAGACAGGACTGACTGCAAACTGCCGCAGCCCCCGCAGCAATGTCTCGCAGACTAGCCTTTGCAGTTCCTCACGGTGTCCGTCACAGGAAGCCTGTATCCGCGATAATACATCTGTGCCATAAGCTCTCTGGGGATTCAACTCGCAGTAGGTATCTATCACTTTTCCGGTGACCACATCCCGCAGTTGCATGGCGATGGTGGTAGTGCCCAAGTCTACCGCAATCATAACACCTGATTCTGTTTTTGAAATAACACTCAGATTTTTATTCGAGTTTTGAGCATCCTCTTCCGACTCTTCGGAAGTTTTCATAGCAAACGCTATTTGTTTTTCAGACAATTTATTTTGTCGACNACTTGAGTCAATNTTTTCCGACACAGGATTCATCTCCGTGANGATCGGTATCTCCCGCTCATCCTGCTCCGGGATCCGGATCACACAGTCTGTTTTCGGTCTAGTCACACAGGCCAATCGAAANCCCTGCCTCAGTTCCTCCGGTTCCAGGCGGCTTCTCTCTATTCCTGTGGGCAGCGGNGCCCCCTCTAAAAACTGTACGACACACCGNCCGCAGTCTCCNCTNCCCCCACAAAAGCTGCCGGAAAGAAGTCCATGCTCCCGCAAAACCGACATAANCGTCATAGATGATTCCTGTGTCAGTNTNATNGCANCNGACTGCTCACCCTGTTTTNCTNTATTCANTTTTTCGTCATCCATAACGATNGTNATTTTTATTTTNTCAGACAAATTGATTTTTCTCCTCATCGTAATGATAAGAAATTNCTGCCAGTTTTTCGATAATTTCACCGCGGTCTGCATCCAGATCTTCACAGAGTTGATCCAGATCAGAATAAAAATCACGCAGCTTTAAATTTACAAAACTCAACAACATAACCGGATCTTTAGGTATCATTTTAAACCGCCTCTCTTCTATTATTATTGTAATGTCATCTCCACACGGTAAGTCTGTCCGTCGCTGTTCACCCGCGCCATACTGCCGCAGAGCAAGGGCATGGACGGCGGCAGATGTCCGATATCCAGATCCATGAGAACCGGCACATGATAGGGATAAAGCATCTCGCAGACCGCCTGGTACTCGTCGATTCCAAATTCTTCCACTCCCATACCGATCCTTGGCCTGCCTATCAGGAAACCCTTGCAATGCCGAAACCATCCCGCATGCTCCATCTGCCACATGGCTCGCCGTATACCCATCAGGTTTAGATCACAAGCCTCTAAAAACCATATGATCCCGTCCTCTTTATACCGCTCCGTAAATGCCGTCACCTGATCATACTGTGTCCCCAGCAGATTGACCAGACAATCCATGCAGCCCCCCAGGAGCCTGCCGGAAAAATCGATCTCCGTTTCATCTTCATTCACTCCGGCCTTTCTCAGAGACTCCACATTCGTTCTGCCGTCCGGCATATAATATTTAATAACAGACGTTTCTGTCAGATTATAAAATGCGCAGGGATCTTCCTCATCCTCCTCCAGAGACTCTTTCTCCCACTTATCATACCCCTGCATCGTCAGCTTTTTCCCCTGCAAAAGCAGCATGGCATCCTCTAACGCCGGGTGCATCGGTTCCATGGCAAAGGAAGACGCACAGGGACCGTAGATGGAAGCCGTATCGCACAATGTAGTGAGCAGGAACGTAAAATTGGTATTATCCGAATATCCCAGATACCACTTCGGCGCTGCCTTGCCGATCCGCTCAAAATCCACATAATCCAGGATCTCGCACATCAATTCTCCGCCGCCGCAGGAAATGAGACAGTCGTTATTTTTATCACAGTAATAATCTGTCAGCTCCTCTCCGCATTTTTGAGGTATATTGCTGATCCCCACGCCCTCTTCCACATAGCAGTTGGGGCCAAGCTGTAATTGGTAGCCCTGCTCCTTCCATTTCTTCTGTGCATATAAAAATCCACTCTTGTATGGTTCTGTCGCACAGCCGAAGGAGGGCGCCACAAATCCAATCGTTCCGTTTCCTTTTAAAAATGCAGGATATCTCATACCTTTTTCCTTTCTCATTTCGCTAAGTCTTGTTTTAACTATCAAAAATAACAGGTGGTTTATCCACATTTTCTGTTATATTCGTCTTTTTTACACGGCGAAAATCGCTAAATCATGTTTTAACCCATTCATAAAGCATTGCACAAATAAACGCAGACTGCTGAGTCTGCGTCTATTATATCACCTTTTACCGCTCTTTTCCTCTATTTTCTCTGTGCTGCCAATTCTCCGTCCTTCACAGTGATCAGAATCGTATCCTTCGCCTCCACCTGATCAGCCAGGATCAGCTTCGCAGACAAAGTCTCCACATACTTCTGAATATACCGTTTCAGAGGTCTCGCTCCATACACGGGATCGTAGGCATTCTCCACAACAAACTGCTCCGCCTCCGGTGTAAGCTCGATATCCAGTTCCCGATCGGACAGCCGCCTGTTGAGATCATCCACGATCAACCGGATGATACCGCCAATATTCTCTTTGGTGAGCGGCTTAAACAAAATCGTCTCATCCAGTCTGTTTAAAAATTCCGGACGGAAATGGCTNCGCAGTTCTCCCATAACAAGTGTTTCGGTTTCCTCTGTGATCACGCCCTGCCCGTCGATGCCATCCAGCAGATAGTCCGCACCGATATTGGAAGTCATGATCAGGATCGTATTTTTGAAATCCACTGTCCTGCCTTGAGAATCCGTGATCCGGCCATCGTCCAACACCTGTAAAAGCACGTTGAATACATCGGGATGGGCTTTCTCAATCTCGTCAAAGAGAACCACGGAGTAAGGTTTTCTTCTGACCGCCTCCGTCAGCTGACCACCCTCCTCATAGCCTACATAGCCGGGAGGCGCTCCGATCAGGCGCGATACGGCATGCTTCTCCATATACTCGCTCATGTCTATGCGGACCATATTTGTCTCATCATCAAAGAGGGACGCCGCCAGCGCCTTAGCCAGTTCTGTCTTACCCACGCCCGTAGGGCCAAGGAATAAGAAGGAACCAATCGGCTTAGTGGGATCTTTAATCCCGGCTTTGGAACGAATAATAGCATCTGTTACTTTTTCTACACCCTCATCCTGTCCGATCACCCGCTTATGCAGTTCCTCGTCCAGATGCAGTGTCTTATTGCGCTCACTCTCCGTCAGCTTGGAAACCGGAATCCCTGTCCAACGTGAAATAATTTTAGCAATTTCTTCCTCCGACACACTCTGATGCACCAGAGAGAGCTCCTCCCTGCCAACCCGTTCCTCCTCGATCTCCAGCTGCTGTTTNAGGGACGGCAGNCTGCCATAGCTTAACTCCGCCGCCTTNTCATAATCCCCATCCTGCTGGGCGATCTGAATCTGGCTGTTCACCTCGTCAATCTCTTCCCGGATCTTAGACAGCTTTTCCACAGANGCCTTNTCNTTCTCCCACTGCGCCATCCGGTTTTGCAGCTCTTCCTTCAGCTCTGCAAGCTCTTTTTGCAGATTGGCGAGACGCTCCCGGCTCAGATTGTCATCTTCCTTTTTTAAAGCCGTTTCTTCTATCTCCAGCTGCATCACCTTGCGGCGCAGCTCGTCTAACTCCGTGGGCATGGAATCCAGCTCCGTCTTGATCAGCGCACAGGCCTCGTCCACCAGATCGATCGCCTTGTCAGGCAGGAACCGGTCAGAGATATAGCGGTTTGATAATACCGCCGCGCTGACCAGCGCATTGTCCATGATCTTCACGCCGTGATATACCTCATAGCGTTCTTTCAAACCACGCAGGATAGAGATTGTATCCTCCACCGTGGGCTCTTCCACCATGACCGGCTGAAAACGCCGCTCCAGCGCCGCATCCTTCTCGATATACTGGCGGTATTCATCCAGGGTCGTCGCACCGATACAGTGCAGCTCGCCTCTCGCCAGCATGGGCTTGAGCATATTGCCTGCGTCCATGGCACCGTCCGTCTTGCCCGCTCCCACAATGGTATGCAGCTCATCGATGAAAAGAATGATCTGTCCGTCGCTGTTCTTCACATCGTCCAGCACCGCTTTCAGACGCTCCTCGAACTCGCCCCGGTACTTGGCGCCCGCCACCAGTGCGCCCATGTCCAGCGAAAATATCTTCTTNTCCTTAAGGCCCTCCGGCACGTCGCCTCTGACGATCCGCTGTGCCAGTCCTTCCGCCACCGCCGTCTTACCCACGCCGGGCTCACCGATCAGCACCGGATTGTTCTTCGTCTTGCGGGAGAGAATGCGGATCACATTGCGGATCTCGGAATCCCTTCCGATGACCGGATCCAGCTTCTGGCTTCTCGCCCTTTCCACCAGATCCTGCCCGTACTTNTCCAACGTGTCATAGGTAGCCTCCGGGTTGTCCGAGGTGACCCGCTGGTTGCCGCGCACAGTGGAAAGCGCCTGCAGAAACCGCTCTCTCGTGATGCCGAACTCCCGGAATATCTCCTTGATCTCCCGATTGGGATGCTTTAGCATNGCAAGGAAAAGATGCTCCACGGACACATATTCATCACTGAGCACTTTCGCCTCGTCCTCCGCACTGATCAGGACTTTGTTCAGATCCTGCCCAATGTAGATCTGACCGCCCTGTACCTTCGTGCGCTTGTTTAAGCCCTGCTCCACGCGGTTTAAAAAGTATTCCTTCTGTATCTCCATCTTTTCTATGAGCTTGAGGATCAGGCTGTCATCGATCGTCAAAAGGCTAAATAACAGGTGTTCTTCTTCAATCTCCTGATTGCCGTACTCATAGGCAAACTTTTCACACTGCTCAACTGCCTGTATGGATTTCTGTGTAAATTTTGTGAGATTCATAATATGCACCCCTTTTCTGCACATCTGTTCTACTTACACTATCACAATACAGCGAATTGTTAGCACTGTCAATAGGTGAGTGCTAATTATTTTATAAAATCTTTCAGATACACCTCCATAGAACGGTTCATCTCATTGGAGAAATCTGACTCGTACTTTCTCTTCCAAAAGGCTTCGATCCACTCCTCATAATTTTTCTCTCCCGTCCGCTCCGCAAACATTTCACGTATTTCCCGGCCGCTTTTATCCTGATAGCCGTTTTCACAGACAATATCCGATACCCTGAACCGTTTCGGCTTCTCCCTCTCCTTCTGCTGCACAGTTGGATATCCGAAAACAAGCATACAAGCCGGGTACACATACTTTGGTATCCCCAAAAGCTCCTTCATATCCTCCGCATTTTCCATCACATCGCCGATATAACAGGAACCAATTCCCAGACTTTCCGCAGCCGTCACCGCATTTTGTGCGGCAATCAGCGCATCCTCCACCGCAAGNAGCAGATCTCCCGGACCGGGATCNCGCGGCTGCAAGCCCGCCTCCTCATAAAAGGAAAGCCATTTTCTGCAATCCGCACAAAAGACCAGCACCAGCTTCGCCTTCGCGATAAAGGGTTGATGATCGCACAGCTCTGCAAGTCTTTCCTTTTTACTCTGATCCGTGATATCAAGAATGGTATAAAGCAGCTGACACCCCGCAGANGGCGCCTGCAGCGCCGCATACAGGATGCTGGTCTTATCCTCTTTTGTTATCTCTTCCTCGGTAAATACGCGAACCGATTTTCTCNTCTGCAATGCANTCAGTATTTCGTTCATANNCNANNCTCCANCNACTNTNAANTTACTANTATTATATANNATCATNNNCCAACTCACAATCNGNCNATNTNATAAAACAATTGAAAAAAGCCCCTCTTTCTCTTACAATNAACATAAGATCACAGTACCACGCAGATGGAGGTATTTTCTTTATGTATCACGCAAAAAAAATCGGCGTATTTATTTCCCATATATTCGGTGCCTACCAGCAGGGCGTATGCCAGGGCATTATCGACAAAGCTTCGGAGTANGGATACACCACCGAAATATTCACGTCCCTCGACGGAGAAAACCTCGGCACCTATGAAAATGGCGAAGCAAGCATTTTGCGCATTCCCAATTATGACAGCTTTGACGGCATTATTTTCGCCTCTGATACCTATATATCCGCCGACCTGAAGGGAAAAATCCTGAACAAGCTGNAAACGCTTCCCTGTCCTGTCATGGAAATCGCGGCAGCAAATAATCATTTCCCAACGGTTTCTCTGGAAAATAACTCGATGGCGGGCAAATTGACTACGCACTTTCTTGCCGTACATCAGGCTTCCAGAGTCTGTTACTTAGGCTGCTCATCGGAGCCCTACTTTTCAGATCTGCGGGAAAACTACTATAAAGAAGCTTTGAAACATGCCGGGAAGACACCTGGCGAAAACGATATTTACCGCTGTGACTATGACCTCTGCGCCGTAAAGGAGGCGCTTACCTTCTTCTGNGCCACAGGAACNCCGGAGGCTGTAGTCTGCTACAATGACAGACTGGCTCTGCTGTTTCTTGCCGCCGCGCTTTCCGCCGGATATCGCATCCCGGAGGATATTGCTCTGACCGGCTGTGATGATACCCCGGAAGGCCACAATACCTCTCCGATGCTCACAACGATTTCCTTTCCGGTCTATGACCTGGGCAGAACCGCTGTGGAGAGTCTGCTCACCTTGATCCGCGGAGGAGACCTGCCGTTTGTTACCTTCCTGACCGCGGAACCGATCATACACAACTCCTGTGGCTGTAAATCCTCTGAAAACAGTAACTCCGTCTTTTTCACGAGAGAACTGTCTGACCGCATTGCAGCGTTGGAAAACTCCATTTTCGACTCTATTGATATGTCCTCTTCCCTGCAGCACATTGCTGATCTTGACGATGGTCTGGATCTGTTAGAGCAGTTTGTGCGAAAGATAGAAGAATGCCAGGCATTTTATCTTTGTCTCTATTCAGACTGGGATTCTGTCTCCAGTCATATTCTCGCCCTCAC
>JAAUZN010000006.1 GCA_014804565.1 Lachnospiraceae bacterium
TTGTGGCGTTAAAGTACGGCTCCTCGGACGATATTTACACGGCCTCGGAGAATGTGCTGATCACAGAGCAGGGGGCGGTGCTGTGCGGACTGAAGCCGGGAGACAGGATGACGCTGGATCAGGCGCTGCACACGTTGCTCATCTATTCGGCAAATGACGCGGCGATCCTGGTCGCTGAGGGTGTCGCCGGCTCCCAGGAGGCCTTTGTGGAGCTTATGAACCAGGAGGCACGTGAGATCGGAGCCACGAACTGTAATTTTATGAATCCCAACGGATTGACAGAGGAAGGCCATTATGTGACGGCCTATGATCTTTATCTGATCTTTCAGGAAGCATTAAAGTATGATCTTTTTAACCAGATCATACAGATGAACGCCTACAGCACAGTTTATACGGCGGCTGACGGGACGGAGAAGACATTGGAGATGGAGACCTCGAATCTTTTTCTTCGGGGCACCTATGATCCACCGGCGAATGTGACTGTGGTGGGAGGAAAAACTGGCACCACCAATGCGGCAGGACATTGTCTGATCCTGCTTTCCAGAGACAGCAGCGGTACGCCTTACATTTCCGTGATCCTGAAGGACGAGTCCAGAGAAGCACTGTATGGGGATATGGAAGATCTGCTTGGAATCATCAAATAAGGTAGTTGTTTTTTCAGGGCTTTTCCTGTATAATTGAAAAAGGGTAAGACTACTATTTTACATTAGGAGGGTATCGACATGGTTCAGTTTATTGTAGGCAACAAGGGAAAGGGAAAGACCAAGCATTTATTAGATAAAGTGAATACGGAGATCAAAGATGCGCAGGGCAATGTCGTGTATCTGGACAAGAGTACGAAGCATATGTTTGAATTAAACAATAAGATCCGGCTTATCGACGTGCCTGAGTATCTGGTGTCGGACAGTGATGAGTTCATCGGCTTTGTCTGCGGTATCATCTCTCAGGATCACGACTTACAGCAGATGTATTTTGACAGCTTTTTAAATATCGCTTGTGTGGAGGCGGACGAGCTGGAGAAAGTTATAGCCAAGATCGAGAAGATCAGTGAAAAGTTCCATGTGGATTTTGTGATAAGCGTATCGTTGGACGAGAGCCAGCTTCCGGAGAATGTTCGTAAAAACATTCTTATTTCCCTCTGATTTGTACATACATTGATATTGAAATATAGATAATTCCATAAAACCTCGGAATCTTCCGGGGTTTTATCATTTGGCAGGAANTCNGGTGTGTTACGTTGGCAGATAACAGCAATAAGATAAGTAAATACAGAAGACCCGTCAATCTAAACATTGGCATGGTGGTTTTTGCGGTGATCCTGATNTATGTGGTGATGTGNGTGATCATGTATTTNCGGACAGATCACATNGTGCGCTACAGNGTGCAGGAGGGATCCCTGACCTCCAANAGTATCTACCGTGNGATNGCGCTCAGNNAGGAGAAGGTGGTGACNGGGCAGGATGCCGGCTATGTCAATTACTTTGCNAGAGAGGGCGAGCGNACGGCAGTGGGGGATNTGATCTACACTGTGGATGAGACCGGGCGGCTCTCTGATTATATCAAGGCAAANGCAAACGGNGAAAACTCNCTGTCAGACAGNGANCTTACTGAGGTAAANACAGATATCACGGCTTTTGTACATGGATTNGACCGCAAACGTTTTGATGAGGTATACAGCTTCCGGCATGATATGGAGAGTCTGGCCATCAAGCTGGCAAACTATAATATGCTGCAAAATGCGGATGCCNTAAACGATGCCTCAGGCACGGTGCTCATCAATTACCGCTATGCGGCTGGCAGCGGCATTGTACTATACTCTACGGATGGTTACGAAGANCTTACGCTGGAGGATATGACGGCGGANCTTTTTGANGAGGAGNNGTATGAACGCAATTANNTGGTCAATAACGGGCTGGTAGCGGCGGGNGATCCGGTCTATAAGCTTTCTACGTCGGAGGACTGGTCCATCGTCATTCCGGTGGAGAAGGNGCTNGCGGACCAGCTTTTGGANAAGGAGTATGTGGAGGTGCGGTTTCTAAAGAANCAGTATACCGCNTGGGGAAAGGTGGATACTTACACCAATGAGGCGGGAGAAACCTTTGCATCGCTCACCTTCACCAACTCTATGATCACCTTCTGTACAGACCGATTCCTTGATGTTGAGCTTTTACTGGAGGAGGAGACGGGGCTTAAGATCCCCAATTCCGCTATNGTNCAAAAGGAGTTCTTTATCGTGCCCAAGGCTTATGTGACCAAGGGCGGCAATAACGGCGGATCCGGCGTGCTTCTAGAGACATATAATGACGAGGGCGAGGCAACGACCCAGTTTGTGGAGACGGATATCTACGAGGAGACGGAGACGGAATACTATCTGGATGATTCGGTGCTTCGGGCGGGCAACTATATCGTCATGCCGGAGACGGGGGAGAAGTATGCTGTAAGCAGAACCGGTTCCCTGGAAGGCGTTTATAATATCAATAAAGGATATGCGGACTTCAAGCAGATCAGCGTGCTGTACAGCAATGATGAGTATTCTGTNGTGAAATCCAATACGACNTATGGACTCAGNGTGTANGATTATATTGTGTTGAATGCGGATATGGTGAAGGATAATGAATTCATATATGAATGAGCGATTCAGCGCCCGCGCGCTGAATCAAGAGAATGCTTCGCATTCTCCTTCAATGGTATATGTTGTGGCATCTGAGAAAGGGAAAATATGAGTATCAAACAAAATATAGCGGCAGTGGAACAGCATATAGAGGATGCCTGTGCATCCTGTGGCAGAGAGCGTGCGGATGTAAAGTTGATCGCGGTGAGCAAGACAAAGCCNCTGNANGCCCTGCAGGAAGCNTATGATTACGGNTGNCGGGATTTCGGNGAGAATAAGGTGCAGGAGCTTGTGGAGAAGTANGAGGCCATGCCGAAGGATATCCGNTGGCATATGATCGGNCATCTNCAGCGCAATAANGTNAAATATATNGTGGATAANGTNTTTTTGATCCACAGCGTNGATTCNCTGCGGCTTGCNCAGGANATNGAGAAGGAGGCAGCCAAGAAANATGTNNCCGTNAATATCCTGGTGGANGTNAACGTGGCNNNGGAGGAGAGNAAGTTCGGNACGACNGCNGAGGAAGCGGCTCTTCTGGTNGAAGAAATNGCGAAATTNNCNCATATNCAGGTCAGAGGATTGATGACGATAGCACCTTATGTAGAGGATTCGGAAAAAAATAGACTATATTTTGNAAAATTAAAGCAAATATATGTTGACATAATACATAAAAACATTGATAATGTTTTTATGGAGGAACTTTCGATGGGCATGACCGGAGACTATGAAGTCGCAATAACAGAGGGCGCGACTTATGTCAGAGTCGGAACGGGCATATTTGGAGAAAGAAATTATGCTTCAATTTAGTATACATAAGATCCGCGTATAAGCAGAGTCAGAAAACGACAGAGACAGTCTGCATGNTTGCATGTGAGACTGGCTATGGCGGTTTATGACGAGCAACGCGAACGAGAGATGTGAAACATCTCGAGTCTGCTTATACGCTAGTGGAAAATTAAATTGTGGTAATGGAGGATTTTACAGATGGGTGTTATGGACAAGTTTATCAGTGCCATGAAGCTGAGTGAGGAAGAGGACGACGGCTACTACGANGACGATTTTTATGATGACGAGCCGGAACCGATGCGCAAATCCAATACCGTNAAGGATACGGACAGCGGCGAGGATGAGAAGGTTCGCAAGCTCACGCCGAAGGTGACACCTCTTCGGCAGACGAAGAAAGTGGGAAGCGGCATGGAAGTGTGCGTGATCAANCCTACTACGGTGGAGGANGCCAGAGAGATNACNGAGACTCTNTTGGCNAACCGGACGGTGGTTCTGAATCTGGANGGNCTGGATATGGATATNGCNCAGAGAATCATNGATTTCACTTCCGGATCCTGTTTCGCTATTTCCGGNAATCTGCAGAAGATATCCAATTANATTTTTATCATTACCCCGGCGAGNGTGGATATTTCCGGNGACTTNCAGAATATCCTGTCAGGTTCTTTTGATGTGCCGATCGACAATGGGTTTTAGTNATTGTTGTACTTTNATTTTAGATAAAGAGATCGGGTGCATNNCNTATGCACTCGATTTTTGTTAAGGAGGATACNATGGCGAATCGAATGACCATAAACTATGAGAAAAAACCNTGNTACGACATTGTGTTTGCCAGANATTTTGATCTGCTGNTGGATGAACTGCAGGCTTTTGNNATNNCNGNNCGGCGGGTGGCNGTGATCTGTGATACCAACACGGAGAAGCTGTTTGGNGAACAGATACAGAANATCCTGACAGGAAACTGNAANAAGGNGATNCTGCACGCTTTNCCGGCNGGGGAAGCCAANAAGACATTAGANACGGTGAAGGAGATCTACAAGAGACTGATCGAGGAGAAGTTTGACAGAAANGATATTCTNNTNGCGCTGGGAGGCGGNGTGGTGGGNGATNTNACCGGCTACACGGCGGCTACCTATCTGCGNGGCGTTGACTTTATNCAGATTCCNACTACNNTGATCGCGCAGTCNGACAGCAGTATCGGNGGTAAGACNGGTGTGGATTTTGACGGNTATAAGAATATGGTGGGCGCNTTTTATATGCCNAAGTTAGTCTATATGAATGTGGGCGCCTTAAAAGAACTGGATGACAGNCAGTTCTATGCGGGCTTTGCNGANGTGATGAAGCATGGNNTGATCAAAGACGGGGCNTTNTATGANTGGCTTCTGGAAAACATGTATGAGATCCANGANCGGGATCTGNNTACGNTNGAAGAGATGGTCATAAGAAGCTGCGGCGTNAAAAAGCTGGTGGTGGAGAAGGATCCCACGGAGAAAGGNGANAGGGCNCTTTTGAANTTCGGGCACACCATCGGTCATGCGATAGAGAAAGCGAAGCATTTTGAGATGATGCACGGAGAATGCATTGCACTGGGTATGGTGGCGGCAGCCTATATTTCATGGAAGCATGAATGCCTTTCCATGGATGAATATTATGAGGTGCGGGATATGTTTGTGCCTTTTAATCTGCCGATCAGCATTGATGATATCGATCCGGAGGAGATTCTTGCACTGACCAAGTCCGATAAGAAGATGGATGCCGGACAGATCAAATTCATACTGTTGAAAAAGGTGGGGAAGGCTTTCATTGACAGAACTGTTACCGATGAGGAAATCCTTTCCGCGGTAAAGGAAATTTATTTTAGCGATGAGGATATGCAGGCATGAGTCTGAAAAAAAAGTTTTTTTTGTTCCTGGATCTTTTGATGATCACGGGGCTGATCTTTTTCGATCAGTATACAAAACGTTGGGCGGTGATCTGGTTGAAGGATAAGCCTGCCTACAATCTGATCAACGGAATCCTGGAGTTGAATTATCTTGAAAATCAGGGTGCGGCCTTCGGGATGCTCCCCAATCAGAAGGTGTTTTTTATTTTTGTGGCGATTGTGATCCTGAGTGTGGTGGGCTATGTGCTTTTAAAGATGCCGGATCACAAAAAATACACGATTCTGCATTTTTTGTTCAGCCTGATCGTGGCCGGCTCCATTGGCAACATGATAGATCGGGTGCGTTATGATTATGTGGTGGATTTTATCTATCTTGTGAGGCCTAACTTCCCGATCTTTAATGTGGCGGACATCTATGCAACGGTTTCCGCGCTGATTCTGCTGATTCTGCTTTTGTTTGTCTATAAAGAGAAAGATCTGGACTTTATCAGCTTTAAGCAGAAGCGGTATCGGGAACTTAAATGATGCGACACAGACTCGGCATCTGAGGAAAAGAATTTGGAAACATTCAGTTATCAGATCGGCGTGGGGGAGGAAGAGCGGCTTGATAAGTGGCTTGCCGGAGCACTATCCGGGCTTTCACGCTCTTATATTCAAAAGTGCATCAAAGAAGGGCAGGCATTGGTGAATGGTGCGCCGGGGAAGGCAAATTATCGGCTCAGAGTGGATGATGAGGTGTCTTTTTCCATTCCGGAGGCGGTGGAACCGGAGATTGCTGCAGAGGAGATCCCTTTAAACATTCTCTATGAGGACGAGGATGTTCTGGTGGTGGATAAGCCCAAGGGTATGGTAGTGCATCCGGCGCCTGGGCATTACAGCGGCACCCTGGTCAATGCAGTGCTGTATCATTGTAAGGGACAGCTTTCCGGGATCAACGGGATACTGCGTCCGGGGATCGTCCATCGGATCGACAGGGATACCACCGGTTCTCTCATCATCTGTAAAAATGATCTGGCTCATCAGACAATCGCGGCTCAGCTGAAGGCGCATTCCCTGAACAGGAGCTACCGGGCTATCGTGCATGGCGTAGTAGCTGAGGAGGAAGGGACTGTGGATGCCCCGATCGGCAGGGATGAGAAGGACAGAAAACGGATGGCGGTGAATCAGAAAAATGGTAAGCAGGCCGTCACTCATTATAGAGTATTGGAACGCTTTCGGGAACACACTTATATCGAATGCAGGCTGGAGACGGGACGCACCCATCAGATCAGGGTACATATGACATCCATCGGGCATCCGCTGCTGGGGGATGAGGTTTATGGGACGAGAAAGACACCTTTTCATCTGGAGGGACAGACTCTGCATGCCTATATGCTGGGGTTTCTGCATCCGGTAAGCGGGGAGTATGTGGAGGTGACGGCGCCCTTGCCGGTATATTTCCAAAAGCTTCTGGAAATTCTTAAAAAAACTTGAAATAACGGTTGTATAATGCTATTATATAAGATATGGTTTTTGGTGAAATTTGAGGGATTATGAAATATACGAGACAAAATATCATAGATATTTTATTGAAGAGCTATGAAGCATATTATAACATAACAGATTACGGAACTTCCAGGGAGCCTCTCAGGGCATTGTGTGAGTACTATGAGCATGCCGAGAAGTATATGGTCTCTAAGAAGGTTTCGCTCTGGTCGGCGGACAGTGAAGAGTTTATTTATCTTTTTGATGTGCCGCATCTGACAAAGGAGCTCTTTGAAGAATGTAAAAAGACTGCCTACGAGGACGGCATGAACCAAATGCACATCGGCCCGGGGCATATGTATTCCTATATCACGCCCATCATAGTCTGCGACACCTGTGATGAGGATGCCGTAAAGGCATTAAAGAAATGTCGCATATACAAAAGTTTTCATTTTTCGCTGCACGGCTGGATGGATTTTCATGCGGCTGCGGTCATCGGGGATAGTGACCGGATCGAATGTAACCATGCAGGACGTACGACAGCGAAAATTTTGAAAAAAGTATTATTTTCCAAAAAATAAGAAAGAAAGGGAGAGTTAGTATGAATTCATTATTACTGTTAATCATCTGTGTTGCAATTCTCGTCGTTGGTTACATATTCTACGGCGGCTGGCTTTGCAAGCAATGGGGTGTGGGTGAGAGCAATAAGCCTACGCCTGCGCATGAGATGGAAGACGGTGTGGACTATGTGCCGGCCAAGGCGCCTGTGCTGATGGGCCATCACTTTTCCTCCATCGCGGGAGCCGGTCCTATTACCGGACCGATCGGAGCAGCTATGTTCGGCTGGGTTCCCGTTGTCCTCTGGATCCTGGTGGGTGGTATCTTCTTCGGCGGCGTTCATGACTTTGGTGCGCTCTTTGCCTCCATCCGTCATAAAGGACAGTCTATCGGTGAGATCATCTCTACCAATATGAGTAAGAGAGCGAAGCTTCTGTTTACGATCTTTGCTTATCTGACCTTGATCCTGGTGGTTGCAGCATTCGCATCTATCGTGGCTACCACTTTCGGTGCTACTGTAGATGAGGCATCTGGTGCGATTGATGTGGCAGCGTCTGCAACGAATGCTTCCGTTGCAATGGTATCCCTGCTGTTTATCTTGATCGCGATCGTGTTTGGTTTTATGGTATATCGTCGGAACGCTTCTATGGCGGTTTCCACGATCCTGGGTGTGGTTGCGATCGCTGCTTGTATGGCAATCGGTATGAATTTTCATCCCATCTACCTGACCACCAATACATGGATGATCATTGTGGGTATCTATATTGCCATCGCATCCGTTACTCCGGTTTGGATTCTGTTACAGCCTCGTGACTATTTAAGCTCCTTCCTGCTTTATGCAATGTTGGCAGTAGCTCTGGTAGGTGTGGTAATTTCTCATGCTGGTATGGGCGGTGCAGATGGTCTTGCGGCGTTCAACGGTTTTGCTGTTGATAACGGCAACGGTACCCAGTATCTGTTCCCTGTGCTCTTTACAACAGTTGCCTGCGGTGCGATTTCCGGTTTCCATTCTCTGGTATCTTCGGGAACCACTTCCAAGCAGCTTGACAAAGAGACAGACGCAAGGCCTATCGCTTACGGCGGCATGCTCTTAGAGTGTGTGCTGGCAGTGATCACTGTATGTGCAATCAACTATGCTTATAAGAATGGTATCACCGCAGGTGCAACGGCAATCTTTGCAGGCGGTATCTCTCAGATGTACGGCGGCGTTTTCGGTGAAGGTGTGGTTAGAGTTTTGAACACCTTACTGGTGCTGACCTACTCTGCATTCTGTCTGACATCCCTGGATACAGCGACTCGTCTGGCACGTTTCATGTTCCAGGAGTTCTTCCTTGAGCCCGGTCAGACTGTTGACGATGTGAAGGAAGGCTGGAAGAAGGTTGCAGTGAATCCTTACTTTGCAACGATCATCACTGTTATTCTCGGTATTGCTCTGGGTATGACAGGTTACGGAAAGATCTGGGGACTGTTCGGCGCGGCAAACCAGCTCCTTGCAGGTATCGGTTTGCTGGCAGTGGCAACCTGGCTGAGCAACGTTGGCAAGAACAATAAGATGTTCCTGTTCCCTATGGGCTTTATGATCATTGTTACAATCTGTTCCCTGTGTGTAACGGTTAAGAATCAGGTTGGCATGATCATGGCAGGCGGTGCGGACTGGGGTCCTTATGCACAGGCAATTCTGGCNGTTCTTCTGATCGTACTGGCAGTGATCCTNGTGATCGAGGGTATCCAGACTCTGACCAAGAAGAAATCTGCATAATAANTTGNTNNTTANATTGAGNNANAGNAGAAAGAGAGCAGTGAATATNGCTGCTCTCTTTTTTGCGCGAATAAGCAGAGTCAGAAGATGATTATATNGGAAATTGCGACAGAAAACATTCTGTTTCTATTGCATATTTTGTGCAAATTATATATAATATAAATAAGATTTTNTATGGAAAATACAGGGGATCGTTAAGACAGAAGGGAGTTGCTTATATGAATACGATTATTACGATTGGCCGNCAGTTCGGTTCCGGAGGCCGTGAGATCGGCAAGAANGTAGCGGAGTATTTTGACATTAAGTTTTATGATAAGGATCTTTTGACCAGAGCGGCNAAGGAGAGTGGNTTTTGTGAGGAGATGATCCAGAGCCATGATGAGCGTCCCACCAATTCTTTTCTCTATAATCTGGTGATGGATACCTATTCCTTTGGCTACAATTCCTCCTCCTTTGTGGATATGCCGATCAGCCATAAGGTGTTTCTGGCGCAATTTGATACGATCAAGAAAATTGCCAGTGAGGGGCCTTGCGTGATCGTAGGCCGCTGTGCGGATTATGCTTTGCATGACTATCAGAATTGTCTNCATATTTTNATTCATGGGGATGAGGCCTGTAAGGTGAAACGGATCATGGAACGCTTCGATGATATCACCACTGAGCAGAAAGCNATAGACATGATGAATAAGAAGGATAAGCAGAGACANAGCTATTANAACTACTATTCGTCGAAGAAATGGGGCCGTGTAGACAGCTATGACCTTGCTGTCAACAGCAGTGTTCTNGGGATTGACGGCTCTGTCAAGCTGATCGCACAGTTTGTGGAGGATTTTGAGAACCGATAGCCGATTGAGCGGAACTCAATCACGAGATTTGTTTCGCGGCCTTGGTTTTGGATTAGTGTCCGCGTTCTCTGTAGTCCTCGGAACTGTTGTATTTGGTCACATAGGTCTTATAGCCGTTGTTCTTGTCACGAAGCTCACTGCGGCTTCTGATACGATCGTAAGAGGCGTGGTAGTCCCGAACAGAGTTCAGACTCTGTGTATGCTCGCTGCTTTTCCTAGCTTTGCGCCGCATGTAGAAAAAAATCAGAACCACAACGATGGCTGTAAAGAGAAGTACACTGATCATATTGTTTCCTCCAATTAGGTTTCCTTGGGAGCATCGCCCGTCGGATCTGCAGGTCTGGCGGGTTTATTTTTGGCTCTTTTCTTTGCGGGAGGGACATACTCCGTAAAGGCCATAGATTCCTCAATCTGTCCCAGCGTCATATAGGGAGACAGATCAGTGGGAAGATTCTTTTTTTGCAGCTTCCTGTTGACAACGGACTTCACGCCTGCGTAGAATACGGCGAAAATCGGAACGCCAACAACCATGCCGAGAACACCGAACAGTCCGCCAAATATGGTGATGGCAAAGATTACCCAGAAGCCGGAAAGCCCTGTGGAATCTCCCAGAATCTTAGGCCCCAGAATGTTGCCGTCAAACTGTTGAATGAAAATGATCAGGATACCGAAGTAGAGCGCCTGCTTGGGATCCACCATCAGTACCAGAAGAGCGCTGGGAATACCGCCGATCCAGGGACCGAAGAAAGGAATCACATTGGTCACACCGATGATCATGCTCACCAGGATCGCATATGGCGTACCGATGATACTGGTACAGACAAAGCAGAGAATACCGATCAAAATGGAATCCACAATCTTGCCCCCGATGAAGCCGATGAAGGTGCTGTGGATAAAGCGGAAGTTTGAGATCATCTCGTTGCCGGCCTTGCGGTCTAAGACAGCATAGACAATCTTTTTCGCCTGTCCGGCGAATTTTTCCTTACTGCCAAGCAGATAGATGGAGATGATAAAACCGATGATCAAATTCCAGAGCGCTTTGAATACACCGATCACGCTCAGAGAAACTGTTTTGAGCAGCTCGTTGATATGGGGGAGCAGATTGGTGTTGACATACTCCAACACCTTTGCAGAATACTGACTGATCAGCGCATCCACAGTGGCCTCCAGATCAGGATTATCCTTCAATAAAAGAAGCGCCCAGTTAGAGAGGTTGTTCACGTAAATAGGGAACTGGAAGATAATGCTCTGTATACTGCGGACGATTTCCGGGAGAATCAGTGCAAAAATCTCATAGAGGATCAAAAAGATCAACGCCAGCGTAGCCAGTATGGAAATACCTCTGATACGGCGCCTGGTTTTGGGCGTCATAGGAATACCGGCCTTATTGTATATCGGAATGATCAGCTTTTTTTCGATCTTATTTAAAATCGGAGTGATCAGATATGCCAGCACAAAACCGTCGATGATCGGCATAGCTATGGTGATAAGCTGGCTTAGCCCGCCCATGAAATTGGAGCGGTGGAACAGGAGATAGTAGAAGAGGATAGCGCCGACCAGTACCAGAAACGCTGTAATTCCCCAGTATAGATATTTTTTTTCAAATTTAAAATTCATCTGCAAAACCCTTCCGATAGAAATCCCTGATAGGTGATAGAGAAATACCATATATTGTATCTAAATTATAACAATTTGAGCCGTCAGACACAAGACCTTATCATATATTAAAAAAAATAATGCCAAGNGGAGAAATAATTTGTATAATGTAAGTGTCACAAGAGAAAAACAAGCGACAGTGTAGCTGGCATTTGTTTTTCTTGTGACACTTAACGAGCAAACGTNCGGTGAAGCCGGACAGAGNGTGCGAAGCACGAGTTTGCGAGTTTTTAAGGANTCACAGTGNATGAAACTACAACAGGTACTGAGCCTCACAAGAAANGCNNTNGANGANTTTCATATGATCGAGCCNGGGGATAAGATTGCGATCGGTATNTCCGGCGGCAAGGACAGTCTGACTCTGCTCTATGCACTTCAGGGGCTGCGGCGATTTTATCCAATCCCCTTCGAACTGTGTGCGGTGACGGTGGATCTGGGCTTTGGCAATATGGATCTGACAAAGATTGAAGAACTGTGCCGTGAGCTGGAGGTGGAATATCGTATTATCAAGACGGATATCGGAAAGATCATCTTTGAGGACAGGCAGGANNCTAATCCCTGCTCCCTCTGCGCCAAGATGAGGAAGGGCGCACTCAANGANGCCATGAANGCCGCAGGCTGNAATAAGGTGGCATATGCCCACCACAAGGACGATGTGGTGGAGACTATGATGATGTCCCTGATCTACGAGGGTAGATTTCATACCTTTCGTCCGGTGACTTACTTAGACCGTACGCANATCACGGTGATCCGGCCGCTTCTNTATATGAATGAGGCGGATGTGATCGGCTTTGTGCGAAAACACAATGTGCCTGTGGTGAAAAGTCCATGTCCCGCGGACGGTCACACGAAGAGGGAAACCGTAAAAAATCTGGTACGGGACATNAANCNNGAGGCNCCNGGNGTAAAAGANCGTATGTTTACCGCTATTTTAGGCGGAAATCTGGANGGATGGGAANGAGATGGCAAGTAGAAATCANACCTANCATGAANAAANAGAGACGGGNTANANNNTGCAGNTNAGNGGNCTNTTNGCNGAGCTGCCNCCNTANGCACGGGANTATTTTCGNGCTCTGGAACAGAAATCCAGNGCAAAGACCAGNATATCCTATGCNTATGATCTNCAGGTATTTNTGCGNTTCCTCAAGGAGAAAAATCCGGCNCTTACNGACAGAGAGATCAGNGAGATCACTTTAAANGACCTTGATTGTCTGACCAGTATAGANATTGAGGANTATCAGGAATATCTGAAATATTATGAGTCNCAGACNGGGGAACAGAAAAACGGGGCAAGCAGCATCGCCCGGAAAATGTCGTCTCTTCGAAGTTTTTTGGACTATTTTTATAAGAAGGAACTGCTCACAAAAAATGTGGCCATGCAAGTGGATATGCCCAAACTGCACGAAAAAGCCATCATCCACCTGGAGCCTGACGAAGTGGCGATTTTATTAGACAGTCTGGAAAACTATGAAAACCAGCTTTCCGGCAAGAAAAAGGACTTCTTTTTAAAGACCAAAATAAGAGATATCGCCATAGTCACCTTATTTTTAGGCACTGGGATCCGGGTATCGGAATGTGTAGGTCTCGATATAAATGATATCAATTTCCGGGAAAACAGCATCAGAATTATCCGAAAAGGCGGCAGTGAATCTGTGCTCTATTTCGGTGAGGAGGTAGAAAGGGCGCTTTTAGACTACATAGAGGGTCCCCGCGCCATGACGGCGAAAGAGGCGCTTCCCGGAGAAGAAAACGCGCTGTTTTTCTCCCTGCANAAGAAACGGATCAGTGTGCACGCGGTGGAAAATCTTGTAGAAAAATATGCGAAAGAGTTTGTACCTCAGAAAAAGATCACACCCCATAAGCTGCGTTCCACCTTTGGTACAAATCTTTATCAGGAAACGGAGGATATTTATCTGGTGGCGGATGTTCTGGGACACTCGGATGTGGGGACGACCAGAAAGCACTATGCGGCAATCAAGGATCAGAACCGCAGGAAAGCGGCTATGACAGTGAAGCTGCGGGAAAATTGACTTTATAACNGAGATATAAANATGAAAAGGAGATTAAAACATGCAAACGAAACTCAACAGAAAACGTTTGTCATTCATCCCTTATATGGTGCTTATTGTGGCTATGGCACTGTTTACAACCGGTTGTAATGGCAGAAAAGAGAACGATGTATCACCCGCCGATACTCTGGTGCAGGCCGAATCCGGGCAGCTTGGAGAAGGCAGTACGGTATTTTCTTTNACCGTGACAGATCAGGACGGAAACGAAACACCGTTTGAGATTCATACAGACAAGGAAACGGTAGGGGCAGCTTTACTGGAACTTGGAATGATCGGGGGAGACGAAAGTGAATACGGGCTTTATGTCAAAACCGTAAACGGCATTACGGCTGATTACGACACTGACGGCGTATATTGGGCATTCTATATCAATGATGAATATGCGGCGACAGGTGTTGGTTCCACCCCTATAACGGAAGGCAATCACTATGCCTTTCGGATTGAATAAGCGATGAAACTCACGATCAAAGAGATTGCTGTATTCGGAATGCTAGGAGCTGTTATGTATCTTTCCAAGATGCTTATGGAACTCTTTCCGAATATTCATCTGCTGGGCGTATTTACAATTGCATTTACGGTTGTCTATAGAAAAAAGGCNTTATATCCAATCTACATATATGTGATTCTAAACGGTATTTTCTGCGGTTTTGCATCATGGTGGATCCCTTATTTGTATGTATGGACAATTCTTTGGGGAATCGTGATGCTTCTTCCGAAGAAAATGCCNNNGAAGNTCNAGCCTNTTGTNTATATGANNGTCTGNGCGGCACACGGGTTNCTGTTCGGGACACTGTATGCACCNGTGCANGCGTTGCTGTTTGGATTAAGTTTTCAGGGAATGGCTGCCTGGATTCTTGCAGGACTTCCGTGGGACTGTATTCATGGCATCAGCAATTTCTTTTGTGGNATATTGATTCTTCCGATTGTTTCTGTATTGAGACTTGCGGAAAGAAGTATGNGAACAGAGCAAGAATAAAAGAGTAAAACCACATATGGCTTTATATNGCCGTTTTANGNNTCAACTATGAAATAAATGTGTATTTGTTTCATAGTTGAAACGAGGTGGAAAAACACCGCTCTATGGGATTATGGTCAATTGAATCACTCTTCCCATGAGCGGTGTGTCTTATTATTTATATATAAGATTTTATATGTGGAGCACTCGATTTTTTATTCTTCTCGAAGTCCGACATAAATATGGATNTCGGCGTCACCATCCATATTGTCGTTTTGATATTCTTCATAATCGCAGNCAAAGGTTCTGGGCAGATCTAACTGCCAGATGGTCTGCCAGGCTTTGGCCACAGCCTGTACCATATCACCGTGAACGACGAATTTAGCATATCGTCCTGCAGGAATCCGACATATGGTGTAGTTGTCCTTTTCCTGAGGCATTTTAGTGGTTACACAAGCCACCACTATAGTGTAATCTGATTTTTCATTGCCTTCGTAATCGGTATAGATGCCAAGAGCTTTTCCGTCTGCTTTGTCCTGTATGGAAGCATAGATACCTTCACTGTAAAAACGATTCCATAATCCATGATAGAGCCCTCCTTTGTTTGATGGCTCTATGTTAGCAGAGAAATCATGACATCTGTGTGTCATGATTAAAGATACTTTTCTCGAATACCCTCTGCAAAGGCTAAAATATCCTGACGAAACTCTACCGGTTCCAGAAGCTCAGCGCCTTCACCAAAGGACGCGATCCATCCAACAATCGAGTCCTTATCCGTAAATCCGGCGGAAAAAAGCAGGGTTTTGTCGGGCTGAACGGTAAAGCTTTCCGGGCCATACTCTTCTATCAGTCTCCACTTATATTCCGGCTGTATTCTTGCCTTTACCTGATATGTGGGTGGAAACACATGATCAGAGGAAAGATCCGGAAGGGAAACACTCCGTTTTTCAAAGGCATCTTCCATATGCAGTTCTGTCATCCGAGCCAGTTTAAAGAGTCGAAAATCATTTCTGGATTCGCACCATCCCCATAGATACCAGCTAGACCAATGATAGAGCAGATTGTAGGGTTTTACCGTTCGTTTCGTCTCTTGGTTTGGAGAAAAATAAGTAAAGGAAATCTTATGGCCGGTAAGAATGGCATCATGCAGCAATTCCATTTTAGGGGATAAAGAAGATTTGGGCTGCCAGGAGGCAAGGTCAATGAGAATATGATTATCTCCTGCCAGCAGATTGGAGGCACCGGCAGACAGCTTTTCCATCAGCTGGGCATAACGATTTGTACCGCTCACGCTGTCAAGGCTCCTAAGCCCTGCCAATATGGCCTGCATATCTGATGTGGTGAGCAGGGTGCGGTCTATCTTATAGTTTTCTATAATGGAGATACCGCCGTTTACGCCAGGCTCCGTCACAAGCGGTATACCTGCCATACAGAGCGCCTCTATGTCACGGTTGATGGTGCGGCGGGAAACCTCGAATTTTTCTGCCAGATAGGGAGCTGTCACCTTCTCTTTCTGGAGGAGGATGGACAGAATGCCGATCATGCGGTCGATTTTCATTTTACTTTTTCTCCCGTCAAAACTTATTGTATGGAAGCTGCGGGCGCTTCGTCGTAATAGGGGACAATCAGGTGGGCATCTGCGTAGATCGCGTCGTTTGTAAGGCTGTTGATGCGCATAACCTCACGGATATATTCATGGACAGAGTCGTAATGTTCCTCATCCATGTACTCTTTTGCTATTGACCAGAGTGTGTCGTTGTCCGATACGACAATACTCTTGTAATATTTATAAGTCTCTTTGCCGGCGTCGTTCTTCGCATTGGAACGGAAAGAACTGACGGCAATGGAGGTGGTGATGATCAGACAGAGCGTCATTACAAATAAAAGAAAGTTCTTTCTCATCTCCCNTCTNCTGCGAATGCGGTTATTGCGGATTCTCCGCTCNCTTCTGATATCCTGANNTCTNCTGTAACGCTGTGCCATGTTCTGNTCCACTCCTCTCTNCAATAAATAAGATACATAATATTTCTGATATTCAAAAAATCTTTNNTAAAGAGTATCTGATAAAANTCCGAACANATGTTGCGAACAGATGTTCTTTATAAGTGAATTATACCGAACATATTTTCGNATGTCAATACTTCTTTTCAAAAAAATCGAACAAATTTTCTGAATATANGTTTGCTTTTTGGGGAATGCTATGCTATGATAAANATAAATAAACCGTAAATGCNNCATATAACGGNTTTCAAAACCGTTAGAAAGGATAGGNATTTTGCATATGGCNCAGGGAAAGATCACTGTAAANCAGCAGCAGATTTTGGATTATATTAAGGATGAGATTTTAAAAAGAGGTTATCCGCCGGCNGTNCGGGAGATCTGTGANGCGGTNAANCTGAAATCNACCTCTTCTGTCCACTCTCATCTGGAGACACTTGAGAAGAACGGCTACATAAGACGNGATCCCACGAAGCCCCGCGCGATAGAGATCTGTGATGATAACTTTCAGATGGTGCGCACGGAGATGGTCTCTCTGCCGGTGATCGGGCAGGTGGCGGCCGGACAGCCGATCCTTGCGGAACAGAATATTGAGAGCTACTTCCCTGTTCCGGCGGATATGGTACCGAGCGGCGAGTCCTTTGTTNTGAAAGTAAAGGGTGATTCCATGATCAATGTNGGAATCTACAGNGGCGATCAAATTTTTGTAAAAAGCTGTCAGACAGCCAATAACGGTGATACAGTTGTGGCACTGATNGATGATTCCGCTACGGTCAAGACCTTTTATAAGGAAGATGGTCATGTNCGNCTCCAACCGGAGAATGACTCCATGGATCCGATCATCGTGCAGGATTGTCAGATTCTGGGGACGGTATTTGGCGTATTTCGTCTTTATAAGCNTTAAAAACAAGCATTAAAATTTTCCAGCATAGNCCCTCTTTTTTAAGGCATAATACATAGTGATCGTAATTGTCCGNCTTTTGACAGTTACGATTCCGATAGCGTGATCATAAATCATGTCTATAANATATTTTTCATTGGAATATGGGGTATGAAGCTTGCGAAGGGGGAAGAAAACATGAAAAACAGAGCTTTAGATTGTCTTGCCCTGACGATTGCCATTATCGGTGCTGTCAACTGGGGGTTAATCGGACTTTTCAGCTTTGACCTTGTGGCATTTATATTTGGTAATATGTCATGGTTTTCCAGAATTATCTANGCCCTGGTGGGNATNGCCGGTCTGTATATCATTACGTTCTATATGTATACGGGCGGCACAGCAGAAACACATCATCAAGCATAAGACAAACTTGTACAGGATCGGCGAAGANNCTTNGCCGNTCCTGTCTATGTCTGTTCNCTNNTCTTCNANTGNCGATACAGGCNGGCTTAGATCANTGCTCTGNCGNCTTACTNTTTTTANGAAACAANAGCTTNAAGATCGTTCTGATCAGAGGCTGAATAAAGAACAGCTGCGTGAAAAAAGCAAATGGAAAGTTATAGCATACCAGCTTCAGCCAGTTNGCTAACAGCGTAAACAGGTTAAATCCTGCATAATAAGGATAATAGAACCACGCAGCCAGAAAGCTCATGGTCGGGCACATCAATCCCACTGTAGCACAAATAATCGCGCTCTCAAAAATGACGGGATGAGTTTTTCCCAGTTCAAAATTCTGACAGGCCAGTTTGAAAGATAAGGGACTGCCCATCACACATTCCAGNACGTANGCAAAGATGAATTCGATCAGAATGATCGCCCAGATCGGCAGCATTTTTCCAAACATGGATACGCCACCCTGGGCATTGATGGCATGGATAACAGAATCGGCGCCTGTGACCTCCATTAAGACAGAACCATTGACGACATAAAGGCTGTAAAACACATATGCGTGAACCGTTACCAGAACGGTCAGGAAGGCAAAAACCATCCTTTGAAACTGATTTGTAGGCATAAAATAATATCCTCCTCTTCTCTTTTTAGACATACAAAAACACAGGCAGGCTTCCCGTAATAAACTGATTGGAACCTAAAACCATGTTCTGTAATCAGCTTTACGTGCAAAGCACTACCTGTGTCATCATGTAAGTCGTTTATTTGTTTTGTCCGAAAAAGATTTTATCACAAAAATTTCCGAAAAGTCAAACGGTTTTTAAAGCCTCTTTTTCGATGAGTACCCCGTCCCGCCAGATCCGCTCCAGATCGTAGAACAGACGGTTTTCCCGGTCGAAGATGTGGATGATGATGTCCTGAAAATCCATCAGGATCCAATTTGCGTTCTGATAACCTTCTATCTGTCTGACGGTCACGCCTGCTCTTCCCAATCGCTCGGAAACATTGTCGGCCATGGCCTGGATCTGGCTCTTATTGCTGCCGTCGGCGATGATAAAGTAGTCGGCAATCGTAGAAATTTCGCTGATATCAATGATACGGATGTCCTCCGCTTTTTTATCCTCCAGCGCATCTATGGCTAAAAGTGCGATTTCCTTTGTGTTCATATGAGTGTCAACCATACCTTTCTTTTCTAATTTTTATGTTCTTTTGTAAAATTGATAGGTTTTGGCGGTCATATCGTCTATTTGTCCGTCTGTCGTCTGCAGATAGGCGAGGGTGTTTGCCAGTATTTTTTCCATGGTCCAGTCAAGATCCTGATAGGCGATCCGCCGGATCATCTCCATATCGGCAAGGGGCTTTCTGCCGGGTTCGATGTAATCTGCGATATACACGATCTTTTCCAGCTTGCTCATGTCCGGACGTCCTGTGGTATGATAGCGAATGGCATTTATAATGTCAGGCTGTGTCACACCGTATTTATGTTCTGCCAGATAGGCGCCCACTTTTGCGTGCAGAAGTGCTGAGGGATTACTGCGCTCCACCGCGGACATATGGATACGGGCTTTCTCACAGATCGCCACCTGCTCGGAGCCGTGCATGCCTTTGGCACAGTCATGTAAAAGCCCGGCGATCATGGCATTTTCCATGTCTTCCTCATGTGCCATCGCCAGACAGGAAGCCGTGTAAGCCACACCAAGGGTATGAATATAACGTCCGGAGGACAATTCTTTTTCCATCGCCTGACGAAGCTTTTCCGTTTCTGTTAAATTACGTTTTGGACTCATGGCGCAATATCCTTTCTATCTGGTATTACGATCATTCATAGAGATGGTGCTCTTGAATATAAGCAGCAACCGCTTCCGGCACCATATTCTGAATGGATTTTCCTTCCTTGACACATTTTCTGATCTGAGTGGAGGAAAGCTCCATACCCTCCATCTTAAGCATGGCAATGGAGGCGTGATATTTTTCCTGTAAATACTGTATCTGCCCGGCAAGCTTCTTATGCAGTGAGGCTTCTTTTTCCTCGCCNCGCACAGCCGCCAGAACCGTACAATATTGAAAGATCAAGTCGGGATTTTTCCAGTGCTCCATATCATACAGGCTGTCAGCGCCCAAAATGAAATAATAAGCGGCTTCGGGATCAGCTGTCTTCAGCTTTTGCAGCGTTTCATAGGTGTACGTGTTTTTCCCCTGTGCCGCATCCGCAGTCTCTATATCAGACAACTCAAAATAAGGTTTTCCTGAGATAGCCGCGGCTGTCATCTCACATCGGACAGAGACCGGGAGTACAGCCTTCAGATCCTTCATATAGGGGACGCCGCTTGGAATAAACAATACCTTTTCTAACAAAAACTGCTCTCTTGCTTTTTCAGCAATGGCCAGATGACCGTTGTGGATGGGATTAAAGGTGCCGCCCATGATGCCGATCCGTTTCATCTGTTCGCTCCTTTATGACTTTGGCAGTACGATCTTGGGATTCTTTTTGTCGGGCTTATATAGGATGATCTTTTTGCCGATCACCTGTACCACCTGAGAATGGGTGCGTTCCGCCACTGCCTNCGCGATCTCACGCGGATCATCCGCACAGTTTTTTAAAACGGCGATCTTAAGAAGCTCTCTGGTGTTGAAAGCGTCGCCTACGGATTCGGTAAATTCCGGTGTCAGACTGGACTTTCCCACCTGGAAGATAGGATCCAGACTGTTTGCCAGACTTTTTAAGTAGGCGCGTTGTTTGCTGGTCAGTTCCATAAAATATCTCCTTATTTGTAGTAATCGAAGGAAAGCCCGTACATCCTGACGGTACTGCCCTCCTCGATGCCAAGCGCCTCAAGCTGTTCCAGAATGCCTTGCTTGCGCATAAAGTCCTGGAAGAAC
This sequence comes from Lachnospiraceae bacterium, assembly GCA_014804565.1. Classification (GTDB taxonomy): domain Bacteria; phylum Bacillota; class Clostridia; order Lachnospirales; family Lachnospiraceae; genus UBA3282. Next base: position 20,791 of record JAAUZN010000006.1, read on the forward strand.
TTAAAGCCCTTCTCAGACTCTAAATTGGTGTAGGAGAGCATTTTTTCAATGCGGGGTCCCTCTACCACATACTCGTCGGCAGACTCGTCGTAGACAACCGTAAAGGGCTCCTTTTCAATGTCAAAATGATACTCCGGGAAAAACTCCTGTTCAAAGACAAGGGGCTTGTCTCCCAGCTTTTCCAACTGATTATTGATGGCGTACAAAAGCTCCCGGACGCCTTTACCGCTGATGGCGGATATGGCGTAGACAGGAATACCCTGAGGCTCAAATTCCGCCCGGATCGCCGCGACAAGATCCTCGTCTCCCTCGTAGATCATATCGATCTTATTGGCGGCGATGATCTGGGGGCGGCCGGCAAGATTTTCATCGTAGGCTGCCAGTTCCTTATTGATGGCATAAATATCCTGAATGGGGTCACGCCCCTCGGTGGAGGCAGCGTCCACGATATGAACGATCAGTCTGGTGCGCTCGATGTGGCGCAGAAATTCATGACCCAGACCGACGCCCTCCGAGGCGCCCTCGATAAGGCCCGGAATGTCGGCGATCACAAAGCCTTTGGCATCCTCTAGGTCCACCACGCCCAGATTGGGATTTAAGGTGGTAAAGTGATAGTTGGCGATCTTGGGCCTTGCGTTTGTCACCTTGGATAAAAAGGTGGATTTCCCCACGTTGGGAAATCCAACCAGGCCAACATCAGCGATCACCTTAAGCTCCAAAAGAAGCTCAAGTTCCTGTGCCGGCTGGCCGGGCTGCGCATACTTGGGAGCCTGCATGGTGCTGGTGGCGTAGTGCTGGTTGCCGCTGCCGCCGCGCCCGCCCTTGAGCAGGAGAAAACGACGGTTATCACCGGACATATCGGTGATGACTTTACCGCTCTCGGCCTCACGGATGACGGTGCCCTCAGGCACCTTGATGGTGATATCCTCGCCGTTTTTACCGGCACAGTTTTTCTTGCCGCCCTCTTCCCCGTTTTTTGCTGCATATTTACGGATATGCCTGAAATCGGTCAGGGTATTTAAGCCCTCGTCCACCTCGAAATAGACACTGCCGCCATTGCCGCCGTCTCCGCCGTCGGGGCCGCCGTTTGGCACATATTTTTCCCGGCGGAAGGAGACATGTCCGTCCCCGCCTTTTCCGCTTTTTACATAGATTTTCGCTCGGTCTGCAAACATAATAGTATTCTCCGAAAATCGTAAGAAAAGGCTCCAAACATCAGAATGTTCGGAGCCCGTCTTAACGTTCTTACTTCTCTACAGGATAAACGGAAGCCTGCTTCTTGTCTCTTCCTTTTCTCTCGAAACGAAGCACACCGTCCACCTTAGCAAACAATGTATCGTCCCCGCCGATTCCCACATTAACACCGGGATGAATCTTGGTTCCACGCTGTCTGTATAAGATGTTTCCTGCCTTGACGAACTGTCCGTCAGCTCTCTTTGCACCTAATCTCTTGGACTCGGAATCACGACCGTTCTTGGTGGAACCGACACCCTTCTTATGTGCAAAAAATTGAAGGTTCATATTTAACATGGTATTACACCTCCTCAAATGTCAATTTACAGTG
>JAAUZN010000007.1 GCA_014804565.1 Lachnospiraceae bacterium
GTGGCTGTATGATNAAGACCATACGNGAGATCGGGATATTTATGATCGCGGCGCAGGCNGTGGTACACTTTGCNCCGGGNGTTCGCTATGAGAAGTATATTAAATCAATATCNGGNGNTATAATATTACTTCTTTTTTTAAANCCGTTTTTACAGCTGTCCGGNGGNACGTGGGAGGANCCNGNGCNGATCCTTGCTNANATGGCTGAATTGACAGAGATGCCGGCTCTTCCGGAAACGACGCAGATANCGAGTGCGACAGATGCGGCAGCTGACCGGATGGAGGAGGAGATTCAGAAATTGTTAAATCAGGANTTAGNGGAGGANAACCGTTATGTGAAAAGNGTCATTGTGCGNTTTGGAGAAGGGCAGTCNTTGATANAGGAAGAACAGATGCCCTTCGTGGAGGTCTCGATCGGACAAAAAGAAGAAAAAGGCCTGATCGTGGTGGATGAGATCACTATCGGTGAGACGGCAGATTCGGAAAAGAGGGAGGAAGAGCAGGCTTATCGACAGAGATTTGCCGGACTTTTGGGAATCCCGGAGAAGAACGTGGAGGTGAGAATGGATGGGAGAGGGTAAAGCCTTTATGGAGCGTATTTGGGGTAAAAAGAAACTCCGAAAGGATCAGTGTGTCATTCTGGTANTGATCGGTATGTTGTTTTGTGTNATCTCGCTGCCCGTGAAAAAAGAAAAAANACAGTCCGATGTATCGGACACCTCCGGCGTTATGATNGATANCGAACAAACGTTCTATNCTGAAAAAGGAAGTGAAGATTATATTTCCGGCTGGGAAGAGAAGCTGGAGGAGAGTCTTCGTTTCGTGGAGGGCGCCGGAAAAGTACGGGTGCTCATTACATTAAAGGAATCTGAGGAACAGGTNCTGGCCAGNGACGGCNCNCTGGAGAGNCAGGAGACTGTGGAGACGGATGCNTCGGGGGGAAACCGTCATGTGGTGGAGAGCCGGGAGGAAAAGAGCGTTATCCGCACGGTGGATGACAGAGGGCAGGATGTACCTCTGGTGGTCAAGACAGTGGCGCCCTGTGTAGANGGCGTAGTGGTGATNGCNCAGGGGGCGGATCAGGCACAGGTACGCAGGGACATAATCGAAGCGATTCAGGTATTATTTGATATAGACATGAATAGAATAGCAATAATTAAAATGAAAACAAATAATCAGTGAAGGGGAGAAGAAATTGAAAAATATGATNAAGAAGAACCAGATGATGATCACTGCGCTGGCTATTATGATCGCAGTGGCGGGTTACCTGAATTTTGCGGGAACCAAAGTGACGGATGAAGAGCTTATGAGCGTGAGCGGAGATGTGGAGACGAATCTGGCACAGGCGGACGANGAGGCNGATTATATGGCGCTCTTAGATCTGTCGGACGAGGATATGGAGAGCGCCTCCGGTGATATCGAGAGCCTGGACAGCGATGTGACGCTGGCAAGCGGCGGCGTGGACGAGGAACTGGCACAGGCGCTGGCAGAGGAACAGATGGATGAGGTGCCGGGCGAAGCAGTGTTTACTTCGGCGGAGTCAGCCAGTGTTCTTTCCGGCGCGAAACTGGAGAAGGAGCAGACAAGAGTCCAGAATAAGGAGACGCTTCTGGAGATTATCAATAACGCTAATGTCAGCGAGACGCAGAAGCAGGAGGCTGTGAGCAGTATGATCTCCATGACGGACATTGCGGAGAAGGAGACAGCNGCGGAGATCCTGCTGGAGGCGAAAGGGTTNGATGANGCCATTGTCAGTATAGACGGGGACAGTGTGGATGTGGTGGTCAACACCTCGGAATTGTCGGAGGCACAGCGTGCCCAGATAGAGGATATTGTGATCCGCAAGACGGGGGTGAGTGCGGACGCCGTTGTGATCAGTACCGTGAACGCCGACGAGAAATAATTCATCAGTGCATTGCGGGCGGTTTTATGATACTATAGTTAAGTATGAGATTTTGCAGACTGCCCGGGCAGCGGGAACAATAGATATGATATGTGGAGGCAAAAGATGAAGAGAGTTTTTCTGATCGTATTAGACAGCTTTGGAATCGGGGAGATGGAGGATGCGGAAGCGTACGGNGACAAGGGGACGAATACTCTGCGTTCCGTATCCGCAAGCCCCGAATTTGCGATGCCCAATATGAGGGAACTGGGACTTTTTAATCTGGATGGGGTCACCTGTGGAGAAAAAGTGGTATCACCTGCGGCCAGGATCGCCCGGATGAAGGAGGCCTCCAGAGGGAAAGATACTACCATAGGACACTGGGAGATNGCGGGNATCTGTTCTGAGAANCCGCTNCCCACATANCCGCANGGNTTTCCTGAGGAGGTGCTTGNTCCTTTTCGGANGGCGACCGGCAGAGGGNTGCTCTGTAATANGCCNTACTCCGGAACNGAAGTGATNAANGNNTACGGGGATGAACATGTGCGNACGGGAGATCTGATCGTNTATACCTCGGCNGACAGCGTATTNCAGATNGCCGCCCACGAGGANGTGGTNCCNGTGGANACTCTGTATGANTACTGTAAACAGGCCAGAGAGATCCTGCAGGGAGAACATGGCGTNGGGCGGGTGATCGCCAGACCCTTTACGGGNGNTNNCGGGAACTATACGAGAACCGCNGGNAGACATGANTTNTCACTGCTTCCNCCNGGNGTNACCATGTTNGATCAGCTGNANGANGCCGGGAAATCNGTCATCTCNGTGGGGAAGATCAAGGATATCTTTGCNGGNAAGGGAATCACGGAGGCGNTNTACACGAAGGGGAANGAGGAGGGNATCGAAAGAACGCTCTCNTATCTGGATCAGGANTTTGAGGGACTTTGTTTTGTCAATCTGGTNGATTANGATATGCTCTACGGACACCGCAATGATGTGGANGGATATGCCANGGCACTCACCTATTTTGACGGCAGACTGCCNCANATNCTGGACAAGCTGGGAGAAGAGGANATTCTGATGATCACGGCGGATCATGGCTGTGATCCGGGATATACNGTATCTACCGATCATTCCAGAGAGCATACGCCGTTTCTNATGTATGGNAANCCGGTGACGCCGGNGAATCTGGGNACCNGGGAGACCTTTGCGGATATCGGNGCGACGGTGNTGTCNTATTTCGGGATAAAGCCGGCNTTTCGCGGGACATCGATGCTGTAAGAGATTTTGTGGAGGATAAAGACGTGGGAAAGTATGCGGACGAGATAAATAAGAGAAGAACATTTGCGATCATTTCACACCCGGATGCGGGAAAGACGACCCTGACAGAGAAATTTCTGTTGTACGGNGGCGCGATCAATCTGGCGGGAAGCGTTAAGGGAAAAGCCACTGCCAGACACGCGGTCTCCGATTGGATGGAGATAGAGAAGGAGAGAGGTATTTCCGTCACCTCCTCTGTGCTGCAGTTTTCGTATGACGGNTTTTGTATCAACATTCTGGATACNCCGGGNCATCAGGATTTCTCGGAGGANACTTACAGAACNCTNATGGCGGCNGACTCGGCNGTGATGGTCATCGATGCNTCCAAGGGCGTGGAGGCGCAGACCAGAAAGCTGTTTAAGGTGTGTGTGATGCGGCATATTCCGATCTTCACATTNATCAATAAGATGGATCGNGACGCCAACGATACCTTTGANCTTNTGGANGATATCGAGAAGGANCTGGGGATNGCCACCTGTCCNATTAACTGGCCCATCGGNTCCGGNAAAAATTTTAAAGGGGTTTACGAGCGGGAGANCANGTGNGTGATCACNTACGCNGACACGGAAAAGGGAACGAAGGANGGACATGCNACCCGGATNCCTGTGGAGGATACGGAAGCCTTGAAAGCNCAGATCGGNGAGGAGTTTATGANNCAGCTTNCCGATGAGATAGANCTTNTGGACGGNGCCAGTGCGGCCTACGATCTGGATGAGATACAGGCAGGNGATCTGACCCCGGTGTTTTTNGGTTCGGCNCTCACGAATTTCGGNGTGGAGATCTTTTTGCAGCACTTTTTGAAGATGACNACGACNCCNNTGCCCAGNCAGGCGGATATCGGTCTGATCGATCCGGTNGANCANGANTTTTCCGCCTTTGTCTTNAAGATACAGGCGAACATGAANAANGCGCATCGGGACAGGATCGCNTTTATGCGGATCTGCTCGGGAAGGTTTGANGTNANNGCGGAGGTGAAGCATGTGCAGGGNGGCAGAGTNATGCGGCTNTCNCAGCCTCAGCAGATCATGGCGGACGANCGGAAGATNTTGAGTGANGCCTATGCGGGAGATATTATCGGNGTGTTTGACCCGGGAATTTTTTCCATAGGGGATACCATCTGTATGCCGGGGGAACAATTTGCCTATGAGGGAATACCGACCTTTGCACCGGAGCATTTTGCCAGAGTACGGCAGATGGACACCATGAAGCGGAAACAGTTTGTCAAGGGGATCATGCAGATCGCGCAGGAGGGTGCGATCCAGATCTTTCAGGAATTTAATACCGGCATGGAGGAGATCATTGTCGGTGTGGTGGGCGTTTTGCAGTTTGATGTGCTGAAATATCGTCTGGAAAACGAATATAATGTGGAGATCAAGCTGGAGAATCTGCCCTATGAGCATATTCGATGGATCGAGAACAAGGATATCGATCTGGACAGGCTGACCGGCACCTCGGATATGAAAAAGATCAAGGATCTCAAGGATAATCCTCTGCTGCTCTTCGTCAATCAGTGGAGTATCGGTATGACGGTCGAGAGAAATGAGGGATTGATCCTGTCGGAGTTTGGCAGAGCATAAAGCATGGAAATGCGGTAAGGAGGGTGACTGCTTATGAAGAAGACAGGTATATTGCTGTTTGGTATCAGTACGTTGGCCCTGACCGGCACCCTTTTTTATGCGGCACATGGGCTGTCTTTTCAGGAGAGCGGCCTGCAGAGACAGGAGGCTCTGGGAGCAGAGCAAAAGATACAGAAGATGCCGGAGCAGGTACTTACGCAGCCGGATGAGGAGCTGCGTGCTTCCCAGCAGGAGTGCTATGCTTTTTTACAGCTCACGGACGAGGAACAGAAGGTTTATCTGGAAATTCTGGAGGCTCTGATTCATTTTCGGGAAAATGTGAGGCTTTCCAGCTGTGATAAGGAGCTGATCTCCCATGTATTCCAGTGTGTGCTGAATGACCATCCGGAGATCTTTTATGTGGAGGGATATACTTATACAGAGTATACGCTGGGCACCCTCTTAAAGAAGATCACCTTTACCGGCAGTTATTCGTGCAGTCTGGAGGAAGTGGAGAAAAAACAGGAACAGATTGAAAGTTATGTAAACAAATGTCTCGCGGGAATGCCGAAAGAGGCGGACGAGTATGAAAAAGTAAAATACATCTATGAGTATCTGATTCAACATACAGATTATGATGCTTCGTCAAAGGACAGCCAGAACATCTGCTCTGTGTTTCTGGAGCAGCGGTCGGTCTGTCAGGGCTACGCGAAGGCAACCCAGTATCTGTTAAACCGGGCAGGCGTTTTTTCCACACTGGTTTTGGGCCGGGTCATCGGCGGTGAGGGGCACGCATGGAATCTTGTGCGGATCGACGGGGCATATTACTATGTGGATACCACCTGGGGCGATGCCTCCTATCAGGCGGTGGGCGGCGGCAATTATCCCTTGGAGAAGATTCCTACCATCAACTATGACTATCTGTGTGTGACGACGGAACAGATGGAATCGACACACACGTTGGACAATGTGGTGGATATGCCGCTCTGTAATTCCATGAATGCGAATTTTTATGTGCGGGAGGGCGTTTATTTTACCGCATGGGATGAAGAGAAGATTCAAAAGGTATTTCAGGACAGCTACGAGAGAGGCGATACCTATGTGACACTTAAGTGCGCAGGACCGGATATCTATCAGAAAATGCAGGAAATGCTGATCGGGCAGCAGGGAATATTCCGTTATCTGGATTGCCCCGACGGTGCGGTGTCCTATGCGGAAAATGAGAAGCAGTACAGTTTGAGCTTCTGGCTCTAGCCAAAAATAAGAAATATTGATATAATAGCCGCAGAAGAAAAAACAAGCGACTGTGGATATAAACCCAGATAAAGGAAAGGCGGAAACATGAGCATGGAACAGGAAGCAGGGAAGAGCGGATTCGAATCTCAGGAAGAAGCAAAAGCAGGCACAGTGAAGATCGCAGACGATGTGGTGGCAATGATCGCGGCGCTTGCGGCTACGGAAGTGGACGGGGTTGCCGCTATGTCGGGGAATCTGACCAATGAGCTCCTTAGCCGGGTCGGCGTCAAGGGACTGTCCAGGGGAGCCAGGGTAGAGGTGTCCGGTAAGAAGGTTAAGGCGGAGCTTGCAATTACCATGGAGTATGGGTATAACATTCCGACCACCTGTCAGAAGGTACAGGCTAAGGTGAAGAGCGCGATAGAGAATATGACAGGCTTAGAGGTTATGGATGTGAATATTCGCATTGCCGGGATCAACGTGACAAGAGAAAAATAGGACGAGTGGTTGGCTATGAGCAGAAGAGAATTGCGAGAACAGATATTCAAACTGCTGTTCCGTGTGGAATTTAACAGTATGGAGGATATGGCGGAGCAGGAGCAGCTGTTCTTCGAGGATGAGGACGCCGCGAAAGATGAGGACGCCGTCTATATTTCAGATAAATATCATAAAATTTCTGAGAAGCTGTCTGAAATCGATTCCCAGTTAAATGAGAAGGCCCAGGGATGGCATACCGACAGGATGAATAAGGTGGACTTAACGATCCTGCGGCTGGCTGTCTATGAGATCTGNTATGATGAGGATGTGCCCANCGGCGTGGCGATCAATGAGGCGGTGGAGCTTGCAAAAAAATTCGGGCAGGACGCTTCCTTTGGTTTCGTGAACGGTGTGCTGGCTAAATTTGCATAGGCGGCTGCAAAGATCGTACTGATAGGGAGAAGGGTATGCAGAACACATACACAGTGACACAGGTCAATTCCTATATCAGGAATATGTTCACACAGGATTTTATGCTGCAGAGAGTTCGCATCAGAGGGGAGGTCAGTAATTGTAAGTATCACTCCTCCGGGCATATATATTTTACTCTGAAGGATGCGAAGAGTACAATATCATGTGTTATGTTTTCGTCGGACAGAAAGGGTCTGCCCTTTCGTATGGAGGAGGGACAGCAGATCGTTGTAAGCGGCAGTGTGGACGTTTATGAGCGCGATGGCAAGTACCAGTTGTATGCGAGAGCGGTAGAATTGGATGGTATCGGTGCTCTGTATGAGAAATATGAGCGTTTGAAAGAAGAACTTTTAGAGCGGGGGATGTTTGACAAACAGTATAAACAGTCGATTCCCCGCTATGTCAGGACCCTCGGCGTCGTGACCGCCGAGACAGGAGCCGCGGTACGGGATATCATCAATGTGGCTTCCAGAAGGAATCCCTATGTGCAGATTATTCTCTACCCTGCGATCGTGCAGGGTGAGGCGGCGGTGCCCAGTATCATAAACGGGATTCATGCCATGGAGCGGCTTCAGGTGGATACGATCATCGTGGGCAGAGGCGGCGGCTCCATCGAGGATCTGTGGGCTTTCAATGAAGAAGCGGTGGCGCAGGCCATCTTTGACTGTGAGATTCCCATTATTTCTGCAGTGGGACATGAGACGGATGTGACCATTGCTGATTTTGTGGCGGATCTGCGGGCACCGACGCCTTCTGCGGCGGCGGAGCTTGCGGTCTGTGACTTTGCACAGCTGGAGGAGAATATGGCGGAGTATGCTTACACCTTACAGCATCTGTGCAGAGGGACGATACAAAGATATCGGAACAGAACGAACGAGTACGGGATGCGGTTGCGCTATCTGAGTCCTCTTCAGGTATTGCGCATGAAAAAGACCCAGGCGCTCTCTATGGAGGAACGTCTCCAGACGGCCATGGAGCAGCATCTGCAGAAGACGAGGCATAAACTGGCACTTTATGTGGAGCGGATGAAGGGGCTTTCACCGTTGGACAAGCTGAGTCAGGGGTATGCTTATGCGGCGGATGCGGGCGGCAGGACGTTGACCTCGGTGGAACAGGTGGCTTTGGGAGAACAGATCCGGGTCTGCGTGAAGGATGGCAGTCTTTGGGCGGAAGTGAAGGAGAAAGAGAAGGCGGATGGGTAAGAAAAAAGAGGAGACGACAGAAAAAGAACAGTCGTTATCTTTAGAAGAAGCGTTTGCACAGATAGAAGAAGTGATCGAGAGTCTTGAGTCGGAGGAGATCACGCTGGAAGAATCTTTTGCACAGTATCACCGGGGGATGGATCTTTTGGCACAATGCAACGAGACCATAGACCGGGTAGAAAAAAAGGTGCTGAAGATCAATGAGGACGGTGGACTGGATGAATTTTGACGAGGAACTTAGGAACAAGACCGGGGAAGTGGAGAAAATACTTGCGGCGTATCTGCCAAAACCGGAGGGCTTTCAGAGTAAAGTGCTGGAAGCNATGGAGTATGCGGTGTCGGCGGGAGGAAAGCGGCTTCGCCCTCTTTTGATGGCGGAGACGGCGGCCCTGTTTGGGGAGGCGGGAGAAAGCCTTTCCTGTTTTATGGCGGCCATCGAATTTATTCACACCTACTCCCTGATACACGACGATCTGCCTGCTCTGGATAATGACGACTACCGCAGGGGCAGGAAAACGACTCATGTGGTTTACGGGGAGGATATCGCCGTGATCGCAGGGGATGGGCTCTTAAACTATGCCTTCGAGACGGCCCTTCGCGCCTTTGGGAAAGCGGTGACTTTGGAGGATTATCAGCGGACAGAATGTGCCATGAATATTCTGAGTCGTAAGGCCGGTGTCTATGGCATGATCGGCGGGCAGTGCGCGGATCTTCTTGCGGAAAAACCGGAGGCAGATGTGAAGGAGGAAACACTTCTTTTCATCCACAAAAATAAGACTGCCGCGCTCATTCAGGCGGCTATGATGATCGGCGCGGTACTTGCCGGGGCTGAGGAGAGTGAAGTATCCAGATTGGAGAAATGCGCGGGCAGCATCGGCGTTGCCTTTCAGATCCAGGATGATATTCTGGATGTGACAAGCAGTACGGAAGTTCTGGGTAAACCCGTGGGGAGCGATGAGAAGAATCATAAGCTCACCTATGTGGCGATGCACGGTCTGGAGGAATCCNGACGTCAGGTGGAGGAGCTTTCCCGGGAGGCGATCNGTATNCTGCAGTCCTTTGGCAGGCGCAATGAGTTCTTGGAAACACTGGTGGAGCAGTTGATCNGCAGAGAAAAATAAGAGGTATAGTATGTTGCTGGAGCAGATAACACAGACAAACGATATCAGACAGATCGCACCGGAGGATTACGGGGTGCTGGCGGAGGAGATCAGAGAATTTCTGATTCAGACGATCAGTGTGACGGGAGGTCATCTGGGATCCAATCTGGGGGCGGTGGAGCTGACCATGGCGCTCCANTTATTCTTAAATNTGCCGGAGGACAGGCTGATCTGGGATGTGGGACACCAATCCTACACCCATAAGATACTGACCGGACGCCGNGACGGATTTGTGAATCTGCGCAAATTCGGCGGCATCAGCGGATTCCCGAAGCGGAAGGAGAGNGATTGNGACTGCTTTGATACGGGNCACAGTTCNACATCCATATCCGCAGGACTTGGCATGGTCAAGGCGAGGGATATTCAGGGTGGNAAAAATACGATCGTGTCCGTGATCGGGGACGGTTCNCTCACAGGCGGCATGGCTTATGANGCCCTGAATAACGCGTCGCGGCTGGAAACNAATTTTATCATTGTGTTGAATGACAATAATATGTCCATCTCCGAGAACGTCGGCGGCGTATCCAAGTATCTGAACAATATCCGNACGGCAGATATGTATCTGGATCTGAAAGAGGGGATATACAATTCCCTCCGNGGCAAACCCAAGTACGGGGATAAGGTGGTGAGNCAGATCAGGCGCGCCAAGAGCAGTTTTAAACAGCTGGTGGTGCCGGGNATGTTTTTTGAGGANATGGGTATCACTTANCTGGGTCCTGTGGACGGACACAACATTCAGGAGATGGTACATATCTTCAAGGAGGCCAGAAAGGTCAAGAAGGCGGTGCTCGTGCATGTCATCACCCAGAANGGCNGGGGGTATGCTCCGGCGGAGCGCCATCCCGCCAGATTNCATGGAGCGGAGCCCTTCGANATCGAGACGGGAATTCCCAGCGCACCGAGAACCAAGGCNAACTATACGGATATTTTCTCCACNGTCATGTGCAAGCTGGGACAGCGGGATGAAAAGGTGGTGGCGATCACAGCGGCTATGCCGGATGGCACGGGACTGAAANGGTTTCGCAATATGTACCCGGAGCGGTTNTTTGATGTGGGGATCGCGGAGGAGCATGCGGTGACCTTTGCNGCCGGNCTGGCNGCGGGAGGACTGAANCCNATTGTGGCGATCTATTCTTCCTTCCTGCAAAGGGCTTACGATCAGATCCTGCATGACGTGTGTATCCAGAATCTGCCGGTTGTCTTTTGCATTGACAGGGCAGGACTGGTGGGAAGCGATGGGGAGACCCATCAGGGACTGTTTGATCTCTCCTTTTTGTCCTCTATACCGAATATGCATATTATGGCACCCAAAAACAAGTGGGAGCTTTCCGATATGATCAAGTATGCCGTGGAATTTGGCGGACCTATAGCGATCCGCTATCCCAGAGGCGAGGCTTTTGACGGCCTGAAGGAGTACAGGGCNCCNATNGTNTACGGAAAGAGTGAGCCTCTCTTTGCAGAGAAAGATATTCTGCTTCTTGCGGTNGGCAGNATGGTAAAGGTGGCGCTCACNGTNCGGGAGAAGCTGAAAGAGAAGGGCTATGNCTGCTCNCTGACAAATGCCCGGTTNGTGAANCCCATCGATGAGGAGATGCTTCGGGAAGCCTGNGGGACGCACAAGTTGATCGTCACGCTGGAGGAGAATGTGGCAAGCGGNGGNTTTGGNGAGAAGGTCAGGGCATTCGTGGATTCTCTGGANGNNGAGACNCNGGTGCTTGGCATTGCCATTCCGGANGAGTATGTGGAGCATGGTAANGTGGAACTGCTNAAGCAGGAGACCGGCATCGANGCGGNGACNGTGGANGAGAANGTTATTGCGGCTTATCAGGCGATGACGGACAAGNAGGCGTTATGAAAGAGAGACTGGATGTGATCTTNGTCAGACAGGGATANGCGGCGTCCAGAGAGAAGGCGAAGGCGCTTCTTATGGCGGGCAGTGTNTTTGTGGANAACCAGCGNGAGGANAAAGCGGGNACGCTGTTTGACGAGAGCAANATCAGGATAGAGGTAAAGGGCANGCCCATTCCNTATGTGAGCNGGGGNGGTNTGAANCTGGAACGGGCNGTGGCGCAGTTNCCCATCACNNTGCAGGACAAGGTGTGTATGGATATCGGCGCTTCCACCGGCGGTTTTACCGACTGTATGCTGCAAAACGGCGCTGGGAAGGTATATGCCATCGACGTGGGACACGGACAGCTGGCATGGACGCTCAGAAATGACGAACGTGTCATTTGTATGGAGAAAACAAATTTCCGCTATGTGACCAAGGAGCAGATCCGGGAGCAGATTGACTTCGCTTCCGTGGATGTTTCCTTTATTTCTCTCACAAAGATTTTGATCCCCGCCAGAAATCTGCTGCGGGAGCAGGGGCAGATGGTGTGCCTGATCAAGCCTCAGTTTGAAGCCGGGCGGGATAAGGTCGGCAAAAAGGGTGTGGTGCGGGATCAGAAGGTGCACGCAGAGGTAGTGCACAGGACGGTCGATTATGCGGCTATGATCGGGTTTGCGGTGAAGGGACTTACCTATTCGCCGATCAAGGGACCGGAGGGCAATATAGAGTATCTGCTCTGGTTGGAAAAACAGGAGGAAATTCCGGCGGAGGTCCTTGACCTGTCGGAGACGGAGGCGATTGCTGCGCTCTCGGAGCTTCTCGCGGAGGGGAACGGGGTTTCCAACAAAGGAGAGATGGCGGCGCGGATCAAAGAGGTTATTGAGGAAGCGCATAGGGCGCTTGACGAGGCGAAATAGCGGATGAAGAAATTTTATCTGATCACCAATGAGGTGAAAGATCCTCAGGGGACATTTACAAAAAAGACAGCGGCTTATATTGAAGCTCATGGAGGAGAGGCGATTTGCGTCCAAAATGAGAGGCAGGCCTTTCAGGAAGCCGAAGAAAGTCAGGTGGACTGTGCTTTGGTGCTTGGCGGTGACGGAACGGTTCTGCGGGCGGCCAGAAACATGATGGACAGCGCGGTGCCTCTTTTGGGGGTCAATCTGGGTACGCTGGGGTATCTCTCGGAGGTGGAGAGCGCCTCTGTGGAGGAAGCCATAGAGAAGCTTTTGCGGGACGAATATGTCAGGGAGGAGCGGATGATGCTCTCAGGCAGGATCCTGGGGAGAGAGAACGAAGAGGAGCAGTATGCGCTAAATGATATCGTGATCTCCCGCTGCGGTTCTTTGCAGATCCTGAATGTCCGCATTTATGTGAATGGTCAGTTCCTGAACAACTATGGCGCGGACGGTGTGATCGTGGCGACACCAACGGGCTCCACAGGCTACAACCTGTCTGCGGGAGGCCCGATCGTGGAGCCCTCTGCCAGACTTTTGCTTTTGACGCCGATCTGTCCGCACACGCTGAATACACGCAGCATTGTTTTTGCGCCGGAGGATGAGATCGAGGTGGAGATCCCTTGTGGGAAGGATGGAAGCGAGCAGGTGGTGGAGGCCAATTTTGACGGCAGCCATAAGGTGACGCTGCGGACAGGCGACCGGATCGTTATTCACAGGGCAGATAAGACTACGGGGATCATAAGGCTGCAGATGGAGAGCTTTCTGGCGGTACTCCATAAAAAAATGTGTGAAGTTTAAGGCAGGAGGATTGAAACCTGTTATGAAGAAAAAGAGACATGAAAAGATCATAGAGCTGATCACGCAGTATGAAGTGGAAACCCAGGAGGAACTGGTGGATCATCTGCGGCGTGACGGCTACAAGGTCACCCAGGCAACGGTATCCAGAGATATCAGGGAGTTAAAGCTATCCAAAATTCCAAGCGGCAGGGGGAGACAAAAATACGTCGCCTTTGACGGGGAGGAGCCTTATCTGGGAGATAAGTACAGCAGGGTGTTAAAGGAAGGGTATGTGTCCATGGAGCTGGCGCAGAATCTTTTGGTCTTAAAGACAGTGGCCGGTATGGCCATGGCGGTAGCAGCGGCCGTGGATGCCTTGAAGATAGAGGAGATCGTGGGCTGTATTGCCGGGGATAATACTGTGATGATGGCCATGCGGAGCGTACAGGACGCAGAGATCGTGATGGAGAAAATCGGCAGAATGGTGGGGTGAGATGTTACAGAGCTTACATGTGAAAAATCTGGCATTGATCGATGAGACGGAGGTTGCATTCGGGGAGGGACTCAATATTCTCACCGGGGAGACCGGAGCGGGAAAGTCTATCATCATCGGATCCATTAACCTGGCGCTGGGAGCAAAGGCGGACAAGGAGATGATCCGTTCAGGGGCAGAGTATGCCCTGGTGGAGCTGATCTTTACGGTGGAGGATGCTGCCAGACAAAAGGCAATACAGGATATGGAGCTTCCCATGGAGGAAGGGCAGGTGATCCTGCAGAGAAAGATCCTGCCAAACCGCAGCGTCTGTAAGGTGTGCGGTGAGACGGTAACTGCAAGACAGCTTAGACAGCTTGCGGAGATTCTGATCGATATCCACGGGCAGCACGAGCACCAGTCTCTTTTGCGGACAGCCAGACAGCTGGAGATTCTGGATGCCTATGCGGGAGAGGCTCTGGAGGAGAAAAAGGCAAAGCTGCGGGACGTTTATCACCAGTATCGGAAAAACGAGAAAGAATTGTCCGAGAACGAGATGGATGAGGAGACACGGAGAAGGGAATGCTCTCTGGCGGAGTTCGAGTGCCGGGAGATCGAGGAGGCAGCTCTTGTTCCCGGGGAGGATGAGGAGGTCGAGAAGGCATATCAGAGAATGAACAATGCCCGAA
Source organism: Lachnospiraceae bacterium (assembly GCA_014804565.1). Taxonomy (GTDB): domain Bacteria; phylum Bacillota; class Clostridia; order Lachnospirales; family Lachnospiraceae; genus UBA3282. The sequence goes on from JAAUZN010000007.1 coordinate 14,030, forward strand.
AGATCGAGGAGGCAGCAGTCAGTGCGCATACGCTCTGTGGCTATGAGGATAACGGGGCGGGCAGCATGATCGCCCGTGCGATCCGGGAGATCCGGAGTGTCGCTGTCTACGACGAGACCCTGCAGGAATATGAAAGGCAGCTATTGGATATAGATGGTCTTTTGAACGATTATAACAGAGGGATGGCGGCTTATCTCGGCGGACTGGAATTTGACGGCAGCCGGTTTGCACAGACGGAACAGCGGTTGAATCTTTTGAACCATTTAAAATCAAAATATGGAAGTTCGGTAGAGGAAATTCTTGCATACCGTGCGCGGGCGCTGGAAACCATAGAAAAGTATCAGGATTATGACACCTACAGGGCTTCTCTGCTGGAAAAGACGGAGAAGTTGAAAAAAGAGGCGCTGTCCTTATGCGGAGAGATTTCCGATGTGCGAAGAAAGAATGCGCAGACGTTGGCGGAGCAGATGCGGCAGGCACTGACGGATCTGAATTTTGAGCAGGCAGTTTTTGAGATTGATGTGAGGTCGGATGAGACATGGATGGGAGAAAACGGCTTTGATCAGATATGTTTTCGTATCTCAACCAATCCGGGCGAACCGGTGCGGGAGCTGGCGCAGGTAGCCAGCGGTGGAGAACTCTCCCGTATTATGCTGGCGTTAAAGACGGTGCTTGCGGATAAGGATGACATCGAGACGCTGATCTTCGATGAGATTGATGCGGGGATCAGCGGCAGGACTGCCTGGAAGGTATCTGAGAAGATGGGAATTCTGGGTAAAGGACACCAGTTGATCTGCATCACCCACCTGCCCCAGATCGCGGCGATGGCGGATACTCATTATGTGATCGAAAAGCAGGTCGTGGAGCAAAGATCCATAACCGGAATCCGGGAACTTTCTGAAAAGGAGAGTGTGGAGGAACTGGCCCGGATGCTGGGAGGCGACAGTATTACGGAGAATGCGTTGAAAAATGCCGAAGAAATGAAAGAATTGGCAGGAAAAAACAAATAATTAGGAAATTAAAAAAATAGGATTCTTCACATACTAGAAAGGACATACTGTAAATGTGTGTCCTTTATTTTTGTTATAGGAGAATGTGAAGAGTGGACAATTCGATATATATGACCAAGCGACAGGAGAGAAAATACCGGAGTTTTTTGTGGGTGCTGCTTCTGATAGGAGTGTTGGCGCTTCTGTGTAACATCTATTTTTCCTATTGGCAGAAAATTCCGTCAAAGATCAAGATTCGTGCCGGTGTGGAGCAGGAATTTGATTTCCGGGTGCCCGTGTCGGGAGAAATCTATCGAACCGCAGAGGAGGTTGCGCCGGTATCTACCGTGACGGATGTGGACAGAGAGGCGGAAGAGGCTCTTCTGGCCGGCGGAGAGGACAGGGAAAGTATCCATGTAGATTTTGCACATACCGTGCGACTGAAAGCAAACGAAGTCGATACTTATCAGATGGACCTGAAACTGTTTGGTGTGCTGCCCTATAAGAATGTGGATGTGGAGGTGATCCAGGATAAAATGCTGATCCCTTCCGGACTCCCCATCGGCATCTATGTGAAGACGGACGGTGTGCTGGTGGTAGGAATCGGGGAGTTTGAAAGCAGTGAAGGGGAGACCATATCGCCTGCCAAGTATGTGCTGCAAAAGGGAGATTATATTTTGAAGTGCGACGGGGAGGCGGTGGAAAACAAGAAACAGTTTATCAGTATGGTGGAGAGCTCTGAGGGAGAGGACATGATACTTACGATCCGTCGGAATAATGAAGTAACAGATGTTATGGTAAGCCCCGGCGCCAATCAGATGCAGGAGTGGAAGCTGGGAATCTGGATCAGGGACAATGCGCAGGGAATCGGTACCATGACTTATGAGGGAACAGATAACACTTTCGGCGCGCTGGGCCATGGCATCAACGATGTGGACACATCCATTCTGATGAATCTGGAGGAGGGAACCCTCTATAAAACAGAGATCGTGGGCATTACCAGAGGCGCTAACGGCGCGCCCGGGGAATTGACGGGATACATCGAATATGACAGCGACAATGTGATCGGAGAGATCACGGAGAATACGGCGGAAGGGATTTTCGGTGTCTGTGACAACGAGCTGATAGAGAATGCTGCCTTCGAGCCCATTCCCATTGCGTTAAAGCAGGAGATCGAGCTGGGACCGGCCCAGATCATCTGTTCCGTTTCGGGCGAGCCGGAATTTTATGATGTGGAGATCGTGGAGGTGGATCTGGAGCATGAGAATGTCAACAGAGGCATCGTGATCCGGGTGGTGGACGAAAAGCTTCTGATGCTGACGGGAGGGATCATACAGGGTATGAGCGGCAGCCCGATCATCCAGAACGGCAAGCTGGCGGGGGCGGTCACTCATGTGCTGGTAAATGATTCCACAAAGGGGTATGGGATCTTTATTGAGGAGATGCTGACACACTAGGAAATTTGCGCTAGGAAAGGAAGCTCTCATTGACAAAGTTCGTGATGGGGATTATAATTTTATGTAACATTTAGTAAAACGTTTAACAAACGTGGGGTATCAATAATATAAGGGAAATGCGCGGGGCGCATCAGAACAGGGGGCCTATAAGAATGAAGACTTGGAAGCTTGGACTTGGCATGAAAATTACGATCTGTATCCTGATCATGCAGATCGTGGTGATGGGAGCAATGGTAGCGTTTGTCGGCAGTGCCATTACCAATAACACGAGAAGCAGCACCACGAACAGTATGGAGACGGTGGTGGAGGAGCGAAGCCAGATCATCGAGAATTATGTGGAGGAAGTAGAAAAGCTTCTCACAGCCTACAGCAGAGCCGGTGAGATACAGGCTGTGTTAAAAAATCCGATGGATGAAGCGGCAGCGGCAGCGGCACAGGCATATACGGAAAAATTTTCGGCAGATGTCAGTAATCTGGAAGGCTTCTACGTGAGTGAATGGAATACGCATGTGCTTGCTCATACCAATGCAGCGGTGGTAGGTATCACCACGAGAGAAGGAGATCCGCTGAAAGCGCTGCAGGATGCCATGCTTGCGGCGGATGGTGTCTATAATACCGGTATTATCATATCCCCCGCCAGCGGGCAGCAGGTCGTCTCCATGTACCAGGCGGTTTTTGATGAGAATGGCAATCCCATTGGTCTGGTGGGCGGCGGCGTCTTTACGACAGGACTTATTCAACTTTTGGATTCCCTGACTATGCAGGGAATGGAGAATGCGGAGTACTGCATGGTGAATGTGGGAAACGGACAGTACATATTCTGCGAGGACGCTGAGAAGGTGGCGGCGGAGGCGGAGGAGGAGTATATCCGCACACTCTGTGCGCAGTATTCGGGAAAAACCGAGAACAGCATGGGATTTACAGAATTTATGCAGGATGGACAGGATAATATTGCGACTTATTACTATATGGCTGACAGAGGATGGCTCTTTATCGTCTCCGATACCGTGAAAGAGATTTTTTCTGCCACAGACACTTTAAAACAGATCATGACCGTTTATGTGGTAATAGCGCTGGTGATCCTGCTGGTGGTATCCGGTGTGATCATCCGTGGCTTTATGAATCCTATGGGAGCGATCGAGGAAAGTATCGTCGCATTGCAGAATTTTAATATTGCAGATAATCCGAGAATCAAAAAACATATCAACCGGAAGGATGAGCTGGGCAGCATCGCGGAGGCTACCGACGGGCTGATCAGTTCTTTGCAGTCCATATCCGATACCCTGAACGAATGTTCGCGTTCGCTCAATGAGAAGGCGGAGAGCATGCACGAATCTTCCAGGTCGCTGGCAGACGGAACCACAGATAATATCGCGGTCACGCAGCAGCTTTCGGCTTCCATGGACAATACAAATTCGCTTGTCAAGAATGTAAATTCGGAGATTGACAATATCAATCAGCTGGTTGAGAGTATTTTAGACGGGATCAAGTCCTCGGTGGGCACCAGCAGCGATGTGATCGAAAGCGCTCAGGATATGAAAAAGCAGGCTGATTATACCTATCAGAATGGTGAAGTAAAATTATCCGAGACCAGAGAGGAGATCGAGGAAGCAATCGAGAAGCTGAAGAGCCTGACCAAGATCAATGATCTGGCGGCGGAGATCCTCAGTATTGCCGGCAAGACAAATCTGCTGTCGCTCAATGCTTCCATTGAGGCTGCCAGAGCCGGAGAGGCCGGAAAAGGATTTGCCGTGGTGGCAGGGTCTATCGCGAATCTGGCGGATACCTCCAAGGATACGGCTTCCTCTATCCAGGATATTTGTGGGGAGGCAAACAACAGTATCGCCATTGTCAACAGCTGCTTTGACTCCATCATTTCCTTTATCGAGCAGGATGTGGTGGTACAGTTTAAGGGATTTGCGGAAAAATCCACGGACTATAGCAGCGCTGTGGGACAGATCAAGGATAAGCTGGATGATATGCTGCATGCGGTGAAGCAGCTGGAGCAGTCTGTTACACGGATTTCTGAGAATGCCGGCAATGTAGGCATTATCATGGACGAGAATTATTCTGCAATCGGAACGATCGTGGAGAAGAATGAGTCCACCGCTGCGATCGCAGGCGTGACACAGGAACAGTCGATGCAGAACAGGGAGATGGCGGATCATCTCGGGGAAATCGTTGGAAAATTCCAACGATAAGCAGGATTATAAATTTATGGTGACAATAAAAGAGATCGCAAAGGAATGTAATGTCTCTGTTGCTACGGTATCCAATATTTTAAACGGGAGACCTAAGGTGGGAGCGGAGACGAAAGAGAGAGTGATGGAGGCCATTCGCCGAAGCGGGTATCAGCCCAATTATGTGGCAAGAGGCCTGCGGAAAATGAAGACTAACATGATCGGTATCATAGCAGAGGATATCAATCAGTTTTCAACTCCTGCGATTATGGAAGGCATCATGGAGTACTGTGAGGAGAAAAAATATCGGACGATGATCCAGAACTTGCGACTCTATGCCAGATGGGGCGATCGGTGGTATGAAAATGAAAGTGCCTATCGCTCCGTGATGGAGCCCGTCATGCGGGAGATGCTGTCCATCAAGGTGGACGGTCTGCTGTATGTGGCGGGACATGCCCGGGTCATACGTTTTTTTGAAACTGCAACACAGATTCCTGCGGTTGTGGCTTATGCCTATACCCGCTCGCCCCATACGCCTGTCGTGGTGATCGACGATGAGAAGGGTGCCTATGACATGACAAAGTATCTGCTTGCGATGGGACATCGCAAGATAGGGGTCCTGGCAGGCAGAGAGGATAATATCCATACCAGAAATCGTCTGCGGGGTCATCAGAGGGCCCTGTCTGAGGAGAAAATACCCTATGAACCGGGCCGGGTGTTTTATGGAGACTGGGAGAAAACTTCCGGTTACCGACTCGCCGACAGTCTGCTCAGAGAAGGAGTGACGGCTGTCTTTTGTATGAACGACAAGATGGCGGGCGGTTTGTATGCATATTTTCGGGAACATGGCATTCGGGTGGGAGAGGATATTTCCGTGACAGGGTTTGATAACCAGGAGCTGACAGAGTATTGCGATCCCGAACTTACGACAATGCAGATCGATCTTCCAGGCATAGGGGCGAAAGCGGCAGACATTTTGCTGGAGATTCTGGAGAGCGAAGCAGAACAGAAGCCAAAAGACATTTTCGAGTTCAGCGTTCCCTGTCAGCTGATCGAGCGGAAATCTGTCAGGAGGATCACGCCCTGATGAGATGCTTTAAAAAGCTGGAAACCTTTATGAATGATTTTAATATCGGGAAGAAGCTGCTCATCATTTATGTGTTCTGTGTGATTCTCCCGTTGGTTCTGACGGACAGTATCATATTATATATGATCTATGATGCGGGACAGAAGGAACAGCTTTATGAATATGAAAATATCAGTAATTCTATCCGCTATGATTTTGAGTATACCTTTGAGGATGCTGTCAATCAGATGAATGATGTCTATATGGACAGTGCGGTCAATGATTTTCTCAATCAAAATTATGAAAATCCCTATGATTTTTTTGAGGCAAACGTGGCGCTTACAGGCAGATCTTCCCTGAATCGGCTGGGCGGCTATAATATTTCCAATGCGGTCATCTATGCAGATAATGATACGATCATTAACGGCGGACATTTTTCGCAGTTGTCCGGGGTGAAGGACACAGTGTGGTATCAGAATTTTCTGGAATCCGGAGGAAATATGAGCGTGTCTTTCTACTATATAGGAGACGAGGATATGTCGGCGCTTTTAAAACGGCGTATCTCTCTGGTCCGGAGACTGGATTTTTTCAAAAAAGAAGGCTGTGAGAAGATACTTCGGCTAGATGTGGATTACAATCAGGTGGCGAGAAAACTGTCACAGCTGAACTATGGATATGGGGTATATATCTGTCAGGGAGACAGGATCCTTTTTTCTAACAGAGGGCATTCGGGCAGCAATGAAAACTTTCACTATCTGACCGGAACAGAGGATGTGGCGTATAAGAGCACCTTTAATCTGTATGGTGAGGATATTGATATTCTATGCATGAAGGCGCCGAGCTCCCTGCTTTCGCAGCTTAAGAAGCATATGCCCCTCCTATTCTTTTTGCTTGTGGCGAATCTCATCCTGCCGGTTATCATGGTCTCCATTGTGAATCGTTCCTTTACCAGAAGGTTGTGGGAATTGGGAGCCGCCTTTGAAAAGGTGGAGGATGAGGGAACGATGCAGGGGATCGAACAGGTGCAGGGAGCGGATGAGATTGGCACTCTGATGCGTAATTACAACCGCATGGTTGAGCGGATGAACGAACTGATCCAGAGAGTGTACAAGGACAGGCTGGAGCGGCAGGAGATTGAGCTGGCCCGGCAGAATGCGGAACTTCTGGCGCTGCACAGTCAGATCAATCCTCATTTTTTGTTTAATGTACTGGAAAGCATCCGGATGCACTGTGTCATACAGAAGGAGGAGAAGACGGCCGGTATGATAGAAAAGCTGGCGGTATTAGAGAGACAGAACATCAACTGGGCTTCAGATGATGTAAAACTGTCGGAGGAGATCAGTTTTGTGGAGGCTTATCTGGAGCTGCAGAAGTACCGTTTCGGGGACAGACTGCATTATGAGATCGAGCTGGAGGAATCTTGTGCCGGATATTATATTCCGAAACTGACGCTGACTACCTTTGTGGAAAACTCCTGTGTGCACGGCATGGAGCGAAAGACAGCCGCATGTTGGATCTATGTGCGGATCTATGAAAAAAACGGGCAGCTTTATATGGAGATAGAAGACACCGGAGGCGGTATGGAAGAGCGTGCGGTGGAGCAGATCAATCTCAAGATGCAGAACTGCAGCATAGAGGATATCAGAGAGAATGAGCATGTGGGGATCATCAATGCGTGCCTGCGGCTGAAGCGGTTTGCGCAGGGACATGCCGATTTCTTTCTGGAGAGTGAGATGGGAGTGGGCACCTTTACCACAATTCGTGTAGATGTGGAATATCTGCGGGTGAATACGGGGGAATAGAAGCGTTATGGCGATGAAACTGATGCTGGTGGACGATGAACCATTTATATTGCAGGGATTGTCTGTGATCATAGATTGGGAGGCGGAAGGTTATGAGATCGTAAAGACAGCTTCCGACGGACTGGAGGCATTGGCATATCTGCAGGAAAATGAGGTGGATCTGATCATCACGGATATCCGGATGCCGCAGATGAACGGGATAGAGCTCTTGGAGAGTCTGCGGCAGGAAAAGATATCGGACGCCTATGTTATTATACTGAGCGGCTATAATGACTTTCGGTATGCGCAGGCGGCGATCCGTTTTTCCGCCATGGAATATATTCTGAAGCCCGTACAGAAAAAACACCTCCTGGAGGCAGTCAGAAAGGTGGCGGCCAACAAAGAGACTACGCAGCAGGAGGAGTTGGACAGTAAAAGGATGCAGAGAGGATATCTTTTGCAGAATATGACCGCTCTTTTGCGAGGTAAGGGCAAGGAGCAGAATCTGTCCTATGTGCGGGAACATTTCCGATGTACGGGTGGCCTGCGGTATCTTCATATCTGTCTGAATGATTTGCAGGTGCTGGAAGAGATGTCGGATGAGGAGATCGTGGCGCTGAAAGAGAAGGTATATGAGTGTGCGGCGGAGTACCTTGGGGAAAATGCGGATCATCTTTTCGGGGATTTCTTTGTCTATGAGGAGGATTACGAGACAGGCTTTCTGTATTGTGATTATATGGCGGCAGAGCAGGGGATGACAGAAGAGGATTTTATGAGGGCATTTCACAGGGCGGTGCAGAGCGGCAGCGAGAGTATCCCGGTGATATTGCTTTTGGGAAAACGAGTGGAGGATATCTCTAAAATATCCCATTCTTACAGTGCAGCCTGTGTGTTACGCTCCTTTAAAGGGTTCCAGAACCAGCAGTGTATTTTTTATTATGAGAAGGAGGTGCAGGTGGGAGAGGAGAAGCCTCTTCTTTGTGCCCGGTCTCTGGATGCCCTGGTAGAGGCGGTGACTGCCAATGACATGATGGCAATCCGTAAGAGCGTGGATGATCTGTTCACGGAAATGGACCGGCTCGACAGAACCAGGGATACGGTGGTCATGAATCTCAACTGGCTGATATTCCGCCTGTTAAATCTTGCAATGGAGCAGGATGAGTCTGTCAGCCAGAATGAAGTGCTATCCTACATCAGCGGCAATGTTTCCAAGGAGGAGATCATTCGGGGCAGCAGGGCGCATCTGCGCAAATTTGCGGGGGAGTACGCAGAGTATCTGGTACAGCTTAGAAAAAATGTTTCCGGGGGAATCCTCACGGAGATCGAGAATGAGATAAAGGAGCGTTATGCGGAAAACCTGACGCTGCGGGAGCTGGGGCAGAAGTATTATATCAACAGCTCCTATCTGGGCCAGATATTCCGCAAACGGTACGGGCAGTCTTTTAAAAGCTATCTGAACAGCTGCAGGATCCGTGAGGCGGCGGGGCAGCTGGTACGGACGGATAAAAAGATCGGAGAGATCGCGGAGGATGTGGGGTATCGTGATCTGGATTATTTTATCAGCCGTTTCATTGAGCAGGAGGGCTGCACGCCTTCCAGATACCGCAAGCGGGCCAGAGAAGCGGACGAACAGGAAACATGAGAAATGAGAAACCGGGTAAATTTTAACAGCTAGAATTTATCCGGCTTTTTTATAGAGTTTATCGGGTTGTGACAAAAAGTGAATGTAATAAAATAGAATCAGAAACAGAAACATATCAAAAGAGAGGGAGGAAAGGACATGAAATGTAAGAAGGTAACATCGTTATTTCTCATTGCGGCTATGACAGTATCCATGCTGACAGGCTGCGGCGGCGGAGATGGAACAGAAACAGCCGGAACCGCCGAAAATTCAGGGGGGGGGGTAGATTCGTCCGCAGGTGCGGGTGACAGCGCCTCTGCAAGCGGTGATATCACACAGTTTTCCTATTTTATCACCATGCCCGGAAAAGAGAAGAACGATGATAATGAGATCATGCAGATGATCGCGGAAAAAACCGGCGTAAAGGTAAAGGAGACCTGGCTGACCGGACAGACGGCGGCTGAGGCTACCGGTACTCTGATCGCGGGCGGTGAGTATCCTGATTTTATAGATAGTGATGATATGTCGCTTCTGATGGATGCAGGCGCACTGCTTCCGTTAGACGATTATCTGGATCAGTATCCGGAGTTCAGAGACACCTGGTTCACGGCTGAGGAGTGGGAGAAATTCCGCCAGCCTGACGGGCACATCTACTGGATCAATCCTTTCGGAAACACCTACGGGGAGAGTAAAGCGACGACCCACAATGATGAGGCGTTCTGGATTCAGGTAAGAGTGCTTGAGTGGGGCGGTTATCCGGATATCCAGACATTAGATGAGTATTTTGATCTTCTGGAGGCATACATGGCAGCGAATCCGACTATGGAGGACGGCACCGAGAATATCGCCTACACCATTCTCTGTGAGGACTGGAGATATTTCTGTCTGGAGAATGCGGGACAGTTCCTGGGCGGTTATCCGAACGACGGTTCTGTTATCGTCAATAAGGAAACCATGAAGATTGAGGACTACAATACTTCCGATGATACCATCGCTTATTTCAGAAAGCTGAATGAGGAGTATCAGAAAGGCTTTGTGGATCCTGAGAGCTTTACACAGACATACGATGAGTACATTGCGAAGCTGTCCACCGGCCGTGTGCTCGGCATGGTAGATCAGTGGTGGGATTTTGCATACACGGTAAATGACGTATTTAAACAGCAGGGACTGGATTCGAAGGGCTGCAACTATGTGCCTCTTGGTCTGACCACGGAAAAGGGTATGGAGAACAGATGGCATACATATGACGATACGGTAAACCAGGCGAGCGGTATCGCTATCTCCGTGGATTGTAAAGATCCCGACAAGGCATTTAAGTTTATGGTAGATATCTGTATGGATCAGGAAATTCATGACCTGCGGTTCTGGGGCGTGGAAGGTGAGGACTATCTGGTAGACGATGACGGCCTGTATTACCGCACGGATGAGATGAGAATGCAGTGGGCCGATACGGCATATCAGGCGGCTCATAAGTGTGACTATTCTTACTTCCCGCAGTGGGGAGGCACGCATAACGATGGCAAGAATGCTATGAAGCCTGAGGAGCAGCCTTCTGAATTCATGGATGATATGGCAGAGCCTTTGGTAAAGTGCTTTGAGGCATATGGGGTTACTACTTATCCCGGCATGATCGGTTCCGTTGTGGAGCAGAATGCTCCCTGGTTCCCGATGTACAGCTTCTCTAACAACTTCACCACAGAGACGCCCGGTGGTACGGCTTGGGCGCTGATGGGTGAATGTAAGCATGAGTGGCTGCCCAAGGTGGTAATGGCGCCTGACTTTGAGCAGGGCTGGCAGGAATACATGACGGCATATAATGCATGCAAGCCTGAGGATTTCATCTCTGAGATGCAGGAAATTCTGGATACCTTTAAGTAGGAAACGACAGAGACTGCCGGAAGTTTAAGTAATTGCAGGACAGAGGCGGCAATGGCTCTTTACTGGAAAGACAGTTGCCGCCTTATTCTATACAGAATAGGAGTAATGTGATGTCGCAAGCGAACGTTTCCACAGCAAAAAGTATGAAAAAAGATAAAAAGATTACCTGGAAAGAGATCAAACGACAGAAAACGCTGCTTATCATTTCTTTTTTTGTGGTAATATACGGCTTTATCTTTTATTACTGGCCGCTGACGGGCTGGCTGATGGCTTTTCAGAATTATAAGCCCAAGGACGGTCTGCTCCACTCCAAATTTGTGGGGCTGGATAAATTTAAATTCCTGTTTTCCGACGCCACCTTTTTGAAGGTGATCCGAAACACCTTTTGTATGGGTGCGTTAAACTTATTGACTACTACGGTCATGGCAATTCTGTTTGCCATTCTGCTCAATGAGATCAGACACAATATGGTAAAGAAGACGATACAGACGATTTCGTATCTGCCCCACTTCCTCTCATGGATCATTGTGACGGGTATTCTGCACGATGCTCTGTCCAGCACGGGTATCATCAATGATATGCTGATGAGAGCGGGCATTATTAGCCAGTCTATCAACTTCTTCGCTCATCCGAAGTTCTTCTGGCCTATCGTGGCTTTCGCAAACTGCTGGAAGGAGACAGGATGGAATGCGATCATATATCTGGCGGCCATCACGGCGATCGATCCGAGTCTGTATGAGGCTGCGTCCATCGATGGCGCGGGACGGTTGGCGAAGATCCGCTACATCACCATGCCGGGGATCAAACCCACCATCATTATCCTGCTGCTCATGAATGTGGGTAATGTGCTCAATGCGGGATTTGAAGTGCAGTATCTGTTAGGTAACGGTCTGGTGCAGAGCGTATCCCAGACGATCGATATTTATGTGCTGAAGTGGGGTATCAGTCAGAACGACTATTCCCTGGGTACGGCGGCAGGTATTTTTAAGAGTGCAGTCAGTATCGGCTTGATCCTGGTGTGTAACGCATGGGCGAGGCGCGCAGGAGAAGAAAGATTGTTCTAGGAGGAGAAGCAGATGAATACGAAAATGATAAAACATTCCTTTGAGGATAAGGTCATATCGGCATTGATCGGTCTGTTTATGGTCTGCTTCGTGATCGTGACCCTGTATCCGGTCATCAATACCGTGGCAATCTCCTTTAACGAGGGCATTGATGCGGTGCGTGGAGGAATCTATCTCTGGCCCAGAAAGGTTTCCTTAAAAAATTATGACACAGTGCTGGCCATGCAGAATCTGATCACGGGTGCGAAGATCACGGTGGCAAGGACGGTGCTCGGTACACTGTCTTCGCTGTTGGTAAGTGCGCTGCTGGCATACGTAGTAAGCCGGAAGCGGTTTCTGTTCAAGGCGCAGTTGTCTCTGTTCTGGGTGATCACGATGTATGTGAACGGCGGTATGATCCCTGTCTTCCTGCTGTACCGCAATCTTCATCTGACGAACAGCTTTTGGGTCTATATCGTGCCCGGTATGATCAGTGCGTGGAATATGCTGGTCATCAGAACCTATATGAACGGTCTGCCGGACAGCCTGGAGGAGTCCGCACAGCTGGACGGGGCAGGCTACTGGACTATTTTTGTAAAGATCATATCTCCGCTGTGTAAACCGGTGTACGCTACGGTGGCACTGTTTGTGGCGGTGGGACATTGGAATTCCTGGTTTGATGCGATGCTGTACAATCGTATGAAGACAGAGTACACTACTCTGCAGTATGAACTGATGAAGCTGCTGTCTTCCGTTATGCAGCAGAGCGGCAGCGCAGATTCCGCCAAGTTTAATACCGCGGCGGTCACTCCGGTCACGATCCGTGCGGCGGCGACGGTAGTGACGATGTTACCGATCATCTGTCTGTATCCGTTCTTACAGAGATACTTCGTGACAGGACTTACAATCGGCGGCGTAAAAGAATAATTATAGAATGAAAAATGCCCAGCGATGGGCTTTTTTCATGTGGAAATAGTGTGATATAATACAAAAAGGAGAAAGAGATGAACAGAGAATATCGCAATATATTTCGGGAGATCGGTATTTCGGAGGAGGAGATCACAAAACGGCTTCAGGAGATCGTGCATACCTTCTTCTACGACGAGACCGAGCGGGTGTATCATCCTGTAGGGGAGGATATGGCCTACATAGAGGATACGGGGAACCATGATGCGCGCACGGAGGGGATGTCTTACGGCATGATGATGTGCGTGCAGCTTGACAGGAAAGAGGAATTTGACAGGCTATGGAAATGGGCGAAGACCTATATGTGGATGGACAGCGGAGAGAATGAGGGATATTTTGCCTGGTCCTGCGCGCCGGATGGGACAAAAAATGCCAACGGTCCTGCGCCGGACGGTGAGGAATATTTCGCTATGGCCCTGTTTTTTGCTGCTCACAGATGGGGAGACGGAGAGGGAATCTTTTCTTATGAAAAAGAGGCAAAAGAGCTCCTGCGGGCCTGCCTGCACAAGGGAGAGCAGGGCCGGGCAGGGGAACCCATGTGGAACCGGAACAACCACCAGATCCTCTTTGTGCCGGGAAGTCCCTTTACGGATCCCTCTTATCATCTGCCCCATTTCTATGAGCTGTTTGCCAGGTGGGCCTACGAGGAGGATCGGGAATTCTGGAAGAAAGCGGCGAAGGTGAGCAGGCAGTATCTGGCGTCCGCCTGTCATCCCGAGACAGGTATGTCGGCGGAGTATGCCCATTTTGACGGTTCTCCGGTATATGAAGAGTTTGCATGGGGACAGCATGGTTATTTTTATTCCGATGCTTATCGCACCGTGGCAAATATCGGATTGGATTACAGCTGGAACGGCATTGATGTGGGTCAGCGGGAAGCAGCGCAGAGGCTGCAGTATTTTCTGGGAGTGACGAACCGGGAGAATCCTTATATGACCTATAAGATCGATGGCACGAGCGTGGGAGAGGAAGCGCTGCATCCAGTGGGGATGTTAGCTACTACGGCGCAGGCATCGCTGGCGATTCCCGAGAGGTTGGACGGTACGACGGATTCGGAAACGGCACGGCTTGCAAGAGAGTGGGTGGAGCGATTCTTTAGAGAACCGATGCGGCAGGGAGTGCGCAGATACTACGATAATTGTCTTTATCTGTTTGCTTATCTGGCGCTGTCAGGAAATTATCGGATATGGTAGAAGAATGGAGGTAATAAAATATGGCGATTGCAAAGAATCCGATCTTATCGGGCTTTTATCCGGATCCTTCCATCTGTGCGGTGGGAGATGATTTCTATCTGGTCAATTCCACTTTCGCGTATTTTCCGGGGATTCCGGTCATGCACAGCAGGGATCTGGCGCATTGGGAGCAGATCGGGAATGTGATGGACAGAGCGTCCCAGCTTCCCCTGCAGGGATGCGGGCATTCTGAGGGCCTGTTTGCGCCCACCATACGGTATCATGCGGGCNTTTTTTATGTGATATGNACCAATNTNTCNGGNGGNGGCAATTTTATAGTTACGGCAAAGAATCCGGCAGGTCCTTGGTCGGAACCCTATTATCTGCCGGAGGCGGCGGGAATCGATCCCAGNCTGTTNTTTGANGAGGANGGAACCTGCTATTANATCGGNACCCATCCGAATCCGAAGGGCTGCCGCTACGACGGCGATTGGTTTATCTGGATTCAGGAGATCGATCTGAAGACAATGCACCTTGTGGGGGAACCGAAGGATGTGTGGAACGGCGCCATGCGTCATGTGNTCTGGCCGGAAGGNCCNCATCTGTACAAAAAGGANGGNTATTACTANATNCTTCATGCAGAGGGNGGNACGGNANNNCNNCANGCCGTGNCNGTGTGCAGGAGCCGNANTATNTGGGGNCCNTATGANAATAANNCNTGNAATCCTATTNTGACACATCGNCATTTNGGNAANGANTATCCGGTGCANTNTGCNGGGCANGGGGATCTGGTGNANACGCNNGCNGNNGAATGGTATATGGNNNTTCTGGCNGTNCGNCCNNTNGNGGGGNATACNACGATGGGCCGTGAGACCTTCCTTGCCAGAGTGGTNTGGGAGNANGATTGGCCTGTAGTAAACCCGGGGATCGGCAGGCTCACCGAGACNGTGGAGACGANTCTTGCGGAATGGAAGCCGGAGAAGATGTGCTTTGANGAGANCATATGCTATCGGTTCGGGGAGATGGAGCGGCTAGGAGACGCCTTTTTGTTCCTGCGTAATCCTGAGCCGGACAGCTATTGCCTGTGCGCCGGAGAGGGATTGCGACTTTCTTATGGAGGCTGTGAACTGACCCGGAAAGCTTCTCCAGTCTATGTTGGACTCAGGCAGAGACACCACCATTTCCGGGCGGAGGCTCTTTTAAGCCTTCCGGACTGCGCCGGGCAGGGAGAAGCGGGAATTGCTCTTGTGCAGAGTAATGAGTATCATCTGAGGCTTGCTCTTACCAGAGACGAAGCATCACAGGCGGTTCAGATCGGTGTGTATCTGTGTGAACAGGGGATGGATCGCAGGATAGCCGGACAAACACTTCCTGTGCCGCAAACGAAGGGCAGAGTGGAACTCGGGCTGTCTCTGGAGGTCAGAGGGCTTACGGCGGCGGTAAAGGCATCCGGNAGCTTTGGCGAGACGAAGGTGGCAGAAGGTGTGGATATCCGCAGCCTTTCCACGGAGACGGCGGGCGGNTTTGTAGGCTGTACTGTGGGCTTGTACGCGGCAGGCGGGNNCAATAAAGATACGGGCNTTATTTTTAGAAGTTTTTCATATAGAGATCTAAAAGAGAAGGGCGATGCAGAATAGGAGGAGAGTGTTATGGGAGGACCGAAGGCACCAAAGGACCCCGAGAGTAAAAGACCGTTTTTTTNCGTTATGCGGGAAAAGGAGATATTCGGCACAAAGCAGCCGGATGGCAGGGGAATCCAGTATATTTATGAGGACATGGGCAGATTGGAAAACAGCGCCCGTGTAGCGGGAGATATTACGGATGAGGAGATTCTGACGCTNTTGCAGGATGTGGCGGGATTCCGGAAGCTGGTGCACAGCATCGGGATCCGTGTGGAAGCGGATGACAGCACACAGAATGTAGAGTTCCTGTTTCAGATGTATGGAGAGAAGGACAAACTGGGCGGCGGGACGATGCTGCGGTGCCCGCTCCGTACGGACGGCGCGGAGGTTCGAATCGACCTTTCCGGGCAGCAGTGGCGTGAAGATGACAAGGAGCCGGGACAGATGCTGTTCATCTTTGATAAGCCGGAGCTCTTGTCTACCGCGAGCGTCCGCTTTTTTCTGAATGATGGCTATCAGGCGCCGGAGATCGACGAGGAGGCAGAGATCGACTTTACCTCCGAGGCGTATCAGGAGATGATCGCCCGCTCTCTCATGCAAATGGGAGATACCGGGAGAGTGCGGCGTGCCATCAGGAAAGCACAGAACGGAGAGTCTGTGACCATTGCTTACATAGGTGGGTCTATCACGCAGGGAGCCGGCGCGACGCCTATAAATAGCGAGTGTTATGNATATAAATCTTATAGAGATTTTGCCCGGGTATGCGGAGGAGGAGAAAATGTCCGCTTTGTCAAGGCAGGAGTGGGCGGTACACCTTCTGAGCTTGGCATGATCCGTTNTGAGAGAGATGTNTTGCGGGACGGCAAAGAGGCGCCTGATATTGTGGTGGTGGAGTTTGCGGTAAACGATGACGGGGACGAGACCAAGGGCAACTGTTATGAGAGTCTGGTGCGCAAGATCCTGACTCNGCCAAACCGCCCNGCGGTGGTGCTGTTGTTCTCGGTCTTTGCCAACGACTGGAATCTGCAGGATCGTCTGGGAGTGGTGGGCGAGCGNTATCATCTGCCCATGGTCAGCGTGCTTAATGCNGTGACGCCCCAGTTTCGATTAAAGCAGGGGCAGGGCCGNGTGCTTTCCAAGAACCAGTATTTCTATGATATGTTCCATCCCACCAATGCGGGACACACGGTCATGGCGGACTGCCTGACNTATTTCTTCACNCAGGCGGCAGAGCAGGAAAGTGCGGGGGAACCGGATCCCCTGGAAAAAGGTCTGCCGGAACCCGTTATCGGCGCCGATTTTGAACGAGTGAGGCTGCTCGATAAAAAGGATATGCCGGAGGGGGCAAAGGTTGTCTGCGGCAGCTTTTGCTTTACGGATACCGAGCTGCAGGAGGTGGAGATGGACGAGGACCTTGCCTGCACGCCGGAGTTCCCGCATAACTGGATGTATTGCGGACAGAAAGCGNAGAATGACGGGCAGGCATTTACGCTGGANCTGTCCTGCAGAGCCTTACTGCTTATCTTTAAAGATTCCGGGGAGGTCAGAGCAGGCAGAGCAGAGGTATTTGTAGATGGGGAGAGAAANCTGGTGGCGGATCCCCATATCAACGGCTGGCTCCATTGCAATCCGGTGATCCTGCTGCAGGAGCAGGAGACGAAACGGCATGAGATCCGTATACAGATGGCGGCGGGCGATGAGGAAAAAGAATTTACGATCTTAGGATTCGGATATGTGTAATGCGATGCCTAAATGTTTCCCCGGTCCCGACTATTGTTTATAATGAGAGAGTGGTATGGATATCAAGCCAGAAGTAAAAGGGGAAATGGAGGAAACAAATGGAGACAATAAATGTGACGGCTACAAGAGATCAGGAACAGATCTATCGGCTCCTGGATAATCTGATCAGTGCAAACAGAGAATTCCGGATCCTGATAACCGTTCCTTCCGGAGAGGCGGATAAGAATATACCGGAGGGAACGGAGATGTCGGAAGCTGAGGGCAGGGATCTGGAGAAGGATGTAACGGATATGATCCACGAGATCGGAGTGCCCGCTCACATCAAGGGTTATCAGTATCTGCGGGAAGCGATCATGATGTCAGTGGAGGATGTGGAGATGCTGGGATCGATCACGAAGATCCTCTATCCCACCATAGCGAAAAAGTATCAGACGACGCCCAGCCGGGTGGAGCGGGCCATCCGCCATGCCATTGAAGTGGCATGGTCCAGAGGCAGGATGGAAACGCTGGACGCACTTTTCGGCTATACTATCAACACGGGGAAGGGAAAGCCTACGAATTCGGAGTTTATCGCTCTGATCGCGGACAAGATTCGACTTCAGTACCGACGTTAATAAATTTTAACGTTCGTTAAAATTCAAAATAATCCTTTTATTGACACCCGAAATATTGTATACTGTTATCTGGGAGAACCTATGGGTGTTCCCGGCGAAGAATGACAAGCTACGGTTGGAGGGTTGTTATGAAGAAAATTTTATTTGTTGCGTCGGAAGGGGTACCTTTTATTAAAACAGGGGGATTGGCAGATGTGGTCGGCTCCCTGCCCAAATGTATTGACAAAGAGTATTATGACGTGCGGGTGATACTTCCCAAATATACCTGTATGAAACAGGAAATGAAGGATAAGCTCACCTACAGGGCGCATTTTTACATGGATTTCCACTGGAAGGAAGAGTACGTGGGTATTCTGGAAGCGGAAGTCGATGGCGTGAAGTATTATTTTATTGATAACGAGAGTTATTTTAATGGTTTTCAGCCTTACAGTGACAATGCTTTGTTTGAGATCGAGAAGTATGCCTTTTTCTCTAAAGCGGCACTGTGTATTCTGCCTGTGATCGATTTCAGGCCGGATCTGATCCACTGCCATGACTGGCAGACAGGTCTGATTCCGGTGTATCTGAAAGAGCGTTTCCAGGGCGGAGAGTTCTATCGGGGCATTAAGACCGTTATGACGATCCATAACCTGAAGTTCCAGGGGAAATGGAACGTGAAGGAGGTCAAGGAGATCACGGGTCTGCCGGGATATTTCTTCACTTCCGATAAGCTGGAGGCCTATAAGGATGCCAACCTCTTAAAGGGTGGTCTGGTCTATGCGGACGCGATCACTACGGTCAGCGATACATACGCGGAGGAGATCAAAACGGCGTTTTACGGCGAGGGATTAAACGGACTGCTCTGTGCAAGAGCGAGGGATCTGCGCGGTATCGTGAACGGTGTTGATTATGAGGACTTTAATCCGGAGACGGATAAGCACATAGATTTTAAGTACAATGCAGTCAATTTCCGAAAGGAAAAGGTAAAGAATAAACGTGCTCTGCAGGAGGAGTTGGGCTTAAATCAGGATGACAAGGCCATGATGATCGGTATTGTGTCGAGACTGACAGGACAGAAGGGTTTCGATCTGATCGCCTATATCATGGATGAGCTCTGTCAGGATAATGTGCAGATCGTGGTGCTGGGTACGGGCGAGGAGCAGTATGAGAACATGTTCCGCCACTTTGACTGGAAGTATCACGGTAAGGTGTCGGCTAACATCTACTATTCAGACGCGCTCTCCCATAAGATCTATGCGGCCAGCGATGCGTTCCTGATGCCGTCTCTCTTCGAGCCCTGCGGCTTGAGCCAGTTGATGTCTCTGCGCTATGGCACGGTTCCCATCGTGCGTGAGACCGGCGGTCTGAAGGATACGGTACAGCCTTACAATGAATATGAGGGGGTAGGTACCGGCTTCAGCTTCAGGAACTACAATGCCCATGAGATGTTGGGGACGATCCGGTATGCGGAGCATATTTATTACGATAAGAAGCGGGAGTGGAATAAGATCGTGGACAGAGGTATGGCTGCGGACTTCTCCTGGCATGTATCGGCAAAGAAATATCAGGAAATGTATGACTGGCTGATTGGATAAGGGACATGGAACATCCGAACAAAAAAAACACATTTGTGTTTCAGGCGGGCATCCTGGCGGCAGCCGGGATGCTTGTCAAAGTGATCAGCCTGATATACAGAAGTCCTCTCCTTTCCATCATCGGAATCGAGGGCAACGGGTATTACAGTGCGGCGATCAATATTTATACAATTATATTGTTGATTTCTTCCTACAGCATCCCCTCGGCTATTTCCAAGGTGATTGCCCAGAGGCTGGCGTTTAAGGAATACAGGAATGCACAGAAGGTTTTCGTCTGTGCACTTCTTTATGTGCTGATCGTGGGCGGCATTGCCTCGATACTAACCTTTGTGGGAGCACCTTATCTGGTAAGGAAAAATCCGAATGCGGTGGTGGCGCTCAGAGTGCTTTCACCGACTATCTTTTTTTCGGGGTTTTTAGGGGTATTTCGTGGCTTTTTTCAGGCCCATGGATCTATGGTGCATACCTCTATCTCTCAGGTTCTGGAGCAGATTCTGAATGCTGCGGTCAGCATAGGCGCGGCGAAGTTTTTGATCGGGCTGGCGTCGGAGGATGATCTTACCGGCCGGGCTATCTACGGTTCGGCGGGCTCGGCGTTGGGAACCGGNGCCGGCGTGCTGATCGGCCTTCTGTTTATGTTCGGCATGTACCGGTTAAACAGCGGGATCATCAAAAGAAGGGTGGAACGGGATAAGTCTCGGCATGAGGAGACCTATGGGGAGATCTTTAAGGTGATCTTCACCATTGTTACTCCTTTCATTCTCAGTACCTTTATCTATAACTGTACCACGGCGGTCAATATGACCATTTATTCTCATGCTATGGTGGATTATAAGAAAGTGGACGCGGTGCTGGCCAGCAATCACTATGGAATCTTTGCCACGCAGGCAGTGGCGCTGGTGAATATTCCGGTGGCGATCGCCTCTGCCATGTCCTCGGCCATTATTCCAAATGTAGCGGCCTCCTATGTGAGGGGTACTCTGACACAGACCAGAAAACAGGTGACGAGGGCTGTGCAGATGACGATGCTCATTGCGATTCCGGCAGCGGTGGGAATGGCGGTGCTGCCCAGACCCATTATGCAGTTTATCTTTCCACAGAAGGAATCTCTGGATATCGCATCAGGGCTTCTGGCGGCGCTTGCCGTCACTATTGTGCTCTATGGGCTCTCGACATTGACCAATGCGGTGCTGCAGGGAATCGGCAAGGTCAATACGCCGGTGATCCATGCGGCCATAGCGCTGGTGATCCAGGTGGCGGGGCTGATCGCCCTTTTGCTGTATACGGACCTTGGCCTCTACGCACTGGCGGTGGCAAACATCATTTATTCTCTGGTAGTATGTGTGCTGAACCAGCTCTCCGTGAGAAAGCATCTGGAATATCGCATGGATGTGATGAAGCTCTTTGTAAAGCCGGGCTTTTCTGCGGCTGTGATGGGGGCGGTAGTCTATGGCGTTTACTATGGTCTGATGCTGCTTGTGCCCGTGAGCCGGGTGGTGCTGCTTGTGGCTATTGGTGTTGGTGTCTGTGTCTACGCGGCGGTGCTGCTTCTGATCGGCGGAGTGCAGGAGGAAGAGCTTCTGGCATTCCCGAAAGGCAGGATGCTCGTCGCTATCGCTAAAAAATTACATCTGTTATCAGATGGGCCGAAAAAAGCAAAAAAGAGGAAGCCGGTAAAGAAAAAGAAGAGAAAACGGAAAAAGAAGCGCAAAAAGAAGGAGGAAGCGTCTCTGTGAGAGTGAGATGGCGGTCTGTGCTGCTCATGCTTTGGCTGATGGCAGCGCTTTTGGGCTGCGGGAAAGAGGAATCCCCGGAGCTGTTAAGAATGACCTTTCTGGATACGGGAAAATCGGACTGTATCGTGATCGAAGCAGGGGAGAGCGTGGTGGTGAACGACGCGGCGGATGAGGACGATCAGGAGATGATCTGTGCGTTTCTGGACAGTCTGCAGACGCAGCGGATCGAGTATCTGATCTTAAGTCACTTTGACAAGGATCACATCGGCAGTGCGGCTAANCTGCTGCGGCGTTATGAGGTGGGCTGTGTNCTGATGCCGGACTATCAGGAGGATTCTGAGCCNTATCTTGCGCTTATGGAGGCTCTGCAGGAGACGGGCACCGAGAGCAGNCGGCTGCGGGAGANTTATCAGTTNTCTCTGGAGAAGGTNGNGTTTTATGTGGATGCGCCCNNNGAGNNNNCTTATGAGAATGATAATAACTATTCTTTGATAACANGTGTTACTTGCAATAGAAANGAGATTCTTTTGATGGGNGACGCCCAGAAACAGCGGACGGAAGAGTTTTTNGAATCCTCTCATTTACCGCAGAACTGTGATNTGATCAANATGCCCCACCACGGNGATTACAATAAGAGACTGCGGGATCTGTTTNNNAAGGTGCNGCCANNGTATGCNGTNCTCACNGCCGGAGCGGAGCGGAGNCGGGTGGAGGAGGAGACNCTGGCTCTTTTGGAGGCCTGTCGATGCAGCGCNNNCTATACGGATGAGGGGACGGTCACAGTCACATCGGACGGNGTAAATCTNCAGGTGNGNCAGCTGGCTGTTTCGGGAAACTGATCNGACAGCAGAACTACCGGGTCAGGATAGCTCGGTCAGANCGGAGATGTCGGAGTCTATCGCCATGGAGTAATTTGTATAGTACACCACGAAGCCGGGCTTAGCGCCGGCTGGTTTTTTGACATGCTTTTTCTGGATGTAATCGATTTCTACTTTATCCTGTTCGCGGCCTCTGGAATAGTAGGCGGCAAGTCTTGCAGCCTCCTCAAAGGCACGGTCCGGCACTTCTTTTCCTTCTGTTTTCAGGATAACATGGGAGCCGGGCATCTGCTTGGCGTGAAACCACCAGTCGCCTCCGGTGGCAAATTTGAAGGTGAGCTCATCGTTCTGGAAATTATTTTTCCCCACATAGAGGTGGAAACCGTCGCTGCTCACATAGTGGAAAGGCTTGCTTGTGATCTTCGCCTTTTTGGAGCCGCCTTTCCGGCGGATATAACCGCTCTCGATCAGCTCTTCCCGAATCTGCACCAGATCTTCCTCCTGCATGGCGATGTCCAGGGCGGATAGGATGGATTCCAGATGCTCGATCTCTTCTTTGACCTGTATGGTCAATTCCGAGAGCGCCTCATAGGTTCTCTTCATTTTCCCATATTTATCAAAATATCTCTGGGCATTTTCCTGAGGCGTGAGAGTGTCGTCCAGAGGGATGGTCACCGGTTCATTGGTGTAGTAGTTGACGGCCTCCAGCGTTTTTGCGCCTGGCGCCGCACTGTAGCCGTAGGTGTTTAAAAGCTCTCCGTAGATTTTATAGGTATCCCGCTTTTTTGTGTCCTCCATCTGTCGAAGCTGCAGGTCGTATTTTTTGACATTGCGCTCCAGGGCAGTCTGTACGATCCGCCTTAGGTCGGTGGATTTCTGCCGGATGCGGGTCACGGTCTCCCGCTCCGCATAGTAGCGCTCCAGCACACTGCTGATACTGAGGGAGGTGCGGCTTTCCTTGTCGCCGTAAAGTGTCAGGGGCAGTGCAGCAAACTCGATAGGAGTCTTTCCGTCGTAGATGATGACAGGGGAAAATGTCCCTGCGGCCACCTGTGCCATCATATCCGTGAATGCGGAAAAGACCGCCTTCAGAGAAGCTTCATCGGTATCTGCCAACGCTTTTGCGGGCAGGTCAGCGTCCACACCAGCCCGGTAACAGATCTCCTGGGCAATGACAGGAGAAAGGCCGGTATAAGTGGTGTAGAGCGCCTTGTAGAGCGGCATGGGCTTCTCCTGCATCTGTGTTTTAAAGTTTACATAACTTGGATCCGCATGATCCGCCAAGGACAGAGGATTCTGTTTATCCTGTGTCTGTGGAATAAAGTAGGGGCGGCCCGGAAGTACCTCTCTCACAGAGCTTACCATGGCAGAGACGTGCTTGATACTGTCTATGATCTGTTCCTTATCATCGCAGAAGATGATGTTGCTGTGTTTGCCCATGATCTCCACGATCAGTTTCTTTTGACACAGATCGCCCATCTCGTTTAGGTGCTCCAGATCGATATGAATGATGCGCTCCAGTCCCGGCTGGGAGATGGAAGTGATGCGGGCGTTCTGCAGATGCTTGCGAAGGAGCATGCAAAAGCCCGGCGCAGTCATAGGGCTCTGTCTGTTTTTCTCCGTCAGATAGACCAGAGGGAGAGAGGCGTCCGCGGATAGCAGCAGGCGGTACTGACCGCCGTTATTCTTTATGGTGAGAAGAAGCGCATCGTTTTCCGGCTGGGCGATCTTATAGATGCGTCCGCCCAGAAGCGTCTCCTGTAATTCCTTTGTGATATTTGCAATGGTGATGCCGTCAAAAGCCATGTTGCATTCCGTCCTTTTTCCTTTAAAATATGAAAGAATGTCTGAGTCTGCGTCTATGATACCATAACAGATACGTTAGCGTAAACCATTGACTATTAAACTTCTTTCCTCTATAATAAAAACTGTATGCGTGGGTCTTTTTGTTATTATAGAAAGAATCGTTGCTGCCTGGCGATGATTTGATACAGCAGAAGAAGGAAGAGTACGACTATGATCAAAAGCATGACCGGTTTCGGGAGATGTGAGGTGACGGAGGGAGCGCGGAAGATTACCGTGGAGATGAAATCCGTCAATCACAGATATCTGGATGTCAACATCAAGATGCCGAAGAAATTGAACTTTTTTGAGACCGCGATCCGAAATGAACTCAAGAATTATATACAGAGGGGAAAGGTGGATATCTTTATCTCNTATGAGGACATGACGGAAACNAATGTCTGNGTAAAGTACAACAGGGATCTGGCGGCAGAGTACATGAAGTATCTCTGGCAGATGTCGGAGGATTTTTCACTGGATAATGATGTCCGCGTGTCTACGCTGTCACGTTATCCGGAGGTGCTGACTATGGAAGAGCAGTCCGTTGACGAGGAGGAGCTCTGGCACCTTTTGGAGAAAGCTGTGCGGGGGGCGGCGGAATCCTTCGTAGAGACCAGAGTGAAAGAGGGAGAAAACATTCGGGATGATCTGCTGGCCAAGCTGAACGCTATGTTGGCAAGTGTGGAGTTTATCGAACACAGGTCTCCCCAGATCATCGCGGAATATAAGCAGAAACTTAGGGATAAAGTGAGGGAGCTTCTGGAGGATGCCCAGATCGACGAGGCGAGACTGTTGACGGAGGTGACTATTTTTGCGGACAAGGTCTGTGTGGATGAGGAACTGGTGCGCTTAAAGAGTCATATCTCAGCCACGAAGGGAAGTATTCAGGAGGGCGGCAGTATCGGGCGCAAGCTGGATTTTCTGGCACAGGAGATGAACCGCGAGGCCAACACCATTCTCTCNAAGACNACAGATCTGGAGATATCCAACCGGGCCATCGAGTTGAAAACCGAGATCGAAAAGGTCAGGGAACAGATACAGAATATCGAGTAAGGATGATTTTATGGGAAGACTGATTCATATAGGCTTTGGCAATGTGGTCAANACAGGAAAGATNATTGCCATNGTGAGCCCTGANTCGGCGCCGGTCAAGCGCATGGTGCAGAGGGCAAAGGANATGGGNACGGCCATTGANGCNACCCAGGGGCGCAAGACNAAGGCAGTGCTGGTGATGGAAAACAGTCAGATCGTATTATCAGCGCTTCTGCCGGAGACCATATCGGGCAGGGCGCAGACAGAGGATGGACAGACGGATGAAGAATAAGGGAATATTGATCGTCGTTTCCGGTTTTTCGGGGGCGGGGAAGGGTACCTTAATGAAGCGGCTGGTGGAGGAGTACGACGGCTATGCGCTGTCGATCTCGGCGACTACCCGNGCGCCGCGGCCCGGCGAAGAGNATGGCAGAGAGTATTTCTTTTTGTCNGAGGNNGANTTTGAAAANAGGATCGNAGACAAGGCGNTGATCGAGTATGCGNCCTANTGCGGCAACTATTACGGGACTCCGCGGGATTATGTGGANAANGAGCTTATGCAGGGNCATGATGTGATCCTGGAAATTGAGATTCAGGGAGCGCATAAGATAAAAGAGCAGTATCCGGANGCTNTGTTGCTTTTTGTGATGCCGCCCAGCGCGGAAGANCTGNACCGCAGACTNTCCGGCAGGGGAACNGAGACAAANGAGGTCATCGATCAGAGAATGCNCCGTGCAGTACAGGAGGCGGAGGGNATCGAGGACTATGAATATATTGTGGTAAATGATGATTTGGAAACCTGCGTACAGACGCTTCACGGGATCGTTACCGCCGCACATCATGTGCCGGAGCGCAATGAGGCGTTTATCGAAAAAATGAGACGGGAATTGAGAGGAGAATGAATATGTTACATCCATCTTATGCAGAATTGATCAATGTGGTAAACAGTGACGTGGAAAACGGGGAAGATCCGGTGGTAAACAGCAGATATTCCATCGTAATGGCTACCTCCAAGCGGGCAAGGCAGATCATTGCCGGCGATGACGAGCTGGTGGACGGCAAAGGCAAAAAGCCCCTGTCTGTGGCTGTGGAGGAACTGAATCAGGGCAAGATCAAGATCCTGAGCGAGGAGATTACNGAGGANGCGGAAGAGGCTGTAGCGGAGGAGTAAGCACAGACATTTTATTATGAAGAAAAAGGTCATGTTTGTATCCCTGGGATGCGATAAAAATCTGGTAGATTCCGAGAAAATGCTCGGTATGCTGGAGCAGAGCGGCTACACGTTTACCGATGACGAGACAGAGGCGGACATCGTGGTGGTCAATACCTGCTGCTTCATCGGGGACGCCAAGGAGGAGAGCGTCAACACGATCCTGGAGATGGCGGAACTNAAGAAGAGCGGGGANATAGANGNTCTCATTGTGGCGGGNTGTCTGGCACAGCGTTATCAGGAGGANATCCGAAAGGANATCGAGGAAGTGGATGCCGTCATCGGCACGACTGCCATTGATGAACTTTTGGAAATTCTGGATGAGGTCTATGCAGGAAAGGGAAGAGATCACTATCAGGACCTTGGCAGGATACCGCTGACAGAAGGGAAGCGTATTGTTACCACGGGCGGGCANTANGCTTATCTGAAGATCGCGGAGGGGTGCGATAAGCACTGTACCTACTGTATCATTCCCAAGGTGCGGGGCGCTTATCGGAGTGTTCCCATGGAGAGCCTTTTGCGGGAGGCNGAAGAGCTGGCANNACAGGGTGTGAAGGAACTGATCCTGGTAGCGCAGGAGACGACGATCTACGGTGAAGATCTCTATGGACATAAGGCGCTGCCGGAGCTTTTGCGCGGCTTGTGCCGGATCGAGGGGATCATGTGGATCAGGCTGCTATATTGTTACCCGGAAGAGATAGATGATGGCCTGATACGGGTGATGCGGGAAGAAGAAAAGATATGTCACTATCTNGATATACCGATCCAACANGCNGCAGATNCTGTTTTGCNGCGTATGGGAAGANGGACGGACAGAAAAGAACTGACTGGTATAGTCAATAAATTGCGTCAGGAAATACCGGATATCTGTCTGAGAACGACGCTGATCGCAGGATTTCCGGGGGAGACAAAAGAGGATCATGAGACGCTTTTGCAGTTTGTGGAGGAGATGTCCTTTGACAGACTGGGCGTCTTTCCCTATTCTCAGGAGGAGGACACGCCGGCAGCGGATATGCCGGAG
>JAAUZN010000008.1 GCA_014804565.1 Lachnospiraceae bacterium
CTGCCTGCCTTCTTCTCCGCCTTCGCCTGTCCGTTCTTTCTCAGATATTCTACCGCTGCATCCATGTTGCCGTCAGTCTCGTTCAGAGCCTTCTTGCAATCCATCATGCCCGCACCGGTCATCTCTCTCAACTCTTTTACCATTGCTGCTGTGATAGCCATCTATTTTCCCTCCTGAATTATCTATGCTATATCTCGTTCGGCCCGCGCCTTCGCACAATTTTTAGTCCTCTTCCTCTACCTTCTCTGCCTCAGCCTCTTCCACATAGTCATCTGCCTCAGCGCCCTGGTTTGCCTCTACGACAGCGTCCGCCATCTTGGAAACGATCAGCTTCACCGCACGGATCGCATCGTCATTGCCGGGAATGATATAGTCAAGCTCCTCGGGATCGCAGTTTGTATCGCCGATACCGATCAGAGTGATACCCAGTGTATGCGCCTCCTGTACACAGATTCTCTCCTTCTTGGGATCTACTACAAAGATACAGTCAGGAGTCCTGGTCATGTTCTTGATACCGCCCAGGTTCTTCTCTAACTTCTCCCACTCCTTCTTGATCTGGATGACCTCTTTCTTGGGCAGAACATCAAAGGTGCCGTCCTCCGCCATCGTCTCGATCGCTTTCAATCTCTCTATTCTGGACTGGATCGTCTTAAAGTTGGTGAGCATGCCGCCCAGCCATCTCTCATTTACATAGTACATACCGCAGCGCTCAGCCTCAGTCTTAACTGCATCCTGTGCCTGCTTCTTCGTTCCTACAAAGAGGATCGTGCCGCCCTGTGCCACCACATCAAACACGGCTCTGTACGCCTCGTCCACCTTGCCTACAGACTTCTGCAGATCGATGATGTGGATACCGTTTCTCTCTGTGAAGATATAGGGAGCCATCTTAGGGTTCCATCTTCTGGTCTGGTGTCCGAAATGAACACCTGCCTCCAACAACTGTTTCATTGAAATAACGCTCATGTCTCTACCTCCGTTTGGTTGTCTGCCATATACCGTGCGCCTCCCTGCCACCCTCTTCGCGGGCACCGGCATGGGCTGGGTATATGTGATTGATAGGATATGTGTGCCTTGCGCACACTTAGATACTATAACATAAAAAAATCCCCCTTGCAAGGGGGATTCCGGTAATTTCTGTCAGTTATTGCTGTCCCGTCACGATCCTGGCGATCTGCTCGCCGCTGGCATCCGCCGGAATCTGAAAAGTGCCTGTCCGAAGCTTCTTGTCATAGCCGTTCTCACACAAAAAAGTATCAAAGGATGCTGCGGAATCGACCACGCCCGCATCCGCCAGCTTTTTGGCTACCGTATAGGAGCCGTCACCGCTGACGATCGTAACACTCTTCACTGCCGCAGGCGTCGTCGAAGATGCCGCAGACGTTGTCTGGTTTTTCGTCGTATCATCGTCCTGCTTCGTCATCTCGTTGGTATCCGACTCAGGTTTCGTATCCGCCCCGGGCTTCATATCCGCTGAAGACCCGGCATCCGCCTCGGATGTCTCCTCCGGTGTCTCTGCAGGCTCCTGCTCCGCCACCGCCACATCCAGCTTCACCGGCGGTTTCACGGTCTCCGGCTCAGCCGCATCCGCATTCTCCTGTTCTCCGCTCTCCTCCGCCTCATTCTCTTCGTTATCTGAGGAGGCAAGCAGACTGGAATCTTCGATCATACCCAGCTTTTTCGCTCTGGCTATGATCTCCTCATCCGTCATCTGTCCCTGTCTGCTGCCCGACAGCGCGATTCCCATGATAACCGCCGTCACGATAATGCCAAGGCCCAGCCCCCGAAAATAGTATCTTTTTTCCATCTTAAACACCCTCAAACAGGTCTATCACCAATTTCACCTCGCCAAGGCCCAGCCCCAGCTCCTTGGCGATCGCCATATTGGACTTGCCTGCCTTGTGAAGCTCTAAAATTCTCTCATTGCTGTTGCGCCCGTTGTCATTCCCCTGGGCAAACCGGATATCCACACCCCGCTGCTCCTCACGCACAGGCGCATAGGCAGGTGCGGGTGCAGGCACCGGTATAGGTGCCGGTATAGGCGCCGGTGCAGGTATCTGCGCCGTTTCTCTGTTGCTGAATATACCCAGTCTCGCAAAGGCCTCACTGGTGGAAATATCAGGCTCTTCCGCCACATAATCCGCTTCCGGCTCATGGATGATCTCTACCCGTCTGGGTCTGATCGGTTGGAAATCGTCCTCCGGTTCCTCTACTGCAAACGACTCGGCTAAATCCTCTTCCGGCTCTGTCATTTCTGACATTTCCGAAATTCCTGACATTCCTGTCACTTCCGTCAACTCTTCCAGTTCAGGCATCTCATTGCGGACATACTCGAACTGCTCGAACTGCATTTCCGGCATGATCTCGCCGCGCACTTCCTCCACGACCTCCGGCGCATAGCTTCGCGCTCCGTGGATGGACCAGAGATCGGTCCGGGTATCTTCCACTGCACCCATCACGGATTCTACAGCCTCCTGCACTGCCTCCTGTGCCTCTCTGGCGGAAACCTCCGCATTGCGGATCCGCGCAAGCGCCTCATCCGCCACGGTCTTTGCATCCCTGGCCTTTCTGGCCGTCTCGTCCGCAGTGATCTCGGCATCCCGCATGGTCTGTCTGATCTCGTCCGCCGCCTGAGTCGCCTGTCCGATGCTGGCCATCAGCGTCTCATGCTTATCATTTAACATATCATAGAGAAAGGTAACTTCTTTATGATTTTTATTGATCTCTTCCAAAACAGTGTCGGAATACTCGTTCACTGCCATGATCTTCTCGTTCGCCACGCGCTCCATCGCACGCTCTGTCTTTTCTATGGAGTAGCTGATCGTTTCATCCACGATATCAGAGATTCTCTCCCTGACATTTTCCGTCTCGCCGTCCACCAGCTTTCTGATCTCGGCCTCACTGATCAGCTGTACTTCCTCATCCGTGTCCTTCTTTCCCGCCGGCAGAAGATATCCCAGAAGAAATACCCCCGCGCCGATGATGATCAGAACGATCTCTATTACACTCATGCTTTTTCCTTTCGTGATCCGGTATCCCGTTACTCAGTCCTACCCAATGGTCTCAAAGGTATGCACACCCTTGAGCAGTACCTTACCGTCATCAGGATCTTTCTTTTCCCGCTTTCTGCCACGGCCCCCGTCTCCGTGATATTCGTTGTCGCCCTTCTCCTTGGCATCAAATTTTTTCTGATGGTTTTCGGCATTTTCTCTCTCGTTGACCCGCTGCGCCTGCTTTTCAATCTGCTTGGTCACCTGCTGTTCAAAATTCGCCTGATCCACCATGCCCTTCGTGTCTTCATTATGCTTCACGGTGGTAAAATCCTGTGCTCTTGTGATCTGCCCCTGCAGCTCCACAAAGCCAATCGCCATAGCTACTCCCCCTTCAAACCCTTAGAATGGCGCCATCTTCACATCGCCCCGCTCCCTGACGAAGCGGCAGTAATGGGTAGTCTTCTGCACCATCATGGACACGTCGCCGATACAGATCCGTGTGCCGGGATACACTTCTCCCTTCACCCGGACCACCGCCTCAGACGGATTCCCAACCTGCTTCTGCAGCTCCTCCAGTTCTTTATTCGCAGCGGCTATCGCCTCTGTCTTCTGTTGATTGACTGCTGCCATGGACTGCACATACTGCACCTGCTCCGGGCTGAGCTTCGTCCCCTGAGCCAGCTTCTGTTTGATGGAGACCAGTATCGGCTGCACCGACTGCAGCGTCTTGGTGTCTTCCCCGATCTGCTTCTGCAGCTGAGTAACGCGCTCCTTCAGTCCGGGATCGGCGCCCACCTCCACGATGGTATCCGCTCCCATTGCAGACCCCAGGGTCTTTACATTGATGCTGCCCGTGGCGCTGACCTTACCGCCCGTGATAAAGCCTCTTCTGCCATCCACATTGACCTCACTGCCGGCCGTCACCTTGCTGTGCAGGATGGACTCGGAAGCCACATATCCCTGCGCCTGCGCAGTAACATTTTCCAAAAACTTGGATACAATATTGCCCTCAGCTTTCAGAACGCCTTTTCCCATACCGTTCATGCCTCTGGCAATGATGATATTGCCGCCCGCCTCGATCTGTGCGCCCTCCACGACGCCCTTCACCATGACGTCGCCCTTCGCCTTCACCTGAAAATTAGTGGCGACATTGCCGTTGATCTGAACGTTTCCGTCATAATCTATATTACCCGTAGAATTGTCTACATTTTCTACCACCAGCTCATCGGAGACAAAAACCGTACCTTCCACCAGCTCCACATGACCGTCCACCTGGGCAGTCAGCACCAATCGATCCTCAGACAGATCAATATTATGCCCGTATTTCAAGGTTTCCTTACGCACCTCTGCGGGCTGGATCCGATCTCCGAAAATATTCTCCCCGGCCTCACCCGGCTCCTCCGGATGCAGAACCGCCAGCACATCTCCCTTATTACAATGATTTAGTATATTCAAATGGAAGAAATCTACGCTTCCATCCTCGTTCAAGGTCGGTTTCGCCTTCTTATCCGTGTTAAATTTATATTCGATATAAGCGTGCTTTCCCTGGACAGGCTCCTTGCCCTGCGCCACAAGGATCTCCTTACAGTAATCTCTCCTTATAAAAAAATCACGAACCGCATCCGTCAGAATGCCGCCCCTGATTCCACGATGCCTCAGATCCTGCAGCATCTCCTCTTCCGTCATATCCTCAGCGCCCACAGAAGCCGCATAGAACTTCGCATAAGCCTGCATTCTGTCCGGACTGACCGTCAACTTATAGCATTCTCTCTCCGGGAACCGGGTCTCGTTGCCGACACAGATCTCCTGTTCCTCTTTCTCCGCTCCATCCACTGCCCGTTTCAATGTGGGCAGATCACAGGCATAATCCTTCATCGTCAGATACTCAACCACATCGTTGACATCCAACGGTTTCCCCGCCCCTGTGGGTGGAAACAGCCGAAGCAGTGTCTTTCCTTCCTGATTCACCAATCTGAAATATCCGTTCATACGTACCCCTGCTTTACTTTCTCCTGTCAGAATCTATGAGAATGCCGATATAATCGCCCAGCTTTCCTCTCATTTTCTGGAGGGCTCTGGTGTGGAGCTGAGAAATTCTCGACTCGGACACCTCCAATATATTACTGATCTCCTTAAGCGTAAGATCCTCATAATAGTAAAGTACGATGACTTTACGCTCCTTCTCCGTCAGAAGCTCCAACGCCTGAGCCAGCATTTTCTTCAGCTCATCCCTCTCAAGGATCTCCTCCGGAGAATCGAAGGCAGAGCTTCTGGTATTGCTGGCCTCATTGGGCACCTCGCTCCCCTGCTCTAAAAATTCATTCAGGGACACCACGTTGGTGATCTTCATCTGAGACTGCCATTCCAGATATTCCTCGTCTGTGATTCCCAGAATCTCTGCGATCTCCTCGTCCGTGGCGCTCCTGCCATGCTTCGCCTCGATCTCCTTGATGGCAGAATCGATCCGCTTCTGCTTCTGTCTGATGGTTCGCGGGATCCAATCCATCTTGCGGATCTGATCCAGGATCGCTCCCCGTATTCTCAGACTTGCATAGGTCTCAAATTTCACATCCTTTAAGCAGTCAAACTTATCAATGGCGTCTATGAGTCCGAATATCCCATAACTCACCAGATCTTCATACTCCACGTTATATCCGAGATACATGCTGAGACGGCCTGCCACCACCTTCACCAAAGGCGCATACTCCAATATGATCTTTTCCCGTATTTCGGGAGACTTTGTATTCGCATAGTCCTCCCACAGCTTCTTTTTTCCTGCATCGTCCATTCCGAGTCCCTACTTACCCTTCCTTTTCGCTACAGATACGCCGCGCTTTTCTTTAGGACGGTTCCTTCTCAATGACCTCGCCTTCCTCCATATGCGCTTCCTCTATCTGAAGTTCAAATTTGTCAAGCATGATCTGCAGGATCCGTCCCACAAAATAAAAACCGAGCAGCACACACAACAAAACGACCAGCATCGTCATAAGATCATAATGTAAAATCCGCATGGTAATGCTGACGATCGCCCCGGCCAGCAACATGACAAAAGGAGGGATCAATCTACGCTTTCTGGCTTTCGCTTGTCTCTCNTCTTCTTCTCTCTTTTCTCTGGCCTCCCGCTGCGCCGCAGTNTCAATCTCTTCCTCCGGCTCGCCATCGCCCTCGGCTCCGGNTTCCGGCTNCTCGCCCTCCACAGGCTCCGCCTGTTCTGTTACTTCCGTNCCGTCATTATCTTTTTCTTCCCAGTCCACNTTGCTATCCTTCCACTATATACCTGTATACCACATACCTCAACCGACTCAGATCTTGTACTCGGACTTTCCTACCGCCCTGATCACAAAATCCCCCGTCTCAGGATAGAAAATAACGGTTCTTCCGAAATTNTTACCTGTATCCTCCGCCANGATCGGGATCTTCAGCTCTCCAAGCTTCTTCTTNACTGCCTGCACATTTCTCTCTCCCACACGGACCGCCTCGNTGNTGCTGCCAAATGNAAACATCTGCGCNCCGCCNGCGATCTTGGCTACCAGCCGGTTCCNGTTCGCGCCCTTTTTGGTCACCTGCTTCACCAGCTCCTCTATCCCCGTATCCGCAAATTTNGGGATNTTCGAGTTATTGCGGATCGNCGTGGAATCCGGNANCATNATATGTGCAAGCCCNCCGATCTTTGTGACCGGATCACGAAGCGCAATACCCACACAAGACCCCAATCCCAANGTCGTAATACTGTCAGGACTGACGCATACCTTTAAGTCGGCCATTCCGACCTTTATCTCCACACCCATAACACTGCTTTCTCCTGTTTACACATTCTTCATCCATATCCCCGGGCACCGATTTATCAAAGACCTATCCCAAGCGCCTTCAACATCCTGCCATAGGAATCCATATCCGGAATCAGNATAAAATATCCGTCCAATACCATTTCATCGAAAAACTGTGTCTGGATCAACAACATTCTGTCTCCCAGAGCCGCGAATTCAATCGCCGGCACGCTTAAGATCGCGCCCGCCATATCCACGGTCAAATCCGGCACAGTAGGAGAGATGACCAGGTTCGTAATGCTTGAAAGAGAATTCAAGTATGCGCCTGTCATGATATTTCCCACCTCTTTCAAGGCGGAATACTCCATCTCTGAGAATTCCTCTCCCTCCGACTCCATACCGGTCAGCTTCCCGACCAGGTGCTTTGCCGCCTGCTTTTCCAGAAGAAACATGATACTTCCTGTAATATCCCCCTCAATGGCAAGATAAATACCTGCCATGACCGTCTCCTCGCCGACCATGGCCTCGCCCAGCTCCTTAAATTCCAGGAGCTGCACTCTGGGAACCGACATATCCACCTTGCACTGCATCATCTGTGCCAGGGCTGTCGTTGCGTTCCCGGCACCGATATTGCCCAATTCTTTCAAAACGTCAAAATATTCATTTGACATACCATCCAAGGTAAGTTCACTCACAATGACTCCTCCTAAATATACACTACAGATTCTCCGGAACCACAGCATTTAAGTCAAGCAGAGAGATCAGACCGCCGTCGCTCTTGCCGACCCCGCAAAGAAAACTGGCTCTCTCGTCCTTGGCATCATAAGCGATCTTATCGATCCTGTCATTCTCCAAGGTCACCACTTCTTTCACTTCATCGACCATGATGCCGAGAGTACCCCGCTGCTCCAGCTTCAGAATGATGATCCTGCTGGCCTTGGTCTCCACATCCGGCTCTAACCCCATCTGGATCCGAATGCTCATAACAGGAATAACCTCTCCTCTTAAATTGATAACGCCCTTCAGGTACTCATCCACTTTGGGCACTCTGGTAATATGCTGCATTCTCACAATATTATCTATGTACTTGATGTCGATCCCGTACTGCTCGTCACCCAGTCTGATCACAATAAACTGCGTGGTCTCCCCGATCGGTCTTAATTCATCTAAATAATCGTTGTTTTCCGCCATGTCTTTTTCCTCCCCTCTATCAGATCAGTGTGTTGGCATCCAGGATCAGCGCCACCTCACCGTCTCCTAAAACTGTCGCACCGCTGATGATCTTGCACTTGTTGATGTACTTGCCCAGTGACTTGATAACGATCTCCAGCTGTCCGATCAGCTCATCCACCACAAGACCAGCCAGCTTGTCGCCCTTCTTAACGACCACTACCACCAGATTATCCTCNGGTCCCTTCTTGCTGGGAACCTCCAAAACCTCATTCAAGCGGATCAGCGGGATTACCTGATCNCGAAGTGTGATCACTTCCTTCGCCTGTACCAGCTTCACCTCACTTGGCAAAATATCCTCGATGGTCTGAATAGANCCCAACGCGATCGCATATTTCTCATCNCCGATCTCCACCATCAGAGCCTGAATGATCGCCAGGGTAAGCGGCAGTCGAATCGTCCAGGTGCTTCCCTCTCCCAGCTTCGACTTCACTTCCACTTCACCACTCAGGGATTCGATCATGGATTTTACCACGTCCAGTCCCACGCCTCGTCCGGATACGTCAGATACCACCTTTGCTGTGGAAAATCCGGCATTAAAGAGCAGGTCAATGATCTCCTTCTCACTCATGGCCTCGCCCTGCTCCGGCGTGATAACGCCTCTCTCAATGGCTTTATTCTTAACAGCGTTCGTGTCGATACCATTACCGTCATCCCGAACTTCAATGACAACGTTGTTGCCGTCCTGATAAGCGTCCAGGAAAATGGAGCCGACCTCCGGCTTGCCTCTCTCTTTACGAACCGCAGCGGACTCCAGACCATGGTCTGCAGAGTTACGGAGCAGATGCATCAAGGGATCGCCGATCTGATCCACCACGGTACGATCAAGCTCGGTCTCCTCACCGCTCATATAAAGCTCCATCTTCTTGCCCAGCTTCTTCTGCAGGTCGCGCACCATACGAGGGAACTTATTGACCGTACTCTCGATAGGCACCATTCGTACCTTCATCACGGACTCATGCAGGGATGTGGTAACGCTCTCCAGATACTCGATCTGCTCGTTCACCGCCTGGCTGGAATTGCCGGACATAGCGGATGCCGATACAAGAGAGTTCTTGGCAATGATCAGCTCGCTGACCAGATTCATCAGAGTATCCAGCTTCTCGATATCTACTCTGACCGTCCTGTTTACCACAGGCTTGTTCGCCGTCTGCTTCTTCGCCGCAGGCGCTGCCGCCGCAGCCTTCTGTGCCGCGGGCACTGCCGCCGCAGGGGTATCCTGTACTGTAGGCTCTGCCTGTGCCGCAGGTGCTTCCTGTGCCGCTGGAGTTCCCTGTGCCGCAGGGGTATCCTGCTCCGCGGGCGCTGCCGCTACCTCTGTCGCGCCGGAATCCTCCTCGCTCACCTTCATATCCTCCAGCTTCAAAGCGCTGCCGGTAACCTCCTCGATCTCTGAAACTCCTCTGGCTGCACTCAATACCGTCTCCAGATCTGTCTCGGAAACAATGATCAGGCTGAAATGCTGTTCAAATTTCTCATCCTCAATATCCTGAGAAGAGGGATCGGAGACGATGATCTCACTGGTCTCCTCAATCGCTTTAAATACCAGAAAAGCTCTCGCTGCTTTCAGGATGCAGGATTCCTGCACCTTCACCGTCAGCCCGTAAACGTTCTTACCCAGCTTGATGGCCTCACTGAGGACACTGCGCTGAGCCTCGCCCAACTTGATCCCACTGAAACTGTTATCCGCAGCAGGAGCTTCCTCCGCCGCTGCGGGTGCAGGAGCAGAATCGGCTGCCGCCGGAGCGCTCTCTGCTCCCGCACCGCCGTTCATGATATCATTGAGACGCTTGATCAGAGCGCCGTTGTCGTTCGTACCCTCATCAGAGCTTTCCCTGATATTGGTGTTATACTCCTCCAACGCATCCAGACACTGGAACAATACATCGATCATATCCGCAGTCACCTTGATATTGCCGTTTCTCACCTCAGAGAAAACGTTCTCCATATCATGGGTCAGTGTCTGCATCCTCTTATAACCCATGGTGCCCGCCATACCCTTTAAGGAGTGGGCCGCACGGAAAATCTCATTGATCGTATCGTTGTTCTCCGGATCCTGCTCCAGAGAGAGTATCTGCGTATTAAGATTCTGCAGATGTTCGTTAGTTTCATCAAGGAANATCTCAAGATATTGACTTACATCCATATTATTTTACCCCCACGTTCGTAATGATTTCCTGCGCGATCTGTTCCAGCGGCACTACCTGATCTGCCAGTCCCGCATTCACAGCGCTCTTTGGCATTCCGTATACCGCACATGTGCTCGCCTCCTGGACGATCACATGGATTTTTTTACTTTGCTTCAGATTTTTGATTCCCTGTGTTCCGTCTGCACCCATCCCCGTCAGGACCACACACACAATGCGGTCGAACTTGCTGTCTTTTAAGGACTCATACATATAGTTGGCGCAGGGCTTGACACCCTCTCTCGGCGGTTCGTCCGTATAGTGGATCGTGTATTTCCCTGCGGACGTCTGCACGTTTAAGTGCTTACCGCCCATCGCCACATATACCGTACCNGGCGCAAGCACATCGCCTTCACGAGCCTCCTTCACGGAAACCTGACTCAGTGAATCCAGCCTCTCTGCCAGAGACGCCGTAAAGCCCGCCGGCATATGCTGTACTACCACCATCGGCACNTTCATATTAGCCGGCAGCTTCGGAATCACGGACTGCAATGCTTTCGGTCCGCCTGTGGAGCTTGCCAGCGCTACGATCTGGCTGCCCGAATCATAGACCGCTTTCCCCGGCGGAAGCGTCGGAATATTCCGGTCCGGCTTNGGCATCGCCTGCATGGCGTTCACCGCCTCCATCATGCCGTCCAGATTNCCTGCTCTGCTGCCGAATCTGGTCNCCGGNAGTGTACTTGCCNTCGGTGCCGGCGGCTTCATCTCCACCACCGTGGCCAGAATACGTAACAANTTNTCCTTAAANACGTCACTGCGGCATTCCATNGAGGTATCCGGCTTGTGAANAAAATCCAGAGCNCCCATCTCCANNGCATCCAGCGTGATCTTNGCGCCATCCCTTGTGGCCGTGCTGGCCATNATGACCTTTGCCGAGATNTTACGCTTCTGCAGCTCCTTCAANAGCTCCAGGCCGTTCATCTGGGGCATATTNACNTCCAGCACGACAGCATCATATTTTTTTCTNCTGAGCAGATTCAGCGCTTCCAGACCGTTCACCGCACGGTCCTGCACATGGAATCGTTTATCGCTCTCTATTATATCACAAAGCACCCTTCTCATGAGTGCAGAGTCGTCAACAATCAATATATTTTTCATAATTTACGCCCCCGTTGGCTATCCTTCCTTCTTTGGATGTACCTTTCTGGCCTCATCAAAAATATACTTGATGATCTCCTCCCTGTCCTGAGGATCCACATGAACATACTGTACGCGATGATCGAATACACCAGGTTTCTGCGTCAGTTCGTTCACCGCCAGCACCTTGCCCACCAGACGGTATTCCTTATCGCGGCCATCTATCTGCAGATGGTACTTGCAGAGAATCAGACTGTCCACCTCATAAGCATAATATGCCACAAACCGGAGTCCGCCACCGCTGATATCCACGATCACGCTGCTCTTTAAAGGGAGTGTGGGCAGAAGCTCCTCCTGTTCTGCCACAGAGATCTCTTCCTCCTTCTCCAGCTGTCTGGAATCCATCTCCAGCGCACAGCTGAATCGATAGTATTCTCTTCTCTGATAATTGCGCAGGTTGCTGGTCAGATCCATCACCAGCACATACTGCCCGTTATGGCGATAGCGGTCCACGACCCGGCCGTTACACTGATATACCACGTTATTCCCATAAAAATACATATCGTATTCGCCGTCCACCGGCAAAAGGATCAGCTTATTATTTTCAAAGGGCATAGCGATCTCAAGGCGATCCTCCGTCAGCACGGAGAGCACCTGACTTCTATGTGCCCGCGCCTCCTTGTCAGCCTCCTGTCCCATTCCTCTCTCGATGGCCCGCAGTTCCACTTCGCTGCCCGGCGATACATATTTTGATAATAACCCCGCCATATGCTACCTCCTCTGCCGCACTCTTTCGTATCTCCTCTACCTCTTAGACATGATATGTGCAAAAAATGCCGCCATACCGCGTCTTTTTACCATCTGATTCCCTTCCTTGTTCATCAGCTTCGCCGCTAATTCCTCGTAAGCCATAGCGGACCGCGCCCTCGGATTATCCACCGATACCGGCATCTGCTGCATGACCGCCTTAGCCAGCATCTGATCCTGGGGTATCATCCCCAGATAGGAGATCGGCATCTTCAGATACCGCTCCACCACTGTCTCCAGCTTGGCATAGAGCGCCTGTGCCTCCGTCTCTCCCGACACCTTGTTAGCCACCACCCTGATCTGAGTCTCCTCCGGCTTATAGCGCGGATGACGATTCAATGCCTTTAAGAGCGAATAGGAATCCGTGATGGATGTGGGCTCCGGCGTAGTCACAAGCAGGATCTCTCCGCTCGCCACCAGAAACTCCAGCACTGCCTCCGCAATGCCCGCGCCGGTATCCACGATGATCGTGTCCGCCAGCTCATCCAGCTGCGCCAGATTATCAATGATATAAGTCAGATCATCCCGACTCAGGTTAGACATACCTGCAATCCCGGAGCCGCCGGATATGAATCCCACCTCCATGGGTCCCCAGGTGATGATATCCTTCAGATCCTTTCCCTTATATATTAAATCACACAAGTTATGTTTCGGCACCGCACCGAACATGATCTCTATGTTTGCAAGCCCGAAATCAGCGTCCAGAATGATCACCCTCTGGCCCATCTTACGAAACTGCACGGCAAGATTGATCGCCGTGTTGGACTTTCCCACGCCGCCCTTTCCGCTTGTGACAGTGATGACTCTGGCCAGAGTACGCTTCGGCGGGGCGCTTCCCTTGATTATTCTTCTTAACTGTTCAGCCTGATCCATTAGGCTTCCTCCTTAGTTCTTCCCTCCAAGCAATCTCTTGACCGTCTTCTGCGGATTAAAGTCTTCGATATCGTCCGGCACATTCTGCCCGTAAGTCACATAGGACAGATCCGCGCCTGTATAAAGCCGCAGATTCAGGAGATTCCCCAGTGTCGTGGTCTCGTCCAGCTTGGTAAAGATCAGCTTGTAGTCCGCCAGCTCCTTATAAGAATCCGCGATACTGATCAGATCCCTGTATTTGGTGGTGGCGCTCAGAACCAGATGTACCTCCTTCTCCACTTTGTCATCTACGGAATGTATGATATTACACATGTTATCTTTTTGTGTGCTGTTCTGGTGGGAATGGCCCGCCGTGTCTATCATGATATAATCGTAATCTCTGAAATCCTCCATCGCCTTGCTGATCTCTTCCACCGTATAGATCACACGGAAGGGCACCTCCAGAATGTTCGCATAGGTGCGAAGCTGCTCCGCCGCAGCGATACGGTAGGTATCCGCTGTAAGGAGCGCCACCTTCTTCTTCTCATCCACCCGGAATTTAGAAGCGATCTTCGCGATCGTGGTTGTCTTTCCCACCCCTGTGGGACCGATGAAGAACACCAGCTTGATACCGCTTGATGCCGGCTCTATCCCGCTGGATTTCCCGAATTTCAAAATCATCTTCTGATAGATATTCGCCAGCGCATAGTCAAAGGGCATATTGGGCTTATTGATCAGCTCGATCTCGTCAATGATCTCCTGCGCATATTTCTCATCCACCTCGTTCTCCAGCATGGTGTCATGCAAAAGCCGCATGAACTTATCTGTCTCTGACTCTTCGCGGACAGGCTCCCCTTCCTCTTCCTTCTCTGTCTTTTCCTCCTCCGGTTTCTGCAGCTGCTGCTCCAGAAGAGACTGTAAGCTGTCCAGCTTCTCCTCGATGGCGCTGTTGCTGTCCCGCTTCTCCGGAGTTTCAATAACAGGTGTGTTTTTAACCGGTTCTTCCACTTTATTCTGACCGGTGGCGATCGCACTGATCGCGGAGACTGCCGCCGAATACTTTTCGCTCTCCTCCTCCAGCGCTACCGTAACCTCCACCAGAGGCGACTTCAAGAACGCGAAAAAGCCCCTGCTTTTCACGGGCTTGACATTCATGACGACTACGCCGTCCCCCAGTTCCTTTCTCGCGTTTTCGATCGCTTCCTTTTCAGTTTTGGCTGTAAATTTTTTGATTATCATTATGCTGTCACCATCCCAACAGACTGTAATTCAATCGTGGATTCCACCTCATTGTAGGACACAACGACCAGATCATTATAGTAATCCTCTGTCAGCTTCTTAAAGTAAGCACGCACAATAGGTGACGTGATCACAATCGGTATCTTGCCCAGATCCTCCAGTTTCTTGGTTTCC
Organism: Lachnospiraceae bacterium; assembly: GCA_014804565.1. Lineage (GTDB taxonomy): Bacteria > Bacillota > Clostridia > Lachnospirales > Lachnospiraceae > UBA3282. The sequence continues at coordinate 14,323 of JAAUZN010000008.1, forward strand.
ACACCGACGGATTCCATAATGTTCTTGGTCTTGGCAGGATCGAGGGTCAGATATGCCCCCTGCTCTGTCTGCTTGACGCTTGCCATGATCTCCTGCTCCAGCTTGGGATCCAGCGTCACCACGCTGGTCGTCTCGTTGGCCGGGAANAATTTGNNNGAGATCGCACGNTTCAGNCTCTGTCTGACATATTCCGTCAGAATATCGGTATCTCTGGTNGTAGCCGCATAGTCCGCCAGAGTCTCGAATATGGTGAGCAGATCCCGGATGGAAATACCCTCCTTTAAGAGATTCTGCAGCACCTTCTGTATNTCGCCAAGGCCCAGAAGNTTGGGCACCAGNTCCTCCACCAGGGANGGATTGGTCTCNTTTAAGTTGTCCACCAGACTCTGTACATCCTGTCTGGTAAGNAGCTCGGATATGTACTGTCTGATGATCTCTGTCAGATGCGTCGCAATGATGGACGGCGGATCGACCACCGTATATCCCATACTCTCCGCGCGTTCTCTCTGTCCCTCTGTGATCCAGATCGCCGGCAGATGGAAGGACGGCTCGAAGGTAGGTATACCCGTGATCTCCTCCTCCACATAACCGGGATTCATCGCCATATAGTGGTCAAACAGAATCTCACCTTCACTGACCTGTACACCTTTTATTTTAATAATATATTGGTTCGGATTCAACTGTATGTTATCACGCAGACGAATGATCGGCACCACAGTACCAAGCTCCAGAGCNATCTGCCTTCTGATCATGACCACGCGGTCTAANAGGTCACCGCCCTGATTGACATCCGCAAGGGGAATGATGCCGTAACCAAACTCCAGCTCGATGGGGTCCACCTGCAGGAGGGAGGTGACATTTTCCGGCTGCCTTATCTCTTCCGCCGCCGCTTCCTCCTCGTCCGCCTCGTGCTCGATCTCCGCCGTCTCGATAGTACCTGCCACAACTCTGCCCACCACCACAAAGAGCAGGCCCAGACTCACAAACACCACCGGATTCAAAGGTGTGACAATTCCNAGGAAAGCCANCACCGCACCCACCAGATACAGCACCTTGGGCACACCGAAGAGCTGGCTGATCAGCACTGTACCGAAATCCGCCTCCTTGGAACCCTTCGTCACCAGGATACCGGTTGCAAGAGAGATCAGAAGAGACGGNATCTGGCTCACCAGACCGTCGCCGATGGTCAGGATCGTATATTTACTGAGGGCGTCCGTTATCTCCAGCCCCTGCTGGAGCACACCCATGGAGATACCGCCCACGATATTGATGAAGGTGATGATCANACCTGCCGTCGCGTCTCCCTTAACGTACTTCACGGCACCGTCCATGGAACCGAAGAAGGAGGATTCCTCCTGGATCTTCTCGCGGCGCGCCTTCGCTTCCTCGTCCGTGATCGCACCGGTATTTAAGTCCGCATCGATAGCCATCTGCTTACCGGGCATAGCATCCAGCGTAAATCTCGCCGTAACCTCAGCCACACGCTCGGAACCTTTGTTGATGATCATAAACTGCACGATGATCAGGATGATGAACACCAGGACGCCGATGACAAGGTTACCGCCGCCCACATACTGACCGAAGGTCTGTACCACGTTACCCGCATCACCCGTCGATAAGATCAGTCGGGTGGAAGAAACGTTAAGCGCGATCCTGAAAATGGTCGTAAAGAGCAGGATCGTGGGGTAAAAAGACATATTTAACACTTCGTTGGCAAACATACAGCCGAACATAACGGTAAAGGCAACTGCGATGTTACAAGCTAAAAGCACATCCAAAAGACNGGAACTGATCGGCACGATCAACATCACAAACGCCGCCAGCACATACAAGGTAACGCCTACGTCTCCGATTTTCAGCTTCTGCATCGCAACTCACCTCCTTTACTATCTCTATACTTTTCCCTGCAGATGGTACACGAAAGCCAATACCTCCGCCACCGCCTGATACAACTCCGGCGGCACCACACTGCCCACATCCACATTGGCGTAAAGCATACGCGCCAGGGGCTTGTTTTCTACGATCTCGATGTGGTTCTCTTTCGCCACATCCTTGATCTTCTGTGCCAGATAATCGGCTCCCTTCGCCACCACAAAGGGGGCGTCGTAAACCTCAGGCTCATACTTGATCGCCACAGCAAAGTGGGTCGGGTTCGTGATGACCACATCCGCCTCAGGCAGCTGCTGCATCATACGCCGTCTGGAGGACTCCATCATCCTCTGACGCTGCTTGCCCTTGATCTGGGGGTCACCTTCCGAGTTCTTGTACTCGTCCTTGACCTCCTGCTTGGTCATCTTCATATCATTCTTAAACTTATATTTCTCATAAGCGAAATCCGCAGCGGCGATCAACATATAAAAGAGGGCGATACGGATTCCCAGATTGATCACCAGCGTTCCCACCTGCACGATGCCCTGCTGCAAAGATACATCGTAGAGCATGTAGATGGGCGGCACATTCTTTTTCAGATAACTGTACACCACATAGCCGATCAGCGTCAGTTTCAGGAGGGATTTGAGCAATTCCACCAGAGACTTGGGGGAAAAGATCCTCTTAAATCCGCTCACCGGGTTCAGCTTATTGAACTTAGGCTGCAGCGGCTTCGTAGTGACCTTCCATTTTACCTGCACAACATTCGTGATGAACGCCACCAGAAACCCTGCCAGCAGAAAGGGAAATATATTCTGCAGCACCCGGAGCATCATCGTCATAAAGAGTCGTCTGAAAGTGATAGCCTGCACATGGCCGTCGTAAAGCTTCGCATACTCCGGAATCTGGGAATACAGGTTATAGATATTCCCCGCCAGATAGGTCCCCATGTGCTCCACCCAGAAACGAAGAACCAGAAAGGCCGCCAGCATCTCGAAAGCGTTAGTCACCTCTTTACTCTTGGCAACCTGTCCTTCCTTTCGCGCATCCGACAGCTTTTTACTGGTAGGTTCCTCTGTCTTTTCCCCGCCGGGACCATCCTTGGCGAAGAACTGGAGATTATACTGTAAGATCACACCATGCCCTCCACAAAAGAGACGATCATCCTTTTCATCTGCGTGAACAGATTGTCCGACAGAGCCGGCAGCATCCGCATCGACAAAAAGAGAATGCAAAGCCCTACAAGCACTTTAAGCTGCATACCCACGGCGAACATGTTGAGCTGCGGGGAAACCTTAGCCAGCACGCCGAGTACACAGTTTAAAAAGATCATGGCACAAAAAATCGGCAGGATGATGCGGAATCCGATCGCGATATAATCCGCAAGGAACATGAGAACGGACTGCATCAGCGCCTCCGTCTTAAAGACTGCGCCATTTATCGGTATTAAGGTAAAGGTATCCACCATCGCCCGCAGAAGGTACTGGTAGAGACCTGAGATCAGCATTAAGAGCGTAAACATATATTGGTAAAACACGCCCGTGAAAGTCGCCTGCTGCCTGGTCGTCGGATCCATCAGAGAGACCATGGACAAACCGATCTCCATATCCGCAATGGTTCCCGCAAAGGAGGTCACCGAGGCGCATATCTGTGCGCCCCATCCGATGAGAAAACCTGTCAAGGCTTCCTTCATCACGATCATGGCAAATCCCAAAAGCGTATTGTAAACTACCTCGTTATGATCCACCGCCTGGTAGATCAGGTAGGAAAAAAAGATACTGAATCCCACCTTGACTCTGTTCGGCACATTCGACATGCTAAAAAACGGAGCAACATACACGAAGCAGCTGATCCGCACCAGAATCAACAGAAAATATTCTAAATCTGCATAAGTAAAGCTGTAATCTATCATAGAGACACTTTCCCGTATCAGTATCTGTACGCCGCTACTTAATGTAGAGGTTAAAATTGGTCCACAGATCAGTCATGAACTCTACCATATTATTCATGATCCAATGACCCGCAAGCATCAGCACCAGAAAAATCGCCAGCACCTTCGGTACAAAGGTGAGCGTCTGCTCCTGAATGGATGTGACCGTCTGGAAAATACTCACACAAAGTCCCACGCACAAAGACACCAAAAGCATCGGCGCAGCACATTTGATGATCGTAAAGATCGCCTGTCCGGCGATCAAGGTGACATCATTGACCGACATATCTCCACACCCTTTCTCCCGGCTCTCCTGACATCCGAATCACCTGATATCTCTAATAATTGAAGCTCTCCACCACACCCTTGATCACCAGATACCATCCGTCCGCAAGAACAAAAAGGAGGATCTTAAACGGCATGGAGATCGTAGTCGGCGGCAGCATCATCATACCCATACTCATAAGGGTGGAAGCCACCACCATATCAATGACAATAAACGGAATATATATCAAAAAACCGATGATAAACGCTTCCCGCAGCTCATTGACGATAAAAGCGGGCACAAGTACGCTGATCGGTATGTCGTCTAATTCACCATTCCACTCTGTACGGCTGACATCCATGAAGAAATTCACATCACTCTTCTGGGTCTGTGCATACATGAACTGCCTGATCGGCGCTGCCGCCGCCGTGAGCGCTTCCTGCTGCGTCAGGTCTCCTGCCTCATAGGGAAGGACGGCCTCCGTGTAGATTGCCGTCATCGTNGGCTGCATAATATAAAAAGTCAAAAACAGCGCTATGCCTATCAGAACCGTATTGGGCGGAGCCGACTGCGTATTGAGCGCCTGCCTCGTGAAATGAAGGACTATGATAACCCTCGTAAAAGAGGTTAACATAATAAGCAATGTGGGTGCNATCGCAATCAGGGTCAGGATCACCAGAATGCGCAGCGCGCCATTTACACTGCCGTTCCCTTCGTTGTACGTAACCGTCACCGTATTGGCAATATTCAATTCAGCCAGATCATCTGCATTGTCCGAAGCTCCGGGCGGATCCAAATTCGTTCTCTCATCATTGGTCCCGGTGAGATTGGATTCCCGGTAAGGGGTGTCTGTCACCGCATAAGCCGTTTTGCCCCAACTAAGATACAATATGCCTGCCACCATCAGCAGGCATATCAATTTTGCCAAATGATATCCGGAAAAATATTTCTTCATTCGTCTCGCCCGTCTTCTTTTTCCAGGATTCTTTCTTTTTGTATTTTCGCCAGTACATCCTTAAAACTGAACGCACTACCACCAGACCCCTCAGGAAAAGACAATTCCTCCTCAGGAATCTCTGATAACATTGTAACCGTATCCTTGCAGATCGCAACTGCCAAATACTTCCGCCCGATCCTGACGATCTGGATGTATTTGTTATTAGACAGTCTGAGCGTCTCCAGAATCTCCATATTCGCGCCAACGGTCATGCCCTTCTGGTAACCGCCTATCCACTTTGTCACCACAGCCGTGATTGCCAGCACAAACACAAACAGCAGAAGGATCGTTATGAACTGCGCATAGGAGTCAGTCGTCCTATCTGATAATGCCAGAAGCATTAACCTACGACCTTCTTTACAGCCTCTAGCACGCGATCCGCCTGGAAAGGCTTAACAATGAANTCCTTGGCNCCGGACTGAATGGACTCGATAACCATGGCCTGCTGTCCCATAGCGGAACACATAATAACCATTGCACCGGGATCACCCTCTTTGATCTTCTTGAGAGCCTGAATGCCATCCATCTCGGGCATCGTGATATCCATCAGCACAAGATCCGGCTTNAGCTCATTGTACTTCTCAACTGCCTTCGCGCCGTTCTCCGCCTCTCCTGCCACGTTATAGCCATTCTTGGTCAGGATATCCTTGATCATCATTCGCATAAACGCTGCATCATCACATACTAAAATATTNTTTGCCATCTCTTTTCTCCTATCACATATTATTTGATAATTTCGGTNACCCGAATACCAAAACTTTCCTCNATTACTACTACTTCACCCTTCGCNACNAACTTGCCGTTGACTAAAACNTCNATCGGTTCNCCTGCGATCTTATCCAGCTCNATGATCGTACCCGGNGCAAAATCCAGNATATCCGAAATGGATTTGGAGGTTCTTCCCAGCTCTACCGTCACNTCCAACGGNACATCCTTGATCAGNTCGATGTTCTCCTGNCTCTGCANGGGATTNAAGTCACCGGCAAANCTCTGGAANTGAACCGGCTGCACATTCATNTTGGGCATCGCNATCTGGGGCATCATCTGCATCTGCGGCATCATCTGGGGCATTCCCATCTGCGGCATCATCTGCATCTGNCTCATATCCATCTGNGGTGCCGCCTGTGCNGGCATCGGCTGTGGAGCCGGNGCNGCCGCNGGNGCNGGTGCNGGTGCNGGNGCCGGAGCTGCCGNNTCAGGNGCCGCNGCNGNTGCGTCACCTCCACCTCCCTGACTGGTNATNAAGGTNTCATANACATCCTTCGCNAAATCCACCGGATACANCTGCATGATCGTGGAATCGATCANTTCNTCGATCTGCATTCTGAATGAGATCTTNACAAANGTTCCNNCNANAAACTCTGCNATATCNCNNCCGGACTTAAANGCCGTNAGATCCACCAGACTNGCNTCCGGCGGGCTGATATCTATCATCTTNCCGAGCATCGTGGAGAGGGANGTNGCNGANGAACCCATCATCTGGTTCATCGCCTCGGAGATCGCACTCAANTGCAGNTCNCCCANCTCTCCGTCCGTATTNCTGCCATCACCGCCCATCATCAGGTCTGTGATGATCTTTACATCATGCTCCTTTAAGATCAGGATATTCGATCCGTCTAANCCNTGTGTATANTTGATCATAATGAATACNCANGGTTTNTCGTAATCTTCCAGCACATTNTTCCATNTCNNCATCTTTACCACAGGCGTTGTGATATTCACCTTGCGGTTTACAATGGAAAACAAGGTAGTCGCNGAAGCGCCCATNCTGATNTTNGCCACTTCACCGACNGCGTCCTTCTCGCTTTCNGNCAGGAGCGAGTCATCCGCATCCGGCCCNTCAAANGNNCNGGCATTATCTNCCGCCGCAGNGTCATCANCCGGNTCATCCGAGCCGTTTAACAGGGCATTTATTTCATCTTGTGATAACATTCCGTCCATGCTTCTATTCCCCCTCTCTGATCACCGAAGTGACTCTCACAGAATTNTTGTCTCTGCTTGTGCCNGGAAGTGCCGTGAATTTNNTGATATTACCCACANACACCGTGAGATCCTGTTCTACCTCGGTATCTAGTCGTATGATATCNCCGACCTGCAGATTTACAAAGTCGGTNACGGATATACTCGTCTNNCCCANCACTGCCTTGACNGGAACATTTACGCGCTTGATGAGAGCCTCGATATATTCCTCGAAATNCTCNTTGCTCTGNTCCTGCATATTGGCGTACCAGAACTTCGTATTGAGCTTATCCATGACGCTCTCCAACGTGAAGAAGGGGAGACATACATTCATAAATCCTTCCACGTCACCGATNTTNATATTCAGGGTGACGATTGCGATCATATCNTTCGGCGCNATGATCTGTGCNAACTGAGAGTTNGTCTCGATCCGTTCCATCATGGGGTTGATATCCACCACATTCTTCCACGGTTCNCGCATCAGCTGCATAAACACTACCATCATTTTNTCTATGATCGTCATNTCGATCTCNGTGAACTCTCTGCTCTTCTCCAGCGGATCACCCGCNCCGCCCAGCATCCTGTCNATCATTGCANANCCNAGCTGGGANGCNAGCTCTATCAGGATCGTACCNCCCAGNGGCTGAAAATCCACGATGCCCAGAATTACCGGGTTGGAAAGAGAGTTGCTGAACTCCGAAAAGATAACNGTCTCGGAGCTGGTNACCGNTACCTGTANNNTTTTTCTCAGATANACCGGCATACTCGTGGAGAGCAGCCGTCCGTAATGCTCAAATATGATTTCCAATGTTCGCAGGTGTTCTTTAGAGAACTTTGTAGGACGTTTAAAATCGTAATCCTTCACCTGCTTCTCATCGGCGCCATTCATCTCATCTGCATCTATCTCGCCGCTGCTGAGAGCGGCCAGCAGATTATCAATCTCGCTCTGTGATAGTACCTCACCCACGAAACTTCACCTCCTGCGGTCGTTTTCAGTCTAAGTACTATCCAAACATGATGTCAGAGAAGGAAACGTTATAAATAAGCTTGGAATCAAACATTGTCTGAAGTCTATTCAGAATCTCCTTCTTGATCTGCTCCTGATTGTCTCTCGCTTCGTCTATCGTATACTGAGAGAACACAGCGTTGATCTCATCCTTGATCAATCCCTCCTGGGTTGTGAAGTCAGAGCCATAAGTCTTGTATGTCTCATCCTTCGTGTTGACCGACAGGGTGATGGAAACGATACAGTAATGATCCTTGTCATCCCCCTCGCTCTTTCTTAACGGAACCGTCATGCTGTCGATAGAATAGGTCTCGGTGTCCGTCATGGCAACGGCCGGCTGGCCCTCCTTGCTCGCCAGTTCCAGATCCAGCACCGTGGCGATATCATCCACCAGCGCGGCAGTCTTCTTGGAAGCGCCTGTTACGCTGAACATCATTATGGCTGTCAACACAATATTTACGATCAACAACGCCAGAATAATTACGGAAATCAGATTCTTCTTCATAGCCCTAGTTTTCTCCTTCTACACTTATGTTACTTTTCTTAATATGAACTCAGTGAATTGTATATTTTAATCTCCACTCTTCTGTTCTTCATTCTCCCCTCCGGCGTGCTGTTATCCGCTACCGGCATGTACTCCCCTCTTCCGGCATGCTTGATGGCTGCCGGATTCAGATTCGTGACCGAGAGAATATAATCAAACACAGACAGGGCACGTCCGGAACTGAGCTCATCGTTGTTGGAGTATTTCGCTCCCGACATGGGCACATTGTCCGTGTGTCCCTCTATCTCGATGGTTCCTTCCGCGTACCGCTCCAGGATCAATCCCACCTGATCCAGCACCGGCTTCGCCTCATCCTTTAAGAGAACGCTTCCCGAATCGAAAAGCAGCGCGCCTTTCAACGTAAGCTGGACATACTGGGCGGTGAACTGCACNTCCACCTCNTCNTCCATATCCNTCTCTTCCAAAGCCTCCTCGACTGCCTCGGCAAGCGCTTCGGATTCCTCCATCTGCGCCTCTTCTAAAATCTCCTGCGCAGCTGCCGTGCTGTCATTGTTCGCCACATCCTCGGAGACCACCGAGCCATCGTCCAGCCGGCCTGTACTGTTTATAAAATCATCCAACTCATTAAGCTGGCTGACGCCGTTACTGATCAGCATACCGTCACCGATCGCCTGCGCTCCCCCTTCAAAAACGGAAAACATCTGATTAAAGGATGCGGCAACCTTTTCCTGCTTCACTTCATCAATAGAAGACATGGAGAAAAGCAACACGAAAAAGCACAAGAGCAGATTCATCAGGTCGGAGAAAGTGGCCATCCACGCCGGCGAGCCTTTAGGGGCTTCTTCTTCTTTCTTCTTAGCCATCTGCTTCACCTCCGCCCGCATCGTTGGAAGCCGTTCTGTCTGCAGGAGCCAGGAAGGACTTCAGCTTCTCCTCGATAACACGAGGGTTCTCACCTGCCTGAATGGAAAGCAGACCCTCGATCTCGATCTCCTTCATCATCATCTCTTCTGCGTTTTTATTCTTAAGTTTAGTTGAAACCGGTGCACAGATCCAGTTCGCCAACAGCGAACCGTAGAAGGTAGTTACCAGCGCGACCGCCATGTTCGGTCCGATGGACGCAAAATCCGACAGGTCGGCCAACATGTTAATCAGACCGATCAGGGTACCGATCATGCCCCAGGCGGGACCCATAGCGGCAACGTTCTCCCAAAAACCGATCTTATCCTTATGTCTCCCCTCCACACTTACAAGTTCTGTCTCCATGATGGCGCGCACAAGCTCCGGATCCGTACCATCGACAATAAGAAGGATGCCCTTCTTCAGGAAATCGTCGTCAATATCTCCGGCAGCCTCCTCCAGAGAGAGAAGACCTTCCTTACGCGCTACGTTAGAGAGATCTATGATCTTCTGAATGATCTCCGGCACATTCATGGTGGAGGTCTTAAAGATCAGTCCCATACTCTTGAGGCCGGCAATGAACTCTGGTATCGTATAACTCGCAAAGATACACATGAAGGAACCGCCAAAGGTAACCAGTGCCGACGGTGCATCCAAGAACCTGATCACCATGGAGAAACTCTTGCCGTACACCATGCCAAATATCATCAACACAAAACAAGCGATAAGACCAATTAACGAAGCTATATCCATATGTACACACCCACTTTTACACTAGTCTGCAAAAATATCCTTTCTATACGATTTTACTAAATTTTTCACTTCTTGTCTACTTTCTTTTACAATTATTTTCCGACCGGTGGTAAAAGACAGCACTGTATCTGGCGTTTCCTCCACCAGTTCCAACAAATCAGGATTGATCAGCACTTTAACGCCATTGATCTTCGTGACCTCTACCATATGCTTCCTCCCATCTGTCCTTCTGCACCTTACAACTTTATTATTCTATCATACATCTACAAAAACTGCAAAAAAAAATTTTCCCAATTCTTTGACAAGGAGACACAAAACAGGGGAATTCCCGCAAATACTGCGAAAATTCCCCTTGAAAATTTTTTATCACCGAGGTTGTGTCCTTTACAATCTCGAGATTGAAAGTGCTACGCACTTTCAATCGGTTATCTCTTCAGATTTACCAGCTCCTCCAGCATGGAATCTGAGGTGGTGATGATACGGCTGTTTGCCTGGAAACCACGCTGAGTGGTGATCATCTCGGTAAATTCGCTCGCCAGATCCACGTTACTCATCTCCAGAACGCCTGACTCCATGGAGCCCTCGCCGTCTGAGGTGATATCAATACCAATACCATCGAAATCACCGGAGTTCATGGTTGTGGAGTAAAGGTTGTTACCAGCCTTCGCAAGACCCGCTGCGTTAGCGAACTTCGCTACCGCGATCTGTCCCAGAAGCTTGGTCATACCGTTGTCGTAGGAGGCTCTGATCTTACCGTCCTGACCGATCTCCACGCCGATCAGCTCACCGTGCTTACGGCCGCTGCCCAGGTTGTTCGAGCTGCCGTCGCCGTTGGTCAGACCCGCTGTGGACACCTTACCGTTGTTGATATTCATCAAGGAGCTGAAGTCGATGGAAATATCCGTAAAGTGGCTCAGGTCCACAGTCGCACCTGTCAGGTCAGTCGCAGAGGCATTGAACGTCAGGGACGCCGAATTCTGATCCTGACTGCCGATGTAGGAGAAGCTGCCGTCCTCCGTATCAAACACTAACATATTACCGCTATAGCTCTCCGCACTTGTAATGCTGGCATGACCGTCGGGCGTGATGAAGTTGATCGTATAAGCCATGGTATCCGTACCGTGCAGACCATAGACCTTCTCCAGGATCTCCGGTCTGTGGTCATCATCATCCGGCAGTGTCACACCGAAAGAACCGCTGCCCGACTGGTTCAGTGTATATACAGAAGGCTTAGTGGTGGTAAAGTCCGCCGTAAAGCTTAAAGTCACATCGCCCTTCTCATCCACTTCAATCTTAGGGGTTCCTCCATCCATAGCAAGTGCCACATCGCCGCCCAACTGACTCAAAACCTCTCCCCACGCATCAGCCTTGGCTGCTTCCGCAGGACTCGTGCGGGGACCCAACGCGGTGAGATCACCATAAGTACCATCCGGATTCTTTGGTCTGTAGTAATACTGACCTTCTTTCTCATCATAAGCGAGTTTGTACTCGCTCTGTAATACACTCTTGGTCAGCGTCACACTGCCCTCCACGGTCACCGTTTTTCCTGTATCCACATCTCCGTTAGCAGGCGCAGCTCCGTCAATCTGTGTTACCGTTACTGAATCTCCCGCCAGACTCATCATCGGATTCTTCGAAAAACCGTCGAGAATCTCGTCAAAATTATATCTAACAGTGAAAGATGCCGGATTGCCACCCGCAGCCGGATTATACTCCACACTGCCGTCATTGGGCAGGGAATACACCTTCGTCTCCTCAATCGGCGCCTGCTGCCCACCGAAGTTTGCGATCTGGTTAATATCGTTGACATTATAGTATTTCTTCAGGGAAACACCGTCCTCGTTGATGATGTCATCCAGCTGTACATAGTAGTTGCCGTCCTGACTCATCGCGTGCACGCTCATCTTCACCGTATACTGATAACCCAGCTTGTCGAAGATAGTCAGGGTCATGACCTTACCCGATTTGCTGTGTACATCAGTGTCATTCTTATCCAGAATACCGGAAGCATACCCCATCGTGGTAGACTCCGCAGGTGCAGTCAGNTTATCCCGGTTCATGACCTGTAACGCAGAAACCACATCGGAGCGGATCTCTCCGGTCTCCTCATCCACCTGCCAGCCCATCACGCGATAACCGGTGCTTGCCATAACCAGATTGCCCGCGCCATCAATGGTGAACGCACCGTCTCTTGTGAAGAAGTTCTGAGAGCCGCTGTTTACAATGAAGAAGGACTCGCCGGAAATCATCACATCCCAGGGATTGTTCGTAGACTGCGCAGAGCCCTGTCTGGTGATCGCCGTGTTGATAGCTGCAGTCTTGGCGCCCAGACCAATCTGTCTTGCGTTGATACCGCCTCGGCCGGTATCCGCATTCGCGCCGGAAGCCGCCTGTGTGGTCTGATATAACAGATCGCTGAATACCATGTTCTGCGACTTATATGCTGTAGTGTTTACGTTTGCAATGTTGTTACCGATAACATCCATTCTGGTCTGGTGGGTCTTTAAACCCGACACGCCAGAAAACAATGATCTCATCATAGTGAAATGACCTCCTTAATTATGTGGGAACCGTATGTCCTCTCTGTCAGTCGAGGACGGTAAGCCTCCTGTAAGGTCCGGCTTATATGATCACGGCTCCGTCTATGTTGGTGAATACATTTTCATCAGTCTCCGCCTGATCCATCGCTGTGATGACCGTCTGATTCGGTACGCTCACGATAAATGCGAGGGAATCAACTATGACCAATGATTCACTTATCCCTTTCGCAGAAGCTCTGGCTGTTCCTAAGTTCAGGCGTTCCACCTGATCCTCGGTCAGTTCAATATTTCTGTCTGACAGGCGGTTGGCTGCGTGCTTGGAAAACTTGATCTCCCCGGACTGCTGTATCCCGTCCGTCTTCCCTGCCAGAATATCCTGGAAGCTTATGCCTCCCGGTGCAGGTGCGCTGCCCTTGGCTCTGCCTGTGTTTAAATATTGATCCTGTAGCTGCTCTATGGAAGGGAAAGAACTGCCTTGAATCTTCATGTTTTCTCCTCCTTGAGATAGCTATCTTTCTCTAGCGATCACTATTCGTCGTCCTCAGATTCCTTCTGAGCATTGGCGATCGCCACCAGATCCTTCATCTTCGTCACATACTTCTGCATAGTAGCCACTTCTTCATCCTTTAAGAATTCCTTCTGGTAGTCTGTCATACCGCTGTACATCTCATCCAGCTTTTCTACCTTTTCTCTGTCTGCCACTGTCAGATTCTCGTATGCCGGAAGCTTGTTGTAGATATTCAGCCAATCCGCCGCCAGCTTGTAGGCTTCCAGATAAGTAGGATCTGCCACGGTATCCAGATCGTCCATAGAATACAGGTCGCCGTTCACGGAGAGGTATGCCTTATTCTTCTCGTATACCACATAGTCCACATTACCCTGTACGTTAGTGGTTCTGCCCGCACTGTCAGTCACCTTCAAAAGTACGGTCTGCCCTACCAGAGAGGATGCTCTGAACAGATCCATGGATGCGCTCATGTTCTGCATCTGCTCTAACTCCGAGAAGGTCGCATACTGCGAAATATACTCCGTATTAGAAGTGGGCTCCAGGGGATCCTGGTACTTCATCTGTGCCACCAAAAGCTGTAAGAAAGCATCCTTATCCAGACTGTCGCTGCCTGTAACTTTCTTGTTGGAATTCGCCAGAGACGCCGCGGAATAGGATTCCACGAATTCACCGTTTTTTACTTCCTGTACTACTCCCATATCAACACTCCTTTCTGTCTGTCATCTCTTATGCAGTATAATCTACTGTACTGCCGTTTGCCTGCATCATCTCCACTGCGATCCGCTCCGAATCTTCCATCTCTTCCAGAGCATCCTCCTCCAGATCGTCCAGATTGATCCTTCTTGTGGATTTCTTTGCGGCCTCTCTCTGCTGTTCGGCCGTATCCTGCTCCTGCGAATACTGCTCGCCGTATGCGTGGTTCGCAACTGTGACTTCCACGGCCTCCACCTTGATGCCCTGCTCCTCAAACTGTGTCTTAAGCTGGATCATCTGGGTTTCCAAAACCGCCTTCACCGTCTCATTCTGTGCCGCAAACTGTGCCGTGATGACACCGTCCTTCGCCGCCAGCTGTACATGCACTGTGCCCAGGCTTGCGGGATGCAGCTGCATCTCCAGTTCCTGTGTCTCAGGCTTGATACTGCTCTTCATGTACTCGACAATCTGATCCATGATCTGATTCGTCTCCGGCTCTGTGTATACCGGCTGCTCCGCCGGCGCTTCGACCTCTTCGGTCTGCCCTGTCAGATTCTGTAAGAAAGTGTGCTGGGTGTTCTGCTCTCCCGCCATACTTCCCTCATCCCCTCGTCCTGTGTCCGCCTTTCTGGAAACAGGCTCGGTCTCAGGCTTCGCCGTCTCTGTGATCTGCTCGCTGACATGCTTTTCACCGCTGGCATCATCGACTGTCACCTTAACCTGTACGGTACCGCCGTCTTTCTGCACGGATACTGCATAGTCCTTCATGCCCTCCACACTCACCTCGGGCGTCTGTGTCAAAGGATTTTCCTCCACAGTCTCCTGNTTCGCCGCGCTCATCTGCTCCATCAGCGCATCNAGCTCCTCTTCGGATAATCCCAGCTCCTCCTGCAGCGATCCGAGCGTATCCTCTACCACTGTAAAGAGTTCCTGCAAATTGCCGTAAAGAGTTTCGTCCGTCACCAGGCTCAGCTCATCTGTGCTGTCTGTCAGATTTAATAACAGCTGTTTCAGATTCGTGGGATCAAAAAGATCTACNGCTGTCAGTCCCAGGTTCTCCATGGCTTCTTCCACTTTCTCCAGCGGAATGTCCATCACANTAACGATTTCTGCCACAAGNTCCTCGGCTGCCTTCTCCACAGCCTCCTGCTTCTCAGTGTCCTGCGANGCAGTCTCNTNGGTCTNCGCCGTGCTNTCGCTCTTATCCTGCTCCACCGCGNCGTTTCCNTCATCCTTNGCGGTATCCTCAGGCTTTTTCGTCTCNGCNGNCTGATCCACAGTCTCCTGCTTCNCAGTANNCTTCGGCTGTGCCGTCTCCTGAGCGTTTTCCACTGCTGCCTGCTTCGGCGCCACAGCTGTCACGCTGCCAGCCTGAGACTGNTGCATGNNCGCCAGCTGATCNCCCATCTTGGTCATGAGCTTATCAAAGCGCTCCTGCACGAACTCCTCCGGCTTCACAGATGTCTGACCTCCCTGAACCGCACCAAAGGGCGACAGGGCGTTTACATTGTTTACCGTCATTCTTGCTCTTTCCTCCTTTCTTAAGTTTTCAAGGTACTCGTGTGAAGACTACAGAGTTTATCTAAATCTCACACATATATATAACATGTGTCAGGTTTCCCCTCCACATTTTATATATCGGCTTTATCCCGCTTTCTTTATAGCGTTTTTCTCAAATCCACACAGAAAATCTGCACCGCACCGTCACGAATCGGGGTCCATGATACGGGTAAGTCTGGCAGCGACCTCGGTGTCCATCGCTCCCAGGACATTTCCTCTGTCCTCCGCACTCATCTGATCCAGGATCTTGGCTGCCAGATCCAGATCGTCCGTCATTTCCTCAAAGATCGCCGCCGCCTGCTTGGGCTTCATCTCCGAGTAAGCCTGGGCATAATCCTGAATCTCCTGATCCGCCTGCACCTGCTGTATCACCTGTTTATATAAATACTCCGCCGTAGTCGGGTCTATGGTCTGATAATATTTCTGATATTCTTCCGCCCCGGGCCCTTTTTCGGCATAGACCACTTCCTCATANAANTCCGTCTTGATCCGCTCAAACTCCACCTGCGCATCCTCGAAGGTCTGCAGTCTCTCGTTCTCCGCCCGAAGCTCCGCCATCTGCTCGGAATCTACGCTGCTGGCGGACTGCGCCTCCTCCAGCTGCAGCTCCAGCTCCTTGATGTANTCCACCGCTTCCCGCAGGCTGGTGTANCCGCCATAGGANTCCTCATCGTCCACGGTCACCGTGTGATCCGCCGGCAGGATCTTATTGACCACCGGNACATCCTTTAAGATNGGTGCCAGCACNCCGGATCCGAAACCGCCCACATCCAGCTTGATCAGCAGACACAGGATCGCCACCCAGATAACAACGATAACTACTGTTACCAAAAAGACAGACACGCCGCCCACATCGTCGCCATCCAGATGCGCCTGCTGTTCGTCAAGCTCCCGGGCACGCTGTTTGGCTTCCTTTTTCTGGGCTTTTCTCTCGTTCTTAAACTGTTTGCGCTCTTCCTTTAATTTCTGTTTTTCTGCTTTTGTATCAATGGGAGCCTGCGCTTCCATCCCCATATTCGTCGCTTCCGTCGCCATTCCCATTTTCCTTTCCACGCTGACCGTAAGTATAGCTCGTAAGTTCGTCTACCACCTTGGCCTCAGCCGCTTTTTCTTCCTCAAGGAACTCCGCCAGTGCTTTCTCCTTGAGCTTTTCATGCATCTTGCGCTCCTGCATGATCTCCGTCAGCTTTTCCCGCGCCCGCTCCAATGCCTCCTCGGCCTTCGTCACCTCGAACCGCTGATGCATGATCAGATCATCCATGACGAGCACAGCGTTGCGGTTATCCCTCAGATCATTGACACTGATCGTCTCCTCCCGCAGCCGTCTGCCCTCCTCCAGGTAGGCTTCCTTTCTGTCGATCAGATATTGCAGCTTTTCCATTTCCTCATTCAGCTTAAGCTGCGCTTTGCCGACCTCCATCTTCGCCTGGGTCTCGAACTGATATTTGATATCCAGAATGCTCTGCATCCTGTATCTGAATTTCGCCATGGCAGGTCACCCCTTACTCCGCTTCCGGATCCGCAAAGAGCTCCCGCAGCATATCCACGGCTTCCTCATAACTGTATTTCGTATCCACATCCTGCAGCAAAAACTCGTTGACTGCATCGATCTTCTCGATAGCGTAGTCGATATTCTTGTTGCTGCCGCTCTTGTAGGCGCCGATATTGATCAGATCCTCCGCCTCGTTGTAGGTTGCCAGCACATTCTTGAGTTTGCCTGCCAGTCCTTTATGTTCTTTATCCACGATCTGGCTCATACATCTGGAAATACTCTGCAGCACATCGATCGCCGGATAATGATTCTGGTGCGCCAGCTTTCTGTTCAGCATGATATGTCCGTCCAGAATACTTCTCGCCGTATCCGTGATCGGCTCATTCATATCGTCGCCATCCACCAGAACCGTGTAGAGTCCGGTGATGGAGCCNNNCGCCGCNCAGCCCGCTCTCTCTAANAGCCTNGGCATCTCCGAGTAAACACTGGGAGGATACCCTCTGGANACGGGCGGTTCCCCGCTGGCAAGCCCGATCTCACGCTGAGCCATGGAAAAACGNGTCAGNGAATCCATCATCAACAGGACNTCCTTNCCCTGATCCCTNAAATATTCNGCGATAGCNCAGGCNGTCTTAGCCGCCTTATTTCTCTCNAGGGCNGATCTGTCNGAGGTGGCTACCACCACCACNGAGCGGCGCATNCCCTCCTCTCCCAGATCNCGCTCCACGAACTCGCGCACCTCTCTGCCGCGCTCNCCGATCAGAGCGATCACATTGATATCCGCCTTNGTATTGCGNGCAAACATNCCCATCAGTGTGGATTTNCCCACACCGGAGCCTGCAAAGATCCCGATACGCTGTCCCTTGCCCACCGTCATCAGGCCGTCTATNGCCTTGACGCCGAGNGGNAGCACATCCGCGATGATCTTTCTGCTCATGGCATCCGGCGGCTGCGCNTCCACNCTGTAGGGCACNCCCGGCATATATTCGCCGTTGATCCTGCCCAGGCCGTCCAGCACCTTGCCCAAAAGATCGTCGCTCACCGGCACCGTCAGNGGNNTNCCCGTGTTCTCCACGATACATCCCAGCCCGATCCCGTCNGTATTGTCACAGGGCATCAGAAGNGTTCTGCGCTCCTTAAATCCCACTACCTCCGCCGTGATCGGCGGATAGTCNTCGCCCACAGGATAGATCACACAAAGATCCCCCAGCTTNGCCTCGGGACCTGCCGACTCGATGGTCAGACCTACCACNTTCTCCACCCTGCCCTTTTTCTTAAAAAAGGTGTCGTCCTTTATGCTGCTGTATTTAGAATAATTGATNGCTGTATTCACTGTTACGCCTTTTCATAGGATAACACTTGTAATTTNTTNTTNAGCTCCTCCANCTGTGTGCTGATNCCGCAGTCAAAAATACCGCCGTCNGTCTCGATCAGGCAGTCTCCCTTGNCAAGCGCNATATCCTCTATGATCTCGATCAGGCCNCTGCCCGCCNCAGCNCCCTCCATAAGGGTCTGNTTCTGCATATTGACNTAAGGATAATCCTCCGCCGACACATGTACGATAAANGTCTTNCTGCTCTCNACCTTGCGCAGNGTGGAATCCACCAGNTGTACCAGAATATCTCTGTTATCNATCAGATCCACACCGAAAATATGACTGTAAACATCNGTGATCGTATCCACAAACCGGGGNTCCAGATNTTCNANCAGNTNGTCAAACTCNGCCTCCAGCTGNCGTCTCTTCTCAGCCAGCTCCTGTTTCATGCCCTCCACTTCGGACAATCCCCGCTGATAGCCCTCGTCATAGCCCTGCTTCGAGCCCTCCTCGACAGCATTGGCGCGCTTGATCTCGATCTCCCTGCGGGCATCCTCCATCATCTCATGGACCTTCGCCTGGGCTTCATCCAGCATAGCCTGCGCCTGAGCCTCGATCTCCTCCAGATTCGGCCCCGCCTCAACTGCCTTGATCACATTACCGCTGCCTTCTCCGTCAGAAAAGAGTGCATCCAGCTGCTCGCCCTCGATACCGCTCACAAACTCAGGCTCACCTTCCTCACCGTCTTCTCCAAACTCCGGCACCGCCACAGCGTTCGCCCTGCGGATGTTCTCCCACTCCTCAATGCGATCCGCCACCAGATCATTACTGTCTATCACGCACTTCTCTTCATCAGTCACTCTGACCCAACCGGCTTTATATAAAGTTCTGTTCTTAAACTTATACAATGATCTCGTCGCCTCCGCCTCTGGAGATAACAATTTCTGCAGCGTCTTCCAGCTTTCTGATGATATTTACGATCTTCTGCTGTGCTTCCTCCACGTCCTTCATACGGACAGGACCCATAAATTCCATATCCTCCTTGATCATAACCGCCAGACGCTTGGANAGGTTATTNAAGATCGCATTCTGCACNTCNTCGTTAGANCCCTTCAGNGCGATCGCCAGATCGGAGTTATCCACATCACGCAGCACACGCTGGATCGCGCGGTCGTCCAGAAGCAGGATATCCTCGAAGACGAACATCTTCTTTCTGATCTCGTCCGCAAGCTCCGGCTCNTCGATCTCCANAGTCTCCATNATATGTTTCTCTGTGCCTCGNTCTACTGTATTCAAGATCTCNACGACAGCATCCACNCCGCCGACGATCGTGTAATCCTGGTTNACCAGGGATGATAACTTGGATTCCAAAACCTTCTCCACTTCCTTGATCACATCCGGACTGGTCCGGTCCATCACTGCGATACGCTTNGTNACATCCGCCTGTCTGTCNGGCGGGAGCGCNGATACNATNAGCGCCGCCTGNCCNGGNGCCANATAGGACAGNATNAGTGCGATNGTCTGNGGGTGCTCATCCTGAATAAAGTTAAGNANCTGTGNAGCATCCGCCTTTCTGACAAACTCGAANGGCTTCACCTGCANGGANGCCGTCAGCTTGCCGATCACNTCCATNGCCTTNTCNGNGCCGAAGGACTTCTCCAGNAGNTCCTTNGCGTAGTTGATACCGCCCTCNGCGATNTACTGCTGTGCCAGACATACCTGATAAAANTCGTTTANNACGCTCTCCTTGANCTGCGGCGTAATACTTCTGGTATTCGCAATCTCCAGNGTGAGNTCCTCCACCTCNTCTTCNTTCAGGTGTTTAAAGATCATTGCGGACTTCTCCGGTCCCAAGGCGATCATCAGGATAGCCGCTTTCTGNATGCCNTTNATCTTCTCATCNGCCTTAGCTGCCATTTATCTTACCCCCAGTCTTCGTTTAACCAGTTACGCAGCAGATTCGCCGCCGCTTCCGGATTCTCTTCCACAAATTTGCCGACAAGCTTTTTCTCATCAGACTCGTTCTCAGAGGAAATCTCCTCAAGCTGTACNTTGGACTGNANCANAGTCTCCACNGACAGCTCTTCCTCTTCCTCCTCGTGCTTCTCGCCGCGCATACTCCGAAGGACCACGAATGCCAGGAGTGCCAGGATCACAATGATCAGGATGATCTGTAAGATATCCGTAGCCGTGATCGCAGAACCCTCTTTGTCAAAGAACAGTTTCTCGGTGTATGCCACCAGTGTGATATTATCCGTCGAAATACCCGTCGCGTTGGCAACCGCTTCATAGAAGGTGTCATCCAGCTCGATCCGGGTACGCTCGTTGTTTGCCAGCTTATACTCTTCCCAGCTCACGCCGTCCAAAAGGCCCTGGGCATCCACATCTTCCTCCCGGATCACTTCGTATTGGATCAAAGAAGCCGCCAGAGAAGAAGCGCTGTAATTGATCACGCCGGAGGGCGTGTCTGTAGTGGTAATCGTCTCGTTGGGAAGATAATCCCTGGACTCCTCACTTATCGTAGAAGTAGAGTTGGCATTATCCTCCAGCACATAAGTGGTGTCGTCGTCGTTACTGTCTGTTCCCGGCACGCCGCCCCCACCGCTGACATTCTCCTGGCTGTAGACGTCCTCATGGCTCAAAACGCCCTGGGTCTGTCCGTCAGCAGGCGTGTAGGTATGCTCCGTTCTTTGCTGGGTCGAAAAATCCAGCACCAGATTAGGAGATACCTCCACATTATCGAATTCATTCGTGCCCAGAATCACCCGGCGCACGCTGTTGATCATATTTTTCTCCGCTTCGCTCTTTACAGAGAGCTGCGTACTCGCCATACCGGAGGCAGAGAGATCCTCATCCCCCGTAAACAGCATATTGCCGTCCGAATCCATGATGACGATGTTGTTGGTGGTGTCATTGCCCAGTGAAGTCGCCACAGCGCGCGCCAAATAGGCCGCGCTCTCCTGAGAAAACTCGTCCTTTAACTCCAGAACCACCGTTGCATAGGATTCCTGCTCCTGCGCGATCAGCGTGCCGTCATTCTCCGGAATATTGAGGGTGACAACAGCTCTCTTGATCGCCGTGAACATGCTGAGCACATCATTCTCCAGCCGGCTCTCCATGTACACTTTATATTTTTTCTCTTTATCAGACTCCGTGGTGGAGAAAGTGCCATCCGTCACGTTATCGATCCCGTAGCCGGCCGCCTGAATGTTGTTTGCTCCGAGCAGCAGATTCGCCGGTCCGAGCTGTTCGGCCAGAACCGATATTCTGAGACCGTCATCCGTGATCTCATAGGCGTATCCTTCTCCTTCCAGAAGCTCGATCACCTCCGAGGCCTCCTTCGTGCTCTCGCATTCACGCAGCAGGGAATACTTGGGCTTTAAAAGCATCGAAACAATGATCACGATCGCGATGATGAGCACTGCCACCACAGAGACGATCAAGGTCTTCTGCTTCGCCGTAAACCGATTCCACCACTCTAATATTTTATTTGCTAATTCCTTTAGTTTCTCTAATATCTTTTCCACAGAACCCGCTCTCCTTCGGCATCTTACTTCTACGTGCTAAATAGAACTAGATCTGCATTTGGATCAGTTCTTTGTATGCGTCCAGAAGCTTATCTCTGATCGCCACCGTATACTGTAATGCCGTAGAGGCCTTCTGCAGAGCGATCGTGAGATCGTGCGTATTCTCCGTCTCGCCAAGCGCCCACTTGATCTTCTCATCCTCCGCATCTGACAGATAGCTGTTGGTCGTATTCAGATTGTCCACCGCGGTATGTAGCAGGCTCTCAAAGCCGTTTTCCTTATAATCCTCGATACGGGTCGTAGGCGCCGCCTTGGCTGCCTCCTTTATCGCACCCGAAGATACGTTATATAATTCCGTAATATCCAAAGCCATTTTCCCTTCCTCCAACATTCCCCTATTTCTTCATCTACACTCGATGCACCTTCGCAGCACACATTATATATCTATTAATTATTCAGCATACTCAGTCCCAAAGTCGCAATATTTTTGCTGGCACTGAATGCAGTCGAATTCGCCTGATATGCGCGGGACGCATCGATCAGGTTCGTAAACTCCGTAATGATATTTACATTGGGATACATCACATAGCCGTTCTCATCGGCATCCGGATGAGAGGGATCATAAACCTTATTCCCCTCCGTCACCGTATCCTCATAGACGCCGGTCACCTTCACGCCGGAGCCTGAATAGCGGTCCCTTGCTTTATTTAACACCTGATGAAAAGGCGTCTGGGAATTTTTCTCCTGAAATACGACGATCTTTCTGCGGTAAGGCGTACCGTCCTCCGTCCTGGTCGTGTTAGCATTCGCCACGTTCTGAGAGATCGTATCCATACGAAAACGTTCCGCCGTCATACCCGATGCGTTGATATCAAAAGCGCCAAATACTGACATACTCTATTCCTCCTTAAATTGTGTGAGAAGTACTTCTCACACGACTACTTCATAACCATCTGCAGATTCTTAAATTCTTGGTTCACACTCTGCTCAAGTCCCTGATAGACCACCTGGTTCTTCGCAAGGTACACGCCCTCTGTATCGGGATCTACGTTATTGCCGTCTATACGGTAGGAAAAACCCGCATAATCCGTGTAAGCAACAGGCTTAAGGCGGTTCATCTTCACATCCGCCACCTTCGCATCCATAGTCTTATATCTGGAGTGCCGCAGCGCCTTGGCAAGCTGGGTCTCGAAATCCACATCCTGTCTCTTATATCCCGGGGTGTCCGCATTGGCAATATTGTTGGAAATGGCTTCATTTCTAAGCCATGATGCGTCCATCGCCTTATCTAATACATTCACATAATCAAAAGCATGCGTATCGATCAATGAACTCATAGTCACACTCCTTCCACCTTAATAGAATCCATACCATATTCCATTATAAAGAAAATATTAAAAATTACAAGGTTTTTCGATACATTTTCCCAAATTAGTCTCCTCCAAAAGCATCAAAAAAGGACCTACATCGCGCAAAATCAGCACTTTTCGCAGATCCTTCTGACAATTATTACTAAAACCTTCCCTGGTCCTTGAGCTTCTCTACCTCCTCGAACACCACATCGTTTAAGACCTTGATATAGGTGCCTTTCATGCCGGAGGATCGGGATTCGATGACGCCCGCACTCTCGAATTTTCTGAGGGCATTGACAATGACCGAGCGTGTGATCCCCACTTTATCCGCTATCTTACTGGCGACCAGAATGCCCTCCATGCCTCCCAGNTCGTCAAAAATATGGGTAATTGCCTCCATCTCGGAAAAAGAGAGCGTGGAGATCGCCGATTTCACCACTGCCACCTTGCGGTTTTCCTCCGCATTCTCCTCACTGACAGCCCGCAGCATCTCCAGTCCCACCACCGTGGTGCCATACTCACACAGAATGATATCATCAATATCGTACTGGTCATCGCTCTTATAGAGGAACAGGGTCCCCAGCCGCTCGCCGGAGATCTCTATGGGCGTGATCACCGCCTGAAACCGTCTGATGCCGGAACTCTCAAAGCCCAGCGTCTCCAGGTTTACATTCTCTTTCGTGGATAGCACCGCCAAAAGCCGCTCATTGAGCATGGGATCTATGAAACCGCCCACATGATCCACGATCAGCTCCGTGATGGATTCCACTGAAGCCTGATCGCCGATCCCGAGCACCTTACCCTTCCTGCTCACCACCAGTACATTGGAGGCGAGAATCTCCTTCAAGACATCACAGATGTCATTGAACACGACCTTGCCCGAATTATTGTTGTGTAAAAGTTTACCGATCTTTCTGGTCTTATCTAATAACTGCACACTGCTCATGTAGCTGCTCCTCTGATATATGTTTGAATGAACTATTAAAAACATATTATCACACTATTTGAGGATTTTCAATGTGTTTTTAACACAATTCACGGACAATTCCCATAAATTGCATTAAATTTCCAAACATTCTGTACACTTTACTCTGCTGCTTTCTCCTTGGGCATATCCTTGACAAAGCCGCACTCCTCGTCGGAGCAGACCAGCTTATTGCCCTTTTGCAGCATGATGGCACCGCAGCGGTCGCATTTTTCATCCACAGGTCTCTGCCACACCATAAAATCGCAGTCCGGATTATCGATACAGCCGTAATACTTCCGGCCCTTCTTGGTCTTTTTCAGGACGATGTCCTTGCCGCACTTCGGGCAGGCCACGCCGATCTTTTCAAAATAAGGCTTGGTGTTGCGGCAGTCCGGAAAGCCCGGGCAGGCCAGAAATCTGCCGTGGGGGCCATACTTGATCACCATCTGTCTTCCGCAGAGTTCACAGAACTCATCGGCAAGCTCATCGGCGATCTCCACCTCTTCCAGCTCTTTTTCCGCTTTCTCGACCGCTTCCTGCAAGTCGGGATAGAAATTCGCCACCACCGTCTTCCACTTCACGTTTCCTTCCTCCACGCCGTCCAAAAGGGCTTCCATGGTGGCGGTAAAGTTTACGTCCACGATGGAGGGAAACGCCTCCCGCATCATGTTGTTCACGACTTCGCCCAGCTCCGTCACATAGAGATTCTTGTTTTCTTTTACGATATAACGTCTGGCAAGGATCGTCGTGATGGTGGGCGCGTAGGTACTGGGCCGTCCGATTCCCAGCTCCTCCATCGCACGCACCAGAGACGCCTCCGTATAGTGGGGCGCCGGCTGTGTGAAATGCTGCTTCTCTTCCAGGGTGAGCAGGGAGAGCTTCGAGTCCTCCGCGATCCCCCGGATCAGTGTATTATTCTCTTCCTTGTCTTCCTCCTGGCTGTAGACGCTCATAAAGCCGTCAAACTTAAGCTTGGATGCCGCCACCGTGAACCGGTGCTCCCCGGCGTCTATCTTCACCGACGTGGTCTCATACTGCGCCGCCGCCATGCGGCTGGCCGCAAACCGCTTCCAGATCAGCTGATACAGCCGAAACTGATCTCTGGACAGAGATTCCTTGATATCCAAAGGCATTCTGTTTATGTCAGTNGGACGGATCGCCTCGTGGGCGTCCTGTATCTTCTGATTCGACTTTCTCTCCTGTGAGGCCTCCGCAGCATAATCCTCCCCATACTTTTCGAGAATAAATGCGCGTGCCGCCGCCTCGGCTTCCTCCGAGACTCTTGTGGAATCCGTACGCAGATAGGAAATGATACCTGTGACGCCGCTTCCCTTGATCTCCACGCCCTCGTAGAGCTGCTGTGCCAGCCGCATGGTCTTCTGCGTCGAGAAGTTCAGCACCTTGCTGGCCTCCTGCTGGAGAGTGGATGTGGTAAAGGGCAGGGGCGCTTTCTTGATCCGCTCACCCGTCTTTACGCTGCTGACCCGATAGGATACGCCCGAAAGCTCCTTTTTCAGAGCCTCCATCTCCTCTCTGGAAGCGATGGTCCGCTTCTCCTTCGTGGTGCCGTAATACTTTGCCACCAGAGGCTTTTTCTCACCCTCTATCTGCAGGTGGGCGTCTAACGTCCAGTATTCCTCCGGGATGAAAGCATTGATCTCCTCCTCCCTGTCGCAGATAATCCGAAGCGCCACCGACTGCACGCGGCCCGCGCTCAGGCCTCTCTTCACCTTCGCCCACAACACGGGTGATATCTTATACCCCACCATGCGGTCCAGACACCTTCTGGCCTGCTGGGCGTCCACCAGATCCATGTTGATCTCTCTGGCATTCTTTAAGGATTCCTTCACCGCCGTCTTTGTGATCTCATTGAAGGTAATGCGGTACACCTTCTTATTCTCCAGCTTCAGTGCGGCGAGCAGATGCCACGAGATTGCCTCCCCCTCGCGGTCCGGGTCGGTCGCCAGATAGACTTTCTCCGCCTTTTTCACTTCCTTGCGCAGATTCGCCAGAATGTCTCCCTTTCCCCGNATCGTGATGTAGCGCGGCTCAAAGTCATGCTCCACATCGATGCCCAGAACACTTCTGGGCAGATCACGCACATGTCCCTGACTGGCCGCCACCTCATAGTTGGCGCCCAGAAACTTTTTCACTGTTTTCACTTTCGCAGGTGACTCCACGATCACCAAATATTTAGCCATAGCAATTCCCCTATTCGCCGAATATTTATTAACGTGCTACACTATACACCAAATTGTAAACGGTTGCAAGGGAAAATCATTTTTTATTTCATAACCCGCATAAAATAACTGCCTCCCACCTGTCCNGCNTGACCCGCCGCACACAGTTCCAGAAGNTCCCTGAACAGAACCGGNAAAGTGATTGTTTTTCCANATTTTTCCTCATATCTGTGCAGCAATTCCTGCGTCGGGAGAGGATTGATATCCAGAACTTCCCACAATTCTCCCTGTATGCCATCCAGGAAGAGCATCCTGCCCTGCACCGGCTCTGTCCNCTCCCCGCCCTTTCCGGCAGCCCCTTCCAGAAATTCTTCCAAAAAATCCTCCGGCGTGGTAACCATTCCGGCCCCCTGNCGGATCA
The DNA here is from genome assembly GCA_014804565.1 of Lachnospiraceae bacterium. Taxonomy (GTDB): domain Bacteria; phylum Bacillota; class Clostridia; order Lachnospirales; family Lachnospiraceae; genus UBA3282. Next base: position 41,062 of record JAAUZN010000008.1, read on the forward strand.
GACGGTTACAGCCGCCACTCANNGGATCCGTTGCGCGGCCCGGCANTGCGTAAACATCNCTCCCCTGCTCAAGTGCCATATCCACAGTGATCAGCGTGCCGCTCNTCTCTCTTGCCTCCACCACGAGTATCGCATCACAAAGTCCGCTGATAATGCGGTTCCTGGGCGGAAAAAGGAACGCTTTCGGCTCGGTTCCCGGCGGATATTCGGAACATATCCCGCCGTCAGCCAGCAGCCGTTCATATAACTCCTTATTCTCCAGCGGATAACAAAAATCCACGCCGCATCCCAGAACCCCCAGCGAATAACCACCTTCCCTCAACGCAGCACTCTGTCCGATGCCATCAATTCCACGCGCCATGCCGCTGATCACCTGTACNCCCGCCTTTGCGAATGACGCCCCGAACTGCTCCGCCATATATCTGCCATACGAAGTACAATCCCTTGCACCGATCAGAGCCACCGCCTTTTTTTCTCTCTGCGGGAGCTTTCCGGCATAGTAGAGAACATACGGCTTATCGGGAATCTGAGAAAGTCGTTCCGGGAACTGCGGCTCCTCTTCTGTCACGAGAAAAATCCCCTTCTCTCTCATGCGCTCATACACGCCTGATACGTCATATCCTCTGCTGTTTTCTGACATTCGTGTCGCTTTTTCGCGATACGGCTCCGAAAGTTTCTCCGAAAGCACACCCGAAACGGTCATCTGATAAAGCTCCCGGGGNGTCCACTGNGACATTAACNTCCGCAAAAACCTTCTGCTTCCCACACCCACANCCTGATACAGCCANTGTATGTANGCTTTNTCTTCCTCTGTCACTGTTNCCGNCNNCGCATNNTTCATTNCAGCCACTCTCATGCCGCCCCCTTCCTNAATTCCAGTATTTCTGGTCGGACTGCCGGTAGCAGATNGCCTCNGCCAGATGCATTTCCCCGATCCTGTCGCTGCCGTCCAGATCCGCAATGGTTCTTGCCACCTTCAAAATGCGGTGATAGGCTCTGGCNGAAAGCTGCAGCGCGGCAAACATCCGCTCCATGTAANGAAGCTCCGCCTCCCCCAANACACAGTAANGTTTCACATCTCCNGCNGCCATATCCGCATTAAAATGAAGNCCTGTACCGGCAAATCTGTGTNCNTGTCTCTCTCTGGCCGCCAGCACCCGCTCCCTGATCCGGGCACTGCTCTCCTCTTTTCTTTTTACCGTCAGATCCGCAAAGGCCATAGGCATCGCCTCCACACAGATATCCATGCGGTCCAGGATCGGTCCTGACACTCTGTTCAGATACCGCTTCACCTCGTAGGGCGTACAGCGGCACCGGCTCCTGTCCGGATAGAATCCGCAGGGACAGGGATTCATGGCACCCACCAGCATAAAATCCGCCGGATAGACATAGCTGCCGCTGTTTCTGGCAATCTGCACCTGCCTGTCCTCCAGAGGCTGCCTTAAAATATCCAGTGTCTCTCTCTTAAACTCCGGCAGTTCATCCAGAAAGAGCACACCTCTGTGCGCCAGACTGATCACCCCCGGCATGGGCAGGCGCCCGCCGCCCGCCANGGCGCGGCCCGTGATGGTATGATGGGGATTCAGGAAGGGTCTCGTCCTCTTCAGAGAATCGGCGGAATTAAGCAGTCCGGAAATACTGTAAATCACAGCTACTTCCATCCCTTCCTCCGGGGACAGGGGCGGCAGAATCGATGGAATCCGCCTGGCGAGCATGGTCTTACCGGAGCCGGGCGCGCCGATGAGGAGCAGGTTGTGGAATCCGGCNGCCGCCACCTCCGCCGCCCGCTTNGGNCCATGCTGCCCGTTGATATCCGCAAAATCCGGCATAGACTCCGCCGTTTTCTCCTCCTGCTCCGTCACAGGCTCGTCCCGCTCCTGCGGACTCTGNTCNTNCCCGGACAGGACTGCAAGCGCCTCCCCGATATCTCTCACACCCACGACCTCCATCTCCCGGACCAGCGTCCCCTCCCAGGCATTCNCNGCAGGCAGAAGNCATCTCTTAACCCCCTTCTCCGCCGCCTCCCGCACGATGGGCAGCACGCCCTTTACGGGCTTCAGTTCTCCGGAAAGACCCAATTCTCCCAAGAGCAGTGTGTCCCTCACTGCCTCCTGAGAAAGCTTTTCCAGTGCGATCATAATGCCCACCGCCACGGGCAGGTCGAACATNGTNCCGTTTTTGGGNAGATCNGCCGGNGACAGATTGATNTTGATACACATNGGCGGCAGNTTNATCCCNACATTNTTAAGCGCNACCTTNACNCGCTCNCTGGCCTCCCGCACCTCNGACCCCGGCAGACCCACGATCTGNAAGCNNGGCAGNCCCTGGGAAACATCCACCTCCACCTGGATCAAATGGCTGCAGATCCCATAAACGGCTCCTGATGTAGTTGTACTGAGCAAAAATATTTCCTCCTTTTTCTGTTTTTTCTTTTGCATTACAGTTGTTATTTGTCGGAAATTCTGCGGCGAAACGCCTGAAATAATAGAAATAAGAATAGTCAAAAGTTCCGATGGGGTTATTATACGCTGAAAGGCGCAAACCTGTCAAGCATCAAAAGAGCCTGCGCTTCCGCGCAGGCTCTGGTACTTCATTTACTTCTGTATTATTCTAATAAGAACATCTGGGCACGATTCAGGGACACGCTGTCCATGCTCAACGCCTCCACATTCTGCCCTGCTCTCGTATAACGGTTCGTGAGCACCACACAGATTTCTGATGTCTCATCTTCTCCGTTCTGCAAAGCCGCCAAAGGCGCTTTGATACGATACACCTTCCCCGGAACAAGTCCTTCCGACACTTCTACCAAGCGATTGTTCTCCACTGCCCAGACAAGACTTGTAAAGGCTGTGTAATCGGCTGTGTTGACCGTGCCGTCCGCCTGCAGGAGCGATGTCTCTTCACCCACGCCCGGATTCTTATAATAGAGGGTAAGCTCTGTGGTCTTGTCACGGGCAATGTTGTTATCCGTGAACCGGAAATACACATCCACCGTTTCACCCAGAATACCGCCCCGTGTACCATCCCCGTTTTCCTTGAATGCCACGTCATAGGGAACGGTGACGCTCTCCACCTTAGTCGCACCGTTAAAACCTGCCACGATGGAAACCTGTGCTCTATGCACACCGGCATTGTAAGCCGCCATCAATGCATTAACGAAGATCCTGCACTCGTCTATACCGTCTCCTTCCGGCGTCCCGCTATTCGGATCATATGCGTACCTGTACTCCGACTGTCCCACATACACTACATTACCCTTGCTGTATACATAGTAGTTATTTTTTCCGTCACGGGGCGACACACTGTAACCGCCCTTTGAGAGATTCAGGTCGAGCAGGGTAAACCATGCCGTGGTATAAGGCTGTCCCGCGTCCTTTGCGGTTCCGATATCCAGCAGATAATCGGCCATCGAGACTTCCGTATTACTGCCGAGCTGCGCCCTCGTACCGATCTCATACGGCCATCTGGCGATCGTGCCGTCATTGACGCGATCCAAAAACAGGCTGGGCGTCTTGTCAAACCATAATGACCTGATGCCATCATAGCGGAATTTGTCAACGCTGTGCAGACCCAGTTTTCCGTAGGTCTGTTCCTCGCTCTGTCCCAGAACTGCCGCCGACAATCCAAGCCTTCCCTTATCCATCGACGCACCGGCTGAGGAGACGAGCAGACTCCCTCCCGCATCAACATATTCATTTATGGCTGTCGTCACGGCATCTCCGGGATTTCCACTCTCGCCAAATCCCAGCACCACCTCATCCCACCGGGAGGGGTAATTCGCATTCTTGGAGAGCCGATCTGTCAGGACAGACGGTGTGACCGTCTCAATCTTCCAGTTCATGTTCAGGAGTGTTTCCGCCCCCTTCAAGTAGTAAGCCAGCATGGCATTCTCTATCTTTTCATACTGCTCCTGCAGATTTGCAAAATCGTTCGAAGGATCGTCAAGAACCTGCAATACCCGAATCTTTGCCTCGTCGTCGCCGCTTATAGTAAAGCAGCCCTGTATCGCCGCGCGCCGATAGCTGTTATCCGCATCTGTCACTTCCAGCTTCCAAGGCACAATGCCGAAACTGATTGCATTGAAATCAACACTGACCTTACCGCCGCCCTCTGCTTCTTCATATAGGTACTCGTCAATCTCCTCCTCCGGCGCATAGACACCGTCGTAATTCAGATCGAGATACAGATGCCTCTCCAGACTTCCCATGTATGTCTTATCTTCTCCAGCCCTGTCACTCGTAATACGGTACTCGATCGTACCCCGAAGAACACCGGGCTTCTCGGACACAGACTCCGTCATGATCATATCGGAAGCTATCTCCTCGGAATCCTCATCGTTCTGTCCTCCATCAGCTTCCGCTCCCAGAAGCTCGATTTTCGGCCGCTGTGCGTTTAACTGCATCGCAAACATGGCGCTGCTGTGCACATCCTCTATGGTATAGATACCTATACCATTCTCATCATCCCCATCCGACTCGTCCATGGAGATCGCTTCTTTGAGGAAAGCGTACATATGCGTATCGGAGGCGATATAGTCCGTATTGATATCCTTCTCCTTCGCCGTTCTGGCACTCTGACTCTTAAAACACTCATTCTCCACCACAATGGGATAACCCGCCCGCAGATAGTCTAAAAGCGCCTCTTTTTTCTGCTCCGTGATATCGTTTGCGTCATATCTGGCGCCGCCGCCCGCTACGGTGTCCCCCGTGTGGTACACTTTGCCGTTTAAATCCTTATCGTTGTAGACAGCAGACAGCTTTCCGTCTTTATCCCAATCGCGATAGAGACGCTGTCCGTCCAGACCGATAAAGATCATGTTGTAATCTTCGTTAATGTCCTGATAGCTGCTGTTGAACGCCGCCACCGAACTCAACGTGACGTTTGTCTTTATCATCTTGGAGCTTCTGAGAATCTGCTGTCCTTCTCCACCCTGATCTTCTCTCTGCCAATATAAAACAACGCTGCCTTTGTCTTCGTTCACATCACGGTACAAGTCGGATGTCATATTGGCCGTCGGCTGCAGTTCCAGGATCGACAGATCCTTATATTCCCCGACCAGCCCAAGCGAATAATTGATGATATACTGTACTGCCATCGCCTTGCTGACCTTCTCGGATATTTTTTCGTCCTCGGACAGCATAACATTCTCCGCCCGGATCGCCGCCAGTACCTCGGAAAAACCTGACTTTGCCTTATCCTTATCCATCTCCTCCGGGAAGTCTTCCTCCACTAGGGATGTACCGTTTGCAAGATAAACGTTTCGGTTTACATAATGATAATCATTATCCGTTTTGTTCGGGAACTCTTTGGAGTCCTTGTCAACGTTCATCAAAATACTGGCCGCCAGATCGTCCGACTTTGCCATCTCATTATAGAATGCGGTGAGATCCTTTTTCAGGAAAGCCTTTGCCAGCTTCTGATACTTGGTGCCCGCATAATTGTCCTGATTCGTTATCACCCCATAATCCACGATGATGGGCTTTAACTCCACCACCACCTCATACAACAGTCGCGTGATGACCGTATCGGAAATATCCGCCAATCCGACCTCATCACTCTCTTCCGCCCCCGTATAGATATAGCTCTTCTTCGCATCCGGGTCAAGGTAGAGCCCTGCGCCATCCTCCAGATAGACAAGGTCAGCCTCCTGCACCATCTCATACGTCACATCGCCCGCAAGCACCGTATCCACCCTGATCGCGAAGTCATCCGAAGCGTTGTCCTGCGATTTCAGGGAATTAAACACATAACGCCTCAACCAGTCGTTTCCGCCGGCACATCGTATGTACACCGGCGCATTCTGCACTTCTATATAATGTGGGAGACCAATCTCCACTGCCTTTAAGCTGCTGCTCCGGGTATCGGCATCCTGTACCTCGGCATCCGGGGACACTGCATCCGTCACTGCCACAACATTTTCCATGCTGCGCACTCTGGTAAGCCTGTAGTCCCCCGCACCGTCACCGACATATTCAAACTTTCCTTCAACAGAAGGCTCATCGGCAAGAGTCTCTGCCTCATCCTCTGCGTTCAGGCCGCTTAACAGCAGGCTGTTTTCCAATACATAGCTGTCGTAAGGCCGCGG
>JAAUZN010000009.1 GCA_014804565.1 Lachnospiraceae bacterium
AATTACATGATAAAAATGATAAGCCTGTTTTTACTTCTGTTATTGTTATCAATGACAGGACTGTTTTGGACAGGCAGACACAGGATACGATCTTTGGTTTTGACCATATAAAAGGGACTGTTGAGAAAATAGATGATGAAAAGCATTCTTCTGATTTGAGGGATGCCATTAATGATGGGAAAAAGATAATCATTACCACATTGCAGAAGTTCCCCTATATTTATGAGGAAATCAGCGATACCACAGAGAAAAGGTTCGCTGTTATTGTGGACGAGGCGCATGGCTCTCAATCCGGGAAGTCTGCTCAAAAGCTGAAAGCGGCTCTTGCTGATACAGAGGAGGCGTTAAAAGAGTTCGCGGAATTGGAAGAGAGAGAGGAAGAAGAGATTAAGGATGATGAGGATAAATTAGTGGAACAGATGCTTACCCATGGCAGGCATAAAAATCTCTCTTTCTTTGCATTTACTGCTACGCCGAAGGAAGCTACATTGGAGTTATTTGGAGATAAGCTTTCTAATGGTAAGTTCAGAGCATTTCATATTTACAGTATGAAACAGGCCATTGAGGAGGGCTTTATTCTTGATGTGCTGAAAAATTATATGACATATAAAAACTGCTATAAGATTGCAAAGAGTACGCCGAGTAATCCGGAGGTTCCTGTTTCTCCAGCATTAAAAGCCATTCAGCGGTATGAATCTTTGCATCCGTACAATTTGCAGCAGAAAACAGCAATTATGATTGAGACTTTTAAAAACATTACCAAGAATAAAATTAATGGAAACGCCAAAGCGATGCTTGTTACTGCTTCCAGACTGCATGCCATCAGGTATTACCACGAATTCAAAAGATATTTGGAATTAAAGGGGTATGAAGATTTAGAAATTCTGGTCGCTTTTTCCGGCATTGTGAAAGACGGAGAAAAAGAATATTCAGAGGAGGGGCTGAATAAGAGAAAAGATGGTACTACGATCAAAGAGAGTCAGTTGCCGGCTGAATTTAATAAAGATGAATATGCTATGTTGATCGTGGCGGAAAAATATCAGACGGGTTTTGATGAACCGTTACTGCATACGATGTTTGTGGATAAGAAACTGAAGGGTGTAAAAGCGGTACAGACATTATCAAGGCTTAACAGGACATGTCCGGGAAAAACAGATACTTTTGTTTTAGATTTTGTGAATACAGCGGAAGAAATCAAAGAAGCATTTGAACCGTATTTTGAGTGTACAGAGTTAGATCAGGAGATCAATGTCAACCTGATTTATGATACCAGAACTTTGCTTAGAAGTTATGGGTTGTATAATGATGATGATATCGAAAAGCTGTTAAAGATTCTTTTCAAAAAAACATCGCAAAATAATACCGATCTGGGGAGAATGGCAAGTGTGTTGACACCGATTGTGAACAGATATAAAGATTTGCCGGAAGATAAGAGATTTGATTATAAGAAAACGATTCACAATTTCAATAAATGGTATTCGTACATCACCCAGATTTCCAGAATGTTTGATATATCTCTGCAAAAAGAGTTTAATTTCACGCAATATCTGGAAAAGATGCTTCCGCCGGTAGCAGAAACAAAGTCAGTGGATTTGGAGGATAAGCTGAAATTAGAGTTTTATAAGCTGGAACAGACATTCAGAGGAGACATCTCATTGAATCCGACAGTTGAGACGTTGACTCTGAGAAACTCTAAAACATTGCGAACTTCGGGAAAAGAAGCAGATCAGGACGAGCTGCTGGATGTGATTATCGGTAAAATCAACGAAAAATATCAGGGGATTTTTATTGAGAGTGACAGAGTGATTGTCGAGCAACTTTATAACAGGTGTATAAAGTATAATGAAAAAATTAAAATGCAGGCAAAGAAAAACGACGAAGAGGTATTTAATCGCTCTATTTTTCCGGAAATTTTTAAGAAAGTAGCGCAGGAATGCTATGTAGAACAGATGAAAGCATTTTCAAAGCTGTTTGAAGATAAATCTTTTTATGAGACAGTACAGGAGTCGATAGCGAAAGAGGCTTATAAAGATTTAAGAAATCAATAGGTTGATGTAAATAGGTGTATTGGGGGATATGTATTTGATATGAAAAATAAGGTGGATAAAATAAAGATATTCATAAAAAAATATTGGATATTGTGTATTGTTATATTTTTTATAATGATACCATTGTTGCTTAATGTCGGTTTATATATTACAGACATTATTTTTAATAAATATGGTTTGACTTTAACAGCAAATGGTTTGGAAAATAAAGATTGGCTTGCCTTTTTGAGTACATATTTATCAGTGGTAATTGCTTTTGTCGGAATTTGTTTGGCCTGGGAATCTTCTAATGCTGATCGAAAAAGGGAAAAAAACGAAAAATTGGCACAAGAGTATGGTGAAGATATAAAGGAAGAAAAAAATGTGTTGATAGAGGTGTGTCAAAGCTTTAATACCGATATTGCTTGGAAAATTATGATAGAATTAGATAATCCTGATACGAAAGAATGCAAAAGAACTTTACAAAATGCAAGAGAACAGGTTCTTAACGCACAGGTAAAATTTGAGTTGTTGACTGATATTGCAGACAATTTTCAAAAATGTGAGAAATGTAATTTTAACCCATGCTATGATAAAGAAAATATGATTGCTATTAGGGATTTATATTATAAAATGGAAAACTTATATTTCGACATGCTTGAGAATATTAATTCATATATTGATAAATTTGATCAACAACGGATAGATAAAAATAAAATTTCAATTAATGAAAAATTAGTTATAAATAATGAAGAAATGCTTTTAGCACTGAAACAACGTATTATTTATGAAGATGAAGTGAAAATGCAAAACACTTTTGCAGAGATTCAAAAAATAGAGCAGGAAATTTCTTGTTTGAATTTTGAAATAAATGCTTTAAAAAAGCAGGAAATAGACGTAGAAAAAATGAATGAGTTGGCAAAACCTATTATCGAGTTGATAAATGTGATTACTCAAGAAATGAAACCTAAAATGATTAGTTATTGTAAATCATATATAGGCTGGAAAAAGAGACATAAAGAAGAATTGTTTCAGGATGGAACGCAAAGATTTGTGAGATTTCCAGAATGCAGTGAAATTTTAAAGTCACAAGAATAGTTTAATCTTTTGTTATTACTATCTTTGCAATATCTGCTTCTAGGTCAATAAAAGAAAGTGGTTATCAATATATGAGTGATAGAGAACGAGCAGTACAGTTATTAAATAGTGTACCTGATGATAAAACGGAAATCCCGAACAAAAACACGATTGAAGCCATAGAAGAATTAGAGAATGGTGGCGGTGAAGTATTTGAAGGTTCTGCACATGATTTTTTGCAAATGATGTTGAAGGAATGCAAAGATGCAAAAAACAAAGATCATGATTTGAAAGGGAATTATAGAGGATTTCATAAATAGTGCAAAGGCGTATGGAACAGCATTAAACCATGCGTCCTTTTTAGAATAATCCCACCCTCCCTCACATAACAATATAGGAAGGGACGAGAAGGACTGTCATATGAAACTCGACGTAACACGGTTTGTAAAATTAGCTCTCATTTTCTTCGGCCTGTTATTTTTAGTCTGTCTCTGGTTCGGGCGGCGGCAGCCTAAGCCAGTTTCCTCTCCGGAGGGAGAGAAGATCACAGTGGAGGATGTGGAGATTCTTCTGGACGCGTTGGGAGTCTCCATTTCTTTTTCCGAAACTGACGGTGCAGGCCAGCCCCAGGGAGATCAGGAAGCGAAGGAGAGGGAGGCTTATCTTACCTATGGACAATACATAGATCTTTGTAGTCAGTTAGAGGAAGAATACTGGCAGCTTCCTCGTTATGAAGAAAAATATGAATCGGAACATGAGCTGTTAAAACGGGACTGGTATGAGGCTTTTCGTATTCTGTTAGCGCATCTTGACACCGAGTCTTCCATCTGGGAGACTACGGTTTTTCTTTTGAAGGTGGACCGAGAAGCAGGGGAGGCCTACACGGAAAACGGCGCTATGCAGGGAGCCAGCCCATACCGCTCAACGGCCTTTGCGGAGAATGTCTTTCAGGAGATGAAGGTCTATGTGAAGGGGGATACGCTTCTTACCATTGTGGAGGTGATGCCGGAGGAGCACGAGCTGGGTAGCGTATGGGTGATGGAATCCACGGACGGTGTGCTGGATTGCTTTTATCATCAGACGATATTTCAGACAGGTATTTCAGAGGAAGATGATGTTTCTATACCGGAGCGGGAACAGATCGCGGATCTTACCTTTCGGGATGGCAGGATCATAGAGGCAAAGGGGCGAAATGAGAAGATTCACGGGAAACTTCTTCGGGTTTCAGAGGAAGAACTGGAGATAGAGGGGTACGGGATCTATCAGATTGCCCAAGANGCAGAGGTTTATAAACTGTACGGGGATCTNAANACGCTTCAGTTTGCCGACTTGCGGGTGGGCTGTTNGGATACGGATTTTGTGATTCACAAAGATACAGTTTACGCCTGTCTGGTATCGGAGGCNCAGAANGCGGATCAGATNNGGGTGCTTTTGAAAAACACNGCGGCNGGCAGCGATTTTCANNAAACAGTGGAGATNACCGTGGACGGGGAGCATACGAAGCTTCGGATGGAGCAGATGACCNTTGGGGANCGNAGGACNTANCGGAGTGAAAATCTTACGGACAAGGTTCTGGTGGAGATGGAGGGCAGTACCAGNAGCGATCACGCTTATCGGGGCGCNATAGAGTGCCTGCGGATGGAGCAGGGNATCGTGGTNGTNAANGANNTGCCNTTGGAGGANTATCTNTACGCGGTGGTGCCCAGTGAGATGCCGGCCTCCTATCCNCAGGAAGCNNTGAAGGCNCAGGCGGTNTGTGCCAGNACTTATGCNTATCTCTATATTCTGCGGGCNGGGCTTCCGGCGTTGGGAGCCCATGTGGANGATACCACNGCCTATCAGGTCTATCANAATCTCGGAGANAATGTNGCNNCNACNATGGCGGTGAAGGAGACNGACGGGGTACTGCTCACCTATCAGGGNGAGGCTGNGGGNAATTACTATTATTCCACTTCCTGTGGTGCGGGGACGGACGTGGTAAGCTGGCAGGGNGGGAACGGCGAGGAGNTNCCTTATCTGCAGGGCGTGCGTATGAGCGAAGTTTANGGAGNGGAAGNAACNGNGCAGGAAANCGGCGCGNCCGATGGATTTGATGCGGAATCNCTGCGTGATGAGGAGNTTTTCCGAAAGTTCATCACCACGGTTCATGAGGNNGATCTGGAAAAAGATGAGCCCTGGTATCGTTGGAGTTATCATGTAGAAGAACTGGATGAGGAGGCATTTCTTGCCCGGCTGAAGGCGCGCTATGAGGCGGCTCCGGCATCGGTTTTAACAAAGGCGGAGGGGGACTATTATGTGTCGGAACCGATNGGGAAGNCNGGANAAATNAANAGGATAGANNTNGANAANNGNGGNGCGGGAGGGATTGCGCAGGAATTGACCATTGAGGCGGANAAAGCNACTTATAAGGTATTGTCCGAATATAATATCCGCTATNTTCTCTGTGANANAAANAGNGCTGTCAGGAAACAGGATGGNAGTGAAACCGTGCCGGGGACNCTNCTNCCCAGCGGNTTTTTTGTGTTGGATACCGTNGCNCGGACTGGAAAAGACGGGGAATATGTGGTAGGATATACGTTGACCGGGGGCGGCTTCGGCCACGGNGTCGGTATGNCCCAGAANGGNGCGAAGGCGTTGGGAGAGCANGGGGCNGACTANGGGCAGATNCTTGCAAAGTTTTATCCCGGCTGTGAGNTGACGGATGCCGAGGAATTGAGAGAGCAGCANAACCTTTGAATAGATAACNATNGGAAAATAATCGNGNGCATTATGAGGACNGTTTACAGATTATATTTGATNNTGCGGGATTTTAACTGGCAGATGACNAAAAAGAATATCAGCGCTTTTGCNGCCAGNACGGCATTTTTTCTCTTTTTATCCATGATACCGCTTTTGATGGCGNTGTGCGCGGTTTTGCCCTACACNAGGCTTACGGAGGATAATTTGATCAGCGCGATCACNCAGTTTACGCCGGACGCCATGGACGCTATGGTAGTGCGTATTGTGTCGGACGTTTACGCCAGATCCGCGGGGACGATCACNGTCTTTGCGCTGGTGGCGATCTGGTCTGCGGCNAANGCCATGCTGGCGCTCATCTATGGNTTAAATGAGGTCNATGATTTTGAGGAGAAGCGTAATTATTTTGTACTGCGNACGATCGCCTGTTTCTATACGGTGATCATCCTGGCGGCGATCNTNATAGCNCTNTTGGTGATGGTNTTCGGCAATGTGATNGTGGATATTCTGCTTGCCGACATACCGCCGCTTCANATTGTNGTANGNTTTATNATGCATTTNCGATTTNTGATCTCNTGGGTNATTCTGACCTTTATNTTTGCGATGATCTANGCTTTTGTACCCAGCAGAAAGCTTCGGTTTAAGCAGCAGCTTCCNGGNGCGGCCTTTGCNGCGGTNCTGTGGAGTGCGGCTTCCTTTGCCTTTGCCNTGTATGTGGATCATTTTAACGGTTTTGGCACCTACGGNAGNTTGACCACAGTNGTCATTTTGATGNTCTGGTTTTATATGCTGATGTATATTTTGATGATNGGCGCNCATATCAACNGATATTTCGGNCCGGTNTATAAATTTCTGTTCGGGTGGCTTGACAAGNCGAGAGAAAGTCACTAAAATAGCAGATAGGTTAAAAGCGAGGAAGGTGCTCAGTAGGAAATTTTTTTCCGCCAGAGAGAGGGAATCATCGGCTGCAAGTTCCCTTCGGTTCAGAATATTTCCGAATTTCCCACCGGAGCTGTCTGGGTGAACTGATTTACCNCAAAANGGGTANATCTCAGTAGCNCAGGACGTGGCGGCACGTTACGCCGAGTGGAGNGTCCGTTGCATNGGCGAAAGCAGCCGGAAGCAATGGGAAATTGGGTGGTACCGCGGATCATATTCGTCCCATGTGTCTTATGACGCATGGGNTTTTTATGTGCGAAGCATNNCGANTCTGCTTATNNAGTAAGCANAGNNNGAAAACAGAAAAATCAATAGAAAAAGGAGAGCAGCNATGAAGGAGAAACTGGAACAGATCAAGGCGGAGGCNCTGCGCCAGATNGAGGCGAGCGACGCCCTGGATCGACTCAATGAAGTNCGGGTCAATTATCTGGGNAAAAAGGGAGAATTGACGGCAGTATTAAAGAGTATGAAGGATGTNGCNCCGGAGGATCGGCCCAAGGTGGGACAGCTTGTCAATGAGACCCGTGAGGAGATTGAAAGGGTTTTGGAAGCATCCGTCAAGAAAATGGAGCGGGCTGTCAGAGAGGCCAAGCTNAAAAAGGAGGTCATCGACGTAACACTGCCGGCGCAGAAAGCAAACATGGGACACCGTCATCCGAACACCATCGCTCTGGAGGANGTGGAGAGAATCTTCATCGGCATGGGCTACGAGGTGGTAGAAGGGCCCGATGTGGAGAGGGATTATTATAACTTCGAGGCGTTGAATATCCCCGCGGATCATCCCGCAAAGGATGAGCAGGATACCTTCTATATCACCGGGGACATTCTGCTGCGGACACAGACCTCGTCCACCCAGGTGCACGAGATGGAGAAGGGCAAACTCCCTATCCGTATGATTGCGCCGGGGCGGGTATTCCGTTCCGATGAGGTGGATGCGACTCATTCCCCCTCCTTCCATCAGATCGAGGGACTGGTGATCGATAAGAATATTACTTTTGCGGATCTGAAAGGAACGCTTGCGGAGTTTGCGGCAGAGCTGTTCGGCGAGGAGACCAAGGTCAAATTCAGACCTCACCATTTCCCCTTTACAGAGCCCAGCGCAGAGATGGATGTGAGCTGCTTTAAGTGCGGCGGCAAAGGCTGCCGGTTCTGCAAGGGTGAAGGCTGGATCGAGATTCTGGGGTGCGGTATGGTGCATCCTCATGTGCTGGAGATGAGCGGAATCGATCCGGAGCAGTATACGGGTTTTGCCTTTGGTGTAGGATTAGAGCGTATCGCTCTGTTAAAGTATGAGATCGACGACATGAGACTGTTATATGAGAACGATATCCGCTTCTTGAAGCAGTTCTAAGCATTGTAGGAAAGGAATGGTATAAAAATTATGAATACAGCATTATCATGGATCAAGGCTTATGTGCCGGAGCTTTCCTGCACGGATCAGGAGTATATGGATGCGATGACGCTCTCCGGTACTAAGGTAGAGGGATATACCAGACTTGACAAAAATCTGGAGAAGATCGTGGTGGGGCAGATTGAAAAGATTGAAAAGCATCCGGATGCGGACAAACTGATCGTTTGTCAGGTCAATATCGGAAAAGAGGTCATTCAGATCGTCACCGGAGCGCCCAATGTGAAGGAGGGCGATAAGGTGCCGGTGGTTTTGGATGGCGGTAAGGTGGCGGGTGGCCACGACGGCGGACCGCTGCCGGAAGAAGGGATTGTAATAAAGGCAGGAAAGCTGCGAGGTGTGCCTTCCAACGGTATGATGTGCTCCATTGAGGAGTTAGGCTCCAGCCGGGATATGTATCCGGAAGCGCCGGAGCTTGGTATTTATATTTTTGAGGATGATGTGGAAGTAGGCGCTGATGCGGTGGAAGCGCTGGGCCTTCGGGATACCGTATTCGAGTATGAAGTCACCTCAAACCGCGTAGACTGTTATAGTGTGATCGGTATTGCCAGAGAGGCGGCGGCTACCTTCAGAAAACCTTTTATCCTGCCGGAAGTGGCAGTGAAGGGCAACGGCGAAAAGGCGGAGGACTACATTTCTGTGGAAGTGCAGGACAAGGAGCTGTGTCCCAGATACTGTGCGAGAGTGTGTAAGAATATCAAGATCGGTCCATCCCCTAAATGGATGCAGAGACGCCTTGCGGCCAGCGGGATCCGTCCCATCAATAATCTGGTGGATATCACGAACTATGTGATGGAAGAGTACGGACAGCCCATGCACGCCTACGATCTCAGCACCATTGCAGGGAATAAGATCATCGTCCGCCGTGCCAAGAACGGGGATGTGTTCCAGACCCTGGACGGACAGGAGCGGAAGCTGGATGAGGATGTTCTGATGATATGCGATGCGGAGAAAGAGGTGGGCATTGCCGGAATCATGGGTGGTGAAAATTCCAAGATCACCGATGATGTGACCACAGTGCTCTTCGAGGCGGCTACCTTTAACGGCGCTAATATCCGTAAATCGGCGAAGCGCGTGGGCCTGCGCACGGATGCATCCGGCAAATTTGAGAAAGGGCTGGATCCTCACAATGCGGAAGCCGCCATCAACAGAGCCTGCCAGCTCATTGAGGAGCTGGGATGCGGAGAAGTCGTGAGCGGTATCGTAGATGTGAAGGGCGAACTGAAGGAGGAAGTGGTGCTTCCTTTCGAGCCGGAAAGCTACAATAAGCTGCTGGGTACGGATGTCTCCGAAGAGGAAATGCTGGAGATCTTCAAAATGATCGAGGTGCGCTATGATGCGGAGAAGAAGGAACTGATCGTGCCCACTTTCCGGCAGGATATTTTAAGACAGTGCGATATTGCGGAGGAAGTGGCGCGGTTTTACGGCTATGACAAGATTCCCACAACCCTTCCTACCGGCGAGGCTACCACGGGCAAACTGCCCTTTAAGCTGCGCATAGAACAGAAGGCAAGGGATATTGCGGAATACTGTGGCTTCTCTCAGGGCATGTGTTATTCCTTCGAGAGTCCTAAGGTATTCGATAAGCTGTTGCTCTCCGCAGACAATCCGGCGAGGAAAGCGATCACCATTGCCAATCCGCTGGGGGAAGATTTCTCCATTATGCGAACGCTTTCTTTAAACGGAATGCTGACCAGCCTTGCTACCAACTATAACAGACGAAATAAGAATGTGCGCCTCTATGAGCTGGGGAATATCTATCTGCCGAAAGCATTGCCTTTGACAGAGCTTCCTGAGGAGCGGATGCAGTNTACACTGGGCANGTACGGAGAGGGAGACTTCTTTACCATGAAAGGTGTTCTGGAGGAGTTCTTTGAGTGCATTGGCATGAAGAAAAAAGCGGTCTATGACCCGAAAGCGAACAGAAATTATCTGCATCCGGGAAGACAGGCAAACATTTTATATGAGAACAAAATTATCGGATATCTGGGTGAGGTACACCCGGAGGTCTGCGACAATTATGATCTGAAGACCAGAGCTTATGTGGCTGTTCTGGATATGCCGGAGATCCTTCCTTTTGCCACCTTTGACCGGAAGTATGAGGGAATTGCGAAATATCCTGCAGTGCTCCGTGATATCAGTATGGTGGTACCCAAGGAAGTCATGGCAGGGCAGATTGAAGCGATGATTGCGCAGCGCGGCGGCAAGATCCTGGAGGATTACAGGCTCTTTGATATTTACGAGGGCGATCAGATCAAGGAGGGCTATAAGTCCATGGCATATTCCATCACCTTCCGCGCTTTAGACAGAACCTTGGAAGAATCGGATGTATCAGGCGCTATGAAAAAGATCTTGAATGGTCTGGAAGGCATGGGCATCGAGTTGAGAAGTTAAAAAGTGCAAAACAGAAAGGAGCTGTGACATGGAACAGAAAAATACCTGGGAGACCTACAATGCGAAGCAGTTAAAGGAAGTGGATGCTTTTGCAAGAGAATATATGGATTTTTTGGACAACGGAAAGACGGAGAGAGAGTGCATCGACCAGATCGTAAATACCGTGGAAGCTGCGGGCTATCAGGAGCTTGAGGCGTTGATAAAGGGCGGAAAAAAGTTAAAGACAGGAGATAAGGTGTACTCTGTGTGGATGAATAAGTCCATTGTATTTTTCCAGATCGGTCAGGAGAAGATGGAGAATGGCATGAATATCCTGGGGGCGCACATCGATTCTCCCCGATTGGATGTGAAGCAGAATCCTCTTTATGAGGACGGCGGCTTCGCTTATCTGGATACCCACTATTATGGCGGCGTGAAAAAGTACCAGTGGGTGACGATCCCACTTTCCATTCACGGCGTGGTGGTGAAGAAGGATGGAAGTACCGTGGAGATTAACGTGGGAGAAAACGAGGACGATCCGGTGTTTTTTGTCTCCGATCTTTTGATCCATCTGGCGTATGAGCAGCTGGAGAAAAAAGCAAACAAGGTGATCGAGGGAGAAGCTCTTGACATTATTGTTGGGAATAAGCCCCTTGTGGTGGATAAAAAGAAAAAAGCGGAGGATGAAGAGAAGAGCGCACAGAAGGATGCGGTGAAAAAGGGCATTCTGGATATTTTGGAGAAGAACTATGGCATTGCAGAGGAGGATTTTGTTTCCGCGGAGCTTGAGGTGGTGCCTGCTGGAAAGGCCAGAGAGGCCGGATTCGATCGGAGCATGATCCTGTCCTATGGGCAGGATGACCGCGTATGCGCATTCTCTTCCATGAAAGCAATGCTGGAGCTTCCGGCTAAGACGAAACGGACAGCTTGTTGTATTCTGGTGGATAAGGAGGAGATCGGCAGTGTAGGGGCAACTGGTATGCAGTCTAAATTCTTTGAGAATGCGGTGGCGGAGGTCCTAAATCTGCTGGGTGAATACAGTGATCTGAATCTGCGCAGATGTCTGGCGCATTCCTGTATGCTTTCCTCCGATGTGAGCAGCGCTTACGATCCCACCTATGCGTCCAGCTTTGACAAGAAAAATGTGGCTTATCTGGGCGGCGGCATGGTGTTTAATAAGTTTACAGGAAGAGGCGGAAAATCCGGTTCCAACGACGCTAACGCGGAGTATCTGGGGCATATCCGGGCAATCTTTGAGAAGGAGAAGGTGAACTTTCAGACGGCTGAGCTTGGCAAGGTGGATCTGGGCGGCGGCGGTACGATCGCCTATATTCTTGCGCTTTACGGCATGAATGTGATAGACAGCGGCGTGGCTGTACTCAATATGCATGCGCCTTGGGAAGCGACAAGCAAGGCGGATGTGTACGAGACGAAACGTGGATATGTCGCATTTTTAGAGAATGCAGATTTATAGAATAAGCCTTTATGAGGAGAAGGAAGTTGACTTATATAGTCAACATATGAGTATACGAGGACAGAAATGACAGATTTAAAAACATCGGATTTCTATTTTGATCTGCCCCAGGAGTTGATCGCACAGGATCCGCTGGAAGACCGATCGGCTTCCAGACTGCTGGTATTACACCGGGAGACCGGAGCGGTGGAGCATCATACATTTAAAGAGATTACACAATTTTTAAGGCCAGGCGATTGTCTGGTCTTAAATAACACAAAGGTATTGCCGGCAAGGCTTCTCGGAACGAAAGAGAATACCGGTGCGGCCATCGAGGTGCTGCTCTTAAAGAGAAGAGAGAAGGATGTCTGGGAAACCCTGGTGAAACCGGGGAAAAAGGCAAGACCCGGCACAAGACTCACCTTTGGAGACGGCAGTCTGCGGGCGGAGGTTTTGGAGGTAGTTGAAGAGGGTAACCGCCTGATCCGTTTCTTTTATGAGGGAATCTTCGAGGAGGTGCTGGATCGGCTGGGAGAGATGCCACTGCCGCCTTATATTACCCACAAACTGGAAGACAAAAATCGCTATCAGACCGTATACGCTAAGTACGAGGGCTCGGCAGCGGCGCCAACGGCGGGGCTGCACTTTACGGAGGCACTTTTGGAGCAGATCAGAGAGATGGGCGTAGAGATCGCCTTTGTGACCCTCCATGTCGGTCTCGGCACTTTCCGGCCGGTGAAAGTGGAGGATCTGTCAGAGCATCATATGCATTCAGAGTATTATGAAGTGACACAGGAGACGGCAGAGACGATAAACCGCACGAAAGAAAAAGGCGGGCGGGTGATCTGTGTGGGCACGACAAGCTGTCGGACTATAGAGAGCGCGGCAGGAGAGGATGGCAGAGTGCAGGCAGGCTGCGGCAACACGGAAATTTTTATCTATCCGGGATACCGCTTTAAGGTGCTGGACTGCCTGATCACCAACTTTCATCTGCCGGAGTCTACGCTCGTGATGCTGGTTTCCGCGCTGGCGGGACGTGAAAATGTGCTGGCGGCTTACCAGAAGGCGATTGAAGAGAAGTATCGGTTTTTCAGCTTTGGGGATGCGATGCTGATCATATGATAGATTTAAGGGAAACAATGGTATGGAAAGACGGAAAAAGAGAAATATCTGGCTGGAACTTAGCGTGATCGGTGTCTCAATGGCGGCGCTTTTCCTGCTTTTGTATTTTGTGATGGTGGTGTCCTTTCAGAACGGGACGGCCTCAACCAGTGTGACGATGCAGCTGGCGGAACAGATTGCAAGACGGATTTTTGAACATCCTACAGCGGATCAGATTGAGACAACGGCGCTGATGATACGTTATGGGGCACATCTGGGCCTTTTCTTTGTGGTGGGATTTGTGACCACCTTTGTGGGTATGGTAATTTTCAGAGGATACTTCCGGATTCTTGGTGTGTTCGGCGCAGGAGTCGCCTGCTATCTGCTTGCCTATTATACGGAGTATTATAAGCAGTTCGTGGAGGGGCGGCATTTTCAGACGTCAGACGCTGCGCTTAACTGGTATGGGTGTGTGGCGGGAATCCTCTGTATGGTGGGTTCGTATTTCTTGAACAGACTTCTGGTGAAACTCTCTTAATAACATAAGCGGCCAAGATCCGCATAGAAATCAGGGTAGCTGATGTTGACCACATCGCTGCCTTTTATTTC
>JAAUZN010000010.1 GCA_014804565.1 Lachnospiraceae bacterium
AATGATGCCGGTGTATCAAAACGCTTTAAGTACAGAATACGATATTATAATGAACAATATCAATTTATGAAGTTAGAATGTAAAGAGAAGGCAGGGGAGCGTTGTCATAAAGAAAGCTGCTGGATTTCTTTGGAAGAGTATCGGAAGATATTGGAGGGAGCGGCGGATGAGTTGTTTTGGCAGACCGATGAACCGCTCTTGCAGAAGTTTTGTCTCCAATGTATGACAAAGCAATTAGAACCAAAGGCAATTATTCATTATGAGCGTGTAGCTTATGTAGAGGAAATTACAAATATACGCATCACGTTGGACCAAAATATATCTGTTTCAGATGATTTTGCTCATTTTACGGATGGTGATTATATGCGCTGTCCGATTCAGGAAAAGGGACAATCTGTATTGGAAGTTAAATTTGATTATATATTGCCAAGTTATATCAGGCATATATTGACAAAGCGTCATTTGATGCAAACAGCTTTTTCAAAATACTGTATAGGGAGGAAAAAACTGCGGAGCATGGGAAGATAAAACAGAACCATTTTGCAGCGAAGGAGAAATACTATGGAAAATACGATAGAAAGTATCATCAATTCTTATTATAATCCTAGATTATACACATCTATGATCCTATCGGTGCTGCTTATTGTGCTGATACTCAGCGTTTATGAATTTATAGTTTATCGATTGGTATCGCACAGGGCATTTTATAATCGCTCTTTTAATATCTGTATTGCAATTTTGCCTTTTTTTATAGCGACGATTGTTTTATGTCTGCAGTCGAATATTGTAATCACGTTGGGCACGATAGGCGCATTAGCCATTCTGCGCTTCCGTACGACAATAAAAGATCCGGTTGACATGTTATATCTTCTATGGTCGGTACATATAGGCATCACTTGTGGCTGTCAGTTATATGAAGTTGCAGTTTTGACAGCTCTTATAGTAACAATATTGTTGATTGTACTGGAGCATATCTCAATTGGGAGAAAGCCGTTTGTATTAGTATTGCATTGCAATTCGGAAGATGAGAATGTACTTCTGAAGGCAATTGGTGAGCATACAACGAAATATCGTGTTAAAAGCAGGAATTATACTGCGCGGGGAATGGACATGGTCATTGAGTTATCTGTGAAGAATCCACAGAAATTGGCAGAGAGTATTCAAGAAACAAAGGCAGCAGAAAAATTTTCTGTCATCGAATATGATAGTGATGATGTGCTGTAGAGGGAAATGGCCGCATGAAAAAATATATTGGGATAGCAGTTTTTATTGCGTCTGTAATAGCAGGAATCTATTTGGTCTGTTTTTGTAATAATACGGTACATTATTCTGGCTATATCATTGATCAAAAAGAATTTGAAGCTCTTATTAAGGAACGGACAGAGGTATTTCCTTTATTGGATGCCTTGATTTTTAGTGAAGAAACTCTTTTTTATGATGATGACAGTAAAACTTTCTATTATTCACTCATAGAAGGAAGTGCAGGCGCCTATGATCCTGATGTAAAGATAAAGAGTGAAAAGAAGGATTTGAAAATAGCTTTTATAGAAGACAGCATATCGACAGAGGGAATTAAAAATAACGATACGATAACCATTTTGGCCTATACGGAAGAAGAATATTGTTGCTATTCTTTAAAGTGCACCACATTGCCGCTTATGAATATAGAATGTACGGAAGAAATCACTGATGATTCGGTTCCCATGAGTATTGTTCTTTTTGATAATCGACAGGAGGCAGCACAACGGGTTATATCATCAGAGGGAAATATTCATATCCGAGGTGCTACAGCGCGGATATATCCCAAGAAAGGATATCGCTTTTCGTTGTCGCAGGAATCGATCGGCGGTAATTTGCGTGCCAATCAGGTATCACTTTTAGGAATGCGGCAGGATGATGACTGGTTATTGTATGCTGCCTATAATGATGAGGAAAAGATCAGGAATGTTTTTTCATCTAATTTATGGGAATATACATGCGCGACAGATAATGCATACGGAATCAATACCGGAATGGAATACAGGTATCTGGAACTGTTTTTGAACGGGGAATACTGGGGATTATATGCTTTAGGATATCCGATTGATGAAAAGCAATTGGGTATAGATAAAGGGAATGATGAAGAAGCACTTTATAAGATCACGGATTGGACAAACGGCAATATCTGGGAGTATGCAGAAGGCGGACATATAGAAGGGTATGTAGACAAAGGCGCGGATGGGGAGAATGAGAATTGGATTCCCTTACAAAATTATTGTGATGCTTTAAATTATAGTATGGATGACAGCGAAAAACTATATGCCAGTATTGATATAGATAATGTAATAGATAATTATTTGTTTTATAATCTTGCACAGGGTACGGATAATGTGTCAAAAGAGTATGTGAAGAACCAATATTTTTCAATCCATAGCAGACAGGGAAAAGTGATCGCAATGTATTCTCCCTGGGATATGGACGATACTTGGGGAAAGACATGGAGAGGTGATTTCCCGGTAAATGAGCAACAGCCGTATACCATATCAGAAAAATACAACCATGTTATGGAAAGCGGAGTTGTGAATCAGCTGATCGTAAACGGCGATGGATCCATATGGGATAAAATATTTGATAAATACCGGTATTTAAGAGAAAACGGGTGGTCAGATGAGAATGTTAATTCTTTATTAGATGAATGCGAAGAGAATATTTTTGCATCAGGCGCCTATCTGAGAGATATGGAACGGTGGCCGGAAGGAGATTATACTGATGCAGCAGTTGGGATGAATACTTTCCGGACATTTGTAATGGGACGTTTACAGGAATTTGATGAATATTTTAAAAGACTGAAAGGGGTATGTCGAGACAGCATTTTTATAAGGAGAAGTGCACAGTATGCAAGTTTTGAGGAAGGAAGTTTTATTATAGAGATCAATAGCAAAGAACTTCTAAAGGATTCGGATTATATAGATCTCTTTGAATATATGGGAATTGATATTTCAGCTATTACGGATGAAGTGCGCTTTATCATAGCAAAGCCGGTTGAGGGACAATATGAATATCTTTCCGAGCTGGGAGAGACGGAAGGCGACAGGGAGACTTGCGCAGGCAAGCTTTCTTTTTTGGAAATACAGGAAGGCTTATACGAAGTGAGTCTGGATGGAACTGCCTGTTGTACGAGCGCTGTGTTTTTCAGGCCTGCGGTCAGAATGGTATCTGTAAAGGATGGTATGGCGGATACATTTGATTTTGACAGGGAAAACACGCGGCTATATACAACTCCACTCGATAGCTTATCAGATTATATGGAGGGATTATGCGCTACACAATATAACGCTGTGATCGAAATAAATAATTTGAACATTTGGCAGGATTCTTTTTTTGTCAAGCTGTTTGAGAACCTTGGCATCGCCAAAGAAGCTATTAGTGAAAAAACTGATTTTATTGTGTGGGATGGTACGGAAAAAGAAGCGCTCATATTAGAGAACTTTCATGCTGCTGACAGCAGCTGTGATACCTCGATCGGTATGTTGAGTTTATTTGTAAATGAGCAGGGGGAATACGGGGTATATATGGGCGACAGCGAGTGCTTCGTCAGTTCAATAGGGGAAAATGAAGAGGAGAGGAAAGATATCAGGATACTCTGGTTTGATCCGGATTCGGGCGAGATGGTGGGAAATCTGGCGTTTGTATGTGAATAGGTGTTCTTCTATGCGCAAGATGCTGCGCGATAACCTACACTACCAAAAGACTACAAGATGTGGTATGATAAATTCGTAAAAGGGGAACATGTATTGATTATGGTTTAAACAGAAAATTATAATCAATACATGGGAAGGAAGCCGCAGAGTGATTTGTGGCTTCTTTTTATCCAAATATTTCCACCATAAATCCGCAAAAATCTCTATACATTCCCTTAGAAACATGGTATAGTTGTTAAAGATTGTTACAAAATGTAATGAATTGTAATATTTTGGAAACAAAAATGTTACAAAGTGACACGGTAGCAATCTTCACGAAAGAAAACGGTATATGAGAATACGAAAGGGAAATATTCAGCGGCAGTGCCGGGGAATACAAAGTACAAATGATAAAAATAAAAGAAGCATTGTTACATAAGCTGCAAAAAAGCGGGAAGCAGATCCTTACGGTGTGTCTTGCGGGGGCGTTGGCTCTTGCGCCGGGCATGCAGGCGGAGGCCATCGGAGCGGGCAGCTCCATCGCCAGAGGCATTGATGTCTCGAAGCACAATCTGGCAATCGATTGGGGCCAGGTCCCCTCTTCCGGGGTTTCTTTTGTGTTTGTGAAGGCGGGCAGTACCAATTCCGGGATAGATCCTTATTTTGATGCCAATATGCGCGGCGCCAATGCGGCAGGATTGCGGACGGGTGTATATTTATACTCCTATGCGTCCAATGTAGAACAAGCGCAGAACGAGGCGAACCAGCTTTTGCAGTGGATCGGCAACTATACGGTGAATTATCCGGTGGTCTATGACGTGGAGGCACCTTGTCACAAAAATATGTCCCAGGGTCAGCTGCAGGAGTTGATCAATGCGTTCTGTTCCATCATTGAGGCGAACGGTTACTATCCGGTGGTCTATTCCAGCAGGAACATGTTCCGGGATAAGATCGGAAACATCGGTTATGACAAGTGGGTGGCGCAGTATGCGGATGCGCTGGAGTACGAAGGCGCTTCTTTCTGGCAGAATACCTCCCACGGCAGTGTGGCGGGAATTCCAACCAGAGTGGACATGAACTATCAATTTAAGGATTATGCGTCGCTCATCGTGGCGGACGGCTTTGCACCGCGCGGGGAGCAGATGGTGTTCTATGCAGGCTATCGTATGCAGAGAAACTGCTGGGCAAACTGGGAGGATAAAAAGTATCATCTGGATGAGAACGGCTTCGTGCAGAAGGGATGCTGGTTTGAGGATGAGACAGGCAGATATTTCCTGGCAACAAAAGATGGACACGCCCTGCGGGAGGATGTGACGATCGAGGGACAAGATTACTACTTTGACGAGAATGCGGTGATGCAGAGAGGGCTGGTGGCCAGACCGGACGGCAACGTTTATTATTATGATCCTGCCACGGGAGCTTTGCAGAGAAACGTGACCGTGGAGGTGGATGGTGTAAGCTATGCGGTAAATCAAAATGGTATTGCGACGGCGGCGGTACCTGAGGAGCCGGCGGCACCAGAGGAGACGCAGCCGCAGGAGCAGTAAAAAATGGATAAATGATCTGGAAATCGGGCGCGGGAGCGCTCGATTTTTGGTTGTAAATGCCCCTGTGATGGTATATAATAATTTCTGTGTGGGCACCTGTGAACGAGCCTGTGGAAAGATGAGCGGCGGGTATGAACTGTAAAGAAGCGGAGAAAAAAATATCTCTCTTTCTGGATGATGATCTGGATGGGAGAGATCTGGCGGAATTTGTGGAGCATATCGAGGATTGTCCGGACTGCAAGGAAGAATTATCCATCCAGTTTTTGGTGACGGAGGGTATGGAGCAGCTTGAGCAGGGCAATAATTTTAATCTTCAAAAGGCGTTGCTCTTGAAGCTTGGGGATGCGGACGATAAAGTTCGGATCAATCGAATCTTGCGGAATATTTTGTTATGTCTGGAGATTGCAGTGGCGGCGATGATCATCATAGCGGTGATCATCGTATCGGTATAGAAAAGTGGCCGGCGGCACACGATAGGGACTGTGCAGGGAATTGAGAGAGGCGTAAGAGTACATGGCGCAGAAGTTAGTATTGATAGATGGACACAGCATATTGAACCGGGCGTTTTACGGTGTCCCGGATCTGACGAACAGCCAGGGTCTGCATACCAATGCGGTGTATGGGTTCCTGAATATCATGTTTAAGATTCTGGAGGAGGAGCAGGCAGATTATCTGGCAGTGGCCTTTGATGTGCATGCACCTACCTTTCGACATGAGATTTATAAGGAATACAAGGGCACCAGAAAGCCGATGCCCACGGAACTGAGAGAACAGGTGCCTGTGATGAAGCAGATGCTTTCGGCTATGGGTATCTGTGTGGTGGAGCAGGCAGGGCTGGAGGCGGATGATATTCTGGGAACCATTGCCAAACGCGGTGAGAGGGAAGGGCTGGAGGTTTCTCTGGTGTCGGGTGACCGGGACCTCTTGCAGGTGGCCACAGACCATATCCGGATCCGGATTCCGAAGACCAAGGGCGGCCGCACGGAGGTTGAGGATTATTATGCAAAGGATGTGGAAGCAGCTTATCAAGTGACTCCGCAGCAATTTATCGATCTGAAGGCGCTGATGGGAGATACGGCGGACAACATCCCCGGCGTGCCTAAGGTGGGAGAGAAGACGGCCACAGAACTGATGGTGACCTATGGCTCCTTGGAAAATATATATGCCCATGTGGAGGAGATATCCAAGAAAGCAATCCGGGAATCGCTGATCCAGAACCGGGAGCTGGCGGATTTAAGCAAGGTGTTGGCCACCATTAATGTGGATGCCCAGATCGACTTTGCTTTTCCTCAGGCGAAGATGGGAGATTTTTATACGCAGGAAGCCTACGTGCTGTGCAAGCAGCTGGGTTTTAAAAATATACTGTCCCGTTTTTCCGCGGAAGCGGCGGTGACGGGTGGTCAGGAAAAATATTTCCGTACCGTGACGGATCTGGGGCAGGTGGAGACGCTTTTTGCTGACTGCAGAGAGCGCGGCGAGCAGTCAAAGGGCGCTTATGAGATCGGGCTTTTTATCTTCTGTGATGGGAACGCGCACGAGGAGGACTGTATGGGCATGGCCCTTGCCCTGACAAAACAGGAGATCGTGTTTATCCCCTGTCAGGGAATGGTGACAGCAGCTTATCTGCAGGACAGATTGGCGGCCCTGAACAGAGACGAGTTATGTAAACTAACGACCTTTGGCATCAAAGGGATATACGAGAAGATAGAGGAGGCAGAGAGCGGCAGCATGTGGCGCACGGCGGAAGGAATGCAGGATGTTCTTAAGCCCTATCGGAACAGGCGCTATTTTGATATTCTGGTGGCGGCCTATCTGTTGAATCCGTTGAAGAGTGATTATCAGGTGGAGGATATTGCGGGAGAGTATCTGGGATTGCCCATTCCCGACCGGACACAGGTCTGTGGGAAAGCCACCTATGCGGAAGCCTATGAGAAATCACCGGAGGCCTTTGCCCAGTATGCCTGTTATCAGGCCTATGTGTGTCTGGAGGCAGCGCCTTTGCTTCGGGAGAGGCTGGAAGAACAGGGAATGACAGAGCTGTTTTATGAGATAGAGATGCCGCTTTCCAGAGTGCTCTGTGACATGGAGCGTTACGGGGTGCTGGTACAGCCGGAACAGTTGAAAGCATACGGAGAGGCGCTCACGGGCAGGATCGTGGAATTGGAACAGGCAATCTATAAACAGGCAGGGAGCGAGTTTAACATCAATTCGCCCAAGCAGCTGGGAGAGATCCTGTTTGACCGGATGGGAATAAAGGGCGGCAAAAAGACAAAGACCGGCTATTCTACGGCGGCGGACGTGCTGGAGAAGCTGGCGCCGGATTATCCCATTGTCTCTGATATATTGGAGTACCGCGGGCTGGTGAAATTAAAGTCCACTTACGCGGAAGGGTTGTCCGCCTGCATTGCCGAAGACGGCAGGATCCACTCCACCTTTAACCAGACTATCACCGCTACGGGGAGGATCAGTTCTACGGAGCCGAATCTGCAGAATATTCCCATGCGCATGGAGCTGGGACGGCGGATCCGGAAGGTGTTTGTCCCCATGGAGGGCTGTCTTTTCATGGACGCGGATTACTCCCAGATCGAGCTGCGGATCCTGGCCCACATGTCCGATGACAAGCAGCTGATCGAGGCCTACCAGATGGAGGAGGATATTCACAGGATCACGGCATCCAAGGTGTTTCACACTCCTTTTGCGGAGGTGACGGATCTGCAGAGGCGCAACGCCAAGGCGGTCAATTTCGGTATTGTCTACGGCATCAGCTCTTTTGGGCTCAGTCAGGATCTGAGCATTTCCAAGAAGGAAGCGGCGGACTATATCGAACAATATTTCCAGACCTATCCGGGAGTGAAACGGTTCCTGGATCATATGGTGGCGGAGGCGAAGCAGCAGAGCTATGTAACCACGATGTACGGGCGCAGACGCCCCATTCCGGAGCTTTCTTCCAACAACTTTATGCAGCGCTCCTTCGGAGAGCGGGTGGCCATGAACTCCCCGATTCAGGGGACAGCGGCGGATATCATGAAGATTGCCATGATCCGGGTGTGGGAGAGGCTGCACAGCGGGAATTTGAAATCACGCCTGATCCTGCAGGTGCACGATGAACTTCTGATCGAGACCTTTGAGGAGGAGGAAGAGCAGGTTCGCCAGATCCTCACGGAGCAGATGCAGCAGGCGGCAGAGCTGTCCGTGCGGTTGGAGATCGATCTGCACACGGGCACGGATTGGTATGAGGCCAAGTGATAGCAAAGCCAAATGATAAAGAAGGCGGACGAGATGAAGGTTATCGGAGTTACAGGCGGTGTGGGCGCAGGGAAATCGGAAGTGCTCGCTCATCTTGCAGGGAAGTATAACTGCCGCGTCATCATGGCGGACCGGTTGGCCCATCAGTTGGAGGAGCCGGGAGGAGCCTGCTATGAACCCCTGGTGGCTCTTCTGGGGAAAGATGTCCTGGATGGGAACGGCGGGATCGACAGACAGAAGATGGCGGCGGCTATTTTTACAGACGAGATACTATTACAAAAAGTTAATGCGATCGTACATCCGGCAGTGAAACAGGCGCTGCTTGCGGAGATCGCGCAGGAGAAGGCGGCGGGAGAGCGTGACTGGCTCTTCATCGAGGCGGCGCTCTTGGTCGAGGAAGGCTATGCCGGGATTCTGGATGAGCTGTGGTATGTCCACGCGGAGGAAGGGGTCAGAAGGCAGAGNCTCAGGGAGTCAAGAGGCTATACGGAGGAAAAGATCGACGCTATCCTGCANAATCAACTTTCAGAGAAAGCCTTTTTTGAGCACTGCGATGTGGTGATAGAGAATAACGCNGGGCTGGAAAGGGTATATAAACAAATAGAGAAAGAATTGGGGGAAAACCAGTGGCAGAAGCAATGAAATTTCCGGGACAGTTAGTGTTTGGTCTGGATATNGGGACAAGAAGCATCGTGGGAACAGTGGGATACCGCACGGGCGGTAAATTTCATGTGGTNACNCAGAGTATCAGNGAACACCAGACACGNGCCATGCTGGACGGACAGATCCACGATATTTATAAGGTGGGCGGCACCATAAAAGANGTCAAGGCGGAGCTGGAGGAGCGGATCGGAAGGACTCTTAAGGATGTCTGCATAGCAGCGGCTGGTCGTGTGCTGCAGACGGTGACTCTGCGGGTGGATCAGGACCTGGAAGGCGAAAGAGAAGTAAGCGGCGAGGATATCTATGCGTTGGATTCTCTGGGCGTGGAGAGAGCCTATGCGGAGTTTTTGGAAAACAACAGCATGGATATGAAGTTCTACTGCGTGGGATATTCCGTTGTGCGCTATTACATGAACGGTTATACGATGGGGAATCTGGAGGGACACAAGGCAAAAACCATCGGTGAAGACCTGATTGCCACCTTCCTGCCGGAAGATGTGGTGGACGGCCTCTACAAGGCGGTGGGCGTTGCCGGTCTGGATGTGGTGAATCTGACATTGGAGCCGATCGCGGCGATTCAGGTGGCGATTCCCGAGATGTACCGCATGTTAAATATTGCACTGGTGGATGTGGGCGCGGGCACTTCCGATATCTCTGTCACAAGGGACGGCAGCATTATCGCCTACGGCATGATTCCCATTGCGGGAGACTCCCTCACGGAAGTGGTGGCGAAGCATTGTCTGGTGGATTTTGCCACAGCGGAGCAGATCAAGAGAGAGACCGGCGTGAAGGATGTGATCGAATATAAGGATATCATGGGGCTGACGCAGACCATCACCACCGAGGAAGTGGAGCGTGTGGCGGCGGATGTGATCGACAACATGACCACTCAGGTCGCAGATAAGATCAAGGAGTTAAACGGTAATAAGTCCGTAAGCGCCGTGTTTGTGGTGGGCGGCGGCGGCAAGCTTCCGGGTTACACGGAGGCTCTGGCGAAGAAACTTGACATTCAGAGCGAGCGTGTGGCGGTCAGAGGCGAGGAGGTCATGAAGGATATCGCCTTTTTGGAGGAGGATGCAAGAAGGGACTCCCTGATGGTGACCCCCATCGGTATCTGTCTGAGCTACTATGAGCAGAGCAACAATTTCATCTTTGTCTACTTCAATGAACAGCGCGTGAAAATATATGACAACAGCAAGGCGGCTGTGGTGGATGCGGCCATGCAGGCGGAGTTTGCAAGTGACGGTCTGTTCCCGAAACGGGGAAAGGAGCTTAACTTCACGGTGAACGGAAAACCTCGTATTGTCAGAGGAGAACCCGGGGAGGCGGCGCAGATTACCGTCAACGGGAACGAGGCGGATATCTACACCTTGATTCATCCCAACGATCAGATTCGTGTGATCGAATCCACCGCGGGAGAGCCGGCGAAGATGACCCTTGGTCAGCTGCCTGAGTTTGGCACTAAGATGTGGGTCGAGGTCAATGACAAAAAGGTGGATCTGCCGAAGTTTGCCAGCGTAAACGGGGAATTGCAGTCCGAGTATTATGAGATTCAGGAAAACGATGAGATCGAAATCCTGGGATACTATACGGTGCGCCAGATCTCGGAATTTATGGATGTGGTCATTGACTGGAATATGAATATCTACGTCAACAATAAGGTTGCCGATATGGAGACAAAAGTTTATGAGAATTTCTCGGTGATCTGGACACTGGAAGAATTGCACCTGTCTGATGTGGAGATGTATGAGCAGGAGCAGCCGGCGCAAGAGAAAAAGGCGGTGGAAGCGGACAGGCCCGCGGGAACGGCGGGATTCTCCATGCTGTCTGCACAGAAGGCAGGAGATGATGCGACGCAGGAGAAGCCTGTGAGCGACGAGGTCGAAGCAGCGGAGACGGCAGCTTCCGGTGAGGCAGAACAAGCGGCAGCAGAGTCGGCGGAAGCGAGTGCAGAGCCGGCGGCAGAGCAGGAACAACCCGAGGAGAAGAAGAAAGGCGCCAGAATCGTGATGGGGCCGGGTGTCCGGCGTGCCGAGGAGGAAGCCAAAGCCAAGGCCAGAGCGAAGGAGGAAGCGGCTGCCAGGGCAAAGGAAGAGGAGGATAAGAGAAAGGCTGAGATTCTGAGCAAGGGTGTGCCGACCTCTATTATCGTCACCGTCAACGGCNATCAGATCAAGCTCTCCGGGAAAAAGGGTTATGTGTTTGTGGATGTGTTTGAATATATTGATTTTGATCTGTCCAAGCCCCAGGGAAGCGGGATCGTGACCCATTTGAACGGACGGGAGGCAGAGTATATGGAGAGCATACGCAGCGGAGATGTGATCGAGATATACTGGAAACAATGAGAAAGAGAAAGGCGGCTGTGACATGTGTGCACAGCCGCGAAAGGTTTACATAACTATGAGACTATGCAGCATTGCCAGCGGCAGCAGCGGGAATTGCGTTTATGTGGGCAGTGATACCACGCACCTTCTGATGGATGTGGGGATCAGTGGAAAACGGACAGAGGCCGGTCTGCAGGAGCTGGGATTGACCATGAGGGAGATTGACGCAATCTGTATCACCCACGAACATTCAGATCATATAAGCGGTCTGGGTGTATTGTCCAGAAAATACGGCATACCGATCTACGCAACGAGAGGGACGGCGGAGGCCATTCTACAGAGCGCGTCTGTGGGGGAGATCGATGAGTCTCTCTTTCAGATCATCGTCCCGGATGAGAAGTGTATCATCAAGGANATTTCCCTTTATCCGATACGAACTTCCCACGACGCNGCAGATCCGGTAGCTTACCGCATTGATCATGACGGCCGCAGGGTGGGGCTGATCACAGATCTGGGGTGCTACAATGATTATACGGTAGAGTGCCTGCGGAATGTAGATCTGCTGTATCTGGAGGCAAATCACGATGTCCATATGCTGCAGGTGGGGCCTTATCCCTATTATCTGAAACAGAGGATNCTGGGAGAGCGGGGACATCTGTCCAACGAGGCNGCGGGAAAGCTTCTGAGCAGACTTTTGCATGATAAGATGCAGGCTGTCGTGCTGGGGCATCTGAGTAAGGANAACAATCTGCCGGAGCTTGCTTACGAGTCTGTTCGGGTGGAGGTGACTATGTCCGATACCAAGTATAACGGCAATGACTTCCCCATGTATGTGGCGAAGCGGGATGAGGTGTCGGAAATGATCGAGCTGCGGTAGGANTGAAACAATATCATATGTAGATTGATTTGTAAGGGTCGCTTNGGCGATCCTTTTTTATATTAAAATNACATTAAAATATTCCACCATTTTGAAAAATAGGTATCTGTAAACCCGTTTTCGNAGATGGTAGGATAAAACCATCAAAACACAACAGAAACGGGAGGAAAAGAAATGAAGAAAAAAATTGTAGCATCGTTGCTTACGGCAGCAATGACCGCAACCCTGCTTGTAGGCTGTGGTGGATCAGACAACAGCGCACCGGCTTCAAGCGGTACGCAGAATGCGGAGGAACAGTCAGCGGAAGCAGACAGTGCTGCGCAGACAGAAAGCGATTCGGGTGATACGTCCGGCGGGGCAGTNACCATCAAATTGTTTTCCAATCTGCCTGACCGCAAGAACGGACAGGGTCTGGTAGAGCAGATGATCATTGATGAGTATATGGCGGCAAACACCAACGTAACGATTGAGGTGGAGGCCCTTGACGAAGAAGCTTACAAGACAAAATTCAAGGCTTATGCGATGGACGGTATGCCGGATGTTGTCAGCATATGGGGGCAGCCCTCNTTCCTGGATGAGGTGCTGGATGCAGGCGTCCTTGCAGAGTTAAATGAAGACGATTATGTGGACTACGGATTTATCGCAGGATCTCTGGAAGGATTCAAGAAAGACGGCAAATTATACGGTCTTCCGAGAAACACGGATATCCAGATCGTATATTACAACCAGAAGATGTTTGACGATAACGGCTGGAAAGTTCCCACTACTTACAATGATTTGATCGCGCTCTGCGGGGATATCCAGGCGGCAGGCATTACTCCCATGGCTATGGATGGCGGAGACGGATGGCCGATGGCATGTTACCTCACAGACATTATGGTGAAGGTTGCAGGAATCGATTATGCAGATATTATCCGTAACGCGGTAGCGACAGGAGACTTCACTGCACCGGAAATAAAACAGGCAACACAGATTCTGGTAGATTCCGCAAATGCAGGACTGTTCCAGACCGGTTATGACTCACAGGATTACGGTACGGCAATGAACCTGTTTACCAACGGACAGGCGGCAATGTTCTGTATGGGAAGCTGGGAGTGCTCCATGGCATTAAATGAGGACATTCAGGAAGATATTAGAAACAACATTCGTGCATTTACCCTGCCTGTAGTGGAAGGCGGCAAGGGCGGCGCAAACGATATCGCAGCGTGGAACGGCGGCGGTTATGCAGTATCCGCAAACTCCTCCGTGAAGGACGAAGCGATCAAGTTTTTAAACTATATGTATCAGCCGGATAAGCTTTCCAAGTATGGTTGGGAGAACGGTGTCGGCATGTCCGCACAGGATCAGACAGCGTATCTGACCGGAGATGAGACTGACTTACAGAAACAGGTTATGGATATTCTGAAAAATGCAACAAGCGTTTCCGGAACACCTATCAACGACTGCGGTCCTTCCGCCTTTAAGACAGCGATCGAGAGCGAGATTCAGGGCGTATCTAACGGCTCTACCTCTGTGGAGGACTTCCTCGCGGCAATCGGGGCGGCATGTGAATAATGACAGAATGAACTGAGTGATTCAAGAGAGGATGTTCCGAAAGAAGTTTACTTTTGCGGCATCCTCTCTTAATTTTAAAAGGAGAGTCTTATGAAAAAGCTGTATAGCAATAAACTGATTATTTTTAGTCTGGTTCTGCCGGGGTTATTGGTTTTTCTGTTTGCGGTACTGGCGCCGATTTGTCTGAGCGTTTATTACGGTTTCACGGACTACACCGGCATGGGNGAGGCACATCTTGTCGGGTGGGACAATTATGTGAAATTATTCCATGACAGCGCTTTTGGACGTTCGTTGTTAAATTCCCTGTTTTTGGCNATNGGNTTTATCTGNATTCAGCANCCGATNGCNATTTTGGTNGCTGCAGTGCTTGATAAGCTGCAGGGGAAAGCAGANGGGATTTTCAGATGTATCTATTTCATACCNAACGTAATTTCCGTAGCGGTGATCGCTTATCTCTGGAAATTCATATATAACCCCGATTTNGGNCTTTTGAACAATGTNTTAAAGGGNCTCGGGTTTGANGGGAANATCAACTGGCTGTCACAGCAGAATGCCATCTGGTCGGTATTGATCGTTCTGATCTGGCACGGGTTTGGCTGGGGTATGCTGATTTACTATACAGGTATTAAAAATATTGATCCGGTACTGTATGAGGCTGCTTCCATTGACGGGGCAAACTGGTGGACGACATTCTTCAGAATCACACTGCCTCTTATGAAGCCGGTCATCCAGATCAATGTGACCATGGCTGTTATCTCTGCCTTAAAGCAGATGGAGACGGTATATCTGTTAACGCAGGGCGGCCCGAACAACAGCACGCAGTTTGCGGCAAACTACCTGTATCAGCAGGCGTTTAAAGCCTTTAAATACGGATACGGCAATGCGATCGGCGTCATCTTTATCATAATCTGTATTCTGGCAACAGTGGCGCTTAACGGCATATTCAGAGATAAACAGGAAGCGTAGGAGGGGAGCGGCATGAAAGAAAATAATAATAAAATCGGTAAGATAATTTTATGGATTGTGCTGGTTATGGTTGCGGTCATTCAGCTGTTCCCGTTGATCTGGCTGGTGGATTTTTCCCTCGGCAGCAGTAATGAAATGTTCACCAACGGTCTGCTGATCATTCCCGAGAAAATACGGTGGGATAATTACGTGAAGGCTTTTGTGGACGGTAATTTCCTGCATTACCTGAAAAACAGCGTACTGATCAATGTACTCGCGGTAATACTTGTGGTTATCATATCCATCATGGCGGCCTTTGCCTGTCAGCGGATGAAATGGAAACTCAGCGGCTTGGTGAGCACTTTGCTTGTTATGGGTATGATGATTCCCATTCATGCGACTCTGCTTCCGAATTACAAGATATACAGCATGTTGCACCTGACAGATACGCTCTGGGCGCTTTTGATTCCCTATGTGGCATTTTCTCTGCCGCAGGGTATGTTCCTGATGACCGGCTTCATTCAGGCTGCTCCGAAAGAGCTTGAGGAGGCTGCGGTTATGGATGGCTGCGGCATATACAGGATCGTGTTTCAGATCATCACGCCGATTTTAAAGCCCTCCATCGCCACGGTGGCAATTATGACTTTCCTGAATAACTGGAACGAGTTTATGATGGCGAGTACTTATCTGAGCACACCCAAATGGAAAACACTGCCCTTTTCCGTATTGGAGTTTACAGGGGAGTATTCCTCCAATTATGCAGTGCAGTTTGCGGTGATGGCATTGACGGCCGCACCGGCAGTTATTGTGTATGTGATTTTAAATAAGCATATTACGAAAGGTGTTGCAATGGGGGCTGTAAAAGGATAAAATAAATCGAATTTGATTTCAGGCAGGCGGGGGATACTATGAGACGGATCAAAAATCGGATTGCGAGGCTGAGTATTCGGCGAAAGCTGATTTTTTACAGCTATGTAATTATTACGCCCATTTTACTCCTGATCAGTATTCTCCTTCTTGCACATAATTATCTGTCAGCGGTGAAAAATGAGGAAAACCGCTGTATTCAAAATGTGCGCAACATATCGGACAGTATCAGCGTGGTGCAGAATAACATCATGGAGATGGGAACCTATATCAGCATCAATGAAGAGATCAAACAGATACTGACAGCCGATGATCCGAAAGAGCTGAACAGGGATGCCAGACTTTGGCTGAATCGTGCGCCCATGCAGATCATACAGGACATGGTGGCGATTGACGGACACATCAAGAGTGTTGCCTTATATCCGGAAAATGGCATCAATCCTTATTTAAACTGTATCGACCGCTCTTCCTCCTATCTGGGGGATATCGATCAGGTAAAAAAGCAGGAGATTTATATGCTTGCGGTACAGGAAAAAGGGAAGTTTCTCTGGCAGAGAGTGGGACGTTATCAAAGCGATACCTATCAGGTGAATCAGAACGAAAAAATAGTGATGTATCGTGAGATTTACGATATGGCGCGGAAGAATAAGCTGGGATATCTTGTGATCGGTTCTTCGGCGGATATTTTCGATGAGATCTGCCAAAACTCTCTGCGTGACAGACAGGAGTCCGTGGTGGTGATGAGCGAATACGGTGCGGAGCTCGTGCGCTGCGGGGATATAGAGGACGAGCTGCTGTCGGAGATGATTGCGGAGGAGAGTTTTGAGCAGTTGGCCGGGGAGGCGCTTCAAAAGGGTGTCCGAGGTAACTATCACATATATCGGTGTCAGGATCAGGAGACGGGAACGGTTGTCTATGAAGTAGTGCAGCGGGTGGGCTGGAAGGATATGAGCGACACGATCATTTT
>JAAUZN010000011.1 GCA_014804565.1 Lachnospiraceae bacterium
CCTGTCCTCCGGCAGACCCCTTTTAAGTGTCCTGGAAGTAAAACAGAAGGCAGGGCTCAATCAGCCCGGCATCTTTGTATGCTGCTCCAACGGCAGCATCATCTACGACTGCGACCGGCAGCATACCGTCATGAAAATAGGCCTTCCCCTCTCCTACGTCTCTTATCTGCAGGAGTGTGCAAAGGCTCTTTCTCTCCACATCCAGACCTATCGGGATGATGTGGAAAGCGCCGCTGTGATCTCCCCCGCCGACGACGAGGAGATCCGCTATTATCGCCAGAAGATTCATCTGCCGCTAGTGATTTCCGAAAATCTGACCGACGCGCTCACCGAGGAGCCCTGTAAGATGCTGGCGATTAGTTTACATAATAAAGAAAAATTGGAAGTCTTTCGCCAATACATCGCGGGGTGGGCAGAAAACAAGATCAGNATGATCTATTCCAACGATAAATATCTGGAGCTTTTCGACTGGCATGCGGGAAAGGGCAGCGCTGTNCACATTCTCAGCGATTCTCTGGGNATTCCCCTCTCCCATACCTTTGCTGTCGGGGACGCAGACAATGATATCTCCATGCTGGAAGCTGCCGGCTGCGGCATCGCNATGCGCAACGCCACGGACAAAGTAAAAGCCCACGCTGATATTGTCACGGATNTGGACAACGATCATAATGGGCTNGCNGATACNCTAAGTAAATTATTGCTNCTTTAAATAACACTCGTTTNTTANACTTCTACGATCAGGTATCTGCCGTCTCCTANCGCAAANACCTCTTCCGCCTCCAGGATTTCTTCCTCNTCGGCGCCCTCCATATCGACGCCCTCTTCTTCAAAGAATTCCCATACCTCTCNGACAGAATNCACGACAACCGCCATACACTCTTCCAGAAAATCCTCTGCCTCCTCCGGTGTTTCCGCTACCTTCTCCGGATAGAGCTGTAACTGATTATCTAAAAAACATTGCAATACTTTCTCATCAAACATAGCATTTCCTCCTACAGTAGTCCTCGTTTTTTTAACTCCTGACACAGCCGCCCCACCGGCAGTCCCACCACATTGTTATANTCCCCGCAGATTCCNTGAATGTGCGCNGCACACAGACCCTGGATCGCGTAAGCGCCCGCCTTGTCCATGGGCTCGCCGCTNTCCACATACTGCCGGATCTCCTCNTCCGTCATGGTNTACATGGTCACATCCGTGCACTCAGAGAAGGTGGCATACATGGGAGAAATATCCTGATTTTTCCAGGCGATGGTGACGCCCGTATAAACCTGGTGGCTTACACCCTGCAGATCCTTCAGCATNCGAANCGCATCTTCCTTGTCCGCAGGTTTTCCCAGAATCTTCCCCCAGGCAGACACCACCGTGTCCGCCCCGATCACTACGAAATCCTCCTGCTTCTCCGCCATCAGTCTGCCGCAGACATCCACCGCTTTTTGATAGGACAGCTCCTCTACCACCTCGTCAGGCTTCTCCTTCGTGATCCTCTCCTCCACCGTACTGGGCATGACGCGAAANGANATTCCCACCTGCTTTAACAGATCCTTCCGCCTGGGCGACGCCGAGGCCAGATATATTTTCATCAGACTGTTTCCTTTCTATTCGTTATGGTGTACCTTCGGGATAAAGACCCGTTTGTGCCCTTTTCCNCTCTTTTCCTTCGCCGCCGCCTTTGCCTCTTCACAGAAGGAAAGCTGNGCNTTNTACACTTCNTTNCCCCGCTTATCCACCTTGGCATAGCTGCCGTCAGGCTGCAGAATCGACGCNTTCACCGTATCNCTTAGCTGGCTCTGCAGGATATGCCANAGNTTCTCCTGNAAGGGCNCCTTCTCGATGGGAAANAGGATCTCCACCCGGCGCTCCAGATTTCTGGGCATCCAGTCCGCACTGGCGCAATAGTATTCCGGCTTGCCGTCATTTTCAAAATAGAAGATTCTGGCGTGCTCCAGATAATTTCCAACAATGGAGCGAACCGTGATATTTTCGCTGACATTCGGTATCCCCGTCCGCAGACAGCAGATCCCGCGGATGATCAGATCGATCTTTACCCCTGCTGCGCTGGCAGCGTAGAGCGCCTCTATAATATCCTTATCGCACAACGAATTCATCTTGACAATGATCCTGGCTAACCGTCCCGCTTCCGCATGCTCCTTCTCCCTGCCGATCAGATACAAAAACCGATCCTTGAGCCAGTAAGGCGCCAGAGAAAGACGGTTCCAGCTTCTGGGCTCCGAGTAGCCGGAAAGCATGTTGAAGACCGCGGTGGCATCCTCTCCGATCATTTCCGAGCAGGTGAAGTATCCCACATCCGTATAGAGCTTCGCTGTAGAGTCATTGTAATTGCCGGTGCCCAGATGGACATAGCGGCGGATCCCGTTCTCCTCTCTTCTAACAACGAGTGTTATTTTACTGTGGGTCTTAAGGCCCACCAGACCGTAGATAACATGACAGCCCGCCTTCTCCAGCTTCTTCGCCCAGACAATATTGTTTTCCTCGTCAAACCGCGCCTTCAATTCCACCAGCACGGAAACCTGCTTCCCGTTCTCCGCCGCCTGCTCCAGCGCCGCGATGATGGGGGAATTGCCACTTACCCGGTAGAGAGTCTGTTTGATCGCCAGAACCTCCGGATCTCTCGCCGCCTGCCTGATGAACCGCACCACCGGCTCAAAACTCTGGTAGGGGTGATGCATGAGAATATCTCCCTCCCGGATCCGCTCAAACACATCCGCATCCTCCGGCAGCTCCGGTACGGGCTGGGGCGGCAGATAGCTGTGCTCCTTCAGGTGGTCAAAGCCCTCCATGCCATAGAGTTTCATCAAAAAGGTCAGATCCAGCGGTCCGTTGATCGCATAGATATCTTCTTTGGGAATGGACAGTTCCTCCCGTATCAGCTTAAGAAGCCGGCTGTCAATCCCATCTTCCACTTCCAGACGGATCACCTGTCCCCACTGTCTCTTCTTCAACTGCTTTTCGATCTCCTGTAAAAGATCCTCCGCCTCTTCCTCCTCGATGGACAGATCCGCATTGCGCATGATCCGGAAGGGGAAGGTACAGACTATATCGTAGT
This sequence comes from Lachnospiraceae bacterium, assembly GCA_014804565.1. Lineage (GTDB taxonomy): Bacteria > Bacillota > Clostridia > Lachnospirales > Lachnospiraceae > UBA3282. Next base: position 3,065 of record JAAUZN010000011.1, read on the forward strand.
TTAAAAACAGCTTATGGATATTGCGCTCGATCACTTCCTCCAGAAGGATCAGTTTCCTGTCCGCCTTCGAGGGAAGCTCCACCAGGCGNGAGAGAACGCTGGGCACCTGCACCGTGGCAAATTCCAGTTCTCCGTCCCCGNTCTTTTTCGTCACCAAAGCGCCCAGATTCAGGGATTTATTGCGGATCAGCGGAAAAGGNCTGGANGANTCCACCGCCATGGGCGTAAGCACCGGATAGACGTTATCCGTAAAATAGCTGTCCACATAAGCGCCCTCCTCCTTCGTCAGATCCTCATGATGAGAGACCAGATGCAGCCCGTTCGCCGCCAGCTGCGGCAACAGGGAACGGTTGTAGGTATTGTACTGCTGGTTCACCAGCTGATGCGTCTTCTCATTCACCTGCGCAAGCTGTTCCGACGCAGTCATACCCGCAATATCCCGCTTCTTATAGCCCGCATTTACCATATCCTTTAAGGACGCCACCCGCACCATAAAAAACTCGTCTAAATTAGATGCGGTAATNCTTAAGAACTTTATCCGCTCAAACAGGGGAATCTGCTTATCTTTCGCCTCCGCGAGCACTCTCTCATTAAAGAGCAGCCAGCTCAATTCCCTGTTGGTATAATATTCGTCTCTGGAAAGATCCATCTCCTGTGCCATAGCTTCCAAGATCTCCTTTAAATTACANTAGTTATTATATAATCTCTGCGTCATCCGCGCTGGCGGATCACCGGTCTTATGCTGTAGACCTCCTCGAAGAAATCGGAGCGTTTCGTAAACAGCCCCTTCTCCAGCGTGATGTCCACCGAACCGTCCACGGTAATGATCAGTTCTCTCTCCTTTAAGGATGCCTTGACATCCTTAAACTTCTGTTTATGGCTGCGGTCCAGACCGTTTGCGATCTTCAGGATGGCCGTCAGCTTCGCGATGGTCAGATAAGCCGCTTTGTCAATGTCACCGCCGCTTCCCATCACCTCGCCGTAATCAAATTCCATGTGATTGTACTTCACCACATTTGCCACNATCTCCCGCTCCAGATGAGAAAGCCCTATGATCTCCGTAGACAGGATGATATTGTAAGAACATTCTCCCAGATTCACCAGACTGATATACTTGCCGCAGTCATGAAGGAGCGTAGCGATCCGAAGAAGCAGCCTCTCCCGCTTCCCCAGCCCGTGAATCTTTTTCATGCTGTCAAATATGGTCATGGCGATCTTCTCCAACGTCTCGCCCCGGCGTTTGCTGCCCATATAACGCTTGCTGATATTCTGTGCACAGGCGATGATATCCTGCACAAAATCATGCTCTTCTCTGATGATCTTGTGCCGCTCGCCATAATCATATGCCATGCCGTCACACAGCGTCACACCCGGCGCCCAGATCATGTGGGCATCCATCACTCTGGCGATCCGGTTGACCAGCATACAGGAAATAAACAAAAGCGGTATGTTCTCCTCCGGTATATCCAGATCCTTCGCCGCCTGCTGCACCGGTTTGGTGCGGATCAGCTCCAAAACTTCCTCCACATCAGGCATCTCCGCGCTGTTTTCCTCCCGGCCCGCCGCCTTTTTCTCCACGACGGCGGAAAGATAATCGTCCACCACAATGATATTCTCTATATTACGGTCTTTCAGATACAATTTTTTAAACACCGCGATCTGAGAGCTGACCATCTCATCCAGGATCACCTCATACTGTCTGGGACTGATATTCAATCTTCCCAGCTGATCCTGCAGACGCAGCACACCCAGCCGCATATTCTGGGTGGTGACCAGTGTATCCTTGTCAAAAAGCGAGATCTGGATGCTGCCGCCCCCGATATCCACGATGGCCGTACCCTTCTCCACGATCTTACTGAACTTTCCCTTGGAGGCAATGGCCTTATAATTCAGGAAACGCTGCTCGGAGTTACTCAGCACATCAATATGGATCCCGGTGCGCTGAGTGATCTGATCCAGTACAATGCCTGTATTCTCCGTCTCACGGAACGCGCTGGTGCCGTAGGCCGTGTAATCATCTACCCGATAGCTCTTCATGACATCCAGGTAATCCCGCAGGATCCTGCACAGCTCATCTACTCTGTCGTAGCTGATCTTGCCCATGGCAAAGGTGTCTGTCCCCAGATCGATCCGATGCCTGATGTAATCGACTTCCCGCAGTCCTTCCTTGGATATCTCAAAAATTTTCATCGCAAGCTCATAAGAGCCCACATCTATTGCTGCAAAAGTTTTCACCCTAACCTCCGTAACTTCCTACACGCTTTTACTCTGCCCAAGTAAAAAATCAATGAACTGCTGTGCCGTCCTGCCGGAAAGTCCGCCGTGGGAAAGCTCCCATTTGTTCGCCAGAAGGAAAAGGTCTTCCTCCGGCACGTTGAGTCCGTTTCTTTCCGCCAGCGCCTTTACGATCTGCTGGAACTGCTTCTTATCCGGCGCCCCGAAAAAGATGGTCACGCCGAAGCGGTAGACCAGGGAAAGCTTCTCCTGTACCGTATCTCCCGCGTGCATATCCTCATCCCGCCGGTCCGCCTTGTCGCTGTAATTTTCGCGGATCAGATGCCGTCTGTTAGAGGTAGCGTAGATCAGCACATTTGCAGGCTTTTTCTCCAGCCCGCCCTCAATGAGCGCCTTTAAATACTTATATTCCACCTCAAAATCCTCGAAGCTTAAGTCATCCATATAAATGATGAACTTATAATTCCTGTTTTTGATCTGGGCGATCACCTCATTCAAATCCTGGAATTGATGCTTATATAATTCGATAATACGCAGCCCCTTCTCGTAATATTCATTGGCGATCGCCTTTACGCAGGAGGATTTTCCGGTTCCCGCATCTCCGAACAGGAGGCAGTTGTTCGCCCGGCGTCCCTCCACGAAAGCCTCCGTATTCTCCTTAAGCTTCTGCTTCGGAATCTCATAGCCCACCAGATCATCCAGATACACATGGGCGATATTGCGGATGGGTACGATCCCTACGCCATCCTCCCCGTGCTCTACACGGAAAGCCTTGTGCAGTCCCAGATCGCCCACACCGTACTCTCTGTAAAACTGCGTGAGCGTGGCCTTCATAGCCATAGCGTTCTCATTCTGTACAAAGTGCTGTGCCAGCGTACAGATCCGATCTCTGATACGCCTGTTATAGACCTTACTGTCAGCAGAAGACCCCTCGTATGCCAAAACCACGGCAAACTCCGGCGCCTTCAAAACCTCCATCATCTCCGTAAAGTCATAATCAAACAGCTCTTTAAAAATAGCGATATCGTGCAGTACCAGCTCATTGATGCTGCCCTCCACCTCTCCTCTCATCTCACAGGCGCANCTGTAGCTGTTCTCATTGTTCACCAGAAGATTNGTCAGATAGCAGTGCCAGAGATTCCCGTAAAAGCCNTGNTCCGCCGCCTGCTCGGANAGCCGGTGCATACACTTGTAAAANAGCGGCCTTGCCCTGCCGTCTCCGGAGCGGTAATGCTCCATCAGCCAGACCACATCCCGAAGGATATCTCCATCCGCAAATTCCTTATATATGATCAGTTCTTCTTCTCTCATCGTGTGATNCCTCTCTGTCAATAATTCCCCAGTATTTTCATATTGCGCGCCTCATCCCGCAGTCCTCTGAGCGCATTTTTCACCGCACCGTCCGCAAAATTGCCCTCGAAATCGATAAAGAAACGGTATTCCCAGTTTCTCTCCTCGATAGGACGGCTCTCGATCTTTGTCATATTCAGATTGTTGTAAATAAAGTGTGACAGGATGTGATAGAGGGAGCCGCTCTCGTGGGGCACCTCCAGACAGATGCTGATCTTCGACGCATCCTTCCTGAATATCTTCTGATTTGTGACAATGATGAAACGGGTGGAGTTGGTATCCGACTGATTGACGCCCCGCTTCAGAATATCCAGCCCATAGATTTTGGCTGCCTGCTCGCTGGCAATGGCGGCCTGGGTCTTATCCCCCTCCTCACTCACCTTCCGCGCCGCAAAAGCGTTATTGGGAAGGCTGACCTGCCGCCAGTCCTCATGGGTACTGAGATATCTGGCGCTCTGCATCAGGGACTGGGGATGGGAATATACTGTCCTGATCTGAGAGATGTCCGTGCCCGGCAGTCCCATCAGGCAGTGTTCTATCTTTATGATCTGTTCTCCCACGATATAGTTTTCAAACTCCACCAAAAGATCGTATATCTCATTCACGATACCCGCCGTGGAATTTTCGATGGGCAGCACGGCAAAGTCCGCGCTTCCTTCCTCAATGGCTGTCATGGCATCCCGAAAGGTATCCACATGAAAGCTCTTCACCTGCTCCCCGAAATACCGGAGCATCGCCATCTGGGAATAGGCGCCCTCCGCCCCCTGAAAAACCACTCTGGTCTGCTCTGTCTCCAGCTTGTCCACCGCAATAAAGGGAAGTCTGCCAAGGGCTCCCGCCTCCGCCAGCTTATTATACTGGAGCTTCCGGCTCATGGACATGATCTGCTCAAAAAGCTCCTGAATCCCATGGGCATTAAAAGGATTATGCGTGAGAGAACGCACTTTTTCCAGCTTCTCTGCCTCCCTGCTCTTATCAAACACCTTCTTGCCCGTCTCTATCTTATAGTCCGCCACCTGGGACGAAATCGCCATACGCTCTTCATAAAGGGCTACGATCTTCTCGTCGATCGCATCCAGCTGTACCCTCAATTCTGCTAAATCCATACCTTCCATCCTTTCCCNTTNNTTANCNCNCTAAGTTTACCGCAATTTGTTCTTGATAGCAAGAAGGATTCTCGATATAATAGTGCTGTACGACTATTCTATCGAAGGGGAAATTCCATGAGCACCACACAAAAGAACATCCTGGCTATTTCCATAACAATTGTTGTTTTAATACTCCTGTCTCTGGGCGTCGTTTTAAGCGGTCACATCACCATGAATGACGATTTCACTGTGGGAAATACCCCCGGTAATCTGAATAANGGCGGCTACTTCTGNGANGCGGACGGNCGNGTATACTTNGCCAACGCCTACGATANCTANGGTCTNTACNCCATGAATCCGGANGAGAGCGANATGGTCAAACTTTCCGGCAACTCNGTCTCTTCCATCAACGCNGCCGGNAANTATCTCTANTACGCCATGACCAGNGACNGCTCTAACGGAAGCGGNNTGGGNTANCTGGCNCATACCGNNGGCATATANCGNAGCAATCTGAAAGGGAAAATCCACNGTNGGTNTGGACCGCTGCNGNATNGTCAGTATGCAGCTTTGCGGNAATTNNCTCTACTATGANAAATNTGACAAAGCCCTCGGCACCACTNTGGATAANNTNCGGATCGATAAAAAAGACANNCAGACNGTAGCCGAGGAGATCATCAATCCCAACTGCTACGTAAACGGCNGGATCTACTATAACGGCACAGGNAANGANCATTNNCTCTACGCNCTNGATGTGTCCACCGACAACNCCACNGTGGTCTGGCGGGGGAATCTCTGGAATCCCATCGTTCAGGACGGCTATGTGTACTACATGGACGTCTCGGAAAACTACCGTCTGTGCCGCTACAGTCTGAACAACGATGTGGTAGAAGTATTGACCAACGACCGCATCGATATGTTCAATGTCTACGATAACTACATATATTATCAGGTCAGTTCTACCGATGCTCCCGCTCTCAAGCGGATGCTGACAGACGGCAGCTATCAGGAACTTGTTCGGGAAGGTGTTTACCAGAACATCAACATCACTTCCGAGTATGTGTACTTTAACGCTTTCAACGAGACTACGCCTGTCTACAAGACCTACACCTACGGACCGGTCAATGTGACTACCTTCGACGCCGCCAGAGAAGCGGCCGGGGTAGGAATAGAATAGATGAGGCATAAACCAAAAGAAGGGGCAGCCGCACCAATCAATGAGTGCAGCTGCCCCTTAATTCATTCTATTCTATAACACATGTTTTTCTCCATCCTGTTCCACTTCCTCCAGAAGCTGCGCCACCGCTTTTCCAAGCACCGGATGTATCTCATAGGGTGCGATCTGCGCCAAAGGCTTCAGGACAAAATCCCGGTTCCGCATATCCCGATGGGGGATGGTAAGCTTCTCCGTATCCATTACCCTGCCTTCATACAGAAGNATATCCAGATCCAGCGTTCTGGGGCCCCANCNNTCCTTGCGCTCNCTGGCNTCNTGCCGCTNGATNTCNTGCAGCTTCTCCAAAAGCTCNTCCGGTGTGTAGAGNGTNTCGANGGACAGNGCGCCNTTCANATAATCCGCNTGCTCCACGCCGCCATANGGNGTCGTCTCTATCCAGTCCGANACNCGCAGGACCCTGCACNTNTCNTCNNTNAGCAANGCCTCCACCGCCGCATTCAGGTGTNCCTTTNTNTCNCCCATGTTGGAGCCNCAGGCGATATAGGCACGATTCCATCCTCTGGTNATCTTCACAGAAACNGAACNAAAGGGAATCGNGATCGGCGCCTCCGGCTTTTTTATTTCCATGGTGANCCGCCGCACATGNGGAAACTGCAGCAACAGNGCCTCTGAGGTTTTTTCCGCCNCNGTCTCNATCANCTTGTAGGTGTGTTCCGTAAGGTAGGTATGTAAAAACCGGCACACCACCCCATAGTTCGTGGACAATCCCAGATCATCCGCCATGCCCGCCGCNCTGGTGTCTGTCTCNAAAACGGCGCTGACATAAAAATTCTGNCCCTTCTCGTTTTCCTGTTGGTACACTCCGTGATGGGCGTATACCTGCAGATCCTCTATTATGATCTGATCCATGCTCTTTCCCGCCATTCCGTCACAGTCGTTATTTATCTTAATTCTTATAGCCGTCGCGGATCGCCTCTGTCATTTTCACCGCCCGCACATTCTCCTTCACATCATGCACGCGGACGAACATAACGCCTCTCTGTACGCCGAAAACGGTCGTCACCAGTGTCCCCTCCATGCGCTCAGCCACCGGCAGATCCAAGCCCATGCCCACCACGGACTTGCGGCTTGCGCCGAGAAGCACCGGACATCCCAGAGAATGAAATTTCTGCAGATTATCAATGATCTCCAGGTTATTCTCATAGCTTTTGCCGAAGCCGATGCCGGGATCCAGAATGATCTTATCATAGGTGATCCCCGCCTTGTTTGCCAGCTCCAGAGACGCTTCCAGATCCCAGAAGATCTCCTCGATCAGATTCGTATATTTTGGCTCCTTGCGGTTATGCCCCAGACAGCAGGGAAGACCGGATTCCGCAATCACCTGCGCCATCTTGTCATCATATTTCAGTCCCCAGACATCGTTGATCATATCCGCGCCTGCCGCAATTCCCGCTTTTGCCACCTCNGACTTGTAAGTATCCAGAGAAATCGGAACATTAAATCTGGATTTGATGGCTTCGATCACCGGAACGACTCTGTCGATCTCTTCCTGATCGGACACTTTGGTATAACCGGGCCGCGTCGATTCTCCGCCAACATCCACGATATCCATACCATCTGTTATCATTTGTTCTACGTGATATAATGCCTGATCCAGATCCATATACTTTCCGCCATCAGAAAAAGAATCGGGTGTTACGTTAAGAATTCCCATCACATAAGCATGTCCTTTTGTCCTGAAATCTCTCTGTCCAATCCTCATTTTANTCTCCTCCGTATTATGATTGATATACTTACTTATCCACAGGATTTTATTGTACTAAATCCTGATTATATTTCTTGTTTTCACCCAGCATTTTAAAAAATAACTCCTGTAACTCGAGTTTTTCCTGAAAACATCCTCTGGACGCCATGGTCACTGTCCTGCTTCCCGGCTTTTCCACNCCCCGCATCGTCATGCACATATGTTCCGCCTCCAACATTACCATCACACCCTGCGGCTTCAGATGCTCCATGACTGCCTCCACGATCTGTATCGTCATCTGCTCCTGGATCTGAGGTCTTCTGGCGTAAACCTCCACAGTTCTTGCCAGTTTACTGAGACCCACCACCTTTCCGTCCGGCAGATATGCGATATGCGCCTTCCCGTAAAAGGGCATCAGATGGTGCTCGCANATAGAATAAAAGGTGATATCTTTTACCAGAACGATCTCATTGCTGGCTACCGCGAAGGTCTTGGACAGATGCGCTGCCGCATCCTCCTCCATTCCNGCAAANATCTGNTCATACATGCGNGCNATCCGNNCCGGGGTNTCCCGCAGNCCCTCTCTGTCCACATNCTCGCCNATGCCTTCTANGAGCANNCNGACCGCNTCNTNAANTTTNNTCTGATCTACCATGNGTGTCTCTCCTGATNGTATCTCTNTGTTCGACTACATCCATCAGTTCTCCCAGATANGANAGAGAGCCGAACGCTATGATCACGGTGTCNTTATCCTTTCCCACAAGGAGATAGGCTATCTCCACCGCCTCCTGTACACTGTCCGCCGCCGTCACAGCGCCATGGTACTCTCTGGCTGCCTGTGCCAGATCGAGTGCCGGAAGTGCACGGTCTCCTATGGGCGGCGTCACCGTGATGATATGGGATGCCAGCGGAAAGGTAGCGCGAATCACCTTATCGTATTCTTTATCCCGTAACATTCCCATTATATAAATAATTTTCCGATTTGTAAAATAAAACCGAATACTTTCCGCTAATCTCCGGGCGGCATCCTCGTTGTGGGCGCCATCCGCAATAAAGAACGGTCTCTTGGCGAGCACATCAAACCGCCCCGGCCACCGCGTCTCCGAAAGTCCCTTCCTCAGCTTCTCCTCCGACACTGTAAAGCCGCATCTTACAAGCGCCATCACCGTCTCCACCGCCAGCACCGCATTCTCGATCTGAAACTGTCCCGGCATGGAAATCTCCAGATTCTTATAGCGGTCATAGCTAAAGCTCTGTTTGGTTATACCATATTTGACCTGTTTCGTCCGTGATACATCCGCCGTCAAAAACTTGCTCTTTTTCAAAACCGCTGTCTGCCGCAGAATTTTCATTACCTCGGGATCCTGCTTTACGGAAATAGTATAACACTTGTTTTTGATAATACCCGCCTTTGCCTGGGCAATCTCCGGAAGACTCTCTCCCAAAATCTCCATATGATCCATACTGATGGATGTAAAGACTGCCGCCAGTGTGTTGCTCACCACATTCGTGGCATCCAACGCACCGCCCAGCCCGGTCTCCAGAACCACCAGGTCACAGGCCTTATCTAAAAAATATAAAAAAGCCACCGCTGTCTCCACCTCAAAAAGGGTGGGATGCGGAAGTCCTTCCGCCGCCATCGCTTCCGCCGCCGTTTTCACGGTCTCCAGATACTTACATAGTCCCGACTGAGTAATCATGCGGCCGTCCACCTGAAACCGCTCCCGATACTCCCTCACGGTGGGGGAAATATATCTGCCAACCCGGTAGCCCGCCGTCTGCATCACCGTGGACACATAGGCCAGCGTGGAACCCTTTCCGTTGGTTCCTGCTATATGTACAAACTGCAGCTGCTCCTGCGGATCCCCCAGCCGTTCACACAGCTGACGCATAGTCTCCAGCCCCATGACGCTGCCAAGAGGCCGCAGCTCTTCTACATATTCCATGGCTTCCCGATAGTTCATGTGGCACCCTCTCTTTTTATTGAAAGACTGATGTATCTGCAGCGAATATTCTACAGCCAAACCGTCTATACTGTCCTTATGAGAAAATTGATACACAACTTCATTCACTGCGGCCTGTTGGGGTGGTTTTTAGAGATCACCTTCACGGCTTTTCACGCCTTTCGCAGACGGGACCTCACACTGCCCGGCGTCACCTCGGTCTGGATGTTTCCCATCTACGGTATGGCTTCCCTGCTCGCTCCCCTCTGCCGTCTGATCAGGAACCGCTCCCTGCTGTTTCGCGGCCTCACCTATACCGGCCTGATCTTCACCGGTGAATTTTTCACCGGCATATGGCTAAACCGCCGCAAGCTGTGTCCCTGGAACTATGAGCGCTCCCGCTGGAATCTGGCCAAGGTGATCCGCCTTGANTATGCTCCCTGCTGGTTTATCACAGGACTGCTCTTCGAGCGTCTCCTGCGGGAAAACGATCCTTCTCTGCGCCCGGACTGATCAGTCTATATCGATGTCATCCGCATCGATGTTTAACGTATTCAAGGTCCGGCGTTTTCTTCTTGCCGCCTCGGACGCATACAAAATATAGTTCTTTACCTCTTTCGCATGCTTGATATGCTCCAAAAAAAGCTGAGGATGGGTGGTGTCTCCTGTAAAGCAGACCACCGTACCCAGCCCGAAAATGCGTTCCGCCAGACTGGTCCTAAGCTCCACATCCTGAACTTTATATAAATAACAGTCATTCTCTTTAGAGCTGAGTAATCCCTCGTTAATGGTGATCACACGCTCGTTGATCGTATATTTCGTAAACGTAAAGGGAAGGCCGAAAAACAGCCAACGCTTGCGCTCCACGTATTCCTTTACGCCCTCTTGATCCTGTTCTTCTATATCTAAATCTTCCTCTAACACTTCTCTCTTTTCTTCCATGACATTCTCTCCAACATTTTTTATTTATTCGCAGTGCACTCGGAATCCTTCGGATTCCTTCTGCTCATTGCCTACGTGAATATCTTATCACATCCCTCTTTATTTCACAAGTTGCACTTCCCCTTGCACGCCACCCCTGCTTTATGCTATGATGTATAAAACACGGTAATCGAAAATCATATAAAATAAGGAGGACTCCACATGACTGCTAAAGAATGTATCGTAGGGCGCAGAAGCATCCGCAAATTCAAGGCTGATCCCGTCTCTCATGAGCTCATATCCGAGATCGTTGAGACCGCTTCCTATTCGCCCAGCTGGAAACATACTCAGATCACCCGCTACATTGCCGTGGAGGGCGCTCTGAAAGAAAAAATTGCCAGNGAGTGTACTTCCATATATCCCCCTAACGGNGATATTATCGCTGCCGCTCCCGTATTGATGGCTGTTACCATTATCAAGAATCGCAGCGGCTATGAGCGCGACGGCTCCTTCAGCACTCCCCGCGGCGACGGCTGGCAGATGTANGATGCCGGTATCGCTTCCCAGAGTCTTTGTCTGGCAGCCTATGAAAAGGGACTCGGTTCCGTGATCCTCGGTCTTTTCGACCAGAGCGCGGCGGAATCTTTATTGCAGCTTCCCGAGGACAGAGAACTGGTAGCGCTCATTCCTATTGGTTATCCCGATGAGACACCTGCTGTTCCCAGAAGAAAGCCCGTGGAGGAATTGTTATCCTATCTAACATAAACCATAGAAAATAGAAGAGAATNNTTCTCTTCTATTTTTTTNATAATTCTAGCAAAGGAGAATCTAGCCATATGAGACATTTGATGAATCCACTTGATTTTTCCGTGGAGGAGCTGGAACAGCTCTTTGACCTGGCAAACCGGATCGAGGCAGATCCCGCCAGATATGCCCACGCCTGCGAGGGGAAAAAGCTGGCCACCTGTTTCTACGAACCGAGCACACGCACGCGCTTAAGCTTTGAAGCCGCCATGCTCAATCTGGGCGGTCAGGTGCTTGGTTTTTCGGACGCCGCTTCCTCCTCCGCCACCAAGGGAGAGAGCGTATCGGACACCATCCGCATCATCTCCTGCTACGCGGACATCTGCGCTATGCGCCATCCCAAGGAGGGTGCGCCTATGGTGGCTGCCAGCCGCTCCGGTATTCCCGTGATCAACGCGGGGGACGGCGGACACCAGCATCCCACCCAGACTCTCACCGATCTGCTCACGATCCGCTCCCTGAANGGAAAGCTGGGCGGCTTTACGATCGGTCTCTGTGGTGACCTGAAATTCGGACGCACCGTACACTCTCTGATCAATGCGCTGCTGCGCTACCCTGACATCCGCTTTATCTTTATCTCCCCGCCGGAGCTAAAGGTGCCCGACTATATCACGGACATGCTGACGGAACAGNANATCGCCTACGAGGAGGTGATCCGCCTGGAGGACCGGATGCCGGAATTGGACCTGCTCTACATGACCAGAGTNCAGAAGGAACGCTTCTTTAACGAGGAAGACTATGTGAGACTGAAAGACTTTTATATTCTGGACAAGGAAAAACTTTCNGCCGCCAGAGAGGACATGCTGGTGCTCCATCCCCTGCCCCGNGTCAACGAGATCTCCGTGGAGGTCGATGACGACCCCCGCGCCGTCTATTTCAAACAGGCACAGTACGGCGTCTATGTCCGCATGGCGCTGATATTGACTCTGCTCGGCATCGAAGGNTAAACCGCTGCCGACATCATGACCAAAGGAGGTTAGACCCTTATGTTAAACGTAGGAAAAATAGAGGAAGGTTTCGTGCTCGACCACATAGCGGCAGGNAAAAGCCTTTCTATTTATCATCATCTGAANCTGGANAAACTGGACTGCACGGTGGCGATCATCAAGAACGCCCGCAGCAATAAGATGGGAAAAAAAGATATTCTGAAGGTGGAGTGCGATATCAACACACTGAACCTGGATATCCTGGCNGTTATCGACCATAACATCACCGTCAACGTGATCAAGGACGGCGAGATCGTAGATAAGAAGGATCTGGTGCTTCCCCGCGAAATTCATAATGTCATTAAGTGTAAAAACCCGCGCTGTATCACTTCCATCGAACAGGAGCTGCCGCATATCTTCGTGCTGGCAGATGAAGAAAAAGAGATCTACCGCTGCAAATACTGCGAGGAAAAAGCATCCCAGCGCTTCTAANACCGTCCCTCGGCAGTGGATAATATTTCCTANNATNAANNCAAAATAAACAGCGCGTCATCGACGCGCTGTTTNTTCNTATCACATCNATCGCCAGNTCGTTTATACCTGCGCTACATCCTTCATAGAGAANCTGATNCTNCCCATCTTATCTTTGCCAAGGCACACCACNGTGACCTTNTCNCCTAAAGTGAGCACATCCTCCACGCGNTTGATTCTCTCCTTCGCGATCTTGGAGATGTGAACCATGCCCTCCTTGCCCGGTGCAAACTCAACGAACGCGCCGAACTCCTTGATGCTGACCACAGTACCCTGGAAGATCTGTCCCTCCTCAAAGTCTGTAGTGATCATCTTGATCATATCCACTGCCTTATCCATCATCTCACGGTCTGTACCGCAAACAGATACCTGGCCTTCATCGTTGATATCGATCTTCACACCAGTGCGGGCAATGATCTCATTGATCGTCTTACCGCGCTGACCCACCACATCGCCAATCTTATCAGGATCGATCTGAATGGAAATGATCTTAGGCGCATAAGGACCCACCTCCTTGCGGGGTGCAGAGATAGCCGGGCTCATGCAGTTAGCCATGATAAACTCTCTTGCCTCGCGGCATCTTGCGATAGCGCCCTCCACGATGGGCTTGGTCAGACCGTGAATCTTGATATCCATCTGAATCGCCGTAATACCGTCATGGGTACCGGTCACCTTAAAGTCCATATCGCCGAAGAAATCCTCCAGCCCCTGAATATCTGTCAAAAGTACGAAATCATCGTCTGTCTCACCGGTCACCAGACCGCAGGAAATACCCGCTACCATCTTCTTGATGGGCACACCCGCTGCCATCAGTGACATACAGGATGCACAGGTGGACGCCATAGAGGTGGAACCGTTGGACTCAAAGGTCTCAGACACAGTACGGATCGCATAAGGGAACTCCTCCTCAGAGGGCAGTACCGGAAGCAGTGCCCTCTCTGCCAGAGCGCCGTGGCCAATCTCTCTTCTGCCCGGTCCTCTGCTCACCTTCGTCTCTCCCACAGAGTAAGACGGGAAATTGTAATGGTGCATATATCTCTTGCCTGTGACATTCGGATCCAGGCCATCTACTTTCTGCATCTCGGAAAGAGGCGCCAGGGTACATACATTACAGATCTGCGTCTGTCCTCTGGTAAACATGGCGGAACCATGCACTCTGGGAATGATATCTACTTCCGCCGCCAGAGGTCTGATCTGATCCAGCGCTCTGCCGTCGGGACGCTTGTGATCCTTTAAGATCATCTTGCGGACGGTCTTCTTCTGATACTGATATACGGCCTCGCCGAGCACTGCCAGATAATCCTCTTTGTCTGCAAATGCCTCCTCCAGCTTCGCCGTCACATTTTTGATATTCTCCTCACGCACCTGCTTCTCATCGGTGAAGACAGCCTTCTCCATCTCCTCGGGCGTGACGATCTTCTTCATATCCTCGAACATTTCCTCGGGAACCGCACAGCTCTCATAGGTATGCTTCGGCTTGCCCACCTCAGCCACGATCTGATTGATAAAAGCGATCAATGTCTGATTGATCTCGTGTGCCTTGTAAATTGCCTCCAGCACCTTTGCCTCCGGCACCTCGTTAGCGCCTGCCTCGATCATCATCACCTTCTCAGAAGTAGATGCAACCGTCATCTGCAGATCACCCTTGTCCCACTGCTCCTGGGAGGGGTTCACGATCAGCTCGCCATCCACGATACCCATCTGGGTCATGGCACAGGGGCCCGCAAAGGGGATATCAGAGATACAGGTCGCAATGGCTGTACCGATCATCGCCACCAGCTCAGGACGGCATGCCGGATCCACACTCATGACCAGATTGTTCAGTGTCACATCATTGCGATAATCCTTCGGAAATAACGGTCTCATAGGCCGGTCGATCACACGGCTAGTCAGAATCGCATTCTCAGAGGGCTTACCCTCTCTCTTATTAAAACCACCCGGAATCTTACCTACAGAATAAAACT
>JAAUZN010000012.1 GCA_014804565.1 Lachnospiraceae bacterium
CACCTCGTGCTATAATACATGTTTTGCACTGGAGGAAAAGGGAGAGAGCTTTCTGGTGGATGGCGGTGGCGGAAACGGCATCCTGGTACAGCTTACAAAGGCCGGGATCGACTGGAGATCCATTCACCATATTTTTATCACCCACAAGCATATCGATCATATCATGGGAATCCTGTGGATCATCCGAAAGATCGGGCAGGGAATCAACAAGGGAGAGTATTTAGGCACGGTGGATATTTACGGACATGATGAGGTCATCCCGATCCTGAAAAATATGGCAGATATCTTATTGCAGGATAAGATCAAAAAACATATCGGCAGCAGGATCCGGTTCCGGGTGGTGGAGGATGGAGAGAGCAGGCAGATATTGGGACATACGGCGACTTTTTTTGATATTTTGTCTAAGAAGGATAAGCAGTATGGGTTCACCATAGAATTTGACGGCGGAAAACGTCTGACCTGCTGCGGGGATGAACCGTATAATGACAAAAACAGTCAATATGTAAGAGGAAGTGACTGGCTGATGCTGGAGGCTTTCTGTATGTATGGAGAAGCGGATGTCTTCAAACCTTATGAAAAGCATCATACCACGGTTAAGGAGGCCTGCGAACAGGCGGAAGAGCTGCATATCCCAAATCTCATTCTGTATCACACCGAGGATACCCATATCAGGCAGCGCAAGGAACTATACGGCGCCGAGGGCAGACAGTACTATCATGGTAATCTCTGTGTGCCGGATGATCTGGAGAGTTATCTGTTGTCGGAGGATTAGGAGAGGAACGGCATATGGACAGGCCTGAATATTTTCAAACCGCATTATCGAATTTCGCTACGGATGTGGCCTGTGGCGGGGCGATCAGACACTTGACAGATCTGGGCTATACACTGGAGCAGATCGTGGCAAGGCTGGATTATCCCACACCCCGGTCTAAGGCTCAGCGGATCATGATGGAGCACCTGTACGAAAAACGGGTGCTTTTGTTGCAGGAGCCTTCACCTGCCGTATTTGAACAGCAGGCACAGTTTGTAGAGGAGCAGGATGCCTACGGCAGACGAACGTTTCGTAAAATTGGTATTGACTCTAATAGTCAGCATAAAATGACGGATACGACAGATTTGACAATGTTGTCGCAAGCTGGAGAAGAGGCAAAAATGCAGACTTTTTTGTGGAGAGAATCGACATATGACCGTAAGCGGGATGGAAAGCTGACAGAGCTGTTACATAAAAAGTGCGAGCAGAACGGAGAGAGCCTGTGCTACGTCTCCTGTGCATTTGATTTTTTGAACATTNACCTTAACAGTCAAAACCAACAGCNGCAGGGCGAGAAGAGCAAAGAAGAGGACATAAGCTGCCTCAACAGCCGGCAGAGAGAATATCTGGACGGCATCCGTTGGGAGAAGCCGGTGGTGTATCACAGACTGGATCAGCGGATGCGGGAGATCATCGGAAAGCTGTATGAGGCGGAGGCTTACAACGGAGCCTGCTTTTTCATAAGGACAAGAGAAAAACTTTGTCTGCAGAGTAGTAGAGCCTTATAAAAAGTAGGACAGCGTACCTCGTTCCGCCTCATGGTGCAATACCTTATGGGTTCTGTAGTAGGTGGGGGTACAGCCCAAAAACTTCTTAAAAAGCTTGTTAAAGTAGCTGGTGTTGTTAAAACCCACAGAGAGAGCCAGGTCGGCGATGGATTCGGAGTTTTGCTCAGAATCCATCAATTTTTTCGTAGATTCATAGATGCGGTATTTCATCAGATACTCAAAGGGACTCATCTGCAGGGTTCTGGAGAAACAGCGGCAGCATTCGCTTTTGCTGACGTGAATACTGTCTGCAATCTCCTGCAGGGTCAGCGGTTCCGCGTGGTGGGTTCGGATGAAGAGCATCGCCTCCTTGACCCGTAGCTCGTCCGGACATACGCGGGGGGCATCGGCGGTTTCGTTCTGGGGAAGCCGATAGAGCAGCTCAGCCCAGAAATGGCACAGATGTCCTTTGGTGACGATCTCATAGCCGAAAAATTTTTTCAGATTTATCCGAATCACTTCAACGAGAGTATTTAGCATAGAACTATGCCAGGACTCGCTTTCATCCAGACAAAAAATCTTAAAAGGCTGATTCTGTATCGGAAGCAGATATTGTGTCTGCAGGTAGCTATTTTTATGCCCGAAAATAAAATCCGGGTGAAAGACCAGAGAATGAAAAGTACAGATATTCTGATCTTTGGCGTGGATGCAGTGCATTACATTCTGGTTGATGATGATTCCCTGTCCGGGGCTGATCTCGTAAGTGGCATCGTCGGTTGAAATCTCTGCGATGCCCTGCTCGACGATCAGAATCTCCATTTCCTCGTGCCAGTGCCAGCGGATCCAGTTCATATAGGACTTGCGAAGATCCAGATAGCGGGCCTCTACGGGATAATCCAATGTGCCAAAACTTTTTTTGGAATAAAGGTTATCATAGGTTTCTATGGAATCAAGGGCGTTCGTCTGCTCGTTTGTGGACAGGGGGAGTTGTGTTTTGCTCATGGGGGCTCCTCTTTTGTGTGTATCAGTTTTTGGGTTAATAATATATTACTTCGTAAAAAGTACACGGTCAATCTTTTTCACGAATAATACTATAATAATAAAACTATCTTGCGCAAAAATGAAAGAGCTTGCGCATGGGAGATCATATGAATTCGCAGAAAAATGAAAATATACTGAATCTGGCGCTTGATACATCGCCGGAGAACAGGGAGCGGTCTCTGGAGTTGAATGTGGGCTTTGATGAGCGGGAGAAAACCTGGGAGGTGATCGTAAAATATCACGGCTCCTTACAGGAATTGACAGGCTTTGGGATCAGAGTGGAGGAACTAATCGCAGGGTACGCTATTTTGACTGTGCCGGAATCAGAGATGGAGCGGCTGCCCGATGTGGAGCAGATCGAATACGTGGAGAAACCAAAACGCCTCTTCTTTTCTGATGCGGCGGGCAATACGGCCTCCTGCTTTGCGCCGGGGAGCAGGCTGTCAGAAACGCTCACGGGCAGAGGCGTTCTGGTGGCCGTCATAGATTCCGGGATCAGTTATTGGAATCAGGATTTTCGAAAGCCGGACGGCAGCACCCGGATCCTTTGGCTGTGGGATCAGGTGTTAGACAGAGAATATACCCGGGAAGAGATCAACGAAGCTCTCGCTGCGGGCAGCAGGCAGGCGGCGGAGCAGATCGTGCCGAGCATCGACACCAGCGGTCACGGGACGGCGGTAGCCGGGATCGCTGCGGGAAATGGCGGAGAGCGCGGCGTGGCTTACGCGGGCGTTGCCAGAGAGAGCGAG
This sequence comes from Lachnospiraceae bacterium, assembly GCA_014804565.1. Lineage (GTDB taxonomy): Bacteria > Bacillota > Clostridia > Lachnospirales > Lachnospiraceae > UBA3282. The sequence goes on from JAAUZN010000012.1 coordinate 3,309, forward strand.
CTTCTGATCGTGCGGCTGGGGACGCCGAGAGCCGACTCCTTTCCCAGAACCACAGAGCTGATGCGGGCACTGACTTATACGGTCAATAAGGCTCGTGAGCTTGGCATGCCCGTGGCGATCAATCTGAGCTTTGGAAATACCTATGGCGCCCATAACGGGACTTCTCTGCTGGAACGGTTTATTGATAATGTGTCGGAGATCGGCAGGAATGTGATCTGTGTGGGCAGCGGAAACGAAGGGGCATCGGGAGGGCATGTGGGAGGCAGTATTCGGCAAACCGCTTCTTTGAATAGTGAAACTGACGGAAATGTCACCGATCAGGACGTGATGGTGGAAATGACGGTGGGAGGCTACGAAACAGGGCTCAACGTGCAGCTGTGGAAGGAGTATACCGACCGCTATCTGGTGACACTTGTGTCGCCTTCCGGAGAGGCCTTTCAGGTGGATACTGACCGTCCCGGTAAACAGGTTTATCGGCTACAGCAGACACAGATTCTGCTCTACAACGGAGAACCGGCGCCCTATATGACGGGGCAGGAACTGTATTTTGATCTGTTGCCAGTAGTGGGCGGCAGGTATCTGGATCAGGGAGTGTGGACCTTCCGGCTCCGTCCCCTGCGGATCGTCACCGGGAATTATACTTTTTATCTGCCCTCCGCCACGGTGCGCAGTGCCAACACCCGCTTTGTCAAAACCACGCCGGATGTGACCCTCACGATTCCCTCCACGGCGGCCAAGGTGGTCACGGTGGGGGCTTATGATCTGGTATACGAGGCCTATGCAGACTTTTCGGGCAGAGGGTATCTGTACGAGGAGCAGGTCAACAGCCGTACTTCGGATACCTACGTGAAGCCGGATCTAGTGGCGCCCGGTGTGGGTGTGACAGCCCCCGACCGGAACGGCGGTTATGGACCGGTCACCGGCACTTCCTTTGCCACGCCTTTTGTGACGGGGGCGGCTGCCCTGCTGATGCAGTGGGGGATCGTGATGGGAAATGATCCCTATCTGTATGGGGAAAAGGTCAAGGCATATCTGCGGAAGGGAGCGAAGCCCATCCGCGGCGTGGCAAAGTACCCGGATGCGAGAGTGGGGTATGGGGCGCTGTGTGTCGAAAATAGTCTGCCGGTGTAAATTTGATTTGAAGTGTATGAGATATCCATGTAGCTGCCAACACATTTATGAGCTGACACCGAAAAGAAAAATGATGCAAAAATGATGCAAGGATGATGCAAGAATGATGCATAGGGTATGTATATTAGCAATATAAAAGGAGAACGCAAGTGAAAGCGTTTGCGATGACAAGACATTATGAGTATACAAAGGAAGAAAAGAAAAAGGAAATTATGGCTGGCTGTTTTTTTGTCTCTTTCATGTTTTTACATGGAGATTGTTTTCAAGCTGTCAGTCGAAACATTGCACACCGGAAGTTCATTTGTATTTCTGACATTATTCTCGCTCAGCGTAGGAATGATGGTTTCGGGCATTATTTTGCTGTTGCCGAAAAAAGCAGAGCAGATTCTGATACCATTCTATCTGGGGTTCTTGTTTCTCATTTTCGTTGTGGAATTTCTGGTATATAGACAGTTTAAGGTGGCATATGACTTAAATACCATATTGAATGCTGCAACTGANGCACTGGGCGGATTTGGTGCTGACATCAGGCGGCTGATCTTCTGCTTTGATGGAATCAGTCATATTGCGCTCTTTTTGCTTCCGCTTATCTTGTGGTTTGTACTAAGAGAAAAGATAATAGGACAGTTATCCGAAAAGGGCATTATGCGAGGACATACAGGCCAGACAGTTTATTCTTTGCTGGCACATTTGGCCGGGGGAGCTGCCTGTTATGGAGCGGCTTTGTTCCTTATCTTATGCTGCGGCCTGAATAAGGACATTTATACAAATCAATATAATTTTGAGTCAGCGGTAATGCGGTTTGGGCTGGGTGAGGGGCTGTGTCTGGATATCCGGAATCTTGCTTCATCCAAAATGTCCGCTCCTGTCTTTGAAAGCACGGAGGAGAAAATCGTATCCGACGGTATGACCGTCGTACAGGCAAAAGAGGCTGCTGACACTCAGGAGGTGATCACACTTCAAGAGGAGGATTCCTCCCAAAGCACGGAAACTGCACAGGAAGACGAATCAGTAACACCGATTGCATACGGTCAGAGTGTGATTTCTGTTGATTTTGCCGCGCTTGCCGGGGCAGGTGGGAACTGTGCTGATATTGATGCTTATGTTTCCACGCTCACACCGTCAAGCCAAAATGTCTATACAGGCTCATTTGAGGGTAAAAATCTGATTTTGATCTGTGCGGAAGCATTTTCCGGCTTTCTCATTGACCCGGAGCTCACACCGACACTTTACAGGCTTTCCACAAAGGGAATTAACTTTAATGATTATTACCAGCAGTCAATTGCCGGAACAACCGGAGGGGAATATCAGCTTCTATTTGGTTTGATTCCGACTTCCGGCGGAAGTTCTATTAAGGAGATAACACAGAGTGGAGCGCATACCAATATAGGTGCGCTTTTAAATGACAAGGGATATTTCGGCATGGCTTTCCACAACAGTGACTACACTTTTTATGACCGGCATGAGACACATACGAAGCTGGGCTACAGTGGAGGATATATGGGAGTGGGCAATGGTCTTGAGGATCTTATCAGTCCAGTATGGCCGGCAAGCGATCTGGAATTGATGCAGGAAACTCTGCCGATGTACATTGATAAACAACCTTTTGACGCTTATTATATGACGGTAAGCGGTCACAGTTTATACACTTTTGATAAGAATGCCATGTCAAGGGAAAATAAAGAGGCCATAGACGCATGGTGTGCGGAGAAAAATCTTTCCTATACGGAGCCTGTACGTGCTTATATGGCGGCAAACCTTGAACTTGAAAAGGCAGTGGATTATCTTGTGAAAACTCTTGAAGAAAAGGGTATTGCAGATGACACAGTCATCTGCATTGCGCCGGATCATTTTCCCTATGGGCTGGATTCGGACGCCGCCCTGGGAAATATGCCGTATTTATCTGAATTATACGGTTATCCGGTAAACACCTATGAGGAGCGGGACAGAAGCCGTGCTATTATCTGGTGCGGAGCGTTTGAAGATGATGAGCCGATTATTGTGGATACGCCTACCTCTTCCGTAGACATACTTCCGACATTGTGCAATCTCTTTGGCGTGGAATGGGATTCTAGGCTTTATGTGGGAAGGGATGTGCTCTCAGATGCTCTCCCGCTTGTTTTCTTTGGAAATTATGACTGGAAGACAGACTTAGGGCATTATAGTTCATCCAAGAAAATTTTTACACCGACAGATGAAAATGCTGTCATTCCGGAAGATTACGTAAAGCAGATATCCGGTATGGTGAGAAATAGAATGACATTCTCTAAGTCTGTGCTCAGCCATGATTATTATACGCATGTTTATGATGCGGCATCGGGGCTTAAATGATGAGTTTTCATTCAAGTTCTTCTGTCAGTTTTTCAATCTCATCAATGATTTCTCCGATATAAGCAATCGTATCAAGGAGAGGGGCGTCTGTAGTGATGTCGATTCCGGCAAGCTTAGCCAGTCCCACCGGATCCAGCGTACTGCCTGATGCAAGAACCTTTTTCCAGTCATCAACCGCCTGTNNTCCTTCCTGTTCAATCCGTTTGCAGACCTGTGTNGCAACGGTGAGGCCGGCACTATAGGTATANGAATACAGNCCCATGTAATAGTGNGGCTGGCGCATCCAGGTAAGCGCCGCATCATCGGAAATTTCCACATCTTCACCCCAGAAGTTTTGAAGAGTTTCCTTCATAAGCCGGGATAGAACAGGGGCATTGACGCTTCCGCCGTTGTCAACGATNTGGTAGACTTTTCGCTGATAGTCGGCTTCCAGCAGGTGAGTGACAAAGTTATGATAATAAGTATTGCTGATCATACAGGACAGCACCCAACGGCGGAAACGGGGATCCGGATTATTTTTTAATAAGTAGTGTGCCATCAGCAGTTCATTCATGGTTGAGGGCGCTTCCACAAAGTAAGTGGAAACCTCCGTATCAAAAATGGACTGTTTTTNGTTGCAGGCTTTGAAGTGACCGGCATGNCCCAGNTCNTGNGCCAGTGTAAAGACATCGGACATACGATCATTCCANGACANCAGGATAAAGGAATTGACTCCGTAAGGNCTGGNACAGAAACCGCCGGTTGATTTTCCCTGGTTCTGGGCAAAATCGACCCATCTGTCACGGTAGGCTTCACGGATCATTTCCACGTAATCGTCTCCCAGAATGGAAAGTCCTTTTTCAATATAGNTTCTGGACTCTTCAATAGTAACCTTCGGATCAAATTTNGGGTCAACAGCAATTTTCAGATCCGCAAAGGTCATACGGTCCAANTTGTGAATCTTCTGCAGAAGGCGGGCAAACCGGCGCATGTGTGGGGAGAGCTTTTCCATGATCAGATCGATCTGACGGTGATACATTTCTTGTGTCACTTTTTGAGGAAAAAGCAGNCTGTCAATGACNGAATCAAAACCCCGCATAGTGGCAATTGTTTTTTCAGTCTGTACTTGTGTGTTGTAGGCNGCCGCAGTTACNTTCTCGTATTCACGAATCTTNGCGGAAAATGCAGCAAAGGCTTTCCNNCGTATGGANGGATTTTNCTCATATTCGTAATTGTCCTCAAAGAGAGAATAACCAAGAGGATATTCTGNTCCATCAACCACAAAAGAATCAAATTTCATATCNGCCAATTTAGCCATATTATAGANNTGGTAAGGAGCCNNAATGGTCTGGGAAAGCGCAGCTGCAGTCCGTTCTGCCTCCGGATGAAGTTGATGAGGTTTACGACGCAGAATATCCTGTAGATAGCATTTGTTATGGGTGGCAATAGCAATGGCCTCTTCCAGGACAGACTCTTTCTGGGAAGCAATCTCGGTATCAATAAAGCTGAGCTGACTGGAGATCTTCGAAGCAAGACGGGAGACAGCCTCATCCTGTTCCTGGTTATGTGTATCGTAATAGTCCACGGAAACTGCCAGATTACAGTAAGTTCCGGCCAATGTGAGCAGGCGGGTTACTTCCCGAAAATCATCAAGACATCTGTTGATCATCTGGGGCGAATCCAGTTTCCCTTTATAATCCTGCACCATGCGGCTGCTGAGAACCTTCAGGTTTTCCATGTCCTTTTGAAGTTCTTCTTCCTTTGTATAAATAGATGATAAATCCCATGTTAATTCCACAGGGACGTCCTTGCGCAGCTTCAATTCCATGTTCAGATTCTCCTCATATAATATCTTTTACTCTTACTTTATATGGATTGTGGGGAAAAATCAAGTATTGCCTGTGTATGTCAGTGAGTGTAAAATTTAAAGTAATGATAATGACAAATGTGGAGGTCACAGAGGGTGAATCTGAAAAAATGGCTGACAGCAGACTTATATAGTGGTGTGGTGGAATTTAAGTGATACGAAAGAAGAATGATATATAGATACGGAATGAAATAATAAGAATCATATGCTGACAGAACAGGAGGGGAAATCTATGGCAAAGTATATCATGTCACTAGATGCGGGGACAACCAGCAACAGATGTATTTTGTTCAATGAAAAAGGAGAGATGTGCAGTGTGGCACAGCGGGAGTTTACCCAGTATTTTCCGAAGCCGGGATGGGTGGAGCATGATGCGGATGAAATCTGGGCAAGCCAGCTTGGTGTAGCGGTCGAGGCGATGAACATGATCGGAGCAACGGCGGAGGAAATTGCGGCAATCGGTATTACAAACCAAAGGGAAACCGCTGTTGTATGGGACAAAAATACAGGTGTGCCTGTGCACCATGCAATCGTATGGCAGTGCCGGAGAACTTCCGAATACTGTGACGAATTGAAGGAAAAGGGGCTTACGGATTCATTCAGAAAAAAGACAGGACTTGTCATTGATGCCTATTTTTCGGCGACAAAGATCAAATGGATTTTGGACAACGTTCCGGGAGCAAGAGAAAAAGCCGAAAACGGGGATTTATTGTTCGGTACGGTGGAGACATGGCTGATCTGGAAGCTGACAAAGGGTGCGGTTCATGTGACGGACTACTCCAATGCTTCACGTACCATGTTGTTTAATATCAATACGTTAGAGTGGGATGACGAAATTCTTTCGGAATTGGATATTCCCAAATGTATGCTTCCGGAGGTAAAGCCGTCAAGCTGTATTTACGGAGAAGCGGATCCTTCATTTCTTGGAGGACCGGTGCCGATTGCGGGAGCTGCCGGGGATCAGCAGGCGGCATTGTTCGGGCAAACCTGTTTTACGGCAGGAGAAGCCAAGAATACATATGGAACGGGCTGCTTTTTACTTATGAATACGGGAGAGAAGCCGATTTTTTCCCGGAATGGATTGGTGACAACCATCGCATGGGGGCTTGACGGGAAAGTATATTATGCGCTGGAAGGTTCTATTTTTGTAGCGGGGGCGGCAGTACAGTGGCTTCGCGATGAAATGCGGCTTATCGATTCCGCAATGGATTCCGAGTATATGGCGAAAAAGGTGAAGGATACAGGCGGCTGTTATGTGGTTCCCGCGTTTACCGGACTGGGTGCGCCCTATTGGGATCAGTATGCAAGAGGAACCATTGTGGGGATTACGAGGGGTGTCAATAAGTATCATATTATCCGCGCTACGTTGGAATCTATAGCGTATCAGGTGAACGATGTGATGCGGGCGATGGAGTCTGACTCCAAGATTAAGATTGCTTCGCTGAAAGTGGATGGCGGTGCGAGCGCCAACGATTTTCTGATGCAGACCCAGGCTGATATTGTAAATATACCTGTCATCCGTCCGCAGTGTGTGGAGACGACCGCAATGGGAGCGGCGTATCTGGCAGGCCTTGCAGTGGGATATTGGGTGAATAAAGAGGCTGTGATCAAGAACTGGACGAGCGATCAGATCTTTAAACCGTCCATTGCGGAAGCGGACAGGGAGAGCAGGATCAGAGGATGGAATAAAGCCGTGAAATATGCCTACGGATGGGCGAAAGAGGATTGATTGGAAGGAGATTGAAAATCGATATGTACGATGTAATTATAATCGGGGCAGGCGTATCGGGGGCGGCAACGGCCCGGGAGTTATCCCGGTATCAGGCAAAGGTATGTGTGATCGAAAAGGAGGAAGATGTCTGCTGCGGCACTTCCAAGGCCAACAGCGCTATTGTACATGCCGGTTATGATGCGGCGCCGGGTACCCTCAAGGCAAAACTGAATGTGCGGGGGAATCAGATGATGGGCAGGCTTGCCGAAGAGCTGGATTTTGCATTTAAGAGGAACGGTTCGCTTGTCTTATGCAGGGATGAGGAGGAGATGCCGGCTCTGCAGGCGCTTTATGAGAGGGGATTGACTAATGGAGTCAGTGGCATGCGTATCTTGAGCAGAGAGGAAGTGCTTGCCTTGGAGCCGAACGTGACGGACGATGTGTGTGCCGCCCTGTATGCGCCGACGGGGGGGATTGTGTGCCCCTTTGAATTGAATATTGCTCTGGCTGAAAATGCATATACGAACGGGGTGGAATTCCAGTTTGATACGAAAGTAGAAGAGATCATTAAATTGGAAGAAGGGTATGAACTGCGTACAGACAAGGGCATATTTCAGGCAAAATGCGTGGTGAATGCAGCCGGCGTATATGCGGACGAGATCCACAACATGGTGAGTGAAAAGAAAATCCATATCACGCCCAGGCGCGGGGACTACTGCCTGTTGGATAAGTCTGCGGGAAGCCATGTGGAGAGAACGATCTTTGCTTTGCCCGGCAAAATGGGAAAAGGGATTTTGGTGACCCCTACTGTTCACGGCAATCTGCTGGTAGGGCCTACTGCCGTTGATGTGGAAGACAAAGAGGGAGTGAATACCACCGGGGAAGGGCTGGAACAGGTAATAGAAAAAGCAGGAATGAATGTGAAAAACCTTCCCATGAAGCAGGTGATCACATCTTTTGCCGGACTGCGGGCACATGAAGACGGGGACGATTTTGTGATAGGAGAGGTAGAGGATGCAGAGAATTTCATTGACTGTGCGGGTATCGAGTCTCCGGGAATCGCAAGCTGCCCGGCAGTCGGGGAAATGGTGGCGCAGTTTGTCAGGGACAGAATGGGGCTTACGGAGAAGACGGACTTTATTTCCACAAGAAAAGGCATCGTAAAGCCGGATACCTTGAGCAAAGAAGAGCGAAATGCGCTGATTCGGGAAAATCCCGCGTATGGCAGCATTGTCTGCCGCTGCGAAATGATCACGGAAGGAGAAATCATCGATGCCATCAGGCGTCCGTTGGGAGCAAAATCGCTGGATGGCGTAAAGCGCAGGACACGGGCGGGAATGGGACGGTGCCAGTCCGGGTTCTGCTCGCCGAGGACAATGGAAATACTGGCGAGAGAGCAGAACAGGAGTATGTCTGATATCACAAAATCCGGCGGAAAGTCGCGGATGATTGTCGGAACCAATAAGGATACACTATGAGGAGGCGCCTAAATGGATAAGTATGATATTGTTGTTATCGGAGGCGGCCCGGCAGGTCTGGCAGCGGCTGTTTCCGCAAAGAAGAATGGGGTAGACCGCATTTTAATCTTAGAACGGGATAANGAACTGGGAGGTATTTTGAACCAGTGTATTCACAATGGTTTCGGGCTTCACACTTTTCAGGAGGAGCTGACGGGACCGGAGTATGCTGACCGGTTTATCAGGCAGGTAAAGGAGCTGGATATTCCCTACAAATTGAATACTATGNTCATGGATATCAGTGAGGAGAAAGTGGTAACGGCCATGAATCGGGAAGACGGTCTGTTTGAGGTGCAGGCGAAAGCGGTTATTTTAGCGATGGGATGCCGGGAGAGAGCCAGAGGGGCATTGAACATACCGGGATTTCGTCCGGCGGGCATCTATTCGGCAGGCACGGCGCAGCGGNTGGTAAATAGGGAAGGTTATATGCCGGGCAGGGAGGTTGTGATTCTCGGTTCGGGTGATATCGGACTGATCATGGCAAGAAGAATGACGTTAGAAGGGGCGAAGGTTAAGGTGGTAGCCGAGCTGATGCCTTATTCGGGCGGGCTTAAGAGGAATATTGTACAGTGTCTGGACGATTATGGNATTCCGTTAAAACTGAGTCATACGGTAGTCGATATTAAGGGCAAGGAGCGGGTGGAAGGTGTAACGCTTGCGGAGGTTGACGGCAAAGGGAAACCGATTCCCGGAACCGAGGAATTCTATTCCTGTGACACGCTCCTGCTTTCCGTAGGATTGATACCGGAGAATGAGATTTCCGGAAAAATGGGCGTGGAAATGAATCCGGTGACTTCGGGGCCGAAAGTAAACGAAAGCCTTGAGACAAACAGGAAAGGTGTGTTTGCCTGCGGCAATGTACTCCATGTGCATGATCTGGTAGATTTCGTATCGGAGGAAGCTGCCGCGGCAGGGAAAAACGCAGCGGCTTATGTGAAGAAAGAGAATCCGGAAGAAAGGGAAGGGCGGGAAATCCAACTGAATCCGGTGGAAGGCGTCAGATATACGGTTCCGGCAGCCATCAACACCGCATATATGGATGAGGAGCTGACGGTGCGTTTCCGTGTCGGCGGCGTCTATAGAAACTGTTATGTGAGTGTCTGGTTTGATGAGGAAAGGGCGATTCACAGAAAACGACAAGTGGTGGCTCCGGGAGAGATGGAAGAAGTAAAACTGACCAGAGAACAGCTTCTAAAATATCCGGATTTAGAAACAATAACAGTAAAGATTGAGCAGGAGGAATAAGTATGGAAGTAAAAAATCTGACCTGTATTAATTGTCCTATGGGCTGCCCGCTTACGATTGAGATGGAGGGAGAACAGGTAATCCGGGTCAGCGGAAATACCTGTAAACGCGGGGAGATCTATGCCCGCAAAGAGGTTACGAATCCAACAAGGATTGTAACAACTACTGTAAAAGTGCTAAATGGAACGTCGGATACGGTATCGGTAAAAACAAAAGAGGATATTCCGAAAGAAAAAATTTTTGATTGTGTAAAAGCTCTGAAAAATGTGCAGGTGGAAGCGCCGGTTCATATTGGAGATGTGATTGCAGACAATATCGCAGAGACGGGTGTGGATATTGTCGCTACTGGTAACATAGAGCGGCAAATGTCCGAATGTGACCGGAGTTGAATGCTGTTTCGGAATCAGGTGATACGGTTATAAGTCTGATAAAGCAAAATATCCCCTTCTTCTATTACAATGCTGTCCGAAGGCAGAATGACAGCGCCTTTTCGCACAAAAGCAATCACATCGATTCCAAAGACCGATTCTATGTGCTGCACGGATTGATGCAGAAAAGGGCTGGCGCTGTCTACGGTAACACTGACCGTTCCTCTGACGCCGGTGTTTACCTTGTTTTGGTTCTGAAACTGTGTATACTGCTCCACAAATCCGGCTGAAATGATACCTGTAGGAATTGCCACTGCGCCTACGCCCAGAAATGATATCAAAATCGCCATGATCCTTCCGAGCACGGTTATCGGATAAATATCACCGTACCCTACCGTAAGTATGGTTGATATGCTCCACCACATACCTGAAAAGGCATTATTGAANACATCCGGCTGTACATCATGTTCCGCACTGTACATACACAAGGAAGAGGCCATCATCAGCACCAGAATGATAAAGACGGATGAAATGATCTGATTTCTTTTTACATACAAAACAGAGGTAATGACATTAAAAGAATCATAATACGCATTGATCCTGAACAGGTGGAATATTCTGACTACTCGCAGCATTCTGAATACAACAAATCCTGACAGAAAAAAGAAGGGTAGAATGGTACACAGGTCCACGATCCCGTCAAAAGAAAGGAGGAAGCGGAGTACCGCCTTTATTCCCGGTTGGTCAGGATACAGGTATTCCGCGGTCCATATCCGCAGAACATATTCTATGCAGAATATAACAACCGTAACCGCTTCTATGCCCCGGAAAATCGCGGTATACTGATTCAACTGTTCAAAGGTCTCCATAAACAGGATCGCAAGGTTCACCAGAATCGTTGCAACGATAAATATGTCAAAGGCTCTGCTTATGAAATCATCCTTTTTACCGATCTGTATGATATCAAAAATACGTTTCTTTATTTTTCCATTAAAAAATTTCTGCATATTGATTTTCTGCTGCCTGCTCTTTCTTTTAAAATAGTAACGCCGCCCTTTGTGTCTATTATACCACGGTTTCGTTGATAATTCGTCTAAAATGTGCTACCGTAATGCTATGAGAAAAACCATAAAAAACGCAGTAATTATTCTATTGCTTTTAACCTTAAGTGTTTCCACCGCTCTTTTGACATATCTGCACTTTTTTGCGGAAGATGACAGGGAGCTTTCGGGGGAGTGGACTACTGATCTGGATATGACAGAATATGCCGCTGTCACGGCGCTTAGCTGGCTGCAGGATATAGAAGGCGTCTCTGTCTCTCTGGAGGACATGGGCTCCTATATGCCAGAATTGACTATACAAGTCAACCTAACTTTAGAGCAGACAGAGCGTTCTGCGGGAACCTTCCGGTGCAATGTCTCACAGGAAAATTATGATGCCTGCAAGCAGGCGGCTTATGAGGCATTTGCCACGGCATTTCAGGAACTTNTGGCTGAGAGGCTTCGCATGGCAGGCTATACGGACAGTACGGACGAGGAAGCGATCGAGGAACTGGTAAACGAAACCTTTGGGATGTCCACGGTCTCCTATTTGATGTCCTGCGGACCGGAGCTGCTGCCTTCTCTGGAAGAGCTGCAGGCTGCGTATGACGGCAGCGGCACCTATGAAGCGGCGGATGGCATTCTGACCAGACAGTTTGAGAGCGGNCAGGGGGCCTCCACAAGGGTAGAATACTATATCCGGCAGGACGACGTGCTGATCCTGTCAGAAGAGATTGGCTCTGTCNCGGCCGGTTTTTCGGCGGATGATCATCCGGTGATGTACACCTTAAAACACCCCACAGAATGAGCGNAAAGGGAGATTCCATGAAAACAATCTTACAGAAAATAAGTTCCCTTATACTGTCCGTGATACTGATCTGTTCTCTTCTGCCGATCAGGGCGGAGGCAAGCTTTGAGATTCCCGGAACCTGNCGNGTNGAGACGGATNCCGGTGATGCAGGCACGGTAAAAACACTGGATTATGCCTATGAGGATAACACCTATTTCTCTCTGCGGGATATCGCCGTGCTGCTCAAGGATACAGACAAATCCTTCTCTCTGGAAGTTACGGGCAATACCGTCTCTCTGGATACGGGAAATGTCTATGAGCCCCTGGAAGTGGAAAATATCCCCTGGGAAGAAGACGAAAATCCGGACATTGCCCTGCGGCGGAATGAATTTAAAGTAAATGAAGAAGAGGTATTCTATTATACATTGATCATGCAGCTTTCTTCCGGCGATTATGACTGCTTCATGATGGCGGCGGATCTGGCTATGATCCTGGATGTGAATATCACTGTTCCCGCGGCGGGTTCTCTGCAGATTCATACGCAGGAGTCTTTCAATATCTCTCCTGCCGCGCTGGAAAAAGCCGGGTATTTTTACGGGGTCAACAGTGTGTTGGCAGGGGACGCCACTACCGGGGAGATTTACTATCGGTATCAGTCCGATGCACCTTATCCAATAGCGAGCACTTCCAAACTTATGACATGTCTTTTGGCTATGGAAGCCATCTCGGAAGGGCGGCTTACCCTGGACGAGTCGGTCACTATCTCCGATGCAGTTCAGGCATTGGCTGATTCAAGCGACGGGGTCATTCCCCTGAAAGCCGGAGAACAGATCACCGTGCAGGAGCTTCTGGTGGGAGCCCTTCTGCCCTCCAGCAATGAATGTGCCCTGTGTCTGGCGGAATCTATTGCCGGTTCGGAGGAGGNTTTTGTCGAGATGATGAATCAGAAGGCGCAGGAGCTGGGACTTTCCCGGACAATCTTTTACAACAGTAACGGTCTGCCCTCCTACACGGAGGATTTCGTTCCTGCAAAGCGCCAGAACAGNATGAGCGCAGAGGATATGTTCCGGCTGGTATCTTACNTTTTGAAGGTCTATCCGCAGATCACGGACATCACTTCTATGGAAGAGGCATCCATAGANTCCCTTGACCTTGAGGTGAAAAATACCAACCCGCTTCTAAGGAATCTCCCCGANGNCACCGGATTGAAGACAGGAACCACCAANAGAGCCGGCGCCTGTNTGGTCACATCCCTGACNGCGGANGACGGTAATCTGGAGCATGATCTGGTAGTGATCGTNCTGGGCACGGAAGACTCCATAGAGAGGGGACGGGTTTCGGGNCTGTTGGCGCGATACGCCCTGCATACTTTTAATACGGGCATAGCAGAATCGGAATCAGGNGTATCTGACCGGCCTCCCGGTAATTTACCCACTCATGCCGAAGCGGCAGTGGATCTGATCATTGGGACGGCAANNAANCGGAAAGGAAACNGTTATGAGCAATAAAATCGGAATAAACAANAGATTTTTCANGCTTCTTNTGCTGGGGGNCGTACTTTGTGGTGTGTGCATGGGAAGAGCCGGTATGACGGTCANGGCCAAAGAGCAGACATTTGTCATGGATGCCAGNCTGCTTCCNTCTAACCAGTCTGCTTATGAGATCCAGGTGAAAGTGGAAAATCAAGGGCAGGACTGGGAAGGAACCGTGCGGCTGAGGGTGACGGAAGACTATGTATTAAANGACTGTGCTTATGATACGGAACTGTCCTTACCCCAGGGCAGTACGAAGCAGTTTGTAGTCAGGGTGCCAAANGACAGCCTGNNCCGCACAGACGGGGTGGTGCAGNTAACTCTCTTAGATAAAAAAGCAGGTAAGGTGGNGCAGAAGGAGTTTGGCAGGCTTCTGCAGGCAGAAGCGGACTCCCTGACTATGGGTATCCTGAGNGANNACTACANGNCGTTGTCNTACCTGGATATGGGAGGAAATGAANTTTANTATAATGGTAAGAACTACCCTATAAAACTGGAGGAGATGGATCGGGACAAGCTGGCGGATTCTCTGGATGCTTTAGATTATCTGGTGATCGACAGCTATAACACAGGTGTTCTGTCGGAGCAGACGCTGGAAAGCATCATGCAGTGGATGGATGACGGAGGAATGCTGATCATAGGTACGGGAAGCAGTGCNGAAGAGGTACTGGCAGGCTTTGATGATCTGGTAGAATGNGCCAGGGTCTACGATCCGGGAAAAGGGCCGAACGTTCACAGCGATCAGGTGGATTTATCACAGCTTCCGATGGCGGAACTGATAGATGTGAGCGGTAAGTATAAAGAAGGATATGATGTCTTCGGTCTGATCCGTTCTCAGGGAAACGGCGCAGTGGAGATCCTGCCGTACTCACTGACGGAAGTGGCGCAGCTTAACGCTGCGGGTGATTATGAACAGCAGCAAGGTTTCGTGGAGAGCGTACTGTGGCAGGTAAACGATTATGCAAATACCTATAGATCGGGTCAATATACTTATAATTCTGGCAGTGACAGCAAGTATCTTCTTACGGAGATCAACAGTCATTTGGGAAACGGAAACAACCGTCTGCGGTTTGGCGGGTTGAAAGTGATCGTGATCCTGTATGTGATTTTTGTAGGACCCGTTCTGTATCTGCTCCTGCGCTTAGCAAAGAAGCGGGATCTCTACTGGATCGCGGTGCCTGTGACGACGCTTGTGGGAATTTTTCTGGTGTACTTTGCAGGAAGAGGGTTTGAGGTGGTGAGCACCAAGGTGTATTCCGTGACAGTACAGGATCTGGATGACGGGGGAGACGCCCGGACTTATCTGCGCTGCTACGATGCCGGACATAAAGAGTGGAAGCTGCGTCTGGCGGAAGGATATGAGTACGCGGGACCTTTGAAGGAATACCATTACAGGAGCAATGATGAGACCGAATATTACTATCACATCCGGAAGGAAGGGGACAGGCTTTTCTTTGGCATCGACCCGTCTATGGGCTTTGAGGATGGCTATTTTCTGGCTGGGGCCGTCAGGGAGCCGGAGAAAGGCAGCATCCATGGTGATGTGCAGTTGAACAGTGTGCAGGGAATCAGCGGCAAGGTTGTCAATGAGACCAACCGGGACTTTAAGTATTTTGCAGTGACCGCGGGAGAAAATCTGTTTGTGTATAAAGATCTCCCGGCAGGAGCGGTGGCCAGGCTGGAGGACATGGAAGCGGTATATGATAATGGCGGCGGATATTATAATGGTGTGGACGGCTATTATTATGACTTTATGCGGAAGGTACAGAAGGGCGAAATGGCGAAGGATGTGGATGTCCTGACGGCTTTGGGTATGGGTATCTTTTCCGCGTATTCTGTAGAAGATCAAAGTGCGATAATGATCGTCGGGGTGACTGCGGACTGGGATAAGGCGGTGGACGATCATTGCAGCGAGGTGTCTTACGGATGCCTCTATGCGGTGCAATAGGGAGGTAACATGCTGTATATCAATGATCTGACAAAGAATTATGGTACTTTTACGGCAGTGAATCACTTGTCGCTGCATATTCCTGAGGGGGATCTGTTTGGCTTCGTAGGCCCCAACGGCGCAGGAAAGACGACCACAATACGGATCGTCTGCGGACTGCTGCGGGCGAGCGGCGGCTCGGTGAGGATCGGCAGTACGGCAGCGGCGGTGGGAAGCAAAGAAATGAAAAGAATGATCGGTTATGTCCCCGATTTTTTTGGGGTATATGACAATCTGAAGGTGCGGGAATATATGGATATGTATGGTTCCATGTATGGAATGTATTCCCGGGATATTGCCAAACTGACAGATGATCTGCTGGAGCTTGTCAATCTTTCGGATAAAAAGGAAGTTTATGTGGACACGCTCTCCCGCGGGATGAAACAGCGCCTCTGCGTGGCAAGGGCTCTGCTGCACAATCCCAAACTGTTGATCCTGGACGAGCCAAGCTCGGGGCTTGATCCCAGAGCCAGAGTAGAAATGAAAGAATTACTGAAAAATCTTCACTCTATGGGAAAGACCATTGTGATCAGTTCCCATATTCTTTCGGAGCTTTCGGAGATGTGCAACAGTATCGGGATCATGAACCACGGCCAATTGATCACGGCCGGCAGGATCGAGTATATCATGCAGCAGATATCCGGCGGGAAAAGGATGCATATCCAGATTGCTTCCGGCATGGAGAACGCCGTAAGGCTCCTGAAGGAACAGGTGGGCATCCGGATAGAGTCTGTCAGAGAAAACGAGATCATTGTACTGTTTAATGGTACAGATGAGGAGGTCAGTGCACTGATCGGACTCATGCTTCAAAATCAGGTGGTTCTTGGGGGATTTTACAGAGAGGAAGGCAGTCTGGAGTCCCTGTTCATGCAGGTGACAGGAGGTGGCGCACAGTGAAACTACGATGGAATCCTATTGTGAAAAAGGATCTGCAGGTGACCGCCCGCAGTATGCGGTTAAGCTGGGGACTGTTTGCCTATGAGGCGGTGCTGACAATGATCTTTCTTTTGGCGTTGTCGATCATACAGCAGGAGAGCGGAAGCTTTTACAGCAGCGGTAATATCTATGGCTATTTGATCTATCTGTTTCCGACACTTTCCATTGCGCAGGTGTGTATTGTTGCGCTAGTGACGCCGATCCTTACGGCCTCTGCGATCTCCGGTGAGAAGGAGCGGCAGACTTTTGATATTATGTTAACTACATGTATGTCACCTTTTTCCATTGTTCTGGGGAAAGTAATGTCTGCGGTGCTGCGTATCCTGTTTTTTGTGGCAGCCGGAATGCCGATCATGGCGCTGGCTTTTGTGGTGGGCGGTCTTAGCTGGAGCTATCTGTTTTACTTTGTACTTACCATTATCCTTTTGTCGGTACTTTCGGGCAGTATCGGTATTCTTTGTTCTGCCCTCTGCCGTCGGTCCATAACGGCTGTTATATTATCTTATGCATTTTATTTTGGTGTTTATGGCCTGACATTCCTTCCCATGATACTGAAACTGTATCAGACGGATGCGGAATACATAGGGGAATCTGCGCTGTTTTTGCTGTTTAATCCCATTATATTTTATGAGGAGTTTTTCATGCAGCTTATGTCAGGCGAATCGATTTTCGGAGAGGCTGGCTCCGATTTTACAAGAGATGAAGTGGGATTTATAACCTATCATTTATCTCAGGGCAAAGCATGGATGTTCTTATCGGCCGCATGTATTTTGCTGTTATCTGTCCTGCTGTTACTGGCGGCCGCATGGAAGGTGGATCCCATGCATGCCTCATCGGGCAGGAAACATAAAAAACAGAATGCTTAAGTGGGGGAGACAGGATGGAGCAGAGAGAGTTTCTGAAAATAATAAAGGCCTGCCGCCGCAGGATGAATATTGCAGATTTTTTGAGAAACTCAGTTTCCGCGCTGAGTATTGGTGCAGGGGCCGGGATCTTTTTTCAGGCCGTGGCGCTTTTNGTGCCNCTTTACTACGCCGATCTCTATATGATGCTGGCGTTTGTTCTGGCTGAGNTCTCGGTGTTCGCGGTGATGGCTGTCAGGCGGACGACTCTGAAGCAGGCGGCGCTTCGGATGGACGGCTTCGGTTTTGAGGAGCGGATCGTTACGGCTTATGANCATCTGGATCAGGAAGGCACATTGGTCGGACTGCAGCGGGAGGACGCCATGAGGCAGTTAAGAGAGCATCGGGACAGGATTCATATTCCCGTTATGCCTTCTCTGAAAAGGACCNCCCTGCTTTTTTTGCTGCTGATGTGCTCCGTGGGGCTTTCCCTGCTTCCCTCCGCGGCAAANGANCGTGCCGGAGANCTTCACAGAATAAGGGAAGAGGCGCAGGNGAAAGAGGANGAGATAGANGAGTTTATGGAAGCGCTGGAACAGCTCGANCAGGAGAAATTGACAAAGGAGCAGCAGGAGGCGCTTCAGGAGATGATGGAGAGNCTCGAATCCTCTCTTTCAGAGTATCAGCAGGCGGTTTCGGAGGAGATGCTGTCAGCGGCATCTCAGAAGCTGGATTATAAATACGANAATATGAGCATTCCATTATCCNATATCATCCAGGATCTGGAAAACGGCGCGGGAGTTTCGGTCGCATCGGCGGACGCTATGGAGGAAATGGCAGAGCAGCTTAAGAAGATGCAGGAAGGGAGACTCGCCCGGGGTGATGGTTCCGGAACGGGACAGGGAGGCTCAAACAGTGGTGACCAATCGGGCCAACAGGACGGCGCCGGTGACGGAAGCGGNCAAGGCGGCNCCGGNGACNGNAACGGTCAGANCGGAGATGGCAACGGAGACGGTCAGAACGGNCAGGGCGAAGGCAGNGGTTCCGGAGAAGGCAGAGGAACCGGCAGCAGTGGTACGNCCCANGATTATGTCAGNGTNCCCAACGCTGTCGCGGACAGCGGGAATCTCACGGGAAATATNGNAAGTCATGAAACTTCGGAGTATTTTCGGGCCCAGAACGGGTTGAACTGGGANGGGGAGCATACATCCTTTGAAGCAGTGATCGGAAGTTATGAGCAGAATGCATATGAGGGGATTGCCGCCGAACGGTATCCCAGCGGCATGGAGGATATTATAAAAGAGTATTTTGCAAGCTTTAACAACTAGAAAGGACAGATTGGGAGGAGACAGGGATATGGCTGAGTTAGACAGGAGCAGATTGCAGGATCCGGCATATATGGCACAGCGGATCGCCGCATGTGAGAGAGAGATACAGAAGGGAATCATCGGACAGGGCGANCTCATCAGGCAGGTGATACTGGCGATGCTCACAGGAGGCAATGTGCTTTTAGAGGGCATGCCGGGACTGGGAAAAACCAGACTGGTCAGTACCATTGGCAAGGTCTTTGATCTGTCTTTTAAAAGGATCCAGTTCACCCCCGACCTGATGCCCAGCGATGTGACCGGTACGAATATTATCATCAAGAACGAACAGGGCAGCTCCTTCTCNTTTGAGCGGGGACCGGTTTTTGCGAATCTGATCCTGGCNGATGAGATCAACCGTGCCACNCCCAAAACGCAGTCGGCGCTGTTGGAGGCAATGCAGGAACACACGGTGACNGTGGGNAATGTCAGCCATGTGCTNNNTGAACCCTTNTTTGTGCTGGCGACCCAGAATCCCATNGANAGTGAGGGAACCTATCCATTGCCGGAGGCTCAGCTGGACCGCTTCATGTTCAAGCTGCTGGTACGGTTTCCCACCAGGGAGGAGCTAAAGGGAATCGTTGTACTCACGGAAGGAGGCAGGGAGCCTGTCATTGAAAAGCAGATGGACGGCGAGGGTCTTCTTGCGGCGAGAGCGCTGGTAAACCAGATTCCGATCGCGGAGGCGGTGATGGATTATCTGCTGGAGATCATTATGGAGACTCACGTGCCAAATCCTCATATCAGAGAGGGAGCAAGTCCCAGAGCGGCGCAGGCGNTGATTCGCGCCGCCAGGGCGAAGGCGTTTATGGAGGGGCGCTTTAATGTTTCTTTTCAGGATGTGAAGGAAGCCGCATATCCGGTTCTCAGACATCGGATCATTCCGGGTTTTGATGCCATCAGTGCGGGAATTACCGAGGATGATATCATNACAAGNATCCTGGAGGCAAAAACGGCTTTNGCAGGCAGATAGGAGCTNATGGAGAATTATGATGTTGGACGCTGCATTTTTTGACANGCTGTCAAGACTCCGGCTGGCTATGGGGCACAGAACTTCCATGAATCTGACCGGAAACCGCAAATCTATACAGAAAGGCTCTTCCATGGAGTTTTCGGATTTCAGGGAGTATATGCCGGGAGATGATATACGCCGCATTGACTGGAATGCCTATGGGCGTCTGGACAGGCTTTATGTGAAGGAATATATGGAGGAGAAGGAGGCGGTCGTTTCTATTCTGATCGATACCAGCGCCTCTATGAATTACGGAGCNAANAAAAAGAGTGAGCTTGCCTGTATGCTGGCNGCGGCTTTTTCTTATATGGGATTAAACAATATGGACCGNGTTATGCTCTATGATATGCACAGGATGCATCAGCCTTTTGTGGCGGAGGGCGGGAAGAGATCCTTACCCCGGATGGCGGACTGGCTGGAACAGTGCGCTTTTGAGGGAACGGTGGATATTGCAGAGGCTGTCTGGCGGCTTCCTGTGAAAGGACCGGGAGTGACTATTCTGGTCAGTGACTTCCTGCAGGAGGCTTTTNTGGATCAGGAGCAGNAGGCGCTTCACAGACTGCTGCGTTTTCTGGANTACAGAAAGCAAAAAACCGTATTATTGCANGTNTTGGCAAAAGAGGAGCTTTCAGTAGAACTGACGGGCACACGGAATCTGATCGATATGGAGGACCAGAGCACCCTGCGTGTCACATTGGATGCGGGGAGTATCCGGACATATGAGAAGTCCCTGCAGGAATTTACAGACCGGATACGGCGGGAATGCGTAAGAGCGGGGGCATTCTATGAGGTGTGCAGTACCGGGACGGATATTTATCAACTGATCTTTCAGGATTTAAGGATGCTATATGATATTTGAGAGTTTATGGCCGCTGGTTTTTCTGGCTGCGGTNCCTGTNATTATAATTTTATATCTGCTGAAGCCCAGAGGAGAGGATCATCTGATTTCGTCCAACCTTCTCTGGCAGAAGCTGCTGAAAAATGAGCAGTCTAAGACCTTTTTTGAGAAATTTGTGCACAATATTCTCATGTATCTGCAGATTTTGATCACCCTGCTTTTGGTGGTCGCGCTGATGTCGCCGTTTATCAGGACAGAGGGACAAGGCGGCGGAAGAAAGATACTGCTTTTTGATACCAGCGGAAGTATGCAGCATTTGACAGATTCGGGAAAGACCCGTCTGGAGGAGGCTGTGGCGCAGGCATGCGATTATGTGCGAACATCAAATAACANCCGTTTTTCTATTGTGACAGAGGATGCTCTGGGGACCAAGCTTCTGGCGGTGGACATGGCGGACGCAGACAGTCTGCTCCGGACGCTCAGGGAGATCCGATGCAGTGACGGAGGCGGGGATCTCGCATCGGCGCAGGGAACTCTGGATGCGCTTATGGGAGATGACTCGGAAAATGCGGCAGATCTGATCGTCTATACGGATGGTTCCGGTGCATCGGGATTTGAAGAACTGCACAGCAGTGCAGAGAAGGAGCTTCGAGTGTTTGGCGGGACTGCTTCCAATGTGGCGAATGAATATACGGTATTCACCGCACGGGAGGACGGCTCTTATGATGTGATGGTGAGCATGGTCAATTACAGTGACAGACAAGCCGCCTTTGATGTCAGCCTGTATGACGAGGGGGAGAAGCTCATTGCGCTGAAGCAGATGCAGCTTGCACCTTCGGAGAGCACGTTCTGCCTGTTTGAACNGGCACAGTGGCAGGGACAGACCTTAAAGTCCCGTATTGACGGCATTACCTTTGAGGGAGGCGGGAGTGACAGCCTTAACGCGGATAATGTCTCGGAAGCGGTAAAGAGTCCGAAAAACCAGGTGAACGGACTGCTTGTCGGCGAGGGAAACATTTTTATTGAAAAGGCGTATCTTGCCATTACGGGAGAGAGCATTGCCAGAGCCGGCACAGATGCTCCGGATGATTATAATGTGGTGATTTATGACGCCGGACAGATTCCGGGGACGGCAGGAAAGAACCGGCTGATCTTCGGTGACACCGGAGGGGAAACCGTCCGGACGTTAAAAAATGTTGTGTTGGATATGAAGGATTGTGACCTGACCGCCGGTCTGTCAGGGTTTACCATAGGAGTAAATACTGCTTATTGCTTTGCGCTTCCGGAAGGGGCGGAGAGCTTTTTGGAGTACGATGGGAAATGTGTGGGCTATTACCGGGATCTGGACGGTGTAAAAGAGATCGTTGTGGGATTTGACCCAAGGGAGTCGGATTTCCCGTTAAGGGCGGAATTTCCGGTTTTTCTGGCCAATGCTATGGTCTATCTCACAGACACGTCTTTCCTTGCGGAAAATGTTTATTATGCCGGGGAGGAAATTGCCCTGCAGTCCTGGGTAGCGCCGGATGGGCTTGTGTTTGACGCTCGTCCCGGAAAGGCCGGTCTGTATCAGGTGGGGGACGGGGAGCATCAGGAGACCTATGTGGTGCGTTTTCAGACCGCTACGGAGTCGGATGGCAGAGAAACCGCTGATTCTGTCGGCGGCGCAGAAAATAGTAAGCTGCAAAAGGTGAAGCGGGCAGTGAGAAATCTCTTTTTACTGCTNGCGCTTACGCTTTTGATCGTAGAATGGATCGTCTATGTGCGCCAGATGCGTTATAGAGGAAAATTTTATCTGGTCGTGAGAGGTGCGGTGTTCGTGTGTGTGGCGCTGGCGCTTTTGGGGATACAGGTACATCTGGGCAGCAGCCGGACTGCCACTGTTTTTGTGGTGGATCTCTCCGACAGCAATGCGGAACATCTTGAGGAGGCGGATAAGTACCTGCAGTCTGCTATTGCGAAAATGCCGGCGGGCAATGCCTATGGTATTGTGACCTTTGGGAAAAATGCATTGGTGGAGCAGTTTCTGACAGAGGATAGTTATTATGGAGGATTACTGACGCTGCCGGAGAAAACGGCAACAAATTTTGAGGATGCGATCTCCAAGGCGCTTACATTGCTTCCGGAAGATTACAGCAAAAGGCTNGTGGTGCTCACAGACGGGAAACAGACCCGTGGAGATGTAGCGCATATGGGACAGGCGCTTCTGGCAAGCGGAGCGGAGTTTTTGACTTTGCTTTATGAGGAGGAGAAGACGCCGGATGCCTATATTGACAATGTGAGCCTTCCCTCTTATCTGCATCCCGGCGATAAATATGCGATCACCGTACTGGTGGAGAGCAATTATGATACGGACGCCGTCATAGCGCTTTACAATGGAAGCACGCAGACGGCATCAAACAGCGTTCGTTTAAACAAGGGAAGCAACCGTTTTGTGTTCAATGCACAGGTTGATGCGGATGCGGGCAGCGGNGCCATGGANAATCTCAGGGTACAGGTGCAGGCATCGGGAGATACCTGCCCGGAGAATGATGTGTTCAGCGCTTATTCCGTGGTGGAGTCTGTGCCGCANATCTTGCTGATTGCCGGACAGGGCGTTGATGTCTCGGCATTTGATTTAGTGCTNCAGGCGGCGGGCTGTGATTATCATGTAGTCTCCGCCCTGAATGCACCGGACAATATCAATGCCATGTTAGCCTATAAGTCGATCATTCTGGCAGACACTTATATTGACGATCTGCCCGCCGGCTTTCTGGAGGATCTGGAGACTTATGTGAAGGATTACGGGTGCGGTTTTATTTGCTGTGGCGGCGAGGAAAGCTTTGCGCTGGGAGGATACCGGAATACGGTGCTTGAGACGGTGCTTCCGGTAGATATGCAGCCAAGGAGTATCAATGAGATCCCATCCATGGCTATGGTCATGGTCATTGATCATTCCGGCAGTATGATCAGTGAGGCTATGGATTACGGTGTCAGCAATCTGGATATTGCCATCAAGGCGGCCACGGTGGCGGTGGATAACCTGAGAGATTCGGACTATGTGGGTGTTCTGACCTTTGACGACCAGTATGAGTGGCAGGTAGGGCTTACCATGGCGGATGATAAAGAAACCATCAAGAATGCGATCGCGCACATTAACGAGGGCGGCGGAACTACCATTAAGCCGGCTCTTCTGGAGGCATGTGAGGCTGTTTCGGAAAGTCAGGCATCCATTAAGCATGTAGTACTCCTGACAGATGGCATGGGAGAGACGAACAATTTCCAGGATGTGATAGACGCATATACCGCAGAGGGGATCACCCTCTCTACCGTGGCGGTGGGAAGAGACTCCGACACGCAGCTTCTTGAACAGTTAGCCGACAGATGCGGCGGAAGATATTATTATTCGGATCTGGTCAGCGACATCCCTAAGATCTTTGCCAGAGAGGTTTTTCTGGGAAGTGACAGTTACATTCAAAACGGTGTATTTTCTCTGAAAGTGCAACAGAGCCATGAACTGACAAACAATCTTTTCGCCGATGGCTGGCCGGTGCTCTATGGNTANATTGCGGCAACNCCCAANACAGCNTCNNTNCCNGTNATCGTATCNGACGACAAAGAAAATCCGATNCTTACGGTATGGCANTACGGACTGGGCAGNACGGNNGCNTGGAACAGTGANGTTACCGGGNAGTGGAGCGGNGCNTTTGCAGGAGAANATGACTATGTNCAGATGTGGAAGNGNATCGTNGATTATNNCACNGGAAATGCNNNCATGGGTGANGANAGAGTGGATGTGGCGACAGTGGGAGAGCGGACGGAAGTCACTTATCAGACGGATGACTATGAAAGCGGCACAGAGATTCTGGTGACAGTCATTGATCCGGAGGGGGAGTCCACGGAAGAGAAACTTCATGCCACAGCGCCGGGAAAATATACGGCACAGCTTCTCACTCCTCAGACCGGATTATATCACTTCAATATACGCCGCAGTGTGGATGGGGAGATACAAAGCTATCTGACAACAGCCGCCGCGGTACAATTTTCGGATGAGTATAAATTTGATGCAAGTCCGGATTCCTATTTGAAGTTTGTGGAACANTACGGCCGGCTNATTACAGAGCAGGACCCTGTCTTTANCCGGATCTCTACAGGAGCAAGAGAGAGTCGTCCCCTGACAAACTGGCTGCTTATCCTTGCCATCTGCCTGTTTGTCGCAGATGTGGCANTGCGGCGGTTCCAGTTTATGCCGAAAATTGTACAGGGAGGGCTTCGCGGAGGGAGCNCAAAGCGTGAAAAAGTTTNTTCTGATGATTCGCAGAAAAAGAGAGGAGAAGGCAAGAAATCCCAAAAGAGGCAGCAGACGGAACAGACATTGGATACTTCGCAGCTGCTCCGGAAAAAGGATGACAGATCTATATAGATCTTAAATACAAAGGAGCAGGAGAGAAGATTAGAATAATAAGATGTTGTTTTTTGTTTAACAGATTGCTATACTTACTTTAATTTAAGTAAAAAAGCAGGTGAGGATCATCTATGAAAAAGAAAAAACCCATTCAGGAGATCATTTATGCTGTTTTCCTTTTTGTGGCCATTATTTTTTTGTTTTTCTGGTTCAGGGAACAGAACAGCATCCGGACAGTGAAGCAGAACAGAGATTATGCGGCGGATTCTGCGCAGATGAAAGCGGAACAGATCGATGATGAAATGAATAATGCTCTGGGCCAGATCAGAACCTATGCTTATTTTATAGGGGAAGGACTGGATACGCCTGAGGTCACGGCACAGATGCTTAGCACAATGGAAACAAATTCCATATTTGACGCCTTTATGTTTACAGATCCCGACGGTGTGGACCATACCTCCGACGGGCGGACTGCCGACGCGACGGATCGGCAGTTTTATAAAGACGGCATTGCCGGAAACAGCGGCAGTGAAGTGGTGTTTGATTCCCCGTTTTTTGATGAGACAATGCTGGGGGTTTATGCGCCCGTCTATGTGGATGGAGAAATCATCGGCGTGCTGCGGGGCGCATTTTTGGCTGAGGAATATTTGAGAAGTATGCTGGGCACTACATATTTCGGGGAGGCGGCTAAAGTATATTTGTGTGAGCCGAACGGCCAGGTGATCGCAAGTTCTGACGGTATGTCCTATGAGGGACGCCTTCTGGATGCGCTGACGGAAGCAGGAGTGATCTGTCAACATGATGCCGCTTCGGTTCAGCAGGTATTTGAAAACGGCGGAGCAGGCGCTTTTACATGCGAAAAGTCCGGTAGGACAGACAATATCTGTGTTACCTACCTGCCCCAAAATCAATATGTGCTGGTGCAGACATTTCCGGTAAATGTGACACAGCGTATGATCAGGGAAGTAAATTTAGTCGGCATTCAACTGGAAAGCATGTTGATCGCACTGTTTGTTCTCTACATTATCATTATCATGATCCGTGCCGGGCGGAGGCGGAAAGAGCTGGAGAAGGAAAATCGGGAGATGGGATATATTATAAGCGGTGTCAACACGCTGTTTTCCCGGTTTGCGATGGTGGATCTCGAAGCGGATACTTATCAGTATCTGGCGGGCACGAAACCCGAGGACGGAGGAATCGAAGAACGCGGAGAGTATCAGAAGCTTGTGGATTATCTTTCTTCTGCCGTAGAGGAAAGTACCTATCAGGGGATCGTTGATTTTATGAATAAAGATTCCATTATCGCGGCTATGCAGAAACAAAATGATCTGCGATATGAAAGATGTGTGACAAGGGACGGTCATACGGATTGGGAGCACATGAATGTGATCTGTCTGGAGAGAAAAGATAACATGGCTTCCAAGGTTTTGTTTATCCGCCAGAATGTAACGGAGTTAAAAGAAAAAGAACTGCGGATCCAGGCGGAAAGGGCGGTTGCAAACCGCAAGGAAAGACAGTACCAGATCGCGCTCATGTCCAATTCCTTATACAGCTTTGAGATAAACCTGACGCAGGATGTGATTGNGCAGGATATTATCAGGAGGATAGACGGACAGAACCTATCGCTNCTTGCGCAGGCAGGGCTGGCGGCGCCCTGTAAGGCTTCGGAATATTTTGAAAAGCGCAAGGATTTTGTTCTGGCGGAATCCTTAGAAGAGTATTGTGCTACTGTAAACAGGGAGAACCTGATCCGATGCTATGATCGTGGCAGCAGAGAAGTGATAGCGGAGTATTGGGAGGGGGATGCCGAAGACAATCAGATGTGCGTGCGTCAGTCCTTTGTCATGACCAGAGACGACGATACAGGTGATATTATGGTCATGGTGATCACAAAGGATATTACGGAACAGGTCAGGAAACAGAGAGAGCAGACCCAGGCTCT
>JAAUZN010000013.1 GCA_014804565.1 Lachnospiraceae bacterium
TGACAGAGTCTTCTCTTACGTCATAAAATTGAAGAGGTTTTACCCAGGTATCATAAGAAACGTCAGTAAGTTCATATTCTTTTCTGATTGTCTCTTTTATTTCATTCCATTTTTCTTTAATAGAATCCATTGTTTATAACCTCTTTGCTTGGTAAAAATACATAATAAATCCCACATCGAAATTACCCTACCATATATAATAATATAAATATCTTAAAATTTCAAATGTAAGTTAAGTTATCCACAGATAAAGTGTAATTGTGAATATCCTAAAAATAAGTTTACATATTTAAAGAAGGGAAAAGTAATATGTGAATAAGTAGAAATTGACTTGTTAACAGTTTTCACATTGATAAAAACTGGATTTTTATATTTTTTCAACATATTTTCACAAAGTTATCCACATTTTATAAACATATTGTGGATTAGTTATGTTAAGTGTATATCTTTTGTAAATATGATTTTTACTATAAAAAATCAAAAATATCCGCAGTTTTACTTGACGTTTTCCTGTTTATTATATATAATCAACATGTTGTTTTCCAAAAAGATAATAATAGGTTTACCTTATAAAATCAATAAGGTTTCTTGAAGGAGGTGTGATGGAATGAAAATGACGTTTCAGCCTAAAAAGAGGCATCGGTCTAAAGTCCATGGTTTTAGAAAGAGAATGAGTACCAAGGGTGGAAGAAAAGTCTTAGCTGCAAGACGTGCAAAGGGAAGAAAGAGATTATCAGCATAGGCCGCATTTATGTGGCCTATTTTTCTAACTAGGAAAGAAAGGTACAGTCAGGATGATATTTTCTGAATCCTTGAAAAAAAATGCAGATTTCCGGAATGTTTATAGAAATGGTAAAAGTTACGCAAACAAATATTTAGTGATGTATGTATTGGAGAACAACAAAGAAATAAACAGACTGGGAATTTCCGCCAGCAAAAAGGTAGGAAACAGTGTAGTGAGACACCGTTTTGCCAGGCTGGTGAGAGAAAGTTACCGGCTACACGAAAATATATTTAATAGTGGTTTAGATATAGTAGTCGTTGCAAGAAAAGACGCTGCCTCAGTCGGATATTATGAGATTGAGAGCGCATTATTACATCTTTCGAAACTTCATCATATGATAAAAATATATTTTTATGATGAAGAGAGCTGAAATTAGTGATGAAAAAATTTATGATCTGTCTTATAAAACTCTATAGAAAATATATTTCTCCTATGAAGAGCACGAAGTGTCCTTATATTCCTACCTGCTCAGAGTATGGATTGGAAGCTATTGAGAAATATGGCGCCTTGAAGGGCGGATTTCTCACTTTCTTTAGAATTTGCAGATGTAATCCCTTTTCAAAAGGAGGTTATGATCCTGTTCCTTAGAGACAGATGTAGACAATTATTTATTTTATGTCTAAGGAGGTAAGAGATTTTGTCAAATATTTTATTGACCCAGGATACAGGAAAGATTATTGGTCCTGTAGCTAAATTATTGGGTTATATCATGGAAGGTATCTTCTATGTGATAGATAAAATAGGCATTCCTAACATTGGACTTGCTATTATTTTATTTACTATTGTTATCTATCTTTTGTTGATGCCTCTTACGATCAAGCAGCAGAAATTTTCAAAGCTTTCTGCTAAAATGAATCCTGAATTACAGGCGATTCAGGCAAAATATAAGAACAAAAAAGATAATGACTCCATGATGGCTATGAATATGGAGACGAAGGCTGTCTATGCAAAATATGGAGTGTCTCCTTCCGGAAGCTGCGTGCAGCTTTTGATCCAGATGCCTATTCTGCTGGCTCTTTACCGCGTTATTTACAATATTCCTGCTTATGTCGGTAAAGTAAAAGAAGCATTTTTCCCTCTGGTTGATAAACTTATTGCAGAAAATGGGAGTGTAGAGTTCATCCAGAATTTTTCTAACGCCCGCATGTATACGAAACAATTTGAAAATGAAAACTTTGTTGGCGGTGTTACCAGCTATGTACAGAATACCTTTGTAGATGTGTTAAATAAGGCTTCCAGCGCAGAGTGGATCAGCTTGAAAGAAAATTTTTCTAATCTTTCTTCTGATGTAGATCATACTTTATCCTTGCTTGATCAGTATAATAATTTTTTGGGATTGAGTATGTCAAATTCTCCTGCTTTTACCTTAAGTGAGGCGAGAGCTGCAGGATCTTTATTGATGATGATTTCAGCTCTTATTATTCCTATTTTAGCGGCAGTGACACAGTGGATCAATGTAAAGTTGATGCCTCAACAGCCGACAAACACGGACAACGAACAGCAAAATACCATGGTGCAGTCCATGAAAACCATGAATATGGTAATGCCTATTATGTCAGCAGTTTTCTGTTATACACTTCCCGCAGGTATGGGACTTTACTGGGTAGCCGGTGCAGTGGTTAGATCCATTCAGCAGGTTTTGATCAATAAGCATATCGATAAGATGGATCTTGATGAAGTGATCAAAAAGAATGAAGAAAAAGCCAAGAAAAAGATGGAAAAGGCTAATGCACAGGCGGAGCAGATGGCTGCTTATGCAAATATGAATACTAAAAAAGTAGGTATGGCTTCCAAAGCGATGGTTTCTACCATGAGTCAGGAAGAAAAAGATGAGATTGTTAAAAAAGCTACAGAGAATGCTGGCAAGAACGCAAAACCTGGCAGTATGATGGCAAAGGCAAACATGGTAAGAGATTATAATGAAAAGAACAATAAATAATGGATTGGGAATGGAGGTAAAAAATGGATTATATTGAAGTATCTGCAAAAACTGTTGATGATGCGATCACAGAGGCGTGTCAGAAATTTACCGTGACCAGTGATAAGTTAGAATATGAAGTAATAGAAGAAGGAAAATCAGGATTGCTTGGCATCGGTGCAAAACCTGCTGTCATTAAAGTAAGAGTAAAGTCTTCTGTAGAGGACAAGGCAAAGGATTTTCTCAAGGATGTATTTGCTGCTATGAATCTGACTGTAGTGGTGGATGTAAAATATAATGAAGAAGAGAGTACTATGGATGTTGATCTTTCCGGTGATGAGATGGGCATTTTGATCGGTAAGAGAGGACAGACTCTGGATTCTTTACAGTATCTGGTATCTTTGGTGGTAAATAAGGATACGGAGAATTATATCAGAGTAAAGGTAGATACAGAAAATTATCGCAAGAGAAGAAAAGATACACTGGAAAATCTGGCTAAGAATATTTCTTATAAGGTAAAGAGAACTAAACGGCCTGTTTCCTTAGAGCCTATGAATCCTTATGAGAGAAGGATCATTCATTCCGCTCTTCAAAATGACAGATATGTGACTACTTATAGTGAAGGAGATGAACCTTTCCGACATGTTGTAGTTGTTCTGAAGAAGTATGATAAGAACGATAAAAAGAATGAGAGAAGCTATGACAGCAAGGATGATGAGTAATTAGAATAAATTGCGGCATTGTAAAAATAAAAAATCGAGCGCGCAGGTGCTCGATTTTTTACTATAGTAGAGTGAGGTTTTTATGAAAACAGATACGATCGCATCTATAGCTACTGCTGTCTCTGATTCCGGCATAGGCATNATTCGAGTGAGNGGTGAAGAAGCAATTTCNATTGTTCATAAAATATATCAGAATAAAAAGAAAGAATATGTGCTGCAAAATTATGCTTCTCATACAATTCATTATGGGTTTATGACTGAAGAAGACGGAAATATCATAGATGAAGTGATGGTGTCTGTTATGAAAGCGCCGCNCAGTTATACAATGGAAGATACAGTGGAGATCAATTGTCATGGCGGCGCATTGATGATGAAAAAAATTCTTATGGCAGTGACAAAGGCAGGCGCCAGAATCGCAGAACCGGGAGAATTTACGAAGCGTGCTTTTTTGAATGGCAGAATTGACTTATCTGAGGCGGAAGCCGTTATGGATATCATTCATGCAAAAAATGAGTTTGCTTTAAAATCTTCAGTGAAACAGTTAAGAGGTTCTGTTTTTGATAAGATCAAAGAGCTTCGGGATAAGATATTATATGAGATAGCATTTATAGAGTCGGCGCTGGATGATCCGGAGCATATCAGTCTGGACGGGTATACAGACAGATTATCAGAGCAGATTATTTCTATTGTAAAAGAACTGGAGAAACTTTTATCTTCTGCAGATGACGGCAGAATGTTAAAAGAGGGNATCCGTACCGTTATTGTGGGAAAACCGAATGTAGGAAAATCTTCTCTTTTGAATCTTTTAGTCGGTGAAGAACGTGCTATTGTCACGGATATTGCAGGCACTACCAGAGATACTCTGGAAGAGACAGTAAATCTTGGAGATGTCACTTTAAATGTGATCGATACTGCAGGTATCCGAAATACAGAGGATACAGTAGAAAAAATCGGCGTAGAGCGGGCTAAAAAAATATCTGAGGATGCGGATCTGATTTTGTATGTGATAGATTCTTCTGTTCCTCTTGATGAAAATGATGAAAATATAATAAGATTGATACAGGGAAGAAAAACGATCATTCTTCTTAATAAATCTGATCTGGAAGAAGTAGTTACAAAAGAAGAGGTAGAAATACTGCTCTCTGATATCTTCGGATCTGAGAAGAAAGAAAATATTTTTATGATTAAAATCTCTGCGAAAGAGAATGACGGTATGGATTCTCTTGTGGATTTGATCAAGGATATGTTTTTTCATGGAAAGATCGGGTTTAATGATGAACTTTATATTACAAATGCCCGTCATAAGGAAGCTGTTTTAGAAGCTCTTGAGAGTATACGTCAGGTTCAGATAAGTTTAGAAAATGATATGCCGGAGGATTTTTATTCGATCGATCTGATGAGCGCTTATGCTGCACTTGGCAGAATCATTGGTGAGGAAGTCGGGGATGATCTGGTGAATGAGATTTTTTCGAAATTTTGTATGGGCAAATAACGCATTCTTCGTAAATGTGAGAAAGTGACTGAATGATATGACAGAATTGAGAGAAAAAACAGATATCTGTGTGGTGGGTGCGGGGCATGCTGGATGTGAGGCAGCTCTTGCCTGTGCACGGCTTGGATTGGAAACTGTGATCTTTACGGTAAGTGTGGACAGTATTGCCCTGATGCCCTGCAATCCCAATGTGGGAGGCACTTCAAAGGGACATTTGGTACGAGAAATTGACGCGCTTGGCGGTGAAATGGGAAAAAATATTGATAAAACCTTTATCCAGTCTAAAATGTTAAACAGATCCAAAGGGCCGGCAGTACATTCTCTTCGGGCGCAGGCAGATAAGGCGGAATATACCAGAGCTATGCGAAAGGTTTTGGAAAACCAAGAGCATCTGACCATCAAACAGGCCGAGGTTTGTGAGCTTTTGGTGGAGGATTGTGACGAAGTATCAGATAAAAAAAATAAAACGAAGAAAATAGTTGGAGTTAAGACTTTTACGGGAACTGTTTATGAATGCAAGGCAGTTATCCTCTGCACAGGCACCTATCTGAAGGCGAGATGTCTTTGCGGGGAAGCGATCACTTATACAGGACCTAATGGTCTGCAGGCAGCGAATCATCTGACAGATTCTCTCTTAAATCTTGGAATTGAGATGAGACGTTTTAAGACAGGCACACCTGCCAGGATGGACAGACGCTCTCTGGATTTTACTAAAATGGAGGAGCAGTTTGGTGATGAGAGGATCATCCCCTTTTCTTTTTCTACAGATCCGGAGGATGTACAGATCGATCAGGTATCCTGTTATTTGACTTATACGAATGAGAAGACTCATGATATCATCAGAGCAAATCTTGACAGATCTCCTATCTATGCCGGTATCATTGAGGGAACAGGGCCCAGATATTGTCCTTCCATAGAGGATAAGGTGGTAAAATTTGCAGATAAGGACAGACATCAGGTTTTTATTGAACCTGAGGGACTTCATACCAATGAGATGTATGTGAGCGGAATGTCTTCTTCTCTTCCGGAGGATGTGCAGCTTGCCATGTACCGTACAGTACCGGGATTGGAAAATTGTAAGATAGTCAGAAATGCTTATGCGATCGAGTATGATTGCATTGATCCGAAACAGTTGAATCCTACTTTGGAATTTAAGGATATCAGTGGACTTTTCAGTGGCGGGCAGTTTAACGGCAGCAGCGGTTATGAGGAAGCGGCAGCACAGGGCCTGATTGCCGGTATCAACGCATCTCTTTTTCTGCAAGGCAGAGAACAGATCGTACTTGATCGGTCGCAGGCTTATATCGGTGTGTTGATAGATGATCTGGTGACAAAGGAAAATTTTGAGCCTTATCGGATGATGACCTCAAGAGCAGAGTATCGTCTTTTACTGCGTCAGGATAATGCGGATTTGCGTCTGCGTCAGATTGGTTATGAAGTAGGTCTGGTTTCTGAGGAGGTTTATCAGAAAACATTACATAAGAAAGAACAGATTGAAAAGGAAGTGCAGCGCTTAAAGAATACAATAGTAGGCGCTTCCGGAAAGAATCAGGATTTTCTGACGGCTCATGGGAGCGCTCCCCTAAAGACGGGTGTGAGTCTGGCAGAATTGATCTGCCGCCCGGAGCTTACTTATGAAATGATTTCTGAGATAGATAATGAGAGAAAGCCTCTTCCTGCAGAAGTGAAGGAGCAGGTAGAGATTGAAATTAAATATGAAGGCTATATTGACAGACAGTTAAAACAGGTAGAGCATTATAAAAAGATGGAGAAAAAGAAGATTCCCGCAGATTTGGATTATAACGATGTGGGGAGTCTGCGATTGGAGGCAAGACAGAAGCTTATTGCGCACAGACCTGTTTCTGTCGGACAGGCTTCCAGAATATCGGGTGTTTCTCCTGCAGATATCTCTGTGCTTCTGGTATATTTGGAAAGTTATAGAAAGTGATTTTGTGATAGAAAGGATAACAGGTGTAATTTTGAAAGCGGAACAGCTGACGCAATTTGAAAAAGATTTAGAGGAACTTTCTATCACATTGTCCTCTGAGCAGATGGATCAGTTTCTCAGATTTTATGAAATGCTTGTAGAGAAAAATAAGGTTATGAACCTGACTGCGATCACGGAATTCGACGAGGTGTTGAAAAAGCATTTTATCGACAGTCTTTCTCTGGTAAAGGTCTGTGATTTGGAAGAAACGATTTCTGTGATTGATGTGGGAACCGGTGCGGGTTTTCCAGGTATACCGCTTAAGATTGCTTTTCCGGACCTCAAAGTGACACTTTTGGATTCCTTACAGAAAAGAGTACATTTTTTACAGGAGGTTTCGGAAGCATTAGGACTTTATGATGTGGAGGCGGTTCATGGCAGAGCGGAGGACTTTGCGAAGCCGGGTCAGCTGAGAGAAAAATTTGATCTCTGTGTTTCCAGAGCTGTGGCGAATCTCTCTACGCTTTCGGAGTATTGTCTTCCCTATGTAAAAGTTGGTGGAAAATTTGTTTCCTATAAATCCGAGAAAGTATCTATGGATTCGGGACAGAATTTGACGGAAGCAGATCAGGCAGAACATGCCATTACTGTTTTGGGAGGAAAGATGACAGAACAAAAGAGTTTCTTTTTGCCTTCTTCTGATATTTCGAGAACCTTTATAGTGATAGAAAAATGCCGTCCGACTCCGAAGCAATATCCCCGGAAAGCCGGAACGGCAAGTAAGAAACCCTTATAAAAACATGCGGAGCTGTTCAAGTACCTCATCAGGTGATTCAAGCTGCGGTAAATGTTTTGTTTCAGGAATGTAATAGTCCTCAATCGCAGCGTTGTAATATTTATAGTTTTCTATGATTGTATGAATATCTTTTTCCTTTTCTCCGCCAATCATAAGGATACTGTTATCAATTTCCTTGAGTTCGTGAAGAATATTCATATTCATATATTTTCCCGCATAGCTGGCAAAAGCATATTTGGAATGGTATCCGCCCAGATGGGCAGCTTCCAGATAATTGAAAATATATTTTTCCCGGACTTCATCGTGACGATAAAAATATGTTTTCCAAAATATCTTTTCGATACTGGTCCTGTTGGCAAACAGGTGATAGACAAAGGTGCCGATCACAGGTGTCTCAATGATAAGTTTGAATAGACCCGTTTGCTTGGAAGGAATCTGGTTTTGCAGATAAAGATTCTGCGGGTTAATACAGACAATCTTATTAAAAATATCCGGATAACTGTGGCACGCCATGATCACAAAAGAAATGGATTCGCCGGTTACCACGACAGAAGTTTTTCGGCCAATCACATTCTTGATGAAATCTGCAATGAGCTGTTCATATAAATTATTCGTGTAAGTCATCGCAGGTTTATCAGACATGCCATATCCCAACAGGTCTAAAGAATAGATTTCATGTTTTTCTGTCAGGTTGTTGATCAGTCTGTGATATTCATAGTTGGAACTTCCCACTGTAAGATCATGTATGAGAAGAAGCGGGCTTCCGCTGCCCTTTTTCTGATATCTGATTTTTCCGAAGCGCCAATCATAATATGCGTTCTCTGAATTATGCAGAAGATCTTTAGCTGTGCTGAGTGAAGTATGTATTCTGTTGATGCCGTGGATCGTAGCGAAAGAGGCNCCTGTCAATGTGATCCCGGTAGCAAATTTTTTAAGCATATTTTTATCCCTTCTGTATTCTTTGATANCGTTAAAATTATGAATTTGATTTATGCAGATAGTATACCATTTTTTGTCTTTCTTTTCCATAATATTCTTTCCTTATATTTAGTTTTGGTATATAATAGCGTTACAGTTCAGCCAGACCGAATTTGTCTTACAAATCATGCTTGCATGAATTTGGAAGACGGATGAAGGTCTGAGGGAACGCATGTTTATGAGCAAAAGAATCTGTGTAACAGCGAAAAGCGCTGTAGGCGCGTTTTGCGAATGGCGTGAGCTGAACTGTTAAAGAGCTTTCGAGTTTAAATAATTGCAAGAGAAAAACAAATAAATATCTTTTAGAGTATATGGTGCAAACATGAATATTGAAAAAGATATATCTACAGAAGAGTTTCACATGAAACAATTTTCAGTACTTGATGTACAGGAAAAGGAGAGACAGCGGATAGCGAGAGATTTACACGACAGTTCGCTTCAGGATCTCACTCACTTGATACATCAGACAGAATTATGCTCTCTTTATATTGATGAGGATTCTGTGAAAGCAAAGTTGGAGCTGGCTACGATTGAGACAGGTCTTCGCAAAGTCATTGATGATATCAGAAACAGAATCTATGATCTCAGACCAATGACCTTTGATGATCTGGGTTTGCGCGATACTCTTTTAAGTTTATTTTCCGCTTTAAACCATGATGGACACTTTGAAATTTTAGCGGATATCGATGAGATTGATAGTAATTCAACGGATGAAGTTTTACTTATCATGTTATATCGTATCATCCAGGAGTGTATGCAGAATGCCTTAAAGCATTCCAGGGGAGATCAAGTTAAAGTAAAATTAAAGGAGAGTGATACTTCTTATTCCATAAAGGTAGAGGATAATGGAGTAGGTTTTGATTTAACAGAAGCTTCAAAAAAGGATAGGCACTTTGGATTATCTGTTGTAAGAGAAAGAGTTTTTCTATTAAACGGGAAAATTCAGATAGATGCAAAAAAGGGTACTTCTATTATGATAGAAATTCCTAAAGAAAAATAAGGGTCAAATTTTATAATCAGGGGGTAGGTATATTTATGGAACCAATTAGGGTGATGATTGCAGACGATCATAGTTTGATCAGAGAGGGGCTGAGACAACTATTAGAGTTTGATGGAAGTATCAAAGTAGTAGGTGAAGCATCTAATGGGGAGGAATGTCTTAATAAACTGGAGGAGTTTAATCCTGAGGTTTTGCTATTGGACATCAATATGCCGGAAAAAAATGGAATAGATGTTTTAAAACAGATGAAAGCTGATCAATCGCAGATCAGAGTTTTGATCTTAACGGTACATAATGAACTGGAATATCTTATAAGTGCAGTTGATATTGGAGTGGATGGATATATATTGAAGGATTCCGAATCTTCTGAATTGAAAAAGGCGATTAGAGTGGTACGGGATGGTGAAAGCTATATACAGCCTAAATTGATTCCTGCCATGAATAACCAACTTATAAATCGTGATGCAGATAAAGATAAAATTGATTCTTTGACAAATAGAGAATTGGAAGTTCTGGTACAGGTTGCTAACGGAATGTTCAATAAGGAAATTGCTACGAATTTGAATATTAGTGAGAGAACTGTAAAAAATCATATTTCTAATATTTTNAANAAAATTGANGTTTCNGATAGAACNCANGCNGCTGTNTTTGCTATAAAGAACAATATTATAAANTTATTTTAATGTTTCACGTGAAACATTTGGAAATAAGTGGTGTATTGACACAAGATAATGTTTCACGTGAAACAAATCAACCCAAGATATTGTAAAAATTTCCGTGAAACATCAAGAAAAGGAGTCGTGAAACATTTTAATATCTAATAAAAGGAGGAAAAAGAGATTATGAAGATTGGAATATTGGGTGCAGGAGGAATTGCTGCTACTTTAGCAGAGACAATGAATAAGATGCCGGAAGTGGAATGCTATGGAGTAGCCTCCCGGGATCTTGAAAAGGCAAAAGTATTTGCAAAAGATCATGGTTTTGCTCATGCCTTTGGATCTTATGAAGAAATGCTTGCAGATAAAGAAGTGNAATTGATCTATATTGCAACGCCGCATTCTCATCACTATAGGCATATGAAGATGTGTCTGGAAGCAGGAAAGCACATACTTTGTGAGAAAAGTTTTACAGTAAATGCAAAGCAGNCGGAAGAAATCTTTTCACTTGCAAAGAAAAAGAATCTTCTTGTGACAGAGGCAATCTGGACCAGATATATGCCGTCAAGAAAAATGATAAACGATCTGCTCGATGAGAAAGTAATCGGAGATGTCATGAAGTTGACGGCAAATTTAAACTATCCTCTCTGTGATAAGGACAGAATTGTAAAACCTGAGCTTGCGGGCGGTGCACTTCTGGATGTGGGAGTGTACACTTTGAATTTTGCCTACATGCATTTTGGAGATGGAGTGAGAGAGATACAATCTGCTGCACAGCTGACGGAGGCAGGTGTAGATGGAGAAAACGGAATGCTTTTGCTCTATCAGGATGGCAGAATGGCAGTCTTAAATTCCGGAATCCATGGTAAGTCAGACAGTCAGGGTGTTTTCTACGGATCAACGGGATGTATGGTAGTGCAAAACATCAATAATCCTGAACGGATAGAAATATATGATAAAGATAGAAATCTGATCCGGGAGATTGAAGTGCCGGAGCAGATCAGCGGATATGAATATGAGATTTTAGAAACAATTTCCTGCATTCAGGAAGGAAAACTGGAATGTCCCTCCATGCCCCATAAGGATTCTATTGAAATGATGCGTGTCATGGATGAATTGAGAGAAGCGTGGGGCGTAAGATATCCGGATGATATTGAGAGGGTATAATAGTTCAGCCTGTGCCCATCATCTGGTTGAANTGGAAATTTATTTTATAGGTAGATTCTCACGTGGTTTAGTGATATAATCGTAAACGGACACAAAAAGAAAAAATAAAGGTAAGGTAAGTAAATGGGAAGAGCAATCGCAATAGCAAACCAAAAGGGCGGCGTTGGTAAGACGACGACAGCTATCAATCTATCGGCGGCATTGGCAGCGAAAGGAAAGAAAGTGCTNGTAATCGATGCGGATCCGCAGGGAAATACCACCAGTGGNTTTGGTGTTGAGAANAATGATCTGGAAAANACGATNTATGAATTATTTTTNAGTGANTGTTCTATCAACGAATGTATNTTAGCNGATGTGATACCNGGTGTTTCNATCATACCNTCNAACGTTAATNTGGCGGCNACNGAGATTGANCTGATCGGNGTAGATAAAAANGAATTTATTTTGAAAAATGAGATTGACTGGATNAAGGACAAGTATGACTTTATCATGATCGATTGTCCTCCCTCTTTAAATTTTCTGACGATCAATTCTATGACCACAGCAGACACTGTGCTGGTTCCGATCCAATGTGAGTACTATGCATTGGAAGGATTAAGNCAGNTGATACATACAGTCAATCTGGTAAAAGAGAGACTGAATCCGGATCTCGACATGGANGGTGTCGTTTTTACNATGTANGATTCCAGAACAAATCTNTCCATGCAGGTGGTGGAGAATGTGAANCAGCATATCAANCAAAATGTATATAATACTTTGATACCCAGAAATATCCGATTGGCGNAGGCACCNAGTTATGGCATGCCCATCAATATGTATGATCCAAAATCTGCAGGTGCGGAGGCNTATATGCAGTTGGCAGATGANGTGATNGCCAGAAAGGTGGTGTAGAGATGGCAAAAGCAGCNAGNGGTTTGGGAAAGGGANTGGATTCNCTGATACCGGCNGCGGTGCCTAAGNCAGANNCNGCAAGCCCGGNAGAAAAAACAGAAGACANTNGNAATGGNACATACGTCAAAATTACCAAGGTTGAACCNAACAGGGANCAGCCGAGAAANAATTTTGATGAGGATGCTTTNCAGGAATTAGCAGANTCCATTAAGCAATATGGTATTGTAGAACCTCTTATTGTTCAGGACAGAAAGACACACTATGAGATCATAGCCGGAGAGCGTCGCTGGCGNGCGGCCAAATTGGCAGGATTAAAAGAAGTGCCGGTCATCGTTCGGAATTATACGGAACAGGAGATCGTGGAGATTTCNCTNATCGAGAATATTCAGAGAGAGGATCTGAATCCGATCGAAGAAGCACAGGCATATAAGAGACTGCTTACGGAATTTAATCTGAAGCAGGATGAAGTTGCGGAGAGAGTATCTAAGAGCAGGACAGCAGTCACGAACTCCATGCGTCTTTTGAAATTATGTGAGGAAGTGCAGCAGATGATCATAGATGATATGATCACCACAGGACATGCCAGAGCATTGATNTCGATTGAGGATCCGGAACAGCAATACACGATAGCACAAAAGGTTTTTGACGAAAAACTGAGTGTCCGTGACGTGGAAAAGCTGGTGAAAGGCTTGAATAAACCGGAGAAGGCAAAGAAAGATGTCGTGGAAGATAAAGCCTTGGAAGCAATTTATCAGGATTTGGAGGAAAAGCTAAAGCAGTCTCTGGGAACCAAGGTTGCTATCTCATCCAAGGGAGCCGGCGCCGGCAAACTGGAAATTGAGTTTTACACTCACGATGACCTGGAAAAGATCACGGATCTGTTGACCGGAAAGTAATATAGAGAGGCTAAGGATAAATGAATTATAATTTACTGAATGATATAGGGCTTGGCGGCATNGATTTGTCTTATCTGTTCATNGGCGCGTTTGCAGCGATTATTCTTTTACTTATCATANTGATCGTNCTTGNGGTCAAACTGNGNAAGTTATCTAANAAATANAAAATGTTTATGGGCGGCAAGAANGCAAAAAGTCTGGAAAAGGATATCATGGGACTTTATGAGGATAATAAACTGATAAAGGTGTCCATGGATAAAAACAGAAAAGANATTGAGAGNCTNTACAAAAAATTTGAGGGCGCTTTCCAGAAGATNGGNATTGTAAAGTACGATGCCTANAGTCAGATGGGCGGGATGCTCAGTTTTTCACTGGCTNTGNTGGATGAGAATGATAANGGCTTTNTTTTAAACTCTGTTCACAGTGCGGACGGCTGNTATAATTATACGAANGAGATAAGAGAAGGACTGTGTGATATCTCTTTGGGAGATGAAGAGAAAAAAGCATTGGATATTGCTATGGATCTGCATTAGATCCGANATCAAAGGGATGAAGATACGATGAGACTGTGCAAAGTAGATGATCTGAAAGGAACAGAGGTCCTGGCAAAAGATGTCATGACATTGGAATATAAGGTTTTACTTTCAGCAGGCACACTCCTGAAACCNGAATACATNGAGAAATTAAAGGANCTGANTATCCGNGATGTATATGTGAAGGAGGAAGTACCGGATGCAAAACAGGTAGTCATCCTGAAAGAGGAAGTTGAAGCTGANTTCAGATCGAAAGTAAAAAGTATTTTAGAGAAGCATACTTACAGTCATAATGANAAATTGATGGAGCTGAGTCAGACAGCAGATTATATTATCACGAATATTTTGCAGGAAGAAGAAGTCGTGGAAAAAATTTATGATATCAAAGAGAGAAGCTCTGATATCTATGAACATTCGATCAATCTCTGTAGTTTGGCAACACTTGTGGCGCTCAGAATGGAGCTGTCACAGGATACCGTTCATGATATAGGTGTGAGTAGTCTTCTTCATGATCTTGGATTGCGATATCTGTCGATTCCGTATGAAAACCAGAATCTGGATGAACTTTCCGAATCAGAATATGCAGAGTATAAAAAGCATCCAATTTATGGTTATTCAGCGCTTCGTGACGAAAATTGGATTTCTGAAGCCGTAAAAAATATGATATTATATCACCATGAGCGTTTGGATGGTTCCGGTTATCCATTAAAGGCAACTGACATATCCAGAGAATGTCGTATCATACAGATCTGTGAGGCCTTTGATGAAATGATCTGCGGCATCGGCTGTAAACGGATGAAAGTTTATGAAGCTGTAAGATATCTGCGGCTCAATAAGGATATAAAATTTGACGGGAAAATTGTCGATATTCTTTTGGAGTTTACTGCAGTATATCCTGCGGGATCGGTCGTCTTGACAAATGAGGGAGAGACGGGTATCGTACTTTATCAGAATAAACAATACCCGGATCGGCCGGTGATCCGTATTACCAAGGACAGAAACGGAACGGCAGTGGATGTGGTCAAAGATCTGACGGAATATAACGATCTGTATATTGACAAAGTAGAATAGAAAGGACATGGATTATGATCGACATTAAATTTTTAAGAGAGAATCCCGAGGCAGTTAAGGAAAACATCAGGAAAAAATTCCAGGAGCAGAAGCTCCCCCTGGTGGATGAGGTAATCGAGCTGGATGCAGAGGTAAGAGCCGCGCAGCAGGAGGCGGATGAGATCCGTGCAAAAAGGAATAAAATATCCAAAGAGATTGGCGCACTGATGGGACAGGGAAAGAAAGAGGAGGCCGAGGCGAAAAAGGCCGAGGTGGCAGCCGGTGCGGCGAGACTTTCCGAATTAGAGGCAAAAGAGGATGAGCTTCGGGAAAAGATTAAGAAAGACATGATGACGATCCCGAATATCATAGACCCCTCTGTTCCGATCGGCAAGGATGATACAGAGAATGTGGAAATTCAAAAATACGGTGACCCGGTGGTACCCGATTTTGAGATTCCCTATCATACAGAGATCATGGAACGTTTTCATGGTGTGGATATGGATGCTGCCGGACGTGTGGCCGGAAACGGTTTCTATTATCTGATGGGTGATATTGCCAGACTGCATTCCGCAGTGATTGCTTATGCC
>JAAUZN010000014.1 GCA_014804565.1 Lachnospiraceae bacterium
CGAATGAGGCAGCATTAACCTATATAGAAGAAAAGGGGCCCGGCGGCAATGAGTGGGCCAATCAGGCACTGTTTGATTATGAAGGCAATGCCCTGCCGGCGCTTGCCGTGATCCGGGATTATCAACCGAAGACACAGTGACGGGAATGTGGCTTGAAATTTTGAGGCTTTCAGAGTAGAATATAGAAAGGAATTGGCATTTGCGCTTTTTCAATCTATCTAAAACGAAAGGATAACGGGTATGAAAAACTGTCAAAACAAATGGGTGCGTGCCGCGATCCCGGCGCTGCTCCTACACTTTAGTATCGGCACGGTGTACTGCTGGTCTATTTTCAGTCAGGAGATCGCTGACTACATAGGATTTTCCAAGGCTGCTACCGAGTGGGCTTTCAGCTTTGCGATCTTCTTCTTAGGAATGTCGGCGGCATTCTTAGGTAACGTGGTGGAGAAGGATATTCACAAGTCGTCCCTGATCGCTACGATCACCTTTGCTCTGGGTATGGCGGGCACAGGCTTCTTTATCTACTATGGCGGCAGCCATCAGGGCAGTGTGCTTGCTCTTATCGGCATTTACATCTGCTACGGATTTATCATGGGTGTCGGTCTGGGAACCGGGTATCTGTCTCCCGTAAAAACCCTGATGCTGTGGTTTGAGGATAAGAAGGGCCTTGCAACGGGTCTTGCCGTAGCGGGCTTTGGCGGTGCGAAGGCTATCGCGAGCCCTATTATGCAGGCGCTTCTGGCGAATCTGGGTGAGGGCGGTATCTATAAGATGTTCTTCATTCTGGCGGTGGTTTACTTCGTAATGATGTTTGTGGGTCATCTCCTTCTGGCGAAGCCGGAGGGCTGGCATGAGCCTCAGAAGAAAGAGAAAGGACAGGGTATCATGGATACCTTGAAAACCCGTCCGCTTAGCAACTATGTGGGTATCTGGCTGATGTTCTACATTAACATCACCTGCGGTCTGGCACTGATCTCTCAGGAGAAGATGATCGTGAAGTGTATCGGTCTGGCCGGTGTGGTGGGCGTGATCTCCACAGTTTCCGCTATCTTTAATGCGGGCGGTCGTCTGGGCTTCTCTGCATGGGCGGATCACTTAAAGGACAGAAACACGATCTACAAGCTGATCTTCATTCTCTCTATTGTATTTACCGGCATTGTGATGCTCACAGGCGGTATTAAGAACGGAGAGGGCAACATGCTTCTGGTGATCCTGGTGCTTTGCCTGATCTTCATGGTAAATGCGGGTTACGGCGGCGGTTTCTCCAATGTGCCGACTCTGCTTTCCGATCACTATGGCATGGGCAGCATCAGTGCGATCCACGGTATCACGCTCTCAGCATGGGCGTTTGCAGGTCTTACAGGCAATCAGATCGCGACCCTGATCGTGAGCAATACGGGAAGCTTTATCGATGATGGCCATGGTGGGTCGATCAATCCGGTGGGTTATCAGAATGTGCTGTACTTTACGATCGTGCTCTACATCATAGCGCTGTTGCTGAGCCTCTTCCTGGTGAAGCCTTCTGCTGACGCTAAAAAATAAAGAGAAAAGCAAAGCAAAACCCCGAAG
The DNA here is from genome assembly GCA_014804565.1 of Lachnospiraceae bacterium. Lineage (GTDB taxonomy): Bacteria > Bacillota > Clostridia > Lachnospirales > Lachnospiraceae > UBA3282. The sequence continues at coordinate 1,570 of JAAUZN010000014.1, forward strand.
GTTTAACCTTCGGGGTTTTACTTGTGTAAAAGGGGAATTTTTCGGAATTGCTTTTACCGGCTTGACTTCCGAGATCAAGCCTGTATTCAATATACCGAGTTTTCCGGCTATCGTCTATAATTATATTACAAAAGAATAACACTATATTAGCGAATACCGCTTACATCTCCAAATAGCTACGCTGATCCTGCAACTCCTGCGGAATAGTCATTCCGGTGTTTTTGAGCTTCTGGAACAGATTGTCGTAGTGATGGATCTTTTGTGACTGTTTGATATCATAACGCGTCATAGTCTCTTTGTAGAGCGGGTTTGCTGTCAGGCGGTTACGGATCTCCTTTGAAAAAGGACAGTAGGTGAAAATGATGTTACGGGATATCTTGTTAAGCCGCGGGGAACCATTTCCTTCATAGAGGATCCAAGCCTCATAGTCCCTGATAAACATTTCTTTATAATTATTTTTCGCTTTTTGCATGGCGAGCTTGATCTTATCCTTAGCGTCTGTGGATAAATCACGATTCTTACGGTAGAACTGGATGTAGTCGAAATACTCGCTGGTGAGGGATGCCTCCGAGATATCGTTCCAGCGTGCGCCTTGGACACGTTTGCACATTTCCCAACGGAAATCGCCGGTCAGCCGAACCAGGATGTTGGTCAGATCCTCCATCTGGAAGATGGACACCATCATGCGGGCCGGGGTCGTGCGCTTGCGCCCCTCAATCTCCTGCCATGCTACGCCGCGGATACCGATATTGGGCATCAGGATGATATCGGGAAGTACCTCCACACCGATCGTCTCTTTTCCGATACCAATGTCAGGATTGGTGTAGGTGACATCGCGGTAGTAAGCGCTGAAGTCGATTTCGCGGATCTTTTTAAAGGATTCCTCCACCTTGTCGGCGGATACCAGAGTGCCGTCTAAGTCTTTTAAAACATTATGCTCCGAGAAGATCGGGCAGAAGCTTAGGATACGCCCGAAGGAGATCTTGTTGACAGAAGGGAACATATTGCGCATCTCAAAGAGCACCATTTCCTTCCGGTCAGTCTGCATTCTGGTCTCGTCGGCGGCAGAGATCTTTCCGTTCATCTTCTGTTCACGGAGATAAGCGAGATAGTCGGCGTCAAACTCATTACGGCTGGGCACCTTTTCCCCGCGATAGATGGCAAGGAACCATTCGTAGGCTGTGTAGACCTGACGCTTGGGGTTGGAAGGGATCTTATCCACGATTGAGTATAAGTAGGCCGCGTTTTCCAGCCCCGCCAGGTTCTCGTCCACATAGCCGAAGTTGAAGAACATTTTCACCACCTTGGGAACGGAAGGATCGTTTATACTCTTCAAAAAGGCATTCTCATAAATCGTATAGAAATGCTTGGTGATGACAAGGCGCAGTTTTCTGGCAGCGTCATCGGAAGCATTTTTGTCGGACATCTTTGCAAACTTGTTGACAGCCTCCCGGAAAGAGGAAGCAGTCTCGGCGTTCACTTCAGCGTAGTTAAGTATGGTATTCATAGAATCGGTCAGATCCGCTACATCATCTGTAGAAGCTGATTCTTCGCCGGGATGTTCTTCGGCATGCTTCAGCTTTTCGCGGTATTCTTCGATTCTCTTCTGATACATCTCCTTGTCGATGGATTCCTGACCTTCAAGCTGTATCATCATCTTGGACAGCGCTGCGGTCAGTGTGGTAGAGTCCGGATCGTTCGGTCCGATCCGATATAAAACGCTGGCATAGAGATCAAAGAGATCCAGATGATTTTCGTTCATCAAAATATGGATGATGTCAGCCTTGTATTCATGGAACACACGGCTTATAGAGATGATCCGCTGGATGTCCTGATTGGTCTTCATGACCAATCCGGTCAAAAAATCCATACTGTAGAATTTTGCGGATTTTTGTGTAATGGACGTCTGCAGCTGGGTATAATAGCCGTCCAGCCAGCTTTCCAGATCCTCCTCCAGAGTGAGCTCTGTCACATTTTCCAGATCAGGGAGAACCCTCGCGGTGAATCCGTGTTTGGTACAGAAAGACTTGTAAGTTTCATAAGTTTCCATCAGGTAGTGATGGAAATTATCACAATCAAAGGAAGCCATGGCGTACTGATCGTAGATCTCGCGGAACTGCCGGAACAGGGAAATGATGAACATGTTTGCAAGATCCACGCTCTTTTCCATCAGAGTCTCCAGCTGCGCAGCCGTGCAGGCGTAAGACGAGATCGCCGTGGGCTCCTCTGTACGGTAGGAAATAAAATAGGAACCAAAAAAAATCTCGCAAATGCCGATCACATCGCCCTTTTGCAGATAAAATGTGCCGCCGGGATAAGTAGCGCATACGCTTCCTCTTGCGATCACATGCAGGCCGGTCAGATTCTGTTCACTCTGGATCAGTTGTGTGCCCGCCGGAAATTCTTTTACAGCCATTTGAATACCCCCCTGTTTGTTAAAATTGATAAAAAGACCCTGCATCTATCTTATGCTTTTTTATGAGAAAAGTCAATGAAACCAGCCGAACCTCTAAGGTCCGGCTGATTTNTATGGGAAAATATTATTTAAAAAACTTGATTGTTCCATCTTTGAATCGAGCAACATAGATAGAGCGTTTAGCGGACAGACCGGACCCGTCCTGAAGCTTTACAGTGACAGTCATTTTTTGCAGGTCACTTGTATAGAGTCTGGTGGAGCTGGAGGATTTACTCGTAGTCACCTTGCCGGGTACCGGATAAAAATAGGAACTGTCGTCTGCTCTTTTCAATCCGGGGTTCGGGCCGCCGGACACGGTAACTGTGTAATAGGTCGGTGTATATCCTTTCGCATTATTTCCGGTACCATCCCATCCGACTGCCACGAAACCATTTGAGCCATATTCGATCGTGAGCTTTTTGAAGAGNGGNGTGATACTAAAAGTATACCTGTTGGAGGTNACGCNGCTGCCATCCGCCGCNNTGGCGGTAATATAAGCCGAACCGGAAGCGCCCTTCTTGGCAGTCACCTTGCCGTTTTTGTCTACGGTCAGGATCTTCTCATTGCTGGACTTCCAGATCACTTTTTTGTTTGTGGGTGTTCCGTANNTGCTGGTATATTTGGCGGACATNTTAATGCTCTTNCCGGAAGCGATNCANCCGNTATATGACCCGGAACTATATCCGCCATAGCTGTCAGTCGTTCCTATGAACAGCCCGGACATAGGGATCGTGACGTTGACCGTGCAGGTCGCTTTTTTATTGCTGCCGTCTGTGGCTGCACAGGTGATAGTCGCCTTACCGGCGCTTTTGGCAGTGACATTACCCTTGGAATCCACAGAAGCGATAGAAGGCGCGCTGCTTTTCCATTCGATCAAAGAAATATCTGCTTTTTCNTTCCCGTCCACCNTTGCTTTCAANGACTTTTTTGTGGGAGCANTGGTGCTGGTATTGGGAGCGAAAAGGGTAACGCTCTTATCGGAGAGAGTGATCTTCGTGATNTCNCCGGATACGATGGTGACAGTGTAAGNCNCGGATACTTTGTTGGAGCCATCCTTGGCAGCCGCAGTCACCTTACAGGTTCCCNCAGCATCCTTTTTTGCAGTCACCTTACCGCTTGCGCTTACGGTTACTTTGTCGTTGCCTTCGACCTTCCAGTCAAGTTTTTTGTTGGTGGCATTGGAAGGGCTGACGGCAGCGGTAAGGGTGATACTTTTTCCGGCAGCCACTTTGCCTTGCCCGCTTAAAGTGATTCCCGTGACGGGCTGAGTCACTGTCACAGTATAGGAAGCGCTCTTATTGCCTCCATCGTTGGAGATTGCCTTGATAACAGCTTTACCGGGCGCCACGGCCTTGATCACACCATCCGTAACGGTGGCGACCTTGGCGTTGCTGCTGGACCAGACGACTTCTTTTGCAGCATCGGCGCCGGTGAGGTCGGTATCTGTTTTATCTGTATTTGTTCTGGTTACTGTGAGGAAACTTTTTAAATCAAAGGTCTTATTTTTCACCGTATCCAGGTTCTGCGGCTTGAGCGCTTTTTTGGTTTCTTTATCCAGAAAAGCTACTTTTTTGATCGTGGCACTGTCAATCACATTCAGTGTGTAAGACTTNGATACGCCGTTGAATGTCTTGCCGTCTGCGCCTACAGCAGTGGCAGTGACGACGTATGCCTTATTGCTGGGAGTGGTGGCAGCTTTTGTTTTCACCGTGCCGTTTGACACTGTGATGCCTGCGTTCTTAGCCGCGTCATTCACGCTCCATTGAACCTTGGTGGAGATCGCATAGGAGGGAGTGACTGTGGCAGTCAATTTCAGGCTCTTTCCGGCGGCGATCCGATTCACACCATCCGCAGAAACCACAGTTACCGATGCAGGAGTCGGCGTCAGTACACATGCCTTAGTGGCCACCTTACTCACCTTGCCGGTGATCGGATTGACGGCGATCGCCTTGATGGTCTTATTCCTGGCGCCTCCAACCTTGAAGGCTTTTGTGTATTTTAAGCCGACCGTGGCCTGCCCGTTTTTATAGGCAGGAGTCTTGCCGTCTGTGGTGTAGTAGATTTCCACACCCACAGCAGTTTTGGCAGAGAGAGTAACGGTAACGTTCTCTGCTATGTAAGTCTTACCTGCTTTGTCGGAAGCCTTCTCGGTGATGGTAATTGTCGGAGCATCCGGCGCCGTCATATCCGTAGCGATCTTCAGTACACCGGGCAGCCATGTGGTGCCTGCGCCCATGCCGGAGCTGGTGCATTTGGTAGTGGAGGACTTCATGGCGGCGAGAAGTGCGTCTACTCGTGCTTTACCGCTTTTGCTCCGTATGTCTTCTCTGGCTGATAGAATGACCGCCGCCGTGCCTGCCGCAGCGGGGGATGCCTGGCTGGTGCCTTGCATGGTACCATAGCCGTCGGGCACCGTGGAATAAATTGCCACACCGGGGAAGGACAGCTTCACTGTGCTTCCGTAGTTGGAGAAGCTTGCTCTGGCGCCGTTCTTATCCACGGCGCCCACAGAGATGGCGCCGGAATAGGCGGCAGGAAAATTATTGCCGTTTGCATTGTCATTACCGGCGGAGGCAAAGATCGCCACACCATTCTTGTAGGCGTTCTGGACCGCCGCTGCGGAGTTGCCATCATACATCGGTCCGCCCAGACTCATGTTGATGATATCGTTTCCGTCTTTCACAGCGGCGTTGATGGCACGAATGATGTATGCGGAGTTCGTCTGTGAATTACTGTTAAACACGGCATAACCGCGTACCTGTGCTTCCGGCGCAATGCCAACACCGCCTTTTCCGTTGGCGGCGGCAGCAATGATACCGGCCACATGGGTGCCGTGTTTTCCGTTGTCGCCATCAAATGCTGTCCCGTTCGCACCGTTTGAAAAGTTTTTGCCGGATACAGCGTTTTTAGATAAATCTTCGTGAGCCTTTTGCAGTCCGGTGTCGATGACGGCTACCTTGACTCCCTTGCCTCTAAATCCTGCAGCCCAGGCATACCGGGTGCCGATATAATCGTGCTGCCATTGCTTGGCAAATTCGGAATCATAGGCCGTGGAGGCATCAGGGGTGTAGTCCTCGGGCTCGTCATCTGTGTCATCGTTCAGATAATTGTAGTAATTAGGCCACACGGCTGGCAGTTTGAGATCGGGCTCCGCCGCCGCCGCGACCGCCATAGCCACCGTAGCCTGCTCGGGCAGACTGATCACGGCAACTTCATAGGAGTAGCTGTCCACTGTGCCGCCGAATGCTTTAGCTACTTCCGCAGCCTCTGCTTCGGTTTCTGCCAGATATACCACTTCGCCGAGCTCATAAATGCCCTCTGCATCAGGATAGTCTTCGGCGTTTCCTGTGTTTTTCTCTACGATGTCACTCACATGAGCGGCAAGCTCTCTCTTGTCAGCCAGCTGCTGGGAGGACATGATATAATTATCGCCTAATCCGGGGAAGATGTCGAAAGCATTCTCGTCTTCCACGGGGAGTGTGTTTTCGGAGATCGTATTTTCGGAAATGGTATCTTCGGAAGTTTCCTCTTCTTCGGAGAGTTCCTCGTCCTCTATACCTTCCTGATCATAGGGGTTCTCCTCGCTCTCAGGATTTTCAGAGTCCGCATCATCTTCAGAGTTCTCCTCGTTCCCAGAGTTTTCTTCGTTTTCCGTATCCTTCTCTTCGTCCTCAGGGGAAGTCTTGGTTTCGTCATTCTCAGTGAGGGATTGTTCCGGATTCTCCTCGTTCTCGTCATCCTCAGCGGTAGACTGTTCCGGGTCTTCCTTGCTCGAAATCTCTTCGGAAGATTCTTCTCCGGGTTCTTCAATGGATTCACTGACGGAGACAGGGGCTGAGTCAGCAGTTGCCAACGCATCGATTCCTGCCGTGTGGAACAGCAGAGTACCTGCTAAGAATAATGACAGTACCTTTGCCTTTTTCATGTATTTCCCTCTTGGTTCTTTCTTTTTGCTGGTAAGTTTATGGTTCTGTGTGAAGATAAACTTCGGTATCAGGAGCCAGGGNAGGATAGTCATTATCCAGTCCCATTTGGATGAGTTCCGATATATCCTTGTCGGTATGATAGACGGCGACGCCGTATGAGTAGNTGTCAAGTTCGATTCCGTACAGTTCGGCAATTTCCTGCGCTTCTTCCAGCGTGTCCGCCAGAGCGGTCAATTGCGGCGAGTCAGAATCCTCGTTTTCAGATGAGACTGTGTCGGAGGGTGTAAATGATTCATCAATTACAGGAGTATATAATTGATTCGCCTCCGAAGAGTCAGTGGTCAATTCGGTGTGTTCCCGTTCCATGCCACAGCCGCTGAGTCCTGCCACGGAGAGCAGGATAAGCCTCACTGCGATCACAGTTTTTTTCAAGTTATATTGCACCTCCTTTTATATTTTCTGTCTACTATATGTTAGTCTGTATCGTCTTATAAATATAAATATGTAGAAAGTATCTGATCTTATCTATCATTTTACTCTGTTCAGCATAAAACAACAATTCGGCATATTGCATAAAATGCTGGGGGAGGGGCAAAATAAATTTGGCATATTTTGCGTGCTGGTAATTTTTAACAGGGGTCCTATTAGTCTATTGCTGTTCCACTGCTTTTNTATGAGGGATGTGTAGAAAAAGNGCAAACGGAATAACGTCAATTGAGATAGCNATACAAGATATAGGTGTGNGATTAGAAAAAGGTGTCAACAAATACAAAATATGGTGTTGTGCGTTTTGCTATATACGGTTTTGCGACCATTGTTTGTTGCTTGTATTTTNAAAACATGGGATGATATACTGTCTGTATCAACAGAAGGCGTGTGGCGGGAACCTCCCTTTTAAGTAAGGAGAAAAATATGAGAGATAATGAATTATTGCTGGCTATGTCGAATATGCTCGACACGAAGTTAGAGGAGAAGCTGGAAGAGAAACTACAACCGATCAAAGAGGAAATACATGTACTGAAGGAAGACGTAAGAGACCTGAAAGAGGAAATACATGTACTGAAGGAAGACGTAAGAGACCTGAAAGAGGAGATACATGTACTGAAGGAAGACGTAAGAGACCTGAAAGAGGAAGTACATGTACTGAAGGAAGACGTGGGAGTCTTGAAAGACGAAGTGCACATAATGAAGGGCAGNATATGNGTGCTTCAGGAGGATGTACAGCATGTCAAGCTTTATCAGGAAAACATTTTGGAACCGCGGTTAAATACGATCGAAGCATGCTATACGAGTACATACGGTCGTTATCAAAATGATGTGGATAGAATGGAGAAGGCTTTTGATGATATTGATATGCTTAAACAGACTGTCGCCAGACACAGTGAACAATTAANGAAAATGGCATAGATAGCGTATGGNAAAGTTTGCTATATGATAGGACAGGGTGTAGAGTCTTTTATAAATTGGGACTTTACACCCGTTTCTTCCCAAACCGCACTTTTTGCTGTACTTTTCAAAAAAGTATGTTACAATGAAAAATGACAGGTTTGTCGTACGGAAACTGCCTGTCAGAGAACAGAATTGAACCATACAGTCAATTTGGAAACGGAAGCGAGTGATAAACAGGCATGGATAAGATACAGATGGAAAATGAAGAGATTGCCTACAGACAGCAGGTGGTCAACGAATACAGGCCGGACGTGGAGAAGCTGGCGCGTTATCTTCCCTGGCTGGAGAGTAAGGTGGGCGGCAGCGTGCACCAGAATTATTCCGGCTCTGGCATTGAGCAAAACTCCGTGTCATTTCCGGTATATGACGGCACGCTGATGAGCTTTGTGAAAGAGGCGCAGAGGACGAAGTTGATGGATCGGAATTACCGGTATGTCTATTCGCGTTACAGAATCCGTACAATGCAGGATGAACTTCAGATGATCGGACGGACGACCATTAGGGAAATGGATGTGCTGAAGGGTATCCTTTCCAAATATGTGATGGAAGGTATGACCAAGGGACGGGTGTGGTCAGAAGGCGTAGAGAAAGGTATCTTTCTGAAGGTGATCAGACAGATGAAGGAACACCTGGATTTCTGGGACAGACCGGTACAGACCAGAGTAGTCAAGGTCAATGAGGAAGAAACGCAGAAAAAGAGCGAAGAGAGTAGATCGCCGCAAGATACATTTTTTTAGGGAGAGAAGGGAACTATGGGAGAGAAATCACTGCAGAAAAAAAAGTACATACTGGACACCGCCAGAAAGGTGTTCGTAGAGAAAGGCTTTAAGAACGTGACCATGAAGGATATCGTGGAAGCCTGTGAGATCAGCCGGGGCGGTCTGTATCTTTACTTCGACAGCACAGAGCAGATTCTGATGGAGGTGCTGCAGATGGAGGCAGAGGAGACGGACGATGTGTTTACGGAACGGATCGAGCAGGGCGATACAGCGGCGGATATTCTGACTCTTTTTCTGAAAGAGCAGAAAAGGGAGCTTTTGCAGAAGAAGGATAATTTGACCGTAGCGGTCTATGAATATTTTTTTGCACATGGACTAACCGATAAAAATAATATGCTGCGCAGACAGTTTGACGCTGGTGTCAGGGTGATTGAGAAGCTGATCGAGGCGGGCATTNCNAGCGGTGAGTTTTATTGTGAGGATCCCAAGGGGGCGGCGGCAAATATCATGTATGTGCTGGAGGGCATGAAGATCAATGCACAGACCTTCGGCATCACGGAGAAGATGGTGGATGAGCAGCTGCTTTATATCATGCAGGGGCTGATCATTGAAGGATAAAAGGAGAGTCATCATGGGCAACGTCAGAAGAATTTACGTGGAAAAGAAGGAGCCGTTTGCAGTTAAGGCGAAAGAGCTTGCGGAGGAGATCGAGAGCTTTCTGGGAATAAAGAACGTGGAGCAGGTGCGGGTCTTTATCCGTTACGATGTGGAGCATATTTCGGATGAGGTTTTCGAGAGAGCCTGCCGGACAGTCTTTTCGGAGCCTCCGGTGGATGTTTTATACGAGGAAAAAATCGAGATTCCGGAGAATGGCAGAGTTTTTTCTGTGGAGTTTTTGCCGGGGCAGTTTGACCAGCGGGCAGATTCCGCCGTACAGTGCATTCAGTTTTTAAAAGAGGACGAGGAGCCGATCATTCGGACGGCAGTGACTTATTTAGTCAACGGAAAGATCACGGATGAGGAGTTTAACCGGATCAAGGCATACTGCATTAACCCGGTGGATTCCAGAGAAACCGATATGGTTAAGCCNGATACGCTGGCGATGGTTTATGATGATCCTGCGGATGTGGCGGTTTTCGAGAATATACCGGANCGGGAAGACTTTATTGATATGCCGCAGGTGGAGCTGCAGGAGCTTTACGATTCTNTAGGGTTAGCCATGACCTTNAAGGATTTCTTACATATACAGAATTATTTTGCCCATGAAGAGAAACGAAATCCGACGATGACGGAGATTCGTGTGCTGGATACTTATTGGTCGGATCACTGCCGTCACACCACTTTTTCTACGGAGTTAAAGGATGTGNCGTTTGCGGACGGCTTCTATCAGAAACCGATCAGGGAGACCTATGAAAAATATCTTGCTGTCAGGGAAGAAATCTTTGCGGGCAGAGAGGACAAGTTTGTCTGTCTGATGGATCTGGCGCTGATGGCAATGCGGAAGTTGAAGAAAGACGGAAAACTTGACGATATGGAGGAATCCGATGAGATCAACGCCTGCTCCGTGGTGGTGCCGGTGGAGATGGACTACGGAGATGGGCCCGTGACCGAGGAGTGGCTGGTCTTTTTCAAGAATGAGACCCACAATCATCCCACGGAGATCGAGCCTTTCGGCGGCGCGGCTACCTGCCTGGGCGGTGCGATCCGCGATCCGCTTTCTGGAAGAGGCTATGTGTATCAGGCGATGCGTGTGACCGGTGCGGCGGATCCCACGGTGCCGGTGGCGGATACCCTGAAGGGCAAGCTTCCCCAGAAGAAACTGGTGCGGGGGGCGGCGAACGGTTATTCCTCCTACGGAAACCAGATCGGTTTGGCGACCGGATTGGTCAAAGAGATATATCATCCCAATTATGTGGCGAAACGTATGGAGATCGGTGCGGTCATGGGTGCAGCGCCGAGAAAGAACGTGATCCGGAAGAATTCTGATCCGGGAGATATCATCATCCTGCTGGGCGGCAGGACCGGGCGTGACGGCTGCGGCGGTGCCACAGGCTCTTCCAAGGTGCACACAGAGAGTTCGATCAATACCTGCGGTGCCGAAGTACAGAAGGGTAACGCGCCTACGGAGAGAAAGCTGCAGAGACTTTTCAGGCGCGAGGAGGTAAGCCGCCTGATCAAGAAGTGTAATGATTTCGGCGCAGGCGGTGTGTCGGTGGCTATCGGAGAACTGGCGGACGGCCTGGTGGTGGATCTGGACAAGGTGCCGAAAAAATATGCCGGACTGGACGGGACGGAGCTTGCGATCTCTGAGTCGCAAGAGCGTATGGCGGTGGTGGTTTCCGCAGATCATGTAGATATCTTTTTGGAATATGCGAAGGAGGAGAATCTGGAGGCAGTGCCGGTGGCGGAGGTGACAGAAGAGCCGCGGCTGGTTCTTACATGGCGTGGCAAAAAGATCGTGGACATTGCCAGAGCCTTTCTGGATACCAACGGTGCGCATCAGGAGACGGATGTCTTCGTGGAGATGCCCGACGAGAAGGATAATTACCTGAAGAAGATAGCGACACCCGCAGTGGCGGAAGCCCTTTCTAAAGGTGATGTGCAGGCGGCATGGCTGTCCCTTCTTGGCGATCTGAATGTGTGCTCCCAGAAGGGACTGGTGGAGATGTTTGACGCTTCCATCGGCGCAGGCAGCGTATACATGCCATATGGCGGCAAATATCAGCTCACGGAGACACAGGCTATGGTGGCCAAGCTGCCCACACTTTCGGGCAAAACAGATACCGTGACTATGATGAGTTATGGCTTCGACCCTTATCTGTCCAGCTGGAGCCCTTACCACGGTGCGATTTATGCGGTGACCGAATCCATGGCAAAGATCGTGGCAAATGGTGGAGATTACCGGACGATCCGCTTCACCTTCCAGGAGTATTTCAGGCGCATGAGCGGGGAACCTTCCCGTTGGAGTCAGCCCTTTGCGGCGCTTCTGGGCGCTTACGATGCACAGATGGGGTACGGACTACCCTCCATTGGGGGTAAGGATTCCATGTCCGGGACCTTCAATGACATCGACGTGCCGCCCACATTGGTATCCTTTGCGGTGGATGTGAATCGCAGCGGCAACATCGTCACTCCCGAATTAAAATATCCGGGGGATCGGCTGGTTCGCTTCCGTATACCGAAGGATGCGTATGATCTGCCGGTCTATGACGGGGTGATGGCACTGTATGATAAGATTATGACATTGATGTCAGAGAGAACTGACACTGTTGACATAAATGGAATTCCTGTGAAAATGCCCAAAAGAAAGATTGTGGCGGCGTATGCGCTGGATGCGAAGGGTGTGGCGGCAGCTGTGAGCAAGATGGCTTTTGGTAACGGTTTGGGCGTAGCAGTGGACTCTTCTTATAAGAAAGAATCTCTGTTTGACAATGGTCTGGGAGACATTCTGGTGGAAATGCCTGCCGGGGAGGTGCACACTTTAAAGACGCTGGGCGTCGATTATGAAGAAATCGGTACGGTGACGGCGGACGGCATCTTCAGCTATGGTTCCATGAAGCTCACCGGAAAAGATGCCAGAGAGGTATGGAGCGGGAAGCTGGATAAGGTATTCCCCTACACGGCGGGAAAGGATAAGCAGCCGGTGGCATCTCCGCTGTATGAGACAAAGGAACTCTATGTATGTAAGCATAAGGTGGCAAAGCCCACCGTATTCATACCGGTATTTCCGGGAACCAACTGTGAGTATGACAGCGCAAAGGCATTCGAGAATGCCGGAGCGGAAGCGGTCGTGAAGGTATTTAAAAACCAGACGGCGGCGGATATCAGAGAGAGCGTGGAGGTTTTTGAAAAGGCCATCGCACAGGCACAGATCATCATGTTCCCGGGCGGTTTTTCTGCGGGCGACGAGCCGGACGGTTCCGCCAAGTTTTTTGCTACAGCGTTTCAGAATGAAAAGATCAAAGAGGCAGTGATGAAGCTGCTGCAGCAGCGGGATGGCCTGGCGTTGGGAATCTGTAACGGTTTCCAGGCGCTGATCAAGCTGGGACTGGTGCCTCATGGAGAGATCGTGGGACAGAAGGAGGATTCTCCTACGCTGACCTTTAACACGGTGAACCGCCACATTTCCAAGATGGCATATCTGAGGGTGGTTTCCAACAAGTCTCCCTGGCTTGCGGGCGCGGAACTTGGTCAAACTTATGTAAACCCGGCATCTCATGGGGAGGGCCGTTTTGTGGCACCGAAGGAGTGGATCGACAAGCTTTTTGCCAATGGGCAGGTGGCGACCCAGTATGCGGATGCGGACGGTAACGTCTCTATGGATGAGGAGTGGAATATCAATGGCTCCTACGCATCCATTGAGGGAATTACCTCTCCCGATGGTCGATGCCTTGGCAAGATGGCGCATGCGGAGAGAAGAGGCGAGGCCGTGGCGATCAATATCTTTGGTAATCAGGATATGAAGATCTTTGAGAGCGGCGTGGCGTATTTTAAATAAAAAGCCTTGACAGCCTTTTTCTCAGGTGGTATTCTATAGAAAATTTAATGTGGTAAACCGTTGAAGCGGAGATAAAGGTGATGATGCCTTTACAGAGAGCCTGTGTTGCTGAGAGTCAGGTGAGAAACAAGTCATCAAATGGACCGCTGAGGGTGCAGTCAAATGCGCATGGCGCAGAGTATTCTGCAACGTATGGCCCGCGTCAGAGGCCGGGGATATGCTGGTATCCTGCTAAGGGCACGAAGTTGTTTCGTGAATCAAGGTGGCACCGCGGATTGTAATGATTCGTCCTTGACAGAATGATAAGTTCTGTCAAGGACTTTTTTTTTTTGAAAGGAGTATACCATGAAATTTTCACCATCCATAGAGGAAGTACAAAAGATCGCGGCCGCCGGAGCGTACAAGGCGCTCCCGGTAAGCTGTGAGATGCTCTCGGATATCTGTACGCCCATCGAGGCGCTTCGGATCTTAAAAAATGTATCCTCTCACTGTTATCTGTTAGAGTCAGTGGCGGAGAAGGAAAAGTGGGGACGATACACGTTTCTGGGATACGATCCCAAGATGGGGATCACCTGCGTGGACGGCGAGATGAAGGTGGGGGATGTCACCCTGCACACAGAGGATCCGTCCGAAAAGCTGCGGGAGATCCTTTCCGAGTATAAGAGTCCCAGACTGCCCGGGCTTCCCTCCTTTACCGGAGGGCTGGTAGGATATTTTTCCTACGACTATCTGGGCTACAGCGAACCCACCATCCGGACGGGAGTACCGGATACGGAGGCCTTTAAGGATGTGGATCTGATGCTCTTTGACAAGGTGATCGCCTTTGACAATTTCAGACAGAAGATCATCCTGATCGTGAACATGCCGCTTGCGGAGGGAGAGACCGGCTATAACAGAGCGGTGCGGGAACTGAAACAGATGGCGGATCTTCTGCGCACAGGGGAGAAGAAGAAAGAAGATGTTGGGCGTCTTACGGGAGAGGTGAAGCCTCTGTTCGACGAGGCGGCCTACTGCGATATCGTGGAGCGGGCCAAGCGCCATATCCGGGAGGGAGATATTTTTCAGATCGTGCTCTCCAATCGGCTGGAGGCGCCCTTTGAAGGAAGTTTGCTAAACACTTATCGGGTTTTGCGTACCGTGAATCCGTCCCCCTATATGTTCTATTTTGCGGGCACGGATGTGGAGGTGGCGGGAGCGTCGCCGGAGACGCTGGTGAAGCTGGAAGACGGTGTATTGCACACCTTTCCGCTGGCAGGCACGAGGCCTCGAGGAAAGACAGAGGCGGAGGATCTGGCTTTGGAGAAAGAGCTTCTGCAGGATCCCAAGGAGCTGGCGGAGCATAATATGCTGGTGGATCTGGGACGGAATGATCTGGGAAAGGTCAGCAAGTTCGGGACAGTGCAGGTGGAAAAGCTGCACTCCATTGAGAGATACTCCCATGTGATGCACATTGGTTCTACGGTGCGGGGAGAGATCAGAGAGGATCTGGATGCGCTGGATGCCATCGAGGCAGTGCTCCCTGCGGGAACCCTGTCCGGGGCACCGAAGATCAGGGCCTGTCAGCTGATCGGTGAGCTGGAGCAGAATAAGAGAGGAATCTACGGCGGCGCCATAGGCTACATTGATTTTACCGGCAATATGGATACCTGTATCGCCATCCGTATCGCCTACCGGAAGAACGGGAAGGTGTTTGTCAGGAGCGGTGCAGGGATCGTGGCGGACTCGGATCCGGAGAAGGAATACAACGAGTGCATCAACAAGGCGAAGGCGGTGATCCGGGCACTGGAGCTGTGTGAGGAAGGAGAATAGTATGATCCTACTGATTGATAATTATGATAGCTTTTCCTATAATCTGTATCAGCTCATCGGGGAGATCAATCCTGATATCAAGGTGATCCGCAACGATGAGATGACCGTGGAGGAGATCGCAGCGCTTTCACCGGCACAGATCATTCTCTCACCGGGACCCGGCAGGCCGGAGCAGGCGGGTATCATTATGGAGGCGGCCCGGGTCTTGGGAAAACGGATTCCCATGCTGGGGGTGTGCCTCGGGCATCAGGCCATCTGCGCAGCTTTCGGGGCGGTGATCACCTACGCCTCCGAACTGATGCACGGGAAGCAGTCGGAGATCACTTTTGACAAGGACTGTCCCCTGTTTCGGGGCTGCCCGGAAAAAATGCTGGTGGCACGATATCATTCTCTGGCGGCGGATGCAGATACGATCCCGGACTGCCTGCAGGTCACGGCGCGCACGACGGACGGGGAAGTGATGGCAGTACAGCACAGAGAATATCCCATTTATGGGGTGCAGTTTCATCCGGAGTCCATCATGACCCCGGAGGGAGGCAGGATGCTTCGTAACTTCATAGAATTATCAAAGTAATCTTTATATCGTAAGAGGCGCAAAAGCCTCGGAATGGAGGAAGAAAATGATCAAAGAAGCAATTGAAAAAATCGCAAACAAAGGAGATCTCACCTACGACGAAGCTTACACGGTGATGAATGAGATCATGAGCGGAGAGACCACCCCGACTCAGAATGCCGCATTTCTTGCGGCGCTGTCCACCAAGAGCACGAAGGCGGAGACCACCGATGAGATCGCAGGCTGTGCGGCGGCTATGCGGGATCACGCCATGAAGATGAAGACAGATCTGGATATTTTTGAGATTGTCGGAACCGGCGGTGACAATGCCCAGAGCTTTAATATCTCCACCACCTCGGCATTGGTCTGCGCGGCGGGCGGCATGAAGGTGGCGAAACACGGCAATCGGGCGGCTTCTTCTAAGTGTGGCACGGCGGACTGCCTGGAAGCGCTGGGCGTGAATATCGATCAGAGCCCTGAACTGTGCGAGAAGCTTTTACGCGAGGTGGGCATGTGCTTCTTCTTTGCCCAGAAATATCACACTTCCATGAAATATGTGGGGCCGATCCGCAAGGAGCTGGGCTTCCGTACCGTGTTCAATATTCTGGGTCCTCTGACTAATCCCGGCAGTCCGAAGCGTCAGCTTTTGGGCGTCTATGACGAGTATCTGGTGGAGCCTCTGGCACAGGTGCTCATCAGCCTTGGCGTGGAGCGGGGCATGGTGGTGTACGGGCAGGATAAGCTGGATGAGATTTCCATGAGTGCGCCCACCTCGATCTGTGAGTTTAAGGACGGCTGGTTTAAGACCTACACGATCTGTCCGGAGGATTTCGGTTTTGAACGCTGTACCAAGGCGGACCTGGTGGGAGGAACACCGGAGGAAAATGCAAAGATAACACTTGATATTTTAAACGGCGAAAAGGGACATAAGAGAAACGCCGTACTGCTGAACGCAGGAGCCGCCCTCTACATTGACGGCAAGGCGGACAGCATGAAGGAGGGCGTGGCGCTGGCGGCTGAGATCATTGATTCCGGCAAGGCGGCAAAGACCCTGGAGCAGTTTATCGCATTGAGTAATGCTTAAATAGAGGAAGGAAGCCCAGTATGAAAAATATTTTGGAACANCTGGCGGAGCACGCGGTATACCGCACGGAGCAGGCAAAGAAGAATCTGCCTCTTACAGAAATAAAAAACCAGTCGTTATCTATGAAAAAGGGGGATTTCTCCTTTGAGAAAGCGCTCCAAAAACCAGGCATGTCCTTTATCTGTGAGTGCAAGAAAGCGTCTCCCTCTAAGGGGCTGATCGCGCCGGATTTTCCCTATCTGGAGATCGCCAGAGAGTACGAGGCGGCGGGAGCGGATGCCATTTCTGTGCTGACAGAGCCGAAATGGTTTCTGGGGAGCGATGCATATCTGAAGGAGATCGCAGCTGCGGTATCCATTCCCTGTCTGCGGAAGGACTTTACGGTGGACGAATATATGATTTATGAGGCTAAGCTGCTTGGCGCCTCCGCGGTGCTCTTGATCTGTTCTATATTAAGCGATGAACAGATCAGAGAGTATCTGGCGGTCTGTGATACGCTGGGGTTGTCTGCGCTGGTGGAAGCCCACGATGAGGCGGAGGTGGATATGGCACTTCAGGCGGGGGCCCGCGTGATCGGTGTCAACAATCGGAATCTGAAGGATTTCACTGTGGATACAGAGAACAGCAGCCGGCTTCGCGCCCGGATTCCTTCTGAGGTGGTGTTTGTCTCTGAGAGTGGCGTGCGCGGGCCGGAGGATGTGAGCAGATTGCGGCAGATCGGCGCGGACGCGGTGCTGGTAGGAGAGACGCTGATGAGGGCGGATGATAAAAAACAGATGTTATCTAAATTGCGGGGCGAGTAAAACGATGGAAAGTAAAACAAGAATAAAACTCTGTGGCTTGTCCAGAGAATGTGATATCGAGGCGGCCAATGAGCTGTTGCCGGAGTATATCGGATTTGTCTTTTCTAAAAAAAGCATGCGTTATGTTTCACCTGAGCAAGCCGCCGCACTGCGAAAACAGCTTGTCCCGAAGATCCTTGCGGTAGGAGTCTTCGTGAACGAGACACCGGAGAACGTAGCGGGGCTGCTTGCGGCAGGAGTAATTGACATAGCCCAGCTACACGGAAGTGAAGACGAAACCTATATCGAAAGGCTGCGGACACTCACTGACAAACCTCTTATCAANGCCTTTTCGGTGAAGACGGAGCAGGATATCCTTAGGGCNGCCGGGAGCAGTGCGGATCTTGTGCTTCTGGATGCCGGCAGCGGCGGCACCGGCACGGCCTTTGACTGGGGCTTCCTTGCCGGGATGGAGCGTCCCTACTTTCTGGCAGGCGGACTGGACGCCACTACGGTGGGAGGGGCAGTGAGAAGATGGAAGCCCTATGCGGTGGATGTGAGCTCGGGCATAGAGACGGACGGGTACAAAGATGTGGAGAAGATGAGAACTTTTGTGCGGGCGGTGCGCTGTGCGAGAGGTTAGAAAATGGCATTCTCCGTATGGAATAGATTACAGGAATATGTAGGAAGGATGGAAATCATGACAAATAATAACGGACGTTTTGGAATACACGGAGGGCAGTATATTCCGGAAACACTGATGAATGCGGTAATCGAACTGGAGGAGGCGTACGAGCATTATAAGAAGGACCCTGAGTTTAACAGGGAGCTTACGACGCTGTTTAACGATTATGCGGGAAGGCCCTCCCGGCTTTATTATGCAGAGAAAATGACAAAGGATCTGGGCGGTGCAAAGATCTATCTGAAACGAGAGGACTTAAATCACACCGGTTCCCACAAGATCAACAATGTGCTGGGACAGGCGCTTCTGGCGAAGAAGATGGGAAAGACCCGNCTGATCGCGGAGACAGGAGCGGGACAGCACGGCGTGGCTACCGCAACGGCGGCGGCGCTGTTGGGGATGGAGTGCGTGGTCTTCATGGGGGAGGAGGATACCATCCGGCAGGCCCTGAATGTCTACCGCATGCGGCTGTTGGGCTCAGAGGTGATCCCGGTGAAGACGGGAACGGCGACCTTGAAGGATGCGGTGTCGGAGGCGATGCGGGAGTGGACTTCCCGGATCTCAGATACCCATTATTGTCTCGGTTCCGTGATGGGGCCCCATCCGTTCCCAACTATTGTGCGGGATTTCCAGGCAGTGATCTCCAGAGAGATCAAGGAGCAGTTAAGAGAGCGCGAGGGAAAGCTTCCCGATGCGGTCATCGCCTGTGTGGGCGGCGGTTCCAATGCCATGGGCAGCTTCTATCATTTCATAGAGGATAAGGATGTCAGGCTGATCGGCTGCGAGGCGGCTGGCAGAGGCATCGACACCTTTGAGACGGCGGCTACGGTAAATACCGGAAAGCTGGGAATCTTCCACGGGATGAAGTCCTATTTCTGTCAGGATGAATACGGGCAGATCGCACCGGTCTATTCGATTTCGGCGGGGCTTGACTATCCGGGGATCGGCCCCGAGCATGCCCATCTGCATGATATCGGGCGGGCGGAGTATGTGCCGGTGACGGATGAGGAGGCTGTGGACTCTTTTGAATATCTTTCTAAAATGGAAGGGATCATTCCGGCCATCGAGTCAGCCCATGCGGTGGCTTATGCGAGAAAGATCGCGCCGTCCATGAGTAAGGAGCAGATCATTGTGATCACCATATCCGGCAGAGGAGACAAGGACTGCGCTGCAATCGCGCGTTACAGAGGGGAGGATATCCATGAGTAAGATCAAAGAGGCATTTGAAAATAAAAAGGCATTTATCGCCTTTGTAACCTGCGGGGATCCGGATTTGGAGACTACTATGGCGGTGGTGCGGGAGGCGGTGGCAAACGGCGCGTCCCTCATAGAGTTGGGGATTCCGTTTTCCGATCCCACGGCGGAAGGACCGGTGATACAGGGGGCGAACCTGCGAGCATTAACCGGAGGAGTCACTACGGATAAGATATTTGATATGGTGCGCTCACTCCGGCAGGATGTGAAGGTGCCCATGGTGTTTATGACCTATGCCAATGTGGTTTTCTCTTACGGTGCGGAGCGTTTTCTCTCCACCTGTAAAGAGATCGGGATGGACGGTATCATNCTGCCGGATCTGCCCTATGAGGAGAAAGAGGAGTTNCTGCCNNTGTGNCATACNTANGGTGTGGATCTGATNTCCCTGATNGCNCCCACTTCCGAAAACCGCATNGCCATGATCGCGAAGGAGGCGGAAGGATTTCTCTACATCGTGTCNAGTCTTGGCGTGACCGGCACCCGGAGCGAGATNAAGACAGATCTTAAGTCCATCGTGGAGGTGGTCAGACAGAATACGGATATTCCCTGTGCCATCGGCTTCGGGATTTCTACCCCGGAACAGGCGCAGAAGATGGCTGCTATCTCTGACGGGGCCATNGTCGGTTCCGCCATTGTGAAGATNATCGAGAAGTATGGGAAGGAAGCNCCNGTACATGTGGGAGAGTATGTGAAAGAGATGACAGAGGCCATGTGAGCAACATCATAGTATAAAAAATCGTCGCTGCTGAGCGACGATTTTTTTACATTTGCAGCTGCCGCAAATNATAAAATTCTCCTTTTCTTTCCATCAGTTCCTCATAGGTGCCAAGCTCTTTCAGCCCGCCTTTGCCAATGACCGCAATGTGGTCTGCATTTTTTATGGTAGAAAGTCTGTGNGCNACGATCAATGTTGTCCGGTTCTGTATCAGNTGGTCTGTCGCTTCCTGTATNTTTTCCTCCGAAATACTGTCCAGCGCGGAAGTGGCNTCATCCAGAATCAATATCTTTGGGTCGCGGATGAAAGCTCTTGCAATAGATACTCTCTGTCGCTGTCCGCCGGATAGATTGCTGCCGTGTTCCGTCACCATCGTNTCCACGCCATTCGGCATTTGTGCAATAACCTCTTCCAGATTCGCNGCCTTGATGACTTCCCTTAGTTTTTCATCAGAAATATCTTCTTTCCCGTATGTAATATTATCCCGTATCGTACCGGAAAACAGAATCGGTGTCTGCGGTACAACCGCAATATTGGAACGGTAGCTTTTTAAATCTATTGTTTCCATATCCTGCCCGTCGATCAATACCTGTCCCTGTGTTGCATGAATAAAGCCAATCACCATATTTAATATTGTTGTTTTGCCCGCGCCGGATTCTCCAACGAAAGCAATCGTCTCGCCCTCTTTGATTTTCAGGTTCAAATGTTCAAAGATCGGTTCATCTCCATCTTTATATTGAAAACCTGCGTCTTCAAAAGTAATCTCACCCCGGACAGAATCCAGTTTCTTCTTGTCAGAATAGTTTTCCACATCATGGCACAGCATGANNTCGCTGATNGAGTCAACNGACTCAAGCCCTTTGGCAATCGTAGGCAGTAATGTGATAACNCCGGATACCTGTGCTACGATGGAACCAAAATAGGTCTGATACATGACAACTTCTCCGACGCTGATCTTTCCCCGGTATGCAAGATAACCTGTAAAACCGAGACACAGTACCTGAAAAGTCTGGAATGCCACCCAGCTGATAGAGGAAAAGTAGGATTGTACCATATCCAGTCGCAGNCCGGATTTTGCCACATGATAGAGCTGATGATCCATTTTNTCGGTTTCNTTTTTCTCAAGCCCATNCGCTCTGGTAACAGGGATCATCTCGATCATTTCCATTACATGAANGGACGTTTCCTCCATATCCTTCCGAAANTCTTTATTATAGCTTTTGATCTTACTTTTAAACCCGACCATAATACAGACAGCCACNGGTATTGTTCCCAAAAAGAATAAAAANACGGTNATGCTTTTNGTCACGACAACNCNAAAAGCAACCNCTACGTTCATGATAATGCTCAACACTGTAATAAAAATCTGGGAAGACAGGGTTTCNATCTGCTCCACATCTCTCATGATTTTGGATTGCAGTCTTCCNGACTGCATCTCATTNTGATAGGAAATCGACAGCTGCTGCAATTTCCGCACCAGAGAGCTTCTCANATCACNCTCCANATTTCNGATTGCNCTTGCATAGAACAGTGTNTGGAAATAATTCGTCAATATGTTCTGNCTNAGCATCAAAATCATAAANACTATATTGNTNAAAATNTTNNGNACGGCNTTTTCNNCCGGATTGGTTGCAATATTCACNATATTNGCCGTAANGATCGGCAANANCCATACCGGAGAATGTTTCACNACAAAAAAGACAAATGCCAGAAAAAGCTCCAGATAGTGTCCTTTATAGATTCCCATTAACGTCTTTAAGGAATGATCCCGGTTTCTTTTAAAAGTTTCCAGCAGCCTCCACTCTGTCTCGTCCAGGTCGTCCCTCTGCTGCAGCCCGTAACTGTATTTTTCCTTATCCNGTTCTTTTCTGTACCGCTCTTTTGCTTTTTCCATCTATCCATGCCTTTCGTTTTAGCGCTGCTTTTCAGTCTATGTCCTGCTGTGATAGAATTCCTTTACCACTGTTTCTGCCGGCTTTCCATACAGGTCATATCCGCCGTGCTTCAATGATGCCGGTAAGGAATATAGTTTCCATGCCCAGTCCCAAAGGCAGAATCCCTGTACAAAACCACGTTTTCCTGCGGCTTCAAACATCGTGCGGTACCAGTCCGCCTGCTCCTGCAGATTCACTGCTCCTTTTACCCGCCAGTCATTCGGCACTTTTGAAGAACCGCTTGTGGACATACAGCCTGCTTCGGCGAAGAAAAATGGCTTATTGAATTTCTTTACGACTTTCTCAATCCTATCAAGTTGACTATTCCAGTCATTGATTGGGTAATAACCGCTGGATGAAATGATATCCACACAATCCCACCAGTTCACGCGGTCCTCCTGATATTTATCCGTATTATAAGATACAGGGCCTTTGTATTCGCCTCGGATATCCGAAATCAGCTGCCGCCATTCGGTTTCCCGGTGTTCTGACATGACCATCTCACAGCCGGCAAGAAACATTTCACAGCCGGTCTGCTGTGCAATCTTAGCATAGTGCAGCTGAAAATCCGTATAACTTGCAAACCAGTTTCCCCATTTAGGCTCACAGGGCACATCTATATCAAAAAAGCTGATATGGGCACGCCATGTACCGTTTTTGCAGTTCGCCGTAGGCTTCAGTGCGGCACGAAGTCCTTTTTTGTGTATATAATCGACCATTCGGGTCAATTCCTCGTCCGACATGGTTGCTTTCGTTTGATAGTCAATCGTTTCCGACTGAGCCGTTTCCTGAATTCCGTTTGGCACCAACATAATAAAATCGGCTCCGGTTCTTTCAATCAGCCTGTCCAGACTTCGATACGATTCTTNGTTCTCCAGACATCCTCTGCCTGCAAAAGCACCAAAAGTGATTCCTTTGATGTATTCCATTTCCATGGCTGCATTCCTTTCCTTGCGGGAGTGTTTTCATAATAGAATATAGCAATTCCTTCTTCCGGATGCTATAATAAACTTGCAAGAAAATTGTATAAATCTCTTATCATTAAAAGAATTTACACTAAAATTTATGATAAATACGGAATTTATTTCTTTTTTTGAAATAGTAGAAAGGAATGATTTTTATGAATTATCTGTATGAAAGCAGTGACATCTTGAATGCACCGTANGAAGCCTTTCTCTTTGATGCGTCAAAAGAGACGTTTCCCGTCAAGTCTCATTGGCATTATTTCGTAGAAATTATTTATTTGATTGAGGGCAGCGC
The DNA here is from genome assembly GCA_014804565.1 of Lachnospiraceae bacterium. Taxonomy (GTDB): domain Bacteria; phylum Bacillota; class Clostridia; order Lachnospirales; family Lachnospiraceae; genus UBA3282. The sequence continues at coordinate 24,690 of JAAUZN010000014.1, forward strand.
TTTGATCGAAAATAATAATCGGGAATATTTTGTTTCTGCAGATGACCTGATCCTTTTTCATGCAAGAGATGTGCACGCTATTTATGCTACATCGGATGCACCGTTGAAATATCTGGTACTAAAATTTGACGTTAACAGGCTTTCTATCAGCAGCAGCTATACGCCCAAGCTGTCCACCATCCTGCAATATGCTCGGAAATCAGGGCACGCAGATATTTTTTTCCCTGCCGAGGGGATTAAGGAACTGCCNATCCGGGAGCGCTTTGAAACCTGTGTCAGAGAGATCGATCAGAAAGAGTATGGATATGATGTTCGCATTCACGGGGAGATCAGTTCACTTTTGATCGATATNATTCGCATCTGGCAAAAGAAGGGTTTGCACATTCAGGGACTTTTTTCCATACACACAGATACTGTATCGTCCATAGATAATATTACGGAATACATTGACGATCATTCCAATGACGCTATCAAAGTAGAGAGCCTTGCCGAAATGTGCCATATGAGTTATTCACACTTCGCCAAGTGTTTTAAGGAGCTGTATGGGCGCTCCTGCAAAGACTATATTGAATTGATAAAAGTAGAGAAGGCGGAAGAACTGCTTTTGTTTACCGATTCCTCATTGTCCGATATCAGTCAGGAAATCGGCTTTTCCGATTGCAGCCACTTTATAAAAATCTTCAAAAAATGGAAAGCGATCACGCCCGGACAGTATCGGCTCAAAAAGAATAAAACCTGAAAAAGTAAAATTTCCTCCGTTTCGTTGTTGAAGCTGTTTTTTGCTTGTGATACAATAAGCGGTGGTGTAAACTATTGTCGCATTCCATCGGAGAAAGGGACAGGACATAAAATGAAAGCATTCCTAATTTTAGAAGATGGCACTGTGTTTGANGGGCTGCATATCGGAGCACAGCGGGAGATCATCAGCGAGATTGTTTTTAACACTTCCATGGCAGGGTATCTGGAAGTGCTGACGGATCCATCCTACGCGGGACAGGCCGTGTGTATGACATATCCGTTGATCGGAAACTATGGGATATGTAAAGAGGACATGGAATCGACGAAACCCTGGCCGGACGGCTTTATCGTACGAGAGCTATCCAGGATTCCCAGTAATTTCAGATGTGATATTTCAATTCAGCAATTCTTAGAGGAGCACGGTGTACCGGGTATTGCCGGGATCGACACCAGAGCCCTTACCAGAATCCTTCGAGAGAAGGGTACCATGAACGGTATGATCACTACCGACGAGCAGTACAATCTTGAAAAAATCATTCCCCAGTTAAAAGCATATACGACAGGCAAAGTGGTTGAACGGGTAAGCTGCAGCGAGAAATATACGATGCAGGCGACAAGCACTATTTCGGAAAACGGCGCGGGTCTTAGGGTGGCGCTTCTGGATCTGGGTGCAAAGAACAATATCGCAAGATCTCTGGCGGCCAGAGGATGCGAGGTGACAGTCTATCCGGCATGCACTACGGCGGAGGAGATTCTAGCGGATAAGCCCGANGGCATTATGCTCAGCAATGGACCGGGCGATCCCAAGGAGTGTACTGCTGTTATAGAAGAGATACGGAAGCTGTATGCCTCCGATACGCCGATCTTTGCCATCTGTCTGGGGCATCAGCTGATGGCGCTGGCTACGGGAGCGGACACCTTTAAGATGAAATACGGGCACCGGGGCGGAAATCATCCGGTGAAGGATCTTTCCACGGGCAGGGTTTACATTTCTTCCCAGAACCATGGTTATGTGGTAGACATGGATAAGNTNGATNCGAAAGTGGCGACTCCCGCTTTTGTCAATGTCAATGACGGCACCAACGAGGGGCTTTCCTACACCGGCAAAAATATATTTACGGTGCAGTTTCATCCCGAGGCGTGCCCCGGGCCGCAGGATTCGTCCTATTTGTTTGATCGGTTCATTGCGATNATGCGAGCGTAAAGTTATACNAAGATAGATAACGGAGGGCGTACAATGCCAAAAAATCCTAATGTAAAAAGAGTTCTTGTGATAGGTTCCGGTCCCATTGTGATCGGACAGGCGGCGGAGTTTGACTATGCGGGCACGCAGGCGTGCCGTTCCCTGAAAGAGGAGGGGATGGAGGTCATATTGGTAAACTCGAATCCCGCCACTATCATGACGGACGGCGACATTGCAGATAAAGTGTATATAGAACCTTTGACAGCCAAGGTGCTGGAACAGATTATTATCAAGGAAAAACCGGACTCCCTGCTCCCCAATATGGGCGGTCAGGCGGGCTTAAATCTGGGCATGGAGCTGGATGAGTCGGGNTTTNTGNNNGNNCANGGNGTGACNCTCCTNGGCACCACGGCGAAGACCATCCGCAAGGCGGAGGACCGGCTGGAGTTTAAGGAGACCATGGAGAAGATCGGGGAGCCCTGCGCACCCTCTCTGGTGGTGGAAAACATTGAGGACGGTGTTGCTTTCGCGGGCAAGATCGGCTATCCGGTGGTGCTTCGTCCCGCCTATACGCTGGGCGGNTCCGGCGGCGGCATTGCCNANAATCAGTTGGAGCTGGAGGAGATTCTGGCAAACGGCCTGCGGCTTTCCCGGGTGGGTCAGGTGCTGGTGGAGCGTTGTATCGCGGGCTGGAAGGAGATCGAGTACGAGGTCATGCGGGACAGCGCCGGCAACTGCATTACCGTATGTAATATGGAAAATATCGACCCGGTGGGTGTGCACACGGGTGACAGTATCGTGGTGGCGCCNTCTCAGACTCTGGGCGATAAGGAATACCAGATGCTGAGAAGCTCNGCCCTGAATATCATCAACGAGCTGGAGATCACAGGCGGCTGCAACGTGCAGTTTGCCCTGCATCCCGAAAGCTTTGAATACTGCGTGATCGAGGTCAATCCCCGTGTGAGCCGTTCTTCCGCGCTGGCAAGTAAGGCGACCGGATACCCNATCGCCAAGGTGGCGGCAAAGATTGCCTTAGGCTATACGCTGGACGAGATCAAGAACGCCATTACCGGCAAGACCTACGCCAGCTTTGAACCTACATTAGATTATTGTGTGGTCAAGATACCCAGACTGCCTTTCGATAAATTTATCACGGCGAAGCGNACTCTCACCACGCAGATGAAGGCCACCGGCGAGGTCATGAGCATCGGCAATAACTTTGAGGGGGCGCTGATGAAGGCGATCCGCTCTCTGGAGCAGCACGTGGACTGTCTGCGCAGTTATGATTTCTCGGAGCTTACCGCAGAAGAGTTAATAGAGCGGATGAAGATCGTGGATGACCAGAGAATCTACATTATCGCGGAGGCGATCCGCAAGGGCGTGGATTATGACACGATCCATGCCATCACCATGGTGGATCACTGGTTTATTGATAAAATTGCGATTCTGACGGAGATGGAGGCNGCACTGGAGAAAGGGCCTCTGACCGTAGAACTTTTAAAAGAAGCGAAAAGAATCGAGTTCCCGGACAATGTGATCGCCAGACTGACCGGAAAAACAGAAGAAGAGATCAAGAAGATGCGCTATGACAATGGGATCGTGGCGGCGTTTAAGATGGTGGACACCTGCGCGGCGGAGTTTGCGGCAAGCACCCCTTATTACTATTCCGTGTTTGGTTCCGAGACCGAAGTGGAGGAGACGCATCCGAAGAAAAAGGTGCTGGTGTTAGGCTCCGGGCCGATTCGGATCGGGCAGGGCATCGAGTTTGATTACTGCTCTGTTCACGCGACCTGGGCCTTTGCGAGAGAGGGGTATGAGACCATCATCATCAACAATAACCCGGAGACAGTCAGTACCGACTTCGATATTGCGGACAAGCTCTATTTTGAGCCCTTGACCCCGGAGGATGTGGAGAATATTGTCAATGTGGAAAAGCCAGACGGCGCGGTGGTGCAGTTCGGCGGGCAGACAGCTATCAAGCTGACGGAGAGCCTGATGAAGATGGGCGTGCCGATTCTGGGCACCAGGGCGGAGGATGTGGACGCCGCCGAGGACAGGGAGCTTTTTGACAAGATTCTGGAGGAGACGCAGATTCCCAGAGCGGCAGGAGGCACCGTGTACACGGCAGAGCAGGCCAAGGAAGTTGCGAACAGGCTGGGCTATCCCGTACTGGTCCGTCCCTCTTATGTGCTGGGCGGTCAGGGTATGCAGATTGCGATTTCTGACGAAGAAATTGAAGAATTTATGGCGGTCATCAANCGCTATGANCAGGATCATCCGATTCTGGTAGATAAGTANTTGNAGGGNAAAGAGNTGGANGTGGACGCNGTCTGNGATGGCACGGACATCCTGATTCCCGGTATTATGGANCATATTGANCGNACGGGCGTTCATTCCGGGGACAGNATTTCTGTCTANCCGGCGTTTACGGTCAGCGAGCAGGTGAAGGAGACCATTGCGGAGTATTCCAGAAGACTGGCAAAGGCNCTNCATGTGATCGGTCTGATCAATATTCAGTTTATCGCGGTGGGAGATGAGGTGTATGTGATCGAGGTCAATCCCCGTTCCTCCCGCACCGTGCCCTATATCAGTAAGGTGACGGGTATTCCTATCGTGGATCTGGCCACAGAGGTGATCATCGGGAAAAAGATACGGGATCTGGGCTATGAGCCCGGCTTACAGCCCGCAACGGATTATTATGCCATCAAGATGCCGGTATTCTCCTTTGAAAAGATCCGGGGAGCAGAGATCAGCCTTGGCCCGGAGATGAAATCCACCGGCGAGTGTCTGGGCATTTCCAGAACCTTTAACGAAGCGCTCTATAAGGCCTTTCTCGGCGCAGGGATCAACCTGCCCAGGCACAAGCAGATGATCATCACCGTCAAGGATGCGGATAAAGGGGAGGCCATCGAGGTGGCGCGCCGCTTCGAGAAGCTGGGTTATATTATTTACGCTACCAGAAGTACGGCAAAGGCTCTGAACGACGCAGGGGTGAAGGCGCGTAAGGTCAATAAGATCAGTCAGGAATCCCCTACCGTTATGGATCTGATCTTAGGACACAGGATCGATCTGGTCATTGACACACCCACCCAGGGGCGGGACAAGAGCCGGGACGGCTTCCTGATCCGCAGAACCTCCATTGAGACAGGTGTCAACTGTATCACGGCGATGGATACTGCCACTGCTCTTGTGACCAGTCTGGAGAACGCAGCGTCTCAGGGAGAACTGGATCTGGTGGATATTGCAGGGATTGCGAGAAGATAAGGAGGCGGAAAGAATAATGCCGCATATAGAGATTAAGTGTTATCCGGGAAGGACAGAGGAGCAGAAGAAGGCGCTGGCAGAAAAGATAACAGAAGATGTTGTGAATATATTTAATACGGAAGAGGGCAGCATTTCTGTTGCAATATATGATGTTTCGCAGGACGAGTGGCAGGAACAGGTGTGGGATAAACAGATCGCGCCGAATCTGGGAAGCTTGTATAAGGAACCGGGGTATGATTACAATGATTGAGATAAGAATTTGATGATGCAAAATGAAAGAACTATCATTCAATTGGTTGCAATATGCTTCTATTTTGGGCTATACTATATAAAAAAGGAGAGAAATGATTCATGACGACAGTGAGTTTAAGGTTTGATGACCAGATGAAAAGAGAACTGGATGAGATGTGTGACGCTATGGGGATGAATCTGACAACCTTTTTTATGATCTATGCAAAGAAAGCACTTAGAGACCGTAGAATTCCTTTTGCGTTGGAAGCACCAATAGCGGCTGATATAGTTGAATCATCATTGGATGAAGCGGATGTGTATGCAGAACAGAATTCTGAACGATTGACGCATGAGGAAGTGTTTTCAACATTAAGAAGGAAAATAGATGGCTGAGAAGAAATATATTTTAAGATATCTGCCCCTGTTTTATGAAGATCTGGATAGTAAAATCATGTATATTTCTGAAAAGCTGATGAATCCGCAGGCAGCAAAAGATTTGTTGGATGCGGTCGAAAAGTCTATTTTGGATAGAGTGTCTGCTCCTGAATCATTTGAAAAGTATTATTCCCATAAAGAGAGAAAGTACCCTTATTATCGCATTTATGTTGGCAATTATACAGTGTATTATGTTGTGATTGATGATGGAAAAACCGAAAAGATAATGGAAGTACGCCGCTTTTTATATAATGGGCAGGATAGCGACAGTATTATATAAAAGGGAAAGAAAATCAATAATGGATAGAAAGAAATGAACACGGTAAGAAATTATCAAAAAGAACTGGATAAAATAATAGAAGAGCTCGGCGCGGCAGCAGGATGCGCGCCGACTCTTTTTCTGCACAGCTGCTGCGCACCCTGCAGCAGCTATGTGCTGGAATATCTGCGGCAGTATTTCCGGATCACCGTTTTTTACTATAATCCCAATATCACCGAGGATGAGGAGTACCGCAAGCGGGTGGCGGAGCAGAAGCGGCTGATCGCGGCTTACAATGAAATGGCGGCGGGGCAGGAAGTGTCACCAGAGCGGGCACGGTCGGGCCATCATATCGAGATCGTTGAGGGTGACTATGAACCACAGCAGTTTTACGAGATCGCTAAAGGTCTGGAGCAGTGCCCGGAGGGCGGCGAGCGGTGCTTCGCCTGCTATGAACTGCGGCTTCGGGAGACGGCGAAGCGTGCGCAGGAGGGAGACTTCGACTACTTTACCACAACGCTGTCCATCAGTCCGTTGAAAAATGCGGCGAAGCTGAACGAGATCGGGGAACGGCTTGCGCAGGAGTACGATATCCCTTGGCTTCCCTCGGATTTTAAGAAAAAAGACGGGTATAAGCGGTCAATCGAGCTGTCGAAAGAATATGATCTGTACCGGCAGGACTACTGTGGGTGCGTGTATTCCCGCCGAGAGAGGGAGATATGATTCCCGATAAGCTCAGTTTAAAAATTTGACTGATCTCGGAAAGAATGCTATGATACAACCCATGAGCAACACAAACAGATATGAGCCGATAAAAAGGCAGTGACAGAAAGGCACGGTGTATTATGGAAAAGCTGTTGGATTTGATTTCAGAGGAAATGAAAAGAGCCTTCGAGGAGGCAGGGTATGACAGAGAACTGGGCAGAGTGACCCTCTCCAACAGACCTGATCTGTGCGAGTTTCAGTGTAACGGCGCTATGGCAGGGGCGAAGAAGTATCATAAGGCGCCTCTAATGATCGCGCAGGATGTGGCGGAAAAGCTTACAGACAGCGATGTTTTCGGGGAAGTGAGCGCGGTGGCACCGGGATTTTTAAATCTGAAGATTACGGAAACTTTTATAAAATCTTATTTAAACGAGATGGCAAGGTCAGAGAAATTTGGTCTGACTACTCCGGTCAATCCCAAAAAGATCATCATAGATTACGGCGGACCCAATGTGGCAAAGCCTCTTCATGTAGGTCATTTGCGCTCGGGTGTCATCGGAGAGAGTATCAAGAGGATCTGCCGCTATGCGGGGCATGAGGTGATCGGGGACATTCATCTGGGTGACTGGGGTCTGCAGATGGGGCTCATCATCACGGAGTTGCAGAAAAGACAGCCTGATCTGATCTATTTTGATGATTCCTATGAGGGAGAGTATCCTGCGGAGGCGCCTTTTACCATATCCGAGCTGGAGGAGATCTATCCCACGGCGAGCGCCAAATCCAAGGCGGATGAGGCTTACAAGGCGGACGCGATGGATGCCACCTATAAGCTGCAAAGCGGTGTCAGGGGCTATCGTGCCCTGTGGCAGCATATTATAGATGTCTCCGTGGCGGACCTTAAGAAAAACTACGAGAACCTGAATGTAACCTTTGATCTCTGGAAAGGAGAATCGGATGTACATGATATCATCCCCGGTATGGTGGAGGAGATGAAAAAGGGTGGTTACGCATACGAGAGCGACGGCGCTCTCGTAGTGGATGTCAAGGAAGAGACGGATACGAAGGAAGTACCGCCCTGTATGATTTTAAAATCGGACGGGGCATCCCTGTATAATACCACCGATCTGGCGACGATCCTGGACCGTATGGAGCAGTATCATCCCGATAAGCTGATTTATCTGACAGATAAAAGGCAGGAGCTGTATTTTGTACAGGTATTCCGTTGTGCAAGAAAGACCGGATTGGTCAAAGAAGATACGGAGTTATTGCATATCGGCTTCGGCACCATGAACGGGAAGGACGGCAAGCCCTTCAAGACAAGGGACGGCGGTGTGATGCGGTTGGAGAATTTGATCCGCGAGATCAATGAGGAGATGATTCGCAAGATTCGTGAGAACGCCGAGACAAAGGGCTATGAGGTGGATGAGGAAGCGGCAGCGGAGACGGCGAAGATCGTAGGGCTTGCCGCGATCAAATACGGCGACCTGTCCAATCAGGCTTCCAAAGATTATATTTTCGATATGGACCGCTTTACCTCCTTTGAGGGGGACACGGGGCCCTACATCCTGTATACCATCGTACGAATCAAGTCAATTTTGAATAAGTATATAGAGCAGGGCAAGGAATTGACTGATTTGGTCATTGGAGAGCCTGTGAACGATTCCGAGAAGAGCCTTATGCTGGAATTGGCAAAATATAATGCCATGATGGAAACGGCCTGCGAGGAGGTCGCGCCTCACAAGATCTGCGCATATATCTATGACCTTGCCAATGCCTTCAATCATTTCTACCATGAGACGAAGATTCTGACTGAGGAGGATGAGACGAAGAAGGAGAGCTGGATCGCACTTTTGACATTAACCAGAGATGTGTTGGAGGTCTGCATTGACCTGCTTGGTTTTTCTGCACCGGACAGAATGTAAAAAAAGGCTTGACAAGTTATGCCAAAGGATTGTATACTAGCAGAGCGGGTTGCAGAAGCGGCCCGCTGACATGGGGTCTTAGCTCAGCTGGGAGAGCATCTGCCTTACAAGCAGAGGGTCATAGGTTCGAGCCCTATAGGCCCCATTTGGGAAGTCGGAAACGGCTTCCCCAATAATTTTATGGCGAGATAGCTCAGCTGGCTAGAGCACACGGTTCATACCCGTGGTGTCGAGGGTTCAAGTCCCCCTCTCGCTACTCAAAAACATCGCAGAAATGCGGTGTTTTATTTTTACATGTTGCATTTTGTGTTGCATAGTTTAGAAAAATGCGCATTTGCAAGGTCAGCCATTTCTTTCTGTCTGTCACTCATGGCGTGCCGGTAAACAGATTTCAGAACGGTATCTGTCTTCCAGCCGCCCTCCTGCATGATGTAAGCATCCGGGATCCCCAGAGCGTGACGAATAGAAGCGGAATAGTGCCTGAGATCATGGAAACGGAAATGTTTTATATTTGCCCGTGTGAGCGCTCTTTGGAACATGATGGTGATAGAGTGGGGATTGAGGGTGGTAATATGCCCTACCTCACGAATCCGATCAGTCACAAACGAGGGCGCACTTATGAATCTGTCTGAACTGCCAGTCTTAGGGGCTTTTAAATGCCACTCCTTGTCTGTGCCAAGGACAAGGGAGTGGTGGACGTGTATCACATCGTCTTGGATATCATCCAGAGTGAGGGCGCATATCTCACCGCGACGCATCATGCAGAAAGCACCGAGGAGCACAGGAATTTCCAGTTCTGTGTCTCTTACGGCATTCACCAATGCCTTTATCTCCCCATCAGATGGGATATATAGTTCTGGATGTACTTTCTGCGGCATAGAGGTTTTAAGAGTTAAATCTGGGCCAATTACGGATGATATGAGGCCATGATAATTTCGGACGGTTTTTGGAGACTTCGACCGGCTTAAAATGTTTATCACCCGCTGCACATCGTCTTGGGAAATTTGCCTTATTTCCATGTGACAGAATGCGGGATAATCGCGAAGGAGCATCTTCTGGATATTACGATAGCCTCTGATTGTGGCAGGAGACAAGACAGCCTCTTTAGAAGTGATATAGCGTTCCATACGATCCGAGAACAGACTTATATCTGAACTATGTTTCTTTTGTTCCTTTTCTACCGCATATTGTGCTGCCAGAGCCTCTGCCTTGCGTTTACCTGCAGGGGATGGATCATCGGAGGTAAAAGACCGATATACTCTTTTTCCGTTATCGTCGGTGTAGTCGTAGACCAGACACCGCCATGATCCGGATGGAAGTTTCTTTGCTGTAGCCATTGCATTATCCTCCTTTTTGGGTACAAAAATAACAGCCAGCGAGATTTCGCTTGCGGACTGTTCCCGAGGATGATACACTATGTATAGGTTTGCAAGACCGGGTGTATCCCCTCGGGGATATATCTAAAGCCGTTCCTGTTGGCGCAGGGGCGGTTTTAACATTTGACAGATTTTTGCCTATCGATTATAATATGCTTAACAAGGGAGCCGGAAGGTGAGTGCACGTCACCCGACCCGGCGAATAAGCTTTAAGCTAATAAGTAATAGCCGTCTGCTCTGGCCAAAGATCAGGACGGCTATTTCTTATTTTTCAAATTCAGAATCGCTACAATCAGCAAAGCTACGCTCGCAATTAAACTCAATTCCTCATATGTACTCATAATAATCACCTCCACCGAAAAGGTACTCGGATCGGGTGAGAGCACGTCCCCCGGCTCCCCAGGTAAGCATATTATATTGTCAATGTGCGGTAATCTTTTAAAATGAGATTACATCAAAATGAAATCCTTCACTTCCTTTGCAGTGATATCCCGTCCAAGAGCAATACTCGCCGCCTGTACAGGGGTGAATTTTAGATACTTGGAAAGTGCATGCACATCAATTAGGTCAAAATTTATAGGATGAGCTTTTTTCTTTCTAAATGTCGTAAGGCTCATATTGAGATGCTCTGCGAGAAATTCATCGGATATGGCATATCTTTCCTGATTCCCCGCTATGATTGCACGGATTATACGGTTTCGTTCTTCTTGTGGTGATGGTTTTAACTTTGGCATGTCGGTTTTCCTTTGTGTTTTGGGTTATTCTTGAGACGGGGGTTTTTTCGTTTTTTTTCTGATTCTGTATTCAGGTATTTTGGTTAGTAGAGCTAATTGTGAAACAGCACTCCCTTTTCCTTCTAAATTTAACATTTCAAAGCGTTCTAATAATTTGTATTTAAGTTCTGCTTCTGATATTTTTTTTCTGTCATTTTTTGTTTTTGGTGGGTTTAAACTACTAAAGCCACATTCAGCCCAAATTTGCTGCACATAATCCTCTAATTTAACTTCATCCGCCATATCAGGTAAGGAAAGGGGCTCTCTGGATATATCATCATAGTTATCACCAACTAAATCAGATATTGAAACATGGAGTACATCAGCTATTTTATGAAGAGAGCCTATTTTAGGTTTTCGCTTATCATTTTCCCAAAGATTTAACGCAGATTGAGAAAAACCGCACATATCAGAAAGTTGCTTTTGTGTTAGCTCTTTTTGTACTCGCAATTCCAAAATTTTTTTACCTATGGTCATATCGGCACCTCCATGACCATGATAACAAAAGTCATATTTGTTGTAAACATTTATAGAATATTACTTCTGCAATAAAATGTCAACAAAAATATTGCAAAAGTAATTGACAAATATTTTATAAAGATGTAATATTACATTGCAAACGAATATTACAAAAGTAATAAAGGAGGAGGCTATGAAAATCAGTAGAGACAAAATTGATATTTGCCGGGCAAGAAAGAAAAAGAGCGTCAGTGCTCTGGCAGAAGCCTACGGTGTGAGTCGGGCAAGGATGAATGTTATTCTCAACCAAAGGGAAGTGTCTGTTGTTTCAGCTGGAAGGTTGGCGGATGCCCTTGGCGTTGATGTAACCGAAATCATTGAAGATTAAAAAGCAGTATTTCAAGGCAGAAAGGGGTGAGAAAGACGGACTTTGTAGAAAAAGTATTTACGGAAGTCACAGATGAACAAGTGGATGCAGTTTTATATCAAGCTATGTTTGATGAAACAATTCGGCTTCGTAGATGTATGTGTAAGGCAGAGCGAAGCAGCATAAGAAAGTTCCTTACGGAAGCTTATCAATTGTTTGCTGGAAAACGGAGCCCCAATGTGCATCAAGATACAACTCGAGAAAATGAGCTGCTACTATCGTAATAATCCAATATATGAGATGGAACAAGTACATAAGTATTTGCGGTGGATAAAGATTGATTCCTTCAAATATGTACTTTGGAAGAAAAAGCCAGTAAAAAGGATTGAAGCATTGAAATATCCGAAATTTATATGTTCCGATTGTTTTATTAAATACCAAGTCAAGCGATTCGGATTGACTGGTATCAGTAAGAAAATGGGATATCCAACTCATGGTATTGGCATTATCGGATTTTTGGTAAGCAATCATGTTGGTTTTTGCATTATTAAATAGACTCTCAGCAAAAGGAATAAGTTGTGCGAGATTCTTTGCTTGCTTTTTGAATTTGTTATAGCAAAAGTAAGTTCCTAGTAAACGCAATATGTTAAGCAAAAGCTTTAGGATCACAATTGTAAAAAATATTATCAATATGTACATTGTTTTCTCCTTTACATTTGATAAGAAAATTATAGCACAAAAGTAAGGAGGTAAAGTGGAGATTTGTGAGAAATGAAGATTCAGGGTTTATAAAAATCCATAGAAAGATTATTGAATGGCCTTGGTACACTGATATCAATACCTGCCGGCTTTTTATTCATATGATCTTAAGAGCAAACTGGAAGGAGGGAAGATTCAGAGATACAACGGTGCCTCGTGGTTCCTTCGTGTCGTCACTTGACAAGCTGTCGGAAGAAACTTTGCTTACAAAACGTGAAATACGAACTGCAATTTCACACTTAAAAGCGACAGGCGAGGTGGTAGTCAAAACAACCAACAGATATAGCATATTTACTGTAAAAAACTATGATCTATATCAATGCGATGACACACAGAGAGACATAGAAGCGACAGACAGGCGTCACTCTGACGACATTCTAACGACATTGATAGAAGAAAGAGAAGAAAGGAAAGAAGATTTAAGAAATATCATAAATGATATTTCTTGCCCGGAGCCGCCAAAAGCCGCTCTGTACGCAAACGGCATATCGTTGCCGCTTAATGATAAAAGTTTTTTTGAAGTCCCGATGGACAAGATCACCCTGTGGATGGAGACTTATCCAGCCGTAGATGTTGAGCAGGAACTCCGGCGCATGATCGCGTGGTTGGAGGCGAATCCGGCCAAGAGAAAGACCAGACGCGGCATCGAAAGGTTTATCAATTCTTGGCTTGCCAGAACCCAGGACAGCGGCGGCAGTAAAGGACAGAAGGAGGGGGACTTGAAGCATGGAAACAAAGAAGATAGCCGCTCCTTCTCGCTCTGAGGTCTGCCCTATCTGTGGCGGCATGATGTGGAAAACCTATGATGTCGGTTACATACCTGACTATGGTTTTGCTCATCCGTTCGCTGAGGCGTGTGAGAAGTGCCGTGCCAAATACCGGGCTGAGGATGAAACCGGGGTGCCGATGGAATATTGCCGGGCTGAGTTGGATAAATTCAATTTCAACGCTTACTCTTCGGACACGAAAAACATGGAGAAGATCGCATACGACTTTCTCGAAAATTTTGAAACAAGGTGGGAGGCAAAGAAAGTGGGGCCGTATCTGTGGAGTGAAAAACCGGGGAGCGGAAAAACCTTTCTGTTGTGCTGCCTAGCGAGATCCGTGATGATCAAGTATGACCTGCAGATGCGCTTTGTGACTGCAAGCGATTATATTGCAGCTGTCGGGGACAGTTTTAAGCGGGAACGTGGAGAACATGACAGGAGCCAGGTGTATCGTGACTGCAGGCTGTTGGTGCTCGATGATCTGGGGGCTGAAAAGAAGGGAGATTGGCAGGAATCTGAAATGTTCAGACTCATAAACGGGCGGCTAAATCATGGAAAGGTTACAATGTTTAGTTCCAATATGCCGCCGTGGGATTTAAGAGTAAACAGCAGGATGGTAAGCAGAATCCGTAAGGCATCCATTGTATTGAGAATGCCAGAGGAAAGTATTCGGGACAAGCAGTCGGATGCAAGACAGGCTGAATTTTTGAAGGATATTTTAGGTGAGANATAAAAACCCTNACCAGATTGCGACTCTGATAAGGGCAAGTAACCCGTCAACCTAGCAAATGAGGGTATGTATGGATTATAACATTCATGCTGTCCTCTGTAAAGAAAGGAATTTTATGGATAAAATAAAACGGTATGTTGAGAACTTTTTTAAAGAAACCAAAGCAGACAAGAAGTATCAAATGTGCACTAATGAGATGGAAGCGTGTAAAAATGCAATGACAGCAGATCCGTTTAGAACAATCTGCACGCTGTTTAATTACGGCTATGCCAAGGGGTACCGGGCGGCGGTAGCTGAGATGAAAAAGGGGGGGCGGTATGAAAGACACTTCCAGCAAACCGATTGAATGGAAAAGCGCAGAATATCAAAGGAAAGAAATTCTTAAAATCATGGAAAAAATAGAGAATTCATGGATATTATGGCAGGTGCACAGATTTGTGATAAACATAACAAAGGAGGACGATTAAGCATGAATTATAAAGAATTGATTATCGGATTGTTGGAACGGATTGACAGCAAGAAGTTTCCGGGACGGCCGGGATTGGTAGATAGCGAGAAGTTTCTAAAGCGTATCTATATATCACTCCGGGAGTATGTGAGAGAAAGCGAGGGCGAGGCATGAGCACAGCAGACCAGCACAAAGAAAAGATTATCTGTATGTTGGAAAACATCAGCGATGAAAAATTTCTCAATCAAATCCGCATTATCTTAAAGCGGCACATAGAAAAGAAGGGAGAAGCGGCATGAACGAGATTATTGTGAGAAATGATGTGAAGAACCGCGAACCCATGAGCGATAAACGGCTGCAAATGCTGTTAAGTTATGCGGCGGGTATTATCGCGGAGGTTTTAGGATTTGCACTTGCGTTTGTGGTTGTTTTAGCCATGGCAGGAGTTTTTAGGTAGGAGGTGACAGGATGGCAAAAGTGACATTGGGAAAGTGGACAGATAAAAACGAGAGCTTTTCCAGAAAGATCAAGGCAAGCCGGATCGAGGAGGGCGTAGGGATAGATATTCTTGCAAAGAAGGCGGGAATCAAGAGGACAACATATTTCAGCCACCTTAGAAATCCTGAGCAGATCACACTTGGAGAACTTCGGGCTTACTGTAATACGCTGAAAATTCCGGCGGAGAGTCTGATCTCTGCCGTATATGAGGGAGGTGACTGAGGATGTACATACATGGATTCATTGATGGAGTTCTGGCAACGGTTGTGCTGGGAATGGCTGCACTCATAGTGGCAGCGATGATCTGTTCCAGAAAAAAGAAGTAGCAGTGAAAGAGGCGGGCTGTTGGAAAATGTGCAGCCCGTTTCCTATATCGTTTTGAGCTTTAACAATGGTACAACCGCCGATCTGTTCTGCGGTACAATGAAAAGAGATGAAAGAGGAAAACTAGCGGAGGCGTGACATGGATAAAGTGGCATGGCGGATTGAGGCACATTTGTGGTTTGACGATCTTGATGAATACGTAGCGCGGGAGAAAGAGCTGCTTGAACTTCTGGAAAGGATTCAGGGCAATGGCAGTGTGACGGTATTCTTTAGGGCAACGGAGGAGTATCTGGAAATTCCGGGGGCTTCCTACGACTGCAAAGACGAGGAAAAAGTCGATGAATTGATTGAGTTCTGTGGAAGGGGCAATATAGACTTTGTTGCACGCATTTCGCAGGATATAGCGCGGGAATTGGGGTGTATTCGTGGCAAGACCAAGGAAAGAAATTGATCGGGTCGAGTTTGAAAAACTGTGTGTCTTACAGTGTACGAAAACTGAAATAGCCGGATTTTTCGATGTAAGCGAAGATACGGTGGAACGATGGTGTAAGAGAACTTACAAAGAGAGTTTTGCGGTGGTTTTTGCTAATAAGAGAAGCGGCGGCAAAATCTCCTTACGCCGGTCGCAGTTCCGGCTGGCAGAAAAGGATTCCAGAATGGCTATATGGCTTGGTAAACAGTATCTTGACCAGAAAGAGCCAATGGATGAACGAAGACTCGAAATCGAACTCCTCAAACTGGAAAGCCAGATCAAGGACAGTAATCAGGAGGCGGATTTAGATGATACTATGCTGGAAGCCTTGAACAGTGCAGCGATGGAAGTCTGGGGAGGTGGTGATGATGGCGGTACGGCTGACGGATGCGCAGAAAAAGAAGATAGTGGCTGATTATGCGGAATCAGGGAGCTATAAGGCCACGGCGAAGCATTTTGGGGTATCGGATAACACTGTGCGGCGGGTGTGCCAGAATGAGCCGGAAATGTCGCGAAAAGTCGCACAAAAAAAGGCGGAGAACACGGCGGATATGATTTCCTTTATGAATTCAAGAAAGGAAAAAGCGCAGGGCATCATCGATGATTGTTTGGAATTACTGCCGGAAAAGTTGAAAGATGCAAATGCGACACAGACCGCAACGGTTCTCGGAATTGTGGTTGATAAGTTTACGCGCCAGACAGATGCCGGAATGGATATTCCGAGAATACTGGAAAATATGGACACTCTTGCAGATATTGTAAGATGCCCGGTACAGAACAGAGATATCACGGATTATGAATAATTAAAAGGAGGATTTTATCATGCAGAAATCAACGGTCGAGTATTACAAATTGGCAGTCAGACAGGCGGGGAACGCAATGGAGAGCATTCAGAGGGCAAATGCGGATTATGAGCATGAATGCGAGTTGACGAAGAATGCTTTTGAGGGTGATCTTCTCGGCGAGAAGGGGTATAAGGACAGGCTTGCGGAGCTTGCACAGGAGCGTGACGCTAAAATTGAGGGAGCACTGAGCCTTGTTGACAAGGTTGGCGAGGAATACGCGGCAGAGATGGCGGAGCTTGGCAAGTTGGACGGCGGCAGGATTGATGATGGTGTAATGAAGCTGCTGAACAGTGGTTTACAGTTGACCAATGAAGATTGGCAGGAACTGGCGAATGCCCACAAGGATAATCATGTTATGACACGGATCCTCCGGGAGCGTTACAACGCAAACCGTTCCAAAAGCAAGGAAAATGGTCTTACATTTGTACAGTTCGGGCAGAGTCCGCAGGACCGGCAGGAGAATTTCGTAAGATTTACCAGAACCATCCGTAATGCTTGCACCAATAAGTATACACCGCAAAATGGCTCATCAGTTTTTGCATCAAGGCAGGATTATTATAACTATCTTGCGAAAGATTCCATTGGAAGGATGAAGCCATTCGGGGATGAAAGTTTTGATACGGTCGATCAGGATTTCCCGGTCAACTATGTAAAGGCAAGGCCAACAGTATGGTAAGTCAACAAAAATACTTTAGGGACGGAGGGATAGGAAATGGGGATGCTATCAGCAGAAGCAAGTGAGGCGCGACGGAATTACCAGCGGGAGTACAACGCCAGAAACCGGGATAGGATCAACAGCCGGAGGAAAGAGTGGCGCGCGAATAACAGGGAGAAGGTGCAAAAGCATAACAGGGACTATTGGGAACACAGGGCAGAAAAGGTGCGGAATATCCGGGCATCATGGGAGGATTATGGAATCACACCTGAAAGGTTGGAGAAACTGACACAGATTGTCAGATCGGGTGCGTGTGATGATGTGGCGCTCTCTGCGGTCCGTATGGCCGATGAAAAAGCGGCATGGCACATTCTTCTGTCTGTGAAGAACAATCTTTCCTATGAACGTATAGAGTTCCATGAAAAATTAGGCCGCTGTCCGCTTGGCAGAACNGATTTTTATGGNGCAAGGCGGTTGTTNTTNCANTATTTGGACTGTGCCCTAAAAGATAACAGAATGGCAGAAAATAATGTTTCGATTACGGAAAAGAAAGGATGAAAAGAAATGGCAGAGGTAAAAAATTTGAAAGCTGAAAATAGCAACGTCGAGGCTATAAAGGTGGTGCTCAATAAAGATGGCGAATGCATAATGATTTCGCCGGACGATGCGGCGATGTTTGACCGGTTCGCGGCAGGAATCCGGCAGATCATTGAGACGGCCAATGAAATGCCNNNGAAATTGAGCGAGATAGAAAAGCAGTATAAGGGAAAAACAGANCATCANTCAAGAGTGGCTGAAGCGATTGCCATATCCAGGGAAAATGTAAACTTTTCGAGGGAAGCAGTGAAGATCATTGACGAGATTTTTGGGGAAGATACCATAAAGAAATATTTCCGTGATATTTACAGTAAAATTCCGGATTTCCTGCCGTCCTCTGACTGTATCATTGATTTCTTTGAGCAGATCACGCCGCCTATGGAGGAAATCTTTAACCGTAAGCTGAATGCACGGGACAAATTAAGNAAACAGAGGATGGATAGGTATCAGCCGCAGGATCGTAAGAAACCTCAGCGGAAAAAGTGAGAATTACAACATAACTATATTATGACATCCTATGAAACGGTATAGGGTAAGGGCTAAACGGTGCCAGTAAGTGTGTAGAAATACATGCTTCTGGCACTTTTTTTATTTGGGTGATGATATGGCGCAGTATGACGGTTCGATCAGAATAAACACAGAGATATCAACAAAAAATGCACAGATTCAGCTTGCGGCGCTTGAAAACCGCATGGGAAAGACGGCGGACAAGATAGCTTCTTTGAATGTAAAAATGGAGTCTCTCAAAGATACAAAGATTCCAACACGGGAATATCAGGAGATANCTGCGCAGATAGACAAAGCACGCCATTCNCTTGACAGGCTTCTTGAAAAACAGGCGCAGATGCANTCTGAGGGAAAGACGAGCGGCGCGGCGTGGGACAGACTCAATGCTGAGATCACAGAGACTCGAAGCGAGATAGGTTATGCAAAGGGAGAGTTACAGGATTTAGTTGACACAGGCAAAGCGTTTACCCTCGGGAGCGACACGGAAGAATTTGCAAAGCTGAGCCAACAGCTGCAGTATGCGGAAAATGATCTCGCCGTATTGAACCAGAGGCATGATTTACTGCTTTCCAAACAGGNGAAGAATGCTGCCGGTTATAAAAAAATCGGCGATACCGCAGAGAAATCCTTGGAAAANGTGGACAGAGCGGTTAAAAAGACCTCTGCCGATTCTTTTGGGCAGTTTGGGAAAACAGTACAGAGTGCCTTCTCCAAACTGAGTCTATCTGTCGTGAAGGTNTCTGCCGGCATGAAGGAAATGGGAGAGAGGGCTAAACTCTCATTCGCCAAGATTAACAGATCCGCAAAGAAAAGCAACGGGGTTCTTGGAACCATAGCTTCCCGGTTTAAGGGNCTTNCNCTGTCANTGCTCATTTTCAATCAGATNNGCAAGGCATTTGACNGGGTNACATCNGCNGTCAATGAAGGGTTCAGNAATCTTTATGCAGACAATGAGAAGTTTAAAGAATCTGTAGACGAACTAAAGGCAAGCGTTTTAACACTTAAGAACGCCTTTGCGGCCGCATTCCGTCCATTGGTTGATATCGCCATNCCTTATATCCNCATGGCCTCTGATTACATGATCGAACTGCTTGACAAGGCCGGGCAGTTCATGGCGGCGATCACGGGGCAGAAAACCTACACAAAAGCCATCAAACAGACTGCGGACGCTTTCAAGGATGCAAAGAAAGCGGCTGAGGGCTANCTGTCCCCGTTGGATGAAATTAACAAATACTCGCCAAAGGATGAAGAGAGCGAGATCAAAATGGGTGTCATGTTCGAGGAGGCTCCCGTTTCNGCCCAGTTCAAGGATATGGCCGAAAAATTTAAGGACACCCTGTCGAAGGCTTTTACACCTATCAGGGAGGCGTGGGAGCGTGAGGGGCAGTTCGTTATTGATTCCTGGAAGTATGGGCTGGGAGAGGTCANGGATCTGCTTGGGAGCATAGGNGCTGATTTNGCAAAGGTCTGGCAGCAGGAAAAGACAGTAAAAATCTTTGAAAACATCCTGCATATCATTGGGGATATCGGACTTACTGCNGGNAANCTNGCCCANAANTTCCGNGAAGCNTGGGAGGAGAANGANACNGGCNTACATANNCTNGANAANATCCGGGANATCATCGGNGTGATNACAGAAAANNTNCGNCATGCCGCCGATGCTACGGTGGAGTGGTCAAAAGACCTTGATTTCTCGCCGCTTCTGACAAAAGTGCAGGAGTGGACGGAATCACTCATTCCGGTATTTGATACGTTGAGCGGTATAGTAACGGATTTCTATGAAAAGGTACTGCTTCCGCTTGGCACATGGACGATTGAGAATGGCCTGCCGGAATTACTGCAGGTATTGATCGACTTCAACAATAGAGTGGACTGGGAGTCGCTCCGGACAAACCTCGCGGAGTTCTGGGACCATCTGGAGCCCTTTGCAGAGACGGTGGGAGAGGGGCTGATCATCTTTATTAGGCGCTTGGCAGAAGCCCTTGCGAATTTTATCAACAGCCCTGCGTTTTCCGAGTTCCTTACCATGGTAGAAAACTGGATGGACAAAGTAGACCTAGAGGATGTGGCAGATGGGCTTCAAAAGATAGCCGCGGCGATCCTCGTACTGAAAGGCGCGAGCGTTGCGATGCCTGGGATATCTACGGCCTTTTCAGCGCTTTCCACAGCGGCAAAGGTACTAAAGGGGGCTCTGACGGTATTGACACCAGTGATAACCGCATTAAAGGGAGCACTATCGCTTCTGGCTTCCCCGATTGGAATTGCTGCTGTAGCGGTCGCGGCACTGGCAGCAGGGTTTATCTATCTTTACAACCACTGTGAGGGATTCAAGAACAGCATAGACACGCTGTATAACGACCATATCAAGCCCTTTTTCGATTCTGTTGTGGAGGGGCTTGGGAAGCTGAAAGAGAAGTTCATGGAGTTCTGGGATGCCTATGCCAAGCCCATGCTGGAAGAATGGGGAAAAAAGGTTACAACTCTGTGGGAGGAGCATATTAAGCCCGCACTTGACAAGATCACGGATGCAGTGGGAAGGGTGTTTGATTCGCTGAAAGAATTGTGGGAGAAAGTGATTGAGCCTCTGGCAGAGTGGATCATCGACAATGTTCTTCCGGTACTGCTTCCGATCATAGACGAGATATTCAATTTCTCTATGGACATGATAGGCTCTTTGATGGACGATATAGGAGACCTTGCAGATATCATTGCAGACTGCGTGGAATTGGTTGTGGATCTGTTAGAAGGCGACTGGTCAGGAGCATGGGAAAAGGCCGGGGATATCGTAGGAAAGATATGGGACAATATCAAGAGGAACACCGAAAGAGCGGTCGGGCAGATAAAGGGGTGGATCAATGATCTTCTGTCCCTGTTTGGAAAGGCAGAGAATGGTAGTAACTTAGGAAGCCAGAGTGAAAGTTACAGCAATATGGCTCGGTCTATGTCTGCCACGCGATTCACTCAGACTCCCTATATACCCGCTCCTATCGTTCAAGCACTCAGCAATGCGGATATACCCGGTTATGCCACGGGACAGGTTATCCCGGCAAGCATGAAGAAACACCTTGCATGGCTTGGTGATAACAATCATGAGACAGAGGTTGTGTCACCGCTGTCAACCATAAAGCAGGCGCAAAAGGAATCACTTATGGAGGTATTATCGGAACTCGGACTATCTGGCAGCGGATCCGGAAAAGGAAATACATATAATGTAAAGGCAATGGCAGATAGGAGAGTCCTTTTTGAACTGATGATTGAAGAGGGGAAAGTACAGCAGATGTCCTCTGGTAACAATCCTTTTCTGTTAGGGACAACATAAATGGATCTTACTGGCTATAAATTATTGTAATAACATCTGCAAAATGGTATTATTCAATTATGTAGCAGAACCAGGGAACACAAAGCATAAATTTATTTGTTACAAAAAATGTATTTGTGATAATAACATAACGAAATGCAACGCAATTTATTAAATGATTCGTGTTGCATTTCATGTTGCATAGTCGTGTATCACATTGTATTTTGCACCACTTTTTAATAGTTTAGTTTATCAGAATGTATTCTAAAAGCCAGTATTTATGCGGCGCTCTGAAAATAGGCTGTTTTTCAAATGTTATAAATTCGGGTTCAAGTCCCCCTCTCGCTATTACGTTTAAGAGCGCGGAAAGCCAATAGGCTTTCCGTTTTTTTATCCCTTGATTTTCTTCGCACTTTGAAGTTGCGCGGTTCAAGAAAAAAGCACATATAGATTGGTTGTAGCTTATTAGGGAAAACACTATACTGATAATACGGCGCGGCGCAAGAAAATGAAAGGAGAATATTTTTATGAGCTTCGGGAAAAATTTGCAGTTTTTAAGACATCTGAAAGGGAATATGACGCAGGAGGATTTGGCTGAGAAAATGAATATCAGCCGTCAAACCGTATCAAAATGGGAGCTGGATACAGCGCAGCCCGAAATGGAAAAGGCTATAGAGCTTTGCGGACTTTTTAACTGTTCGTTGGACAACTTGTTTCGCGATGACATGGTCACTTGTGGAG
>JAAUZN010000015.1:0-17875 GCA_014804565.1 Lachnospiraceae bacterium
CTGGCAGGGCTGTATTTGCTGATCTGCTATCGGACGCCTGTGGCGGGAGCCGCCAAGACCACTGACCGGAAAAAGCTTTTGACACTGACAGGAATCTTCCTTGTCCTCACGGCTTTGTGCGCCGCTGCTGCGGTCCTGACCGTAAAAGACGGGGTTACGCTGTTTTATCTGACTAAGACGCTTCCGATCTATTTTCAGATCGATGCGATAGGAAGGCTCTTTGACCTGCTTGTGATCATCGTGGTACTCTGCGCGGGCTTTTTCTCCTTCGAGTACATGAAGCACGAGGAGAGAGAAGGGCGCTATTATGGCTACTATCTGATGGTATTCGGTGTGCTCAATGCCCTGTGCTTTGCGGGCAACCTGATCACCTTTTACCTGTTCTTTGAGCTCTTGACCCTGTCCTCCATGCCTCTGGTGCTGCATAACGGCTCCCGTGAGGCGATCATGGCGGGACTGAAATACTTATTTTATTCTCTGTGCGGTGCATACGGCGCCTTGTTCGGTATTTATTTCATTTCCCGCAGCAGTGATACCCTCACCTTCACGGCGGGCGGCGTCGGTCTGCAGACCGAAGGACAAGCCGGTTTCCTGCTGCTTGTGGCCTTTGTAATGCTTCTGGGCTTCGGCGTAAAGGCCGGTATGTTTCCCATGCACGCCTGGCTCCCCACAGCACATCCGGTGGCACCCGCCCCGGCCTCTGCAGTGTTGTCCGCAGTCATCGTCAAAGCCGGTATTCTTGCCATCATCCGGGTGACATGCTATATCTTCGGCATGGACTTTTTGCGGGGAACCTGGGTACAGACGGCCTGGATCATTCTGACACTGACTACCGTGTTCCTGGGCTCCATGTTAGCTTACAGAGAATCGGTTTTGAAAAAAAGGCTGGCCTATTCCACTGTGAGTCAGCTCTCCTATATTCTGTTCGGTCTGGCTGTGATGGACGGCGACGCCCTGACAGGAAGCCTTTTACATGTGCTGGCCCACGGTTTTATCAAGGCAACCCTCTTTCTCTGTGCCGGCGCGATCATTTACACCACAGGCAAGACACGGGTAGAAGAACTTCGCGGTATCGGCAAGGAAATGCCCCTCACGATGTGGTGCTACACCTTTGTCTCTCTGGGGCTGATCGGCATTCCGCCCACAGGGGGCTTTATCAGCAAATGGTATCTGGCTGTAGGCGCATTGCATAGTGCAATTCCCGTGTTCTGCTTTTTGGGTCCGATCATTTTGCTCATCAGTGCACTGCTCACCGCAGGATATCTGCTGCCGCTTACGGTCCGGGGCTTTTTCCCGGGAGCGGATTACGACTATGGCGGCCTGCAAAAAAGAGAACCCAGTCGGTTTATGACAATACCGATCTTAATTATGACAGTCCTGTCAGTTCTTATCGGCCTTTTCCCCGGCATAGTCGTCGATTATCTGGCGAATATTGTCGGCGCCGTATTATAAGGAGGTGACATTATGATTATTTCCGTTATCCTGATTCCTTTCATAGCCGGAATCCTCGTGCCCGTTCTCCCTTTTCGGAAAAGATGGCAGAAAGAGGTCTTTTTAGAGACCGCGGTAGTGGTCAACAGTATTCTGGTATGGTATCTGCTCCTGCACCACTCAGACAGTACCTTCCTGCTGGCACACTTTACGGGCAATTTAAATGTCAGTTTTCGTGTGGACGGCATGAGCATGGTTTTCGCGGGACTTGTGTCCGCACTCTGGCCTTTTGCCACGCTCTACGCCTTTGAGTACATGACAAAAGAGGAACATGAAAATGTATTTTTCCTCTTTTATACCGTGACCTATGGCGTGACGCTGGGAATTGCCTTTGCCGCCAACCTGTTGACCATGTATTTCTTCTACGAATTATTGACCCTGGTAACCGTACCTCTGGTCATGCACACGCTGACCCGCGAAGCAGTCCTTGCAAGCCGCAAATATCTCTACTATTCCCTGGGCGGCGCCGCCTTTGCCTTCATCGGACTGATCATGGTAATCGTCTACGGTAGCACCACAGATTTTATTCTGGGCGGCGTTTTTGACCTTGCGAAAATCGATGAAAATACGAATGTCTTACTGTTTATTTATGTGATGGCTTTCATGGGCTTCGGCGTTAAGGCGGCAGTCTGCCCCTTTAACTCCTGGCTCCCCCAGGCGGGTGTCGCGCCCACCCCTGTCACCGCCCTTCTCCACGCAGTGGCCGTGGTAAAAGCCGGCGCTTTCGCCATCCTGCGGCTTACCTACTACAGCTTTGGCACAGACTTTTTAAAAGGCACCTGGGCACAGGATGTAGTCATGGCAATAGTCATGTTCACCATCGTCTACGGCTGCAGCCGGGCTGTGAAGGAGACACACCTGAAAAGGAGACTGGCCTACTCCACCATCAGCAACCTCTCCTACATCCTCTTTGGCGCAGTCATCATGACGCCTCTGGGACTGGCGGCCGCATTGTCGCATCTGGTCTTTCACGCGATCATGAAGATCAGCTCCTTCTTCTGTGCGGGAGCGATCATGCACCAGACCGACCGCCATTATGTACACGAGCTGGATGGTCTGGGTTACAAGATGCCCTGCATATTCGGCATCTTTACGCTTTCCTCCCTGGCGCTCATGGGTGTCCCGGGACTGGCGGGCTTTATCAGCAAATGGAATCTGGCATCGGCGGCCGCAGAAAGCGGCAATCCCCTTGCCTACGGCGGCGTTGCATGCCTTCTGATATCAGCGCTTTTGACGGCGATCTACATGCTCTCCATCGTGGTTCGTGCTTTCTTCCCCGGGAAGGATTTTGATTACGGCACAGTGGCCGAAGCCAAGGATCCCAACTGGAAGATGCTTGTGCCGCTGTTTGTGTTCAGTGCATTTATCATCCTGTTCGGCGTGTATTCACAGCCGATCGTAAACTTTTTTATTGACGTAGCAATGGGAGGATACTAACATGCAAAGTTCTTATATCATTGAGGGCGCGGTTTTCCTGCCAATGGCGGCAGGCCTGATCGGCTACGGGATCGGACGTTTTAACAAAAACACCCGTAACCTGTTTGCGGATATCATAACGGGTGTTACCTTTATTCTCTGCGGCATCCTGCTCCTACAGGTTTTAGGCGGGACAGCGGCCGGCGGGATGGTCACCATCCCTTACGTCTGCGGTATGGGACTGCATTTTACGCTGGACGGCTTCCGCGCCATATACGGAACGATCGCCGCATTTATGTGGTTTATGACCACTCTGTTTTCCGCTGAGTATTTCGGCCATTACAGAAACCGCAACCGCTATTATCTGTTTTTACTGCTGACACTTGGCGCAACGGAGGGAATCTTCTACTCCGCTGATTTCTATACCACTTTTATCTTTTTCGAGATCATGTCACTGGCCTCCTATGTATGGGTGGCTCACGATGAAAAACCCGATTCTCTGCGGGCGGCAGGTACTTACCTTGCCGTGGCCGTGATCGGCGGCCTGGTGATGCTGATGGGGATCTTCCTGCTCTACGATGCGGCGGGCACTCTCTTCTTTGCGGATTTGGCAAACATGCCCCTTTTATCCGGAGAAGCATCTATACAGATCTGGGCGGCAGGCTTTTGTCTCCTGTTTGGCTTCGGCGCCAAGGCAGGTGCATTCCCGCTGCATATCTGGCTGCCAAAGGCACATCCGGTGGCTCCGGCTCCCGCCTCTGCACTGCTGTCAGGTATTCTGACCAAGGCAGGTATGTACGGCATTTTGATCCTGACCTCCTACCTCTTTTTGGGGAGCGCGGCCTGGGGCGCTATGATCCTGCTTCTGGGCGTTCTCACTATGGTGGTGGGGGCTGTGCTCGCCCTGTTTTCCATTGACCTGAAGCGGACACTGGCTTGCTCCTCCGTCTCCCAGATCGGATTTATTCTGGTGGGCGTCGGCATGTCCGGCCTGCTGGGGGCTGAGAATGGGCTTGCACTGCGCGGCAGCCTTTTACACATGGTCAATCATTCCCTGATCAAGCTGGCGTTGTTCATGGCTGCCGGCGTGGTCTTCATGAACGTGCACAAGCTTGATCTCAACAAGATTCAGGGCTTTGGCCGACACAAGCCTCTCCTGAACTACATTTTTTTGATGGGTGCTCTGGGCATCAGCGGCGTACCGCTCTGGAACGGCTATGTCAGTAAGACCCTGATCCATGAGAGCATTGTGGAATACTGCAACCTGATTCGCGAGGGAAACGTGACGGGCCCCTTCAGCGGATCCCTGATGAGCGGCATCGAATGGATCTTCCTGATCAGCGGCGGCCTCACTGCGGCCTATATGCTAAAGCTCTATGTCTGCCTTTTCCTGGAAAAGAATACGGACCCCACCGTGCAGAAAGCCTATGACGACCTGCATGGCAGTTATATGAACCGAACCAGCGCCCTGGCGCTCACTTTAAGCGCTACCCTGCTGCCCATCGGCGGCTTTCTCCCCAATATCGTGATGGACGGCATCGCTGATCTGGGACAAGGTTTTCTGTTTGCGGCGGACGCAGAACGTGTTGCCTACTTTTCTCTGGAAAACCTGCGAGGCAGTCTCATATCCCTGGTCTTCGGTCTGCTGATCTACGGATTCATCGTTCGTCCACTGCTGCGGAAATCTGCATCCGACGGCAAAAATATATATTATGTAAATCGTTTGCCCGCATGGCTTGATCTGGAAAATGTAATCTACCGTCCTGTGCTGTTACAGATACTGCCCTTCGTCTTCGGCATGATCTGCCGTTTCCTGGACAGTCTGGTAGACACCCTCGTGGTAATTCTCAGAAAGACCATCTACCGCGACGAAAAGCTGCCCCACGAACTGGCGGAAGGTACACCTCTGACCCACCTGTGCGCCTGTATTGCCTCCGCTTTCCAAAAGCTGGGCAATCTTACCATTCACAGGAAGAATCCCAGAACACAGGACTACGAACACCGTCTGGCCCTGTTTCAGGAAGAGTGGGCCGAGAACAGCACAGTGATTTCCAGAAGCATGTCCTTCGGACTGCTGCTGTTCTGTGTCGGATTGATCCTGACCGTGGCTTATCTGTTTGTCAAGGATGTGTTTGGGCTGTAGTTTCCGTTGGAAATAAATGAATCTTTCTACAAAGCAGGAAGAAAAGATCATCTTCCTGCTTTGTGAATATTAAACAATACCATATTTTGTGTTTTCTCTCTAACATTCTCCTTCTATATCCTAAATACTGATATTTATACGTAACATACGATATTGCGTCTATTATTTTTCTACATATACTCTCGCAAAATCTTTTTGCAATTTGTCTTTTTCTGTGATATATCTGTTTTAAAGAATGATTCGTCTATTCATTTCTATTCGATATTAACCTGGAATCAAACCACCCGTATTGATTCCCCAATTCTCCGGAGCAATGCTCCATCATAATCATCTACGAAAGGAAAACACATCTATGAATCAACATTTTAAAACAATCAGTCTTATTCTTCCAGACGCCCACGGTGAGCTTCCCTACGGCATGACCAACGATTACATGTTCCGCGCTGTTTTACAAACCAACAATAAGGTTTTGCGGGGGCTGATCTGCTCCCTTCTTCATCTGGCTGAATCCGAAGTAGTCTCTGTAACCATCACCAATCCTGTGATTTTGGGAGAAGCCGTTACAAATAAAGAATTCCGTCTGGATATCAATGTGATTCTGAATAATCAAACGCTGATCAATCTGGAAATGCAGATTGCCAATAGGCTGAACTGGCGGGATCGCTCTGTCATGTATCTGTGTCGCTCCTTCGACCAGCTAAACCACGGACAGGCCTATGGATCCGCAAAGCCCGCCATACATATCGGCTTTCTGGACTATACATTGTTTCGGGAGTTTCCTGAATTTTATGCCTCTTATAAACTGATAAACGTTAAAAACCATCAAAAATATAGTGACAATCTGACGTTGAATGTGTTAGACTTATCTCGAATAGATTTGGCAACCGAGGAAGATAAACAGTTTCATATCCAAGAATGGGCAATGCTTTTTAAGGCCACCACCTGGGAGGAGATCAAAATGCTGGCAGCCAAAGATGAATATTTACAGGAAGCAGCCGAAACCATATTTCAATTGAGCGCGGATGAACTGGTGCGCAAACGCTGCCGTGAACGGGAAGAGTATTATCAGGATCTCCGCAATTACGAGAAAGCGATTGCAGAGCGAGAACAGAAAATTGAGCGTGACCGGATTGAGCATGAGCAGGCTATCGCAGAGCGAGACTCGCAAATTCGACAACTGCTTGCGGAAATTGAGGCTCTAAAGGCACAAAATTAGGAAGCAACCAATAGGGAGATATGTCATATGGAAAAGCGAATTTTAAATTACAGAAAATATATAGATGAACTGCTTTCGCGGGATGATTTGGATTGGGAATCGATAATAAGAGAGCATCTGATCCAGGTTTCTTTTTTTCAGCATGAGAGACTGATCCACCTCATCGTGACAGTTACCTTTGCGCTGCTTGAGATGATCGTAATCGCGCTGACTACGGTATCATTTTCGATCGGCATCGGTCTACTGGCAATTGCGCTGCTTATTCTTCTGATTCCCTACATACGGCATTATTACATTCTGGAAAATGAGGTCCAGAAGATGTACGGGCAATATGACCGGATGGTGGAAAAGCGGGATCATGGGCATAGTTAATTCACTCAATTACCCAATCCTACGATTTACTCCATATATAATTGATAAAATCGTCAAAATTATTTCCAATAACTTTAATTTCCTCGTCATCCATTCCGATAAATGGAACTTCTATATATCTGCCATTTATATCTATACCATATGCCATATCTCCACCGTCAGACCCAATAAGAATAACATCACTCAAAAAATCATGTGTCTCATACATAGCGTTTAATTCTTCGATTTCACTCTTTTTCCATAATTATTTTCCTTTCCTATTCTAAACATCATTCCAGTTATAAATTTCTGATCCTAAATTATTAAAAATATATGATAGGAAGCGTTTCATCTATCTCCCTTGATGAAACCGCTACTATCGTAGTTCTTTCCTCTCGCGTAATAAATTGATTTAGCCAATCGCCAAAAGCTTCTGTAGCATAAGAACAGTATTTTTTCTGCCCATCTTCTATAACCCAATATTTATGATCATTCGTCTTATCAAACATCCATTTGAAAAATTCATTTACCACTTCATCTAAATTTCCCGCTATTTCATCTGGCATATTAATAATATCCACATTCTCCAAATGCTCTTCATCATCAAATGATATATTCACTAACATAATGCCTTATGTACCTCTTTCCCTACAACTCCATAACTTCCCAAACCAAAAATACTCCGATATTTTGGCTCATGCTTTAATACTATTGCCTGTCCAGTAGTAATATCAACATATTTTTCCCTTAAAACATCCCAAAAAGCAAAATCTACATTTCTCTCACTTTCCGATACACCAACATTACCTATTGTTTCAAAATATCCCATTGTCCAAGGTCGATGATTAACAACTACTGGCGGAATTAGAAGTTCTTCATTTTCTAATACGTCCGGCATTTCTTTGCTAATAGAAGAATACTGATATACATATATCAATGTCATTCCATTTACAAAAGAATCTATACTCTCTACATTTGCTTGTATAACCTTTCCAAAATAAAATACACCTTCTATAGGTTGTAATACAAACACATCCCCCTCTTTTGGTTTCTTTCTAGATTTTTTCATTGAGATCAAATACTCAAATTCATCTTTCATGCCAAAACACCCCTCGCTACTATACCTCTATATTTTAAACTATGACATATCCTACTGCCCCATCTTTATAAGCTTCTATATCATCATCTAACCATCCTTGCTCATCATTTCTAGCTTTATGAAATCTAATTTCCACGCGTTCTTCATCGCTACACATAATAAGGCAAAAATTAGATTCAGGTTCCATTTCCTTTAATCTCATTGCCCAAACTTCAAGAACAATTAGGGCTATCTTTACGCCTGTAATCTCTGAAATCTCATTCTCAAAAAAACAGTTTATTCGTGTCTCAGTATTACTAGCTTCATATCCGGTTTTATCTCCATACACTTCCTGCACTACGCTCTCCAAATACGGCTCTAACTCATCCGCACTTTTCTTTGAAATAATAATACAGTCCTTTACTTTTCTAAAAGGGGGGGGGAAAAAGTTTCCCCAAACTTTCTAAACTAATCCTCAATTCGTCTTCGTTATCATACTGTACAAGTTGTAAAAATCTTTCATTCATCTTCTTATTCGTAACCCAATTAGTAAGCTCAATCATTCTTCTTATACTTTTAATCCCTTCTTATAATTTTTGTAACAAATATAGCGGAGAAATTCCCCGCTGTTCGGTGACCTATCCCTTACTTAACCAGCCCAATCCAAGCTGTAAAGAACGATATCCCAACCAATCCAATCAGGAATATTTCTGATTTATATGCTACATCTTTTTAATGTATTTACCCGGTATCACATCCGCCAGCCAGACCTTCTCATTACCAAGATAAAATCTTATTCCATCATCCCATGCTTTTTTTGCATCAATAACTAATATACACGGCTTGTCATCATGACGCTTCCCGACATTTTCAGCAGTTTCCACATCCTGTGATAAATGAACATATTGCCTGCTCTGCGGTAA
The DNA here is from genome assembly GCA_014804565.1 of Lachnospiraceae bacterium. GTDB lineage: Bacteria > Bacillota > Clostridia > Lachnospirales > Lachnospiraceae > UBA3282. The sequence continues at coordinate 8,619 of JAAUZN010000015.1, forward strand.
CAGACCATTCTCCATAATGGATTGTTCAAATCTTCTAGCCGTACCATGATACAAAATATCCGGCGGCATTTTCACTTCTTTCAATATCTTCATCGGAATAGAATGCCCATAAAAAGCCCTGATTTTTCCGTCTTTTATCTCATGACGTTTTTTCTCAGACCTTTCAATCATTTCATTCAAATCCGCCTCACAGATATTCTTCCATTTCTCTGCCCTATGTAATGCATCTAAAAGCTGCGCAATCGGAACCCAGCCTTCTTCATCCATTTCTAATTCATATTCCCACGGCGCATGACGCAAAGCGTAGGAAATTTCTTTACTCAATTCTTCCAACTTATTCATCTTCTATTACCTCATATCCTTCATTCTACTCAAAAATAATTTCTGAACCACTTGCAACCAAGTGCGGCTCTTTGCTTCCGGGCATCAATAATCTCCAACTTTCTGTATCACCAGATGCCTCATTAAACACCTGCAATTTCTCATTATTTGAAAAAAATAACGTTAAATCGCCCCACCTACTTAATTTATACTTTTTAATATAGACCGGTATCTCTCTTTTTAGCCAGTTTTTACTTTTTTCATCAAACAGGTTATTCCCCTGCGGTTCCCAGTTGAAATCTTCTGAATAATCCATACCCGTTCTTGGAGAATACATATCTGAGGATGCCATCACTATTTCATCCTTTTTCTTATTGATGATTCGCCACGGTGATTGAATATGTAGTGCATATTCACTTTTTTCTCTCTTTCTCCCTTTCCAATCCACAGTCATGACATTTTTCCCAATACATATCCATACCATGTTAGCTGCTCTTCCAATACGAGAAACAGGTTTACCGATGATTCTGTCAAGATATTTACAAATTGCTGTTTTATCTATTTTATTTTTTCCTCTTCTCATACACATCTTCCCATTGCCCAATAAACTAATCAATAATTGCACTTTATAATTGTTTAAAATTTAACTTTTGGGATTTTTATTCCCCACATATTCTTCTGCAAAATCAGTCAAAAGGAGCCTCATAATCCGCCTAATGCAGAATAATACTCTTCAATTATTTCATAACTCCATCTTTTCTTTAAAATATTATTCAAAAATGTATGTAGTTCTATATCCGTAATAATCCGTATTCCTTCTTTATCCACTCCTCTTTTTCTGTTAACAAGTTGAATCGAAATATTATCTATATCACATTCTTTCACAATAATCTGTGCCGACTTTGTCCGATAGTAATGAGAATCCTCAACATCTTTTATTACAAATCCATGTTTAAGAAATTTTAATATGATATCTTTATCATTCACTTGTATTTCATCAACAAGGCAATCCGATAAAATAATATTGGGGTATGCGTTTTCTCTTTGTTCCTTCCAGTTCATCCTAAAACTCCTTTTTTTCAGGCCGCTTACATTTCTTCAATATGTATATATGTCAAACCCTATTTCAACACCCATTTCCCCAAAATATCTCAAAACATAAGGCGAGAGGGTTATTTCTGGCAAGCACATTGCCTTCGCATGAATCACGACAGTTAGGTATCTTTTTAAATTATTCTTTTCACAGAATTCAAAAATCTTATCTTCTTTGCCCTTTAATTGATCTATTACTGACATAATAGGAATATTTACCGTATTGCATAAATCCACTTCGTAATCAATGCCCCATTCACATCTTGGCTGTAACTCCTCTGGAAACGTCAAATCCTTTTTTATTATTTCAGGCCAATCATCAATTCCTCTAGCATGTGTTGGTATAATATCTAACGTTTCTGTCAACTCATTAATATTTAATTCTTTTCCCTCAATTCCAAAACACACTATTATACGTGGTAATTGATCCATATTAACCTCACATTCAAAATTTACTGTTGATACTTCAACTTCTGTCAATTCATTTCTTCCATTATACTGATACCCCTCCACCCTGTCAAAAAGAGGGAGCCTTACGCTCCCTCTTCCGTCTCTGTCTCTTCAATCTCTATCTCTTTCTTTGCCTTCCGCTTTTTCTTCTTTTTCCTGATCAAAAGAATGACCACCAGAAGTAATACCACACCACCAATCACGATATAAACGATGTAATCCATGATGCTTTTCTCGGTCACGCTGACCGCAATCTTTACACTGCTGCCCTCCACAGTGAACAGATGATAAATTCCCATCAGCTCTGTCTCTGCCTTATGCCATCCGGAAGCATCCTCCACATAAATCTCAACGCCCTCTGTCTGACCCTGCGGCGCCTGATAACGAACCTGATGGGTCGTCTGCCCATCCTCGGGAATCTCAATCGTCCAACACTCTGTCAGCTCTTCCGGTTCTTTCGAAAATGAATCCGGCAGCGTCACCTGCACGCCATCCGCTCCCGGTTTCTCGACAACAATCTCATCCTCCTGCGCAAACATTCCGTCCACCAACAGAGAAGATTGACCATTCTCCCGTAGCCAGCTACCGGCCAGTGTGGTCAGATATCTCACATATTCCACCGTAACGTCCTCGTCCAGTCTGACGTTCACCAGTTCTTTATTATCCCAATCCGCGTAAAATCCTTCTTTCACGGGAATATTCGGATATTGTTCCAGTTCGACACTGCCGCCATAAGCGCACTCTACGACTCCGACTTCTTCCTCATCTGCATAGAAGGTAATCTTCATCCGGCGGAAATTGGCGGGAATCCCTTCCATTTGCAACAGGGTCTCATAGCTTGTGGGCTCCGCCTTCCCGCTGTAGCTGATACGGTCAATGCCCGCAATTTCATCTGATACAAAGTAATTGTCTGCAATTTCAGCCTCATCGACTGTCTTTCCCGCAATAGCTCCCGAAAAAGCGGTTGCCTCTTTCACCTTCACCATTGCACAGCAGTTTGCAATGCCATTGCCGTATCCGACGATGCCGGCCACATACTCGCCGCCCAACACGGTGCACTTTGCATAGCTTTGCCTGATGTGAGACAACGACTGCCCCACGATACCACCCACATAATCTCCGGTGGTGCTCTCGATCCTGCCATAGTTCTCGCAGCGCAGCACCATTCCCATCTCCTGCAGGCCGCAGACGCCGCCCACATAACTCTTCTGTGCCTTGACATTAGCCTGATTCACATTCTGCCTCAACACGCATTTGGTGAGAAAGGTAGAGTTTGCCCGCGCATCATCCAGTCCTGTGATATCGCTCTCTAAATCGAAATCATACTCGATCGCCATGGTACCGACAATACCGGACACATTCAGATCTGCTTCCACGATACCGCTGTTGGTACAGTCCGCCACAGTGGCATCTATACTCTCCTCCGCATTCTCCTGGGATTCATCCTCATAGATATTGGAGTAATCCATATCCAGCACACCATCCAGAGCATCCGTATACAACAGCATGATCTCGCTGAACTCGTCGTTAATATCGGAGAGATCATCTCCCAAAAGATCCCCGGAAGAGGACATCTCATCATTTAAATATCCCATATTCTCGGAGATATTTTTTAAGTTGGAATTGAGGCTCCCGGTAGTAGAGCGGTAATCTCCGCCCAACTGAGGAAAGGTGATATCCGGCCTGTCATTCAAATTAGTCAGGAGGTCTTTCGTCTCGTCGCCCATATCCTCCAGATTCTCCGCGGCATCCTTCGCGGAGGATACGGCAGATTTCAACTGCTTCCTCGCGTCCTCTGTCATCTCATCGGCGTATTTGGAGGCAATATCCGCCATGATTTCCAGATACTTCTCCATATCCGCAGTATAGCTGCTGCCATGGGCCTCTTTGTACTGTTCATCCGCATAAGCGCCCGCAGCCTGCGCCACCGCCGCACTGTCAGATGCCATTTTGGCCTCCGCATCCTCCTGCACCTGACGATCCGATTCATAATGCGCGTGACTGCTGTCCGAGCACGGGAACTCCTCATTCGTATCTGTATGCATCCATCCGGTGATGCCTATATAATCGTCAGGCACTTTGTGTGAATCTGTAAGATTCCAGCTTGAATCCGCCTCTGATCCTTTCACCGGCTTGAGGTCATGCTCATTATTATCTGTTTTCTCCTTAGCCGCGTCATTTATGTAAGAATGATAATAAGCCTCCGTCGCCTTCGCCACGTTCTCCGCATGCTCTTTACCGGCTTCCTCGATGGCCTTCTTCGCCTGATCGTAAGCCTCCTTCTCCTCCGGCGTCATATACCGGTAAAGATCCATGTCCTTTACCATATCCTCCAGCTTCTTAGCGGCGTCCTTCACATCTTCCGCCGCATCCGTGGCGTGGTCTATCATACCGCCATCCTTCGCCGTCTCATCCAGCACATAGTCAAAACGGCTCATAGCCTCATTGACGGAGTCCATCATGCTGTCCGTCCACTCCACTGTCCGGTCCGCAAGGAAACTGGTGTCATCAAGCGCTCTGTCCGCAAAATCACGAATCACCGACAGCCGGTTGGAGAGCACATCTGACCTGTCTCCCGCATCATCCAGCATCTTACCTACCTGATCATGCAGGATGTCAATGTGATCCGAGAGCTGCCGCACAATATCCTCCGACAGATCTATCGCAATGTAAGGCTCCGCCTGTCCAACGATACCGCCCACATCCTTACGTCCATATATCCTGCCTTTATTGACACAGGAGTGCACATACCCTGACTGGCGGCCCACAATACCGCCCACGTTATAGCCCACATGCTCGTAGCCGATAGTGCCCTCGTTTACACAGTTCTGCACAATACCTGTAGAAAGACCCGCAATGCCGCCGGTATCAACTGTATTTTCGGTGGTAGAAAGCTTATCGCTCTTCTCATCCCCCTCACTGCCAAGAGAACCCAAAATACCTGCCGCATACTGATCCAGATTGATATCATCCAACGACTTCGTCCTATCCTCATTGGAGATATTAACGTCAGCACGATTGAGGCATCCCACAATATTTCCCACGTTATCGCCAGCAATACCGCCCGTGTAATGCGCGCCCGTGATGGTGCCATTTGCCTCGCTGTCCATCAGCACGCCACTGATCTCATTGTAGCCCACGATGCCGCCTACATAGTCATTGGCCTTCACAACACCATCGAAAACGCAGTTTAACAGGATACCACTGTTATCCCCTACAATACCGCCCACTACCATCTGCTTCCCGGAGGGTCGAATCGTGCCCTCCACTCGCAGATTAACAATGACCGCTGTCTTTTGTGTCTCATTGAACAATCCCACATAGGAAATCGGCTTACGCACCGTAAATCCGCTGATCGTATGACCCTGCCCGTTGAAATAGCCGCCAAAGGTCGGTATAGAGACAAAGTTTTCTCCCGCCAGATCGATATCCGCCGTCAGATATACCTTTTTATTCTGGGACCAAGTATCCAGCCAGCAATTTTTTGCAAAGGTTTTAAGATCTTCGGCATTTGTTATGTAAACCTCTTCCCATTCCACTTCCTCGTCATTATAGGAATTGATCGTTTCAGTGGCGTCCTCCACACTGGTGACTTCCTCCTCCGCGCTTTCTTCCTCATCTTCCGTCTCTTCGGAGGTCTCCTCCTGCGGTTTTGTCTCTGCCGCCTGCACACCCGCCACAGGCAGGGTGCCCATAAACACTGCCGCCGAAAGCAGCAGGGTCATCACTCTTTTCTTACGCATGATCTGCCACCTCCCTGCTCGCTAACTCCTCAGACACTGTCTCCTTAAGCTGTCTGTACTCCTCCTCCGTAAGCTCCGTCACATCTCCGGCCTCCACGTAGGCACTTATATTACCTCTGACTATGGCGCTCATCGTACCTGTCACAACACCGTCAATTTTACCGCGCACCAGGCCGTCCACTCTCATCAGGCCCGACACATTCTTTGTACGGATCGGCATATTCATAACAAAGGCTGTCTTCTCTATAATCTTATCACCCACCAGAAGAATCTGTGGCAGTACAAACATGGTCACCAGAATAGAAATCGTAGTTCCCCTTCCCAGACATTTTCCGATACCGAAGATTGCCGCATTGGAGGTCAGCTTACCGATCAAGAAGCCGGCCACCACCATCATCGTTCCCGAGGTGATGATCGTCGGGAAGGCCTGGTTCATGGAATCTATAATGGACTGTCTCCTGCCGTTTGTCTCGCGCAGTTCCATATAACGTCCTGCAATGACAATGGCATAGTCGATATTGGCGCCCATCTGAATCGAGCTGACGATCAGGTAGGACATGAAGAAAATATTATCGTGCTGCATCGCGGGAACCGAGAAGTTGAGCCAGATACAGCCCTGGATCACCGCAATCAGAAGCACCGGCATACCTGCCGATTTAAAGGTAAACAAAAGCACCACCAGCACGGCCAGAATAGACACTACATTGTTTACCAGATTATCCCTGTCGAAAGTCTTTTGCAGATCGTACTGGCTCACCGACTCTCCGCAGACCAGCACCTTCCCGTCGGGATAATACTTCTCTGCAATCTCGTGCATCCTGTCAATGAAAGCGAAGGTCTCCTCGCTCTCTTCGGGAAGTGTCAGAAAAACCAGCATACGGCTGTAATTCTCTCCCTGCAGCTGATTCTTCGCAAAATTCATAGCATCGTAAGCATCATCCAGCGTATCCTGTAAATCGTCATCCAAGGTGACATAGCCCTCCTCCACCTCGTCGTGGACGAACATAAACATATCGATCAGAGACACCTTGTATTCGGAAAGGCCATTGACCACCTTCGCGTAATCCTCATCGTTCACAGCGTAGGCAGCATACACCAGCTCCGCCACCTCATAGTCCAGATCGATCAGCTCCGAAAACTGCCGGGGCGTCAATCTATCCGTCAGGCAATAGTCGTCAAGCGCTTCGATATTGGCGAGTCCCTGAGTGTAGTCCACTTCCGGACATGCCTCCAGCTCCGCTAACAGCTTCGCCTCCTTTTCATAATCTCCTGCAGGCACGATAAGGGCCACCATATTGCTGGCGCCGAAATTATCCGTCTGCATCTCCTCTGTCTTTTGGATACTGTTCTGGATTGGCGGCGTGATCGTGCTGTCACCGAACACATAGGGGCATTTACTGGAAACCGTGTATGCCCCCACGATGACAAGCACAAAAAGCGGCGCTACAATAAATCGCGTCGCATAGTCAAATTTTCCCACAAAGGGAATATCCGGTACAAAATTTTTGTGCTTGGTGGTATCCATCAGCTTGGAGAACAGCATAATCACACCGGGCATCAGTAAAAATACAGATCCCAGCGCTAAGAAGATAGATTTGATCAGACACACCGACAGATCCGGTCCCATCTTATACTGCATAAAACCCATAGCGATCAGACCGCCTATGGTAGTGAGGGAGCTGCCACAGATCTCCGGAATCGCTTTACTGAGCGCAATAATGATCGCCTCCCTGGATTCCAGATTGGCATGCTCCTCCTTATATCTGTTCAAAAGAATAATGGCATAATCCACTGACAGAGCCAGCTGCAGCACCACTGTAACGGAGTTGGACACAAAGGAGATGGTGCCAAAAATAAAGTTCGTCCCCATCTGTAAAATAGCTGCCGCCACGAAGGTGATCAAAAGCACCGGCACCTCCGCATACGCCTGAGACGTAAGCAGAAGCACCGTCACCACCACAATAGCCACCAGCACAACGATAACATTCATTTCATTGGCAATCAGCTCCGCCTCGATATCTCCCAACGTGGTGGAGAGATAATAATCGTAACCGTCAAGCTTCTCCTTGACTCGATCCAGTACCTCCAGACACTGGTCATCCTTCTCATCATAGTCAAAGGTAACATTATAATAGGAAGAACCATTATAATAGTGCTCCTCCGAGTCGTCAAAATCCACCATGAAAACGCCCGGCATAAATTCCAGATCCCTGCAGATGGATTCCGCCTGCTCGTAGGACACATTGGCAACCATCACATCACAGGTCCCGTATGTAATGAACTCCTGCTCCATCAGGTCCAGACCCTGCTTCGTCTCCGTAGAATCCGGAAGGTAATGGGACATGGAATTCTCCACATTGACCCAGTTCCTTGACACCGCAGAAAAAATGATCATTATTCCAAACAAAAGGAAAAACAGATTGCGCTTATCCACAATGAATCCGCAGATCTTAAGCATCACCTGGCTGCCGCCCTTTTTTTCGTTCTGCTCCTTATCCATGCTATACCACCTCTTTCATTTCAAGAGGCAATATAGCATTCAGACTATGCTTTGTCAATTCTACAAAGGGCCGTATCTTTACATTTGCATGAAATTGTAAAGAATCTATAATTATCTTGATCGCGCATACGATAAAACTGGAAAAGCTGAAATAACGTATTATCAATGCCCCTCTATATTATCGGGAAAGGGAGCGGATGTCACCTGATAAAATGTGTACGAACCATCGTCCATTTTATTCACCGAGCAGCCATCCTTATCAAAATCGTAAGACTCCGACATCGCTCCTATGATCTCGCTTTCCGTCATCGCTGTGGAAAAGGTTATCTCAGATACGCAGTCCACATGATTTCCATTTCCAGTGTTCCCGGTTTCAGAATGAACGTTAAGGATTTCCAGATCTGAAATCTTATCCATTAGATCTGCTTGCAACTTCTCTGTCTGCCGGCCTGTCGCCGCATGATTCGCATACATACCAAACATTTCGAATATGATAAAACCTGCTATCAGTATAAACGGCAAAAATAAAACCGCTATGCCAATCCCTTTTAATCCCTTCATATCTATCTCCAAATTTGCGTTTTATTTACCCTTTCAACAGCTCGACCACCGCATCATAATTCTCATACCGATGAGGAAATGTACAGTTGGAGCAGTCCTTGATTCTTCTGCCATCTCTCTCAATAAAGCGGGGACTGCCCGGGCAATGCTCCCGCAAATACAGCGGACAATAGCAAAACAGGCAGTTGAAACCATCCAATCCTTCATGACAGGGAAAATATTTACAATCTCTGTTCTCAAAAAAACGATACGAATTTTCCATATGACTCCTATTTCAGTTCTCCCTTATATCTGTCCGCTTTTTCAACAAAGCTTTTTGCAAACGCCGGATTGGAGGGATAATACAAATGCGGAAATCCCCAAAAATGCTTTTCATCCTCTATCATACAGGAATATGNTCGTCCTGTCACGGGNTTCACGGCNANTGCATCCTCTCCGTTNCCGGTACTNTCATAGTAGTGAAACTCATGCCCTTTGATCNTTTCNCCCTCCGGCANAAAATGACTTTGNCNTTCCTGNANCTCTATGTANCCGAANCGNACCAGCTTNCCGGTATNNTAACAGGTCGCCGGAANNANTCCNGCCATCTC
>JAAUZN010000015.1:17992-28933 GCA_014804565.1 Lachnospiraceae bacterium
ATTTTCACTGAGCCCTTTNGCATANAGTTCNGGATANCCGCCNCCGAGATAAAGTGCATGACACNTCTNCGGCANTTTTNNATCCCNCAANGGNGANAAATAAGCNATTTCAGCGCCATTTTCCTCCAATAGAGAAAGNTTATCCGNATAATAGAANCAAAATGCTTCNTCTTTTGCCACAGCAATCACNGGTTTGTCCGNTTTNCNTGNGNTTTCCNCTGTTTTCTGCTNNTCNATCNNNCTGTAANTCTCCNGCNCNTTCNGCNATCTCCTATNATTTTCTNTATNNAGACTGTNTTTTGCANTNCTTCNGCTGNTGTCTGNANCCTCTCTTTGACGTTANNNAATTCATCCGGCATCATAAGNCCTAAATGNCNGCTTTCNATCCGCANTTCNTCTTTTTCCGGNAGANANCCCANTACCNGAACCTTTAGTTCTTCCTCGATCAATGGCTTGATCGTTTCATAATATCCCTTTGAAATTCTGTTGAGCAGCACCCCACGAATCAAATGNGCCTGGTCATAATCNAGAAATCCNGCAATCATGGNTATGANCGAGCGCCCCATCCCCTTCGCATCTACGACCAACACAATCGGTGTCCCTGTGACTTTTGCCAGATGATAGGAAGATCCCGCTTCCCTAATGCCGCCCAGGCCGTCATACAATCCCATAACACCTTCTAAAACCGCGAAATCCTTTCCAACAACGCCCTTCAAAAAAAGCCGTCTCGTCTGCTCCTCCCCGGTAAAAAAAGTATCCAGATTTTTAGAGGGAATCCCTATTACCTTTTCATGAAACATTGGGTCTATATAGTCAGGACCACATTTAAAGGATGCCACCTGATATCCGTCATTTTTCAGTATTTGAAGTAAAGCGCAGGTGATCACCGTCTTTCCGCTCCCGCTCTTTGGTGCGGCTATCATAAGTCTCTTTATTCTCATCTTTAAACCATACCTCTTTTTATATATTGATAGAAGCAATCACATTTACTTTACTCACAGAAATTAAAGGCACAGATCCAAACCGGATTCTCAGCCCGCATCAAATGATAGTTCCCTGCTTTTTCGGCCCGGGTCACCTGCAGCTGTACTACTTCCTCCTCGGCAATCTTTTCGGTTGACATAACTTCTTTTGCCTCGCAGATCGTCTCCAGCGTGACCGCATTGATAACGACCCGCATCCTGGGATTGATCTGCCGCAGCGCTGCCAGTATTTCTTTTAATCTGCCGCCGCTTCCTCCCACAAAGGCATGAGTCGCCACGGGAAGATCCGCCAGCCCTTCGGGTGCCGCCGCCTCTATCACTGTGATATTTTCTAACATAAATTTCTCTTTATTTTGCCGGATCAAAGAGACCGCCTCCGGCTTCTGCTCCACCGCGTATACCTGTATCTCATCGGAGAGACCAGCTATTTCCACCGCAAGGGAACCGGTGCCGCTTCCGATATCATAGACCACGGCATTTTCCTGCAGNCGCAGTTTACAAATACTGACTTCTCTTACTTCTTCCTTTGTCATGGGGATTTTATCTCTGATAAAATCCTCATCCGAAATGCCCTGCGTCAGTTTCCTTTTTTCTGCCTGAGGATTTTTTACCAGACAAGTGTATAGTCCTTCTTCACACAACCCGCAGCATTCTTCCGGCGTATAGCGGTCGATACGTTGATNTTCATAAGATAACTGATAGCCTGTGATGATCTCGCATTCCGTCATACCTGCCTCCATCAGCTTTTTCCCCAGCAGGTTCATATCCTTTACGCCAGACGTCAACAAAAAAGTCTTGAGGCTGTACTTGATCCGCTGCACAAGATTGCACAGCTTTTTCCCATGGATGCTATAAATCGCCGCGTCCTGATAATTCTCTCCGCAGCAGGAAGCCAGATACGCCACCGATGATATCCCCGGCATGATACGCAGGAATGCCTCCAATCTCTTCTCACTAATTTCCTTTTCTAAGGCATTATANAAGGATTGNCAGCCACTGTAAAAACCGCTGTCNCCGGAAAAAAGAACGACTANCTTTTTCNCTNCCATAAANATATTTCGTTCCTGNACCNNNCGCAGATAGGGNATGATCTGCTCGGCAAGATAAAANGGATGTTTCTCTGCTCCGAACCGGANATNTGCCAGGAGNCGTTCNGCCCCNAATAAAATATCNGCCTCNCCGATGNCTTTTTCCACTTCTTTCGTCAGACAGTTCTTATGTCCCANACCAACNCCTGCCAGCGTGATCTCCATAGGNNTTTTTGNGGAAAGNNNTTTGCCGCAGATCTTTTCCAGTTCACCGCAGATTTCGGAGAAGGAATATCCTTCTCTCTCCTTTGGACGGCCTACGACAAACATCTGTGTCCCCGTTTGTTCCGCTGCCTTNCATTTCTCATAATATCCGCCGGACACGCCGCTCTCCTTTGTCACCAGATGGGAGATTTGATACTGTCGGATGATTGCCGCATTCATTTCTGCCGTAAAGGGCCCCTGCATCGCAATGATCTGTTTCCCATAGATTCCTTGTTCCGCGCAGAGCGCCAGGCTTTCCATGCCGGGAAGGACTCTGACATACAGCCTTTGTTTGACCGCTTCAGATACACAATATGCAGACAAATCCTTACTTCCTGTCGTAAGCAGGATATTGCCCTCTGTCTCTTCTAATGCCCTGACACAAGCCTCCTTCGTCTCGAAATGAACCACCCGGCCACTTTGGCGAACATGGTTTTGTGCGTCTGAATCATCCTCCCTCAGCAGACGCAGATACGGAACTGCCATTCCGACAGCACGCAAATCTTCTACTGCTCCCTTGATATGTCGGGTGACACATTCCGCATAAGGGTGTGTCGCATCAATGACAGCTCTAAAGATTCCTGCCCGAATCAAGTCCCGGATCTCTCCCTGATCCAGCCGCCCCAGATGCACCGTTACAAGAGGATGTTGTTTCAAAACGATCTCTCCATACTCCGTTGCCACACAGACCGTATGACATACTCCCGCCGCTGCCAAAAGCTCCGACAGTTTTCTTCCCTCTGTGGTTCCCGCAAACAGTAATATCTCTTTCACTTTTCCTCCCTGCGGTATCCCCGCTTCGTGATCAGTTTGCCTTCTATGATCTCAGACTCGGAATTTCCGATAAAAACCGTGGTAAACATATTTACCTCCCTGTTCCGCAATTCCTTTAAGGTACAAGTTTCCGCTCTGGTTCCTTCCCTTCCGATATTTTCCACATAGCCACAGACACGACTTTCTTCGATACTGCCAAGCAGAATATCACAAGTCCGCATCAGATAATCTTTTCTCTTATGACTGGAGGGATTGTAGAGCACAATGACAAAATCTCCCTCTGCAGCCGCCTGTAATCTCTTTTCAATCTTCTCCCACGGTGTCAGCAAGTCGCTCAGACTGATCACGCAAAAATCGTGATTGATGGGCGCCCCCAGAACTGCCGCTCCGCTGCAGGCCGCCGTGATGCCGGGAACCACCACAAGCTCCGTTTCCGAATATTCCTTCCCGATCTCATACATCAGGGACGCCATACCATAGACGCCCGCATCCCCGCTACAGATCAGCGCTACATCTCTGCCCTTTTCGGCCTCGCGAAAACAGATCCTGCACCGCTCCTCTTCCTGACGCATCGGGGTGGATAACAGTTCTTTGGTACGGAAGCGTTCGTCCAGCAGATGCAGATATACAGTATACCCTACAATGACGTCAGCACGTTCTAAAACACGCAGCGCCTCGCCCGTCATCATTTCCTCCCGGCCCGGTCCCATTCCTACGATATAAATTTTATTTTTCATATAAATTCCACCGTCCATTCTTTTTTAGCGACCGCGATTGTCATACCGTTTTCCGCACATTTTCCGCAGATCAGTTTTCCGCCGAAATCACAGGCTTTCAACGCCGCTCTCTCACATACATTGTCAACGCCCACCTGTCCCTTTACAAAAGCGGACTTCTGAAACTCTCCCTTTACTCCCTGCAGCTCCGCCGCCGTATATGTGAGAAACAAAACGCCTTTCCTTCGGCACCATTCGATCAGCCCCGGTTCCTCGCACTTCTGAGAAATAGAGGCGAGCGCATAAATCTGTGTATCTGAAATATCCAATTCTTGCAGCTTCTTCTCAATTAAACCATTGATCTCGTCTATCGGCTTCCCTTTCTTACATCCTATCCCGATAATATACTCTTTTGGTTTTAAATGAATTGCCGCCTCAAATCCGGTCTCCTGAGAGGAGATCAAAACGTCAACGGGTTCTGTGGGCGGATATGGTAAAAGCCTCACGCCCTCCGGCATTCGATTGGAACTGCCATGACCCGATTCCAGTGAGATCGTAATTTCTTTTCCCGCCAGCACTTTTGACGAAACCTTTACAATGCCCTCTTTATTCCCGATCACAAGATGATTTCTTTTGGCAAACAAATCCACCGCAAATTTTTCATTTAGATCCGTCGCCGTCGTGATTACCGGTTCTGCACCTGTAAGCTTTGCAAGATACTGCGCCAGCTCATTCGCCCCGCCCATGTGCCCGGCTAAAATGGGAATGACATACTTCCCTTTTTCATCCATAACAAGCACCGGAGCATCCTGCAGCTTGTCCGTGACAGAGGGGGCGATCGCCCTGACCGCGATACCACAGGCGCCGATAAACAACAGGGCATTCTTTTCCTGCATCTGCTTCTCTACCCACTCATGCAGCGGAACCACCACATATTCGACGGACGATCGAGCGACATCTCCTGCACAGGCCCGGCATTTGGTGTACAATCGGTTTTCCTGTCTTTCTCTCAGCATTTCCCCGATTTTTTCAGAAAGCGTTCTTCCCTGATCCGTAAAGCTGATGATACTTAGTCTCACTGTGATATTCCTTCCTTTTTCTCCCGAAACGCTGTCGAAAAATCAGCCGCATACAACCTTGATTTTTCATAATGCTGATGCGCGATCGCATCTCCCACCAGCACAAGGGCAGTATGGGTGATCCCATGCTTCACCGATGTGTCAAAGAGTGTTTCGATGGTACAGACATAAACCTCTTCCTCATCCCACGTCGCTTTATAGACCAGTGCCGCCGGCGTCGTCTTCTCATAGCCGCCCTCAAGCAGCCGTTTACTCAGCTCCTCTATCATTCCTGCGCTTAAGTAGATCGCCATAGACGCCCGATGAGCCGCAAACCGCTCTATGCTCTCCCTCTCCGGCACCTTGGTCCTGCCCTCCATTCTTGTAATGATCAACGACTGAGAAATGCCCGGCAGTGTATATTCCAGATTCAAAGACGATGCCGCCCCAAAACAGGCGCTTACTCCCGGGCAGCTCTCATAAGAAATATCCCGCCTGTCCAGCTCGTCCATCTGCTCCCTGACTGCCCCATAGATACTGGGATCGCCCGTGTGGAGCCGAACTGTTGTCTTTCCTCTTTCTTCGGCACTGCATAGGATCTGAATCACTTTCTCCAATGTCATTTCTGCACTGTTATAAATCTCACACTCTTTTTTCGCATACCGGAGCAATTCGGGATTGACCAAAGACCCGGCATAGACAATGACATCCGCCTGTTCCAGCAGACGCGCGCCCCTGACTGTTATTAAATCTACTGCCCCTGTTCCTGCCCCAACAAAGTAAACCATTCTCCCGCCCCTTCACTCTTTGCCAATTCTCCAAACGCATTGTCATACAAAATACAGTCAATCTCCATCTTTCCGCCGGCACGATTCTCCGTATAATAACAAACACGCTCTGCAACGCGGTTCATTACCGCCTGCAACTTCCCGCTCTGTTCTAAAACAGGAATTGCCTCCTGTGTGGTCACACACTCTAATATCTTGCAAACTTGTCTAAGATCCACCTGTTCCCTGACGGCAAAGGCGGCGAGCAGTTCCATCCGGCAATCCGCCTCCTTAGAGTGTGTGTTCATAATACCGCCGGCCACTTTGATCAATTTGCCGATATGGCCTGTCAAAAGCATCTTCCGAAATCCTGCTTCCACCGCCATGTCGATTGTAGCCCCGATAAAATTACTACACTTCACGCTTCTGTCCAAATCGTAACCATAGGTTTTTTTCATAAAATCCAGACCGTAATTACCCGGTGAGACCGCCACATAATCAAAACCTTCCTCTCTTCTCTGACACAGCTCGATTCTAATCGTATCCAACAGCGCCTGACTGCTCATAGGCTCCACGATGCCGCTCGTCCCTAATATGGAAATACCGCCCACGATGCCAAGCCTCGGATTAAAAGTATGTGCCGCCAGTTTTTCTCCCTCCGGCACTGAAATCTCGATTTTTAAGCCGCCCGTATAATCCGCGACCTGACAGACTTCTTTGACCTCCCGCTCTATCATTTCTCTCGGAACATGATTGATCGCCGCATTTCCCACCGGCTGGTCAAGCCCCCTTCTGGTCACTCTTCCCACACCCGCTCCGCCATCTATCCGCAATTTGGGATTCGTTTCCTCNTCATAAGAAACCTTGGCATAGATCCATGCGCCTGTCGTAATGTCCGGATCATCCCCGCCGTCTTTTTCTACCGCACAGCTCACCTCGTTTTCGCCCCGGCTGATATCCAAAATTTTTGCATGATACAGGATGCCCTTCGGCGTCTCAATGGTAATCTCCTCTTTGACCATTCCGGTCAGCAACATATATGCTGCCGCTTTAGCTGCCGCCGCCGCACAACTCCCGGTGGTAAAACCGTATCGCATTCTACTCTTCCCCCATACATGAGCCCGACTTTCTCTGACAGTTTAAAAGNTCTTCTCACACGAATATAAAACCGCATTGCAGATCGCCGCCGCAATCGTACTCCCGCCTTTTCTTCCCCTGTTGATGATGTAGGGAATCTCTGTTTCCAGAATCAACTCTTTCGCCGCCTCCACATTCACAAATCCCACCGGAACCCCAATGATAAAGGCNGGCTTCCAGTCCCCCTTCTCTGCCATTTCATACAGCTTGATCAGTGCCGTCGGTGCATTGCCAATGGCAAAGATCACGGGCTTCTCGATCGCTGCCGCCATCTCCATGCTGACAGCCGCCCGCGTCATATTCCTCTGCTTCGCCAGCCGTGCAGTCTCCTCCTGCGCCATAAAACAATGTGCTTCTCCGCCAAATCCGGCAAGTACCTTTTTATTGACTCCCGCCAGTGTCATATTGGTATCTGTCACGATATCAGCCCCGTTTCTGATCAGTTCTTCTATGATCGAAACTGCTCCTTCTGAAAAGCAGAGCGTTTCCGCATAGTCAAAATCCGCGCTGGTATGTATGACCCGTTTTGTGATGGCCTCTTCCTCCGCCGGAAGACGAATTCCTCTACTTGACAGTTCTTCGCTGATAATCTCGAAACTCCGTTTTTCAATCTCTTCCGGCAGTACATACTCTATCTCTTTCATCTGACACCTCCCGGATCCGGCCGATCGATCCCCATTGCTCTTAATAAGATCTTATTCTCTTTTCTGCTTCTCACCGCGATCCGATAAAATCCCTGATGCAATCCCCTGAAATTGCTGCAATCCCTGATCAGGATTCCCTTTTTTAGTAACCTCTCATATAAAGGCTCCTCACTATAGAGCAAAATAAAATTCGCTTTGGATGGGAAAACCACAAATCCCTTCTCTCGTAGGCCTTCTTCTAAAAACTGTCTCTCCTTCGTAATATACTGCTCGGTTTGACGGATAAATTCTGTCTGTTCTGCGCAGATACAGCCTGCTTCCTGCGCAAAACAGGAAAGATTCCACTCCGGAAGCTGTCCGGCGATTTCCGCAAGAAGTCGCTGATTCTTACACACCAGATATCCTAAGCGGACACCGGGAATCGAAAAAATCTTGGTAAACGATCCGACAAGGAGCAGATTATCAAACTCTTCTATTTCGGAAAGCATGGAAAATCCATCCCCACAAAATGCAATAAAGCTTTCATCCAACACCATATAAATCCCTTTTTCTTTACAGTGCCGCAAAAGAGCTTTTACAGACTCCCTATCCCTAAGGCTGCCGTCAGGATTATTCGGATTGGCCAGAAAAAGAAGATCCACATCTTCCGTCAAAACAGAAATAAGTTCCTCCGTCACACAAAAGCTGTTTTCCTCTTTCGTTTCATAAAACAGGATTTCACTTTCCGCCGCTTTTGCCGCGTATTCATAACCGTAAAAAGACGGCACCGGTATCACGGTTTTCTTCGGTTTGATTCCATGAACCGCCGCCATAAAAAGCTCCGACGCTCCATTTCCGAACAGCAGATACTCCTTCGGCACCGCCAGAAATCCACTGACGGCATTTTTCAACTCCTCTGCCTCCCTGTCCGGGTAGACATCACATTGTTCCACCGCTCGGTACAGCGCGGTCTTCACCGCATCCGGCATACCCAGCGGATTGATATTGATGGAAAAATCAAGCTTTACACGATTCCTATAGATATCACCGCCGTGAATATTCATCCTGTGATCTCCTTTTTCTGCCACCTTCCCGCACAAATCGCACCTCAAACCATAAATCCGGCTAAAACACCATGCAAAGCGCCAGAAACAACAGGCAGACCATTTCACACAGCCACGCCGTAGCATATAGCAGACGATTTACCCTCTTGATATCTTCATACTCTGCCTCTCGCAATGCATCCCCGATATATGACTTCCTGACCATTTCCCCAAAGTAACTGGCATCTCCCGCAAGCCGGATCCCAAGCGCACCGGCACATACCGATTCTGTCTGTGCGGAATTGGGACTCGCATGCTTCCTGCGGTCTCTTTGATAAATCCGCCATGCCCCTTTCACGGAAAAATCACTGCCAGCCAAGGAACATGCGGCAAGCATCAAACAGGCGCTGATCCTGGCCGGAATATAATTCACCATATCATCCAATTTTGCCGCCGCTCTGCCGAAATACAGATATTCTTCATTTTTATATCCAATCATGGAATCCATGGTATTCACTGCCTTATAGAGGAAACCGAGCACCGGTCCGCCAATCATCAAATATAGCATAGGCGCGACCACTCCGTCGGAAGTATTTTCCGCCACCGTCTCTATCGCCGCCTTAGCCACTCCTTCCTCCTCCAGGCACGCCGTGTCCCTTCCCACGATCATGGAGACCGCATTTCTGGCCTGTTCCAGATTCCCCTCACTCAAACACCGGTACACTTTCATGCTCTCGTCCTTCAGACATTTCACTGCAAGAATCTGATAGGTCATAAGACACTCCACCGCCATTCCCACATAGGGATGCAGTTGATATACTGCCAGTAGAAGAGTGGAGACGACAACCGCAACGCTGAGTAATACAATGATCACCAACGCTACCCCCTGCCAAAATTCTCTGGTATCATGATTTATTGACATATTCTTTTCTGTTTTTTTCTTTTTTCTACGGAGGATTTTTTCCAGTCCTGTTATCAGCCTCCCGATCAGTCGGATCGGATGGGGAAAAAAGTGCGGATCTCCCAGAACCAGATCCAACAAGAATCCCAGAAAAAAAGCAACGATATGATACCTCATATTTCTGCCAAGACCTCTATTTTCACAGGCTCATCTCCCGAAGAGACATCCTTTTTCCATCCTTTCATTCTGCACAGATAGCCTCCGCCGGTTGCTCTCTGACAGTCAAAATAGGACTTCCCGCCATAGGAACTCAACAAAGCCATAATCGTTCCTCCATGGACAATTACCCCTACCGAAGCAGCCTTCTCCGTCGTATCTGCTGTGATCTGGCGCAGCGTTTCACACATACGCATTAAACCCTGCTCACATCGGAAGATAAAATCTTTCCTGCTCTCTCCCTCCGGGAAATCCAGCTCTCCGCCGCTGTCAATCCACGCTTGATACTGTATGTCATTTTTTAGATCCTCATAGTTTTGATACTCAAACCGTCCGAAATCCATCTCTCTCCATTCTGAAACAACTACAGGACATAACCCGGGATAAAGAATCTCAGCGGTTTCCAGACATCTTTTCATAGGACTGACAAACAGATATTGAACGGCCGGATACCTATTTTGCCCCTTATACGACAACAAAGTCTCGATTCCGCTTGCACAAAGCGGCTCGTCTGTTCTCCCCAGATATCGGTGTTCTCTGTTTGCCTGCGTCTCTCCATGTCGGAGAAGCAGGAGTGTCACTTGATCTTCTGTCCGATGCCGCATATGACCCGTTCCACCTCCTCCGCCTGCTCTGCAAGCCGTATCAAGAGCCTTCCCACACGCTCCCTGTATTCTCTTTCAAAGGGTTCCATCGGCACGATCCCGTTTCCGACCTCATCACAGATGATGATACAGTCCCCGCAGACATCCAAAAATGCCATCGTTTCCTCCTCCGGGCATTCGCCCGCCAAAATCCGCTCTCTCACCCACAGGTGAAAATGATTGATAACCACTGGCTTATCGCGCAAAACCAAATCATTCGGCTCCCCTTCTTTATTTGGCAAAACCGCATCCCACACTGCGCCCTTTTGCAGATTATATTTCTCAAGCACATAGTCCAATTTGCCCTGCGCACATCCACCGATCACTAATCTCATCTTTCCTCATCTCCCTGTCAGAACCGTTTACTTCAATCATCCGCTCCTTTACATGAACAGGTACTGCGCCATTGCCGCCGCCACAGCCATCCATCCCTCACAGAGAAGAATAAAATACCCGGCTGTATCTCCGGTAACGCCGCCAAACTCTTTTCTGCTGCGGTAAAAATAATAAATCAGTGCCAGTACCGCCGCCCCCGTCACAAGCAGACCTGCAGATAACGACCAGTACAGCATGCTGCCGATACAGACGGCACTTTGCAGATATAAAAAAACTTTGACTATGTTTTTCTGAGAGCAGTCCGCAAAAAGAGAAAGCGTTCCCTCCCTCTTTGCCAACGGAAAGGAAATTGCACTGATGCCACAGAGGCAGCGCGACAAAACAAACCCGCAGCATACAACTTTCAGCGCAGCATCCTCTACAATCTCTGAAAAAGCGCCCAGAAAAACCA
>JAAUZN010000016.1 GCA_014804565.1 Lachnospiraceae bacterium
CTCTCTGGCGGATAAGTTCAAGAGAAAATTTCAGGAACAGTATCTGGCATTAGAGCTGGAAAAGGTCATGGACAAGGACACCATCCTGATCAATTATATGAATACCATCAATCTGGGACAGAATACCCTCGGCGTGGAAGCGGCTTCCCGGCGTTATTTTGACAAGCACGTAAATGAGCTTACCCTGTCCGAGTGCGCGGTCATTGCAGGAATCACGCAGAACCCTTCCCGCTTCAATCCCATCACACATCCGGAGAAAAATGCGGAACGCCGTGAGAAGGTTCTTGGCGATATGAAAGACCAGGGCTACATCTCCGAGGAGGAGTACCAGGCGGCATTGGCCGACGACGTGTACTCCCGTATTCAGATCGCAGATTCCGAAAATGAAGACACTTCCGTCAATACATATTTCGTGGATGCGGTGGTGGACGATGTAATGGCGGATCTGATCGACGCAGGCTACAACGAGACGCAGGCATTTACCCTGCTTTACAGCGGAGGCTTGAAGGTCTATTCCACCCTGGATCCTGAAATTCAGGCGATCTGCGATAACGCCTTTGCAGATGAGAGCAACTTTCCTGCCAACGTCAAATGGTACTTAAATTATGAGCTGACCATCGAGCGGGCAAACGGAGACCGGGAAAATGTCAGCACAGAAATGTTCCGCAGCTACTGGCGGGAAAACCGCTCCAACTCTTACAACCTAATCTACTCTTCCCAGGAGGAGGCATATCAGGATATCGAAGCTTACAAGGATGCTGTGATGAACACCGGCGATGAGGTCTACGGAGAAAACATCCATCTGACCCCGCAGCCCCAGGTGTCCCTGGTAGTGGAGGATCAGTCTACCGGTCATATCGTAGCCATGGTCGGCGGCCGCGGTGCCAAAACCGCCAGCCGTACCCTGAACCGCGCTACCGATACTATGAGACAACCGGGTTCTACCTTCAAGGTAGTATCTACCTATGCACCTGCCTTAGACAGCGCCGGACTCACACTCGCCACTGTCATGAACGACGCCCCCTTTAACTACGCTACGGGCCGTCCGGTGGCGAACTGGTATGGCGAGGAATACCGCGGGCTCTCCTCTTTGCGTGATGGCATAAGGGACTCCATGAACATCGTGGCTGTCAAGACCCTGACCCAGATCACGCCACAGCTTGGATTCGATTATCTGAGAAATTTCGGCTTTACGACCCTGGTGGAGCGTGAGGAGATCAACGGTGAGATCTTCTCAGATATCCAGCAGACCACCGCGCTCGGCGGTCTCACATATGGCGTCACCAACGAGGAATTAAATGCGGCCTATGCGTGTATCGCAAACGGCGGCACCTATATTAAGCCCAAGCTCTATACTAAAGTATTAGACCATGACGGCAACATCATCCTGGACAATACCATGCCCAATTCCAAGCAGGTTATCAAGGAAACCACCGCCTTTCTTCTGACTGACGCCATGGTGGATGTGGTCACCAGCGGCACCGGCGGTTCCGTTAATTTCGGCAATATGGCCATTGCCGGAAAGACAGGTACGACCTCAGACTATAACGATGTTTGGTTCGCAGGCTATACTCCTTACTACACAGCGACTACCTGGGCCGGCTTCGACAACAATGTCAAGCTGACCGGCGAGGAAAAAAATCTGGCGAAAAAAATGTGGCGCGTTGTCATGTCAGAAATTCACGCAGAGCTGCCCAGTGAATCCTTCAGCGTTCCCTCCGGCATCGTGACAGCCACGGTCTGTTCCCGATCCGGAAAATCTCCGATCGCAGGGCTCTGTGACGGAACACTGCGCACGGAATATTTCACGGAAGACACCCTGCCTTCAGAAACCTGTGATGTGCACTATGCAGGACAGATCTGCCAGTACAGCACACTTCCGGCCTGCGAATTCTGTCCTTTCAAGGTAGAGGGCGTGGTAGAATTGACGCCGATCGAGGATGTGTCTTTGCAGAGCGGTTCCTCCACCATGACAGAAGAAGTGGTAAACGAGGATGGCTCCGTCAGCGAGGTGCCGATAGCTGCTCCGCAGTCTAATATGTGTCCTCACGACGAGACTTTCTTTGCAGTGCCTAACTATGAAGAAGTGATCAACGCCCAGCGCGGGGAGATCGCCCAGCGCAACGCAGAAGCGGCACAGGCAGCTGCGGCGGCGGCAGCAGCCGAACAACCGCAGCCCGAACAGCCCCAGCCTGAACAGCAATAGAATAACACACAAAAAGGACTGCCAATCCGGCAGTCCTTTTTTATGGCAATCTTCTCAGATCCCCTTGACTTCTTTGATCTTCTGTTCCAGTTCCTCGATCCCGCTGTTCGCATTGGCTATCGCCCTGCAAAATTCCTCATACTCCGCTCCGGGCTCCTGTCCGCAACTCTCATAGTACCGCTTGCCGATTTCGATATAATTTTTCCGTATCACATCCTCGCAGGTACTGATCTGTCTTTTCAGATTTGCGATCTCCGCAAGATCCTTCGCTTTTCCTGAAACCTCTTTGCCCTTTGTACTGAGGGTATCGCCCAGCTTATCTAAAAATTCCATATACTCATTCTCCTTTCCATAGCCGCTTCGGGGCTGCCTTTTTATTATTTTATCACAACTGCGACGCGTGCACCAGTTGCGCCGCAATGTGCTCCGCCAAAATCTGATAGCCCGCTTCGTTCGGATGTACGCCGTCCGGCATATAGTCCGTCACGATATCCACGTCATGGGAATCCAGAATGTTGGAGTTATACAGATCAATGACCGTAAATCCGTATTCTTCGGACAACTCCAGCATCACATTCACCAGCCTCCTCTGAGGCAGCAGATAGTCTCGCTCCCGCATCAGATAGTCCTGCAGAATATTGGGAAGCGGCGTGATAAAATAGATCTCAGCATCCGGATAGTTCTCCCGCAGTCCCCGCATCAATTCATCCAGATCACCGCAAAGGGTCCAGGGCTTTCTCTCCTCCAACGTGCCAAGCTCATTCTCAGAAAGGCAGAAACCGTCGTTAGTGCCTCCCATCACGAGGATGATATCCGTATCCGACGGGATCTCCTCGTAACGCTCCACAAAGGCATCCGCCCAATACCGCCCGATGGAAGAACCGCCAATTCCCAGATTATACACTTCCTCCGCACCTAAAAGCGCTTTCAATATGGACGGATAAGAGCAGTCAGGATAATTCTCCTGCTCTTCCAGGTTCGCCGCCGCTGTGATACTGTCTCCCAGGCAGGCGATCTTTTTCCCGGAAAAGTCCGGAAGACTCTGTTCCAGATAAAGTCGGTCTTCCCGATTTACAAGCATGGTCTCCTCCAGAGAGCTTCGAATCTTCCGGCGCTCCTCTAAGGTATTGTTCGATATCGTGCTGTTATCAGACACAGTCGAGTTCTCCGACCAGCTTTCATTGCCCGACACCGTCGTGTTCTCCGACTGGCTCCCATTACCAGACACTGTCGTGTTCTCCGACTGGCTCCCATTACCAGACACTGTCGTATTCTCCGACCGGCTCCCATTACCAGACACTGTCGTGTTCTCTGACCGGCTTTCATTCCCCGACACCGTCGTATTACCTGACCGGCTCTCATTCCCCGATACCGTCGTGTTTCCTGACCAGCTCTCATTCCCTGACACCGTCGTATTCTCCGACCAGCTTGTATTCTCCGACCAGCTCTCCCGCTCTTCATCAAACATGGACGCTACAGGAACCGCTTCCTCCGCCGCTGCGGATTCAGTCTGTATTTCTTCCAAAAACTGCACCAGCTTCTCCCGATCCTGAGAAAGCACCTGAATCTCCTGCCGCATTTCCTGTACCCGGTCGTTGGCTTCCTGATTTCTCAATAAAATTCTTTCCTGTTCTCTCCGTGTGACAAAAGTGTCATAGGAGCGCAGTCCTATCGCCGCCAGAAGCACCGCCAATAGCGATAGGATAACCACCGCTAATATCTCATTTATCCTTCTCATTGCAATCTCTGTCTTACGATCTCATATGCCAGAACGCCTGCTGCCACAGAGGCATTCAGGGAATCGATATCACCCCGCATGGGAATCTGCGCGCACATATCGCACCGCTCCTTTACCAGACGNCTCACGCCNCTTCCCTCCGCACCGATCACCAGCCCGATCGGCCCTTTCAAATCCAGCTCATACATGGTCGTGCCGTCCATATCCGCACACACAAACCAGAGCCCTTCCTTTTTCAGTTCTTCAATGNTCTGTCCCAGATTAGTGACCTTCGCCACCGGNGTGTAATTTAACGCGCCCGCCGATGCCTTCGCCACAGTTGCCGTCAATCCCACAGCCCGGTTTTTCGGAATGATGACGCCATGGGCGCCCGCCTGATTGGCCGTGCGNATGATCGCCCCCAGGTTGTGAGGATCCTCAATCCCGTCCAGAAGCAGTACAAAGGGGGGCTCTCCTTTTTCCTTCGCCCGCTGCAGGATCTCGTCCACCTCGGCATAGGCATAAGCCGCCGCACTGGCGATCACACCCTGATGCCTGCCCGTCTCGGACATCTGATCCAGACGCTCCTTCGCCACATATTTGATCTGGCTTCCCTGTTTCGCAGCCTCCCGCTTGATGGTCATGATCGGTCCATCCTTACAGCCGTCCAGCACGTAGAGCTTATCTATCGTTCTGCCTGCGCGAAAAGCTTCGATCACGGCATTTCTGCCCTCTATGGTAAATTCGTTTTGTTCCATGTTATGTAAACCTCNTTTTCCCAGACTCGCAAACCCTCGCTTTCGCGGCGGTCATTATATCTCCATCCCAACCTTCTCGATCGCCAACTGGATCAGCGCAAGCATCCGCTCCTGGTTTCCCGTCAGATACAGATAGCCGCACAGAGCCTCAAACCCCGTAGCCTTGCGGTAATCTATGACGCTGGCGTTCTTTGCGGTGGTATAAGACTTGGCATTTCTGCCCCGCTTATAAACCGCCTGTTCCTCCTCCGTCAGTTCCTCCAGCACGGCCTCTATCATCCGTGCCTGCACCCGCGCATTGACATAGGCGACCGTCTTTTTGTGCAGCTTATTGGCGGAGGTGTTTCCCCGCTCCACCACGATGGTACGGATGACCAGATCATAGATTGCGTCACCGATATAGGCAAGCGCCAGCGGAGAATAGGTGCGCACGTCCACCTCCCCGCAGGCAAAACGCTGCTTGATCGCCTCTAAGATCGTCACGCTCTCTTCCATTTCACGCCCTCTCGTGTATCCTCCAGAATGATACCCTTATCGGACAGAATATCCCGGATCTCATCCGCTCTCGCAAAGTTTTTCGCTTTCCTAGCTTCCTGTCGTTCCTGAATCAATGCCTCGATCTCTTCATCCAGCATCTCCTCCTGNCGCTCCACCGTCANGCCGCAGATNTCGGCAAGCATCACGATCTCTTCCTTGAGCGCGCTGATAAAACCGGCGCTTGCTCCCTCNNCCGCACAGGTATTGGCAAACTTGACCAGATCAAAGATGGCCGAAACAGCATCCGCCGTATTGAAATCATCGTCCATGGCCTCATCAAACTTCTGNANAAATTCCTTNGCCTGCGTCAGCTGCTNCTGNTCCTCGCTGCTCATCTCCTGCGCCCCCGCGCTCTCCAGCAGGAAGTTCAGGTTTGACACACAGGTCACGATCCGCTCCAGACCATTCTTCGCCGCCTCCATCAGCTCCGCGCTGAAATTTAAGGGNCTTCTGTAATGCGCCGAGAGCATGAANAACCGCAGTACCTGCAGATCNTACTTCTCACTGATATCCCGCACTGTAAAAAAGTTNCCCAGTGACTTGGACATCTTCTTATTATCAATATTCAAAAAGCCATTGTGCATCCANTATTTGGCAAAGGGCTTGCCGTTAGCTGCCTCCGACTGGGCGATCTCATTCTCNTGATGAGGGAAGATCAGATCCTCACCACCTGCGTGAATGTCAATCTCCTCACCAAGATACTTCTTGCTCATCACCGAGCACTCGATATGCCAGCCCGGACGCCCTTNGCACCAGGGNGACTCCCAGAAAGGCTCNCCNTCCTTCTTCGGTTTCCAGAGCACGAAATCCAGAGGATCCTGCTTCTGCTCCTCCCCGGACACCAGNAGNGAACGGCCGCCGCTTCTNAAATCATCCAGATTCTTATGGGAAAGCTTACCGTACNCGGCAAANCTTCTGGTCTTANAATAAACNGTTCCGTCCTCCGCCACATAAGCATGTCCCTTGTCNATCAAGGTACGAATCATATCGATCATACCGTCGATCTCGCAGGTCGCCTTGGGATGTGTGGTAGCCGGCTTCACATGCAGCGCCTCCATGTCTTTTTTACACTCTGCAATATAACGCTCGGAGATCACGGAAGGGTCCGTTCCCTCCTCATTGGCCTTCTTGATGATCTTGTCATCCACATCTGTGAAATTGGACACATAGTTGACCTCATAGCCTTTGTGCTCCATATAACGCCGCACCGTGTCAAATACGATCATAGGTCTGGCATTTCCGATATGGATCAGGTTGTAGACCGTGGGGCCACAGACATACATGCTGACCTTTCCATTTGTAAGGGGCTCAAATTCTTCCTTTTTTCTTGACATTGTATTATATATTCTCATATTCGATTTTAATCCTTTCTTTGCCATCCATGTTATGTCAACCAAATTACCCGGTCCGTTTTTTCTCTGATCGCAATGGCTATGCATTTTCCTTCCGCAGACGTTTCATCTCCTGCTCCAGATCAAGCAGACGGTTTGTCAGTTCAGCGTTGGCACGCTGCAGCCCCATGATATCCTCCCGCACAGGATCCGGCAGATGGGTCTGATCCAGCTCTTCCTGAGGAAGCGTCATATTATCCCGCTTGACCACACGGCCCGGTACGCCCACCACTGTGGAGTTCGGCGGTACTTCCTCCAGCACCACACTCCCCGCGCCGATCTTACTGTTATCCCCGATCTTAAAGGAACCCAGCACCTTCGCGCCTGTGCTGATCATCACGTTGTTGCCAATGGTAGGGTGTCGTTTGCCCTGCTCCTTACCCGTACCGCCCAGAGTAACTCCCTGATAGAGCGTCACATTGTCGCCAATCACCGTGGTCTCCCCGATGATAACGCCATGCCCGTGGTCGATGAAAAATCCCTTCCCGATCTGCGCGCCCGGATGGATCTCGATACCGGTCTTTCGGGCTCCCTTCTGGGAGACCCACCGCGCCCAGAAATAATGATGCCGCAGATACAGCTTATGCGCCACACGGTAATAGCACATGACCTTGAAGCTGGGATAGAGAAAAACTTCCATATTAGAGTGGATCGCCGGATCACGCTCCCGTATGACGCGGATCTCCTCCTTGATATTCCCGATCAATCCCATCGAAATACTCCTTCTATACTGAAATGCGGACCATGCCGCCCAGAATTTTCTACCATACTTAGAATATGCAACTTAGGGCGTTTTGTCAAGGAAACGGGGGGTCTTCCAGTTTAAATCAGTCAAATAACTCTGTATAGGTATATGTCACAGCATCCAGAGCTGCATCCCTGCCTTTTTCCGCATCATTATAATCTTTTGTCAGTTCCTCAAATTGTTCTTCGGTAACCCGGAAATAATATCTATCATCTTCATAAATGGCCTGCTCAATCATATCATCTCTCAGTTCTATATATTCCGGCAAGGATACCAGAAATCCATAGTCTTCTATGTCGTTTTGATAGGGTCCTCCTCCCAGCACCCAAAAATGTACAAAAAAAACGCGATCACCATTTTCATCTACACGGATCAGTCCATGTCCTGACCATCCACCGGCAAATCCCAGCTTCTGGGTNCCCATTANAAATATAGAGTTGGATATATATTCCTTCCANAATACAATTTGATCCNGATCCTCATCATATTGAAAAACATATATATATCCCAACTGATTCTTGATGCACAGTTCGGGATCTTCATCTCCATTGATATCAAAAAAGTAATAACTGTACCTATCTATATCATATTCCCCAAGTTCAATGACCGCCCGGAATTCCTCTAAACCATGAAAATTGTAAATATACAGTTCTTCTCCTGTCTCCTTAATCCAGACGGTTNCTTCTCCATTNATAAATTTTTTAAACTTTTTCTTGTACAGATCATATTTCGTAACATCGCCCGGATCAAAGGAAGNAGTAAAGTCAATATTTTTACAGATATCTTTTATTTCAGCATAAAGTTTTTCATCCACATAATCTACTGAGTCGGAAGCAGATGTTTCTTTTTCTTCGCTCCCGTCGCAAAATAACAATTCGGTTGTATACTTTTGAGTCTCAAAAAAATCACTTGCCATGTAAGTGATAAGCAACGTATCCTCATATCTAAATTCAGCATATGTAACAGGAGATACCGCAGCCGCAAAATCCCGGCGAAACTCCTTATAAAAAATTTTTTCATCAAACATATCTCTGATAACTAAAACTGTTTCCTCATCCCTATGATCCAGGAAGGCCACCTTATGATACTCTGCTGCTACAGGACTCCAAAACTGCTCCGAAAATCTGTCATTCACGATATCATAGTAGATACAATAAAAACTTTCCGTTCCTACTCCGATATAGATCTCAATGGTCTCCTCATCAATATAATGTATCCAGGGCGCAATGCGATAACATACCCCGCTTTTTACCTCCTCGCCGTCTGCATTATAGATCGTATAAGGGTATGTCTGTTCTCCGGCATCAATGATCGTAAAATGTTTATCGTCTTCTATTATGGTTCCCTCTTCTATGTTTTCGGATTCCTCCTGCCCAATCATGGCAGCCGGTTCAATCTTTACTGTCTCTTCTTCTGCCTGTACTGATATTTCTTCTTCAATCGTTTCCTCTTCCTGTAATGTCATTTCCTCTGCCATTCGTTTCTGTTCATGTTTCACAGATAACAAGATGGTACATACGACCAGGAATAGCATCAACAGAGCAAATGCGTAAGTTTTTATCTTCATATTTTTCTTCCACATATCTTAAATATTTAGGGATGCTCAATATCACTAAAAAGCTCATCAAAGGTGATACCTGTAACCGCATTGTCTTTCGCCTCAAAAAAATCATGCAGTATCTCATCTCCACTTTCTTTATCTATCTCCACACCCACATGTGTAAACTCACCTACCGATCCTATAATATATCGTTCTGAGGGATGGTATGACGACGGATATGCAAGCTGAAATAGAACCTCCTCAACCACATTACCCTGCGAATCTATTTCTTGATATCCATATCGGATTGAGCCAGCTAGCCCTTTATTCTCATAATAAAATTTACCGGCACATAAAGGTCTGTATCTCATAAAACGATATCCATCTACATATACTTTCTTGCTATCCCTGTCATATTTGAATATACGTGGTCCACCAAAACGTACATAGTTCCCGCATGGATCTACGATCAATTCCGGGAGTCCATCTCCATCAAAGTCAAGATAGCAATAAACAAAGAACTCCTTTATCATGGTAATATTATCTGTATTAAGTTTTTCTTTATCGGTATCAATATCTTCAAAATAGGTTCCTTCTCCATCTTCATATTGTACCGGTATCTGATTTAACAAGACCTGTAAAAAGACTTCTTTATATTCTCTATCCATCTCCTCCGTATATACTTCTGTATCGATCGGATATTCTTTTATTGTGAAATCGACTTCCCGCAGTCTTTTACAGACCAGTTCGGAAATAATCTCTTCTACAATTTCTTCCTGCGTCAATTCCGTTTCTTCCGAGTTTTCCGCCTCCCTGTCAGACACCTCGTTTGCATCAAGTATATCATCGTTCTCCGTATCCGGATCAGTTTTGCTTTTTTCATACAGGAAAGTACATACCAATACACATATACAAACAAAAAGCAAGCTAATATATAGCAATTTCATGCCAGATCGTATCTTCTTCATTTATTTTCATCACTCTCCATCTATATCACAAAAGTGATATCGCCTATATTCTTTTCTAGTTAACATAAGTATCTACATCAATATGTGCACCTATTTCCGCTGCAAATTTGATAAACTCTGGTTCAAAATATATAGCTGGAGGCTCACCATTTTCAATCTTAATGCAAACGTCTACAGAAACATATAATTCGTACTGCTTTTTTAATGCAGCTATCTTATCTGTTTTTGCATAAAACAACTCTTCAATTTGTTTTACTGAAGTATTTATGTCCAGAGATTCTACGGATTCTGTTTCATAAATCCACGCTGTAAATGTATAATTTTTCCCCGAATTTCTGATAGGCTCTCCCAAACACCCTCACTATACACCTTCTTCTATCGTCAATTTACTACATCTTTTAGCAAATCGTTCAGTCTGTAAATTTCATTTATAAGCCAAGGAATATCCTGCCTTGCATTTGCTATAAAATCCTGATCATCCTCTGTCGCCCCAATCAATTCGATATCGTTTCCGGCTGTTTTTATAAAATTTGAACCGCATGTATGATCTCGATCTTCTATAAAAGATATCCATGGCCCATCCGTAGCACGATCGCACCTTTCTTTAATTTGTTCTAATTTCGTATCATTCATTTCTTATTCCCTCTTTGTTTCTCACGAAGCACTATTATGCTTCTAAATCTCTTCCCATTTATAAAGCTGAAAATCATACTCACTTTTCCATATACATAATCCAAACTTTAAATCTTTTTTTACAAGAAAAATTCTACATCCATTTTCAGCCATTTCCGATGCGGATACAATATAATTTATATTATTTAAAACAGCATTAAAATTAATTTCTACAGCACCTATATCCATTGCCTGCTCATGAAAAAAAACTATCTTTTCGTCCCTGTATTTAGAAAAACTATGGATATTATCAATATACCAATCTACATAGTTAGTATCTAAGGGTCTTATAACACTATTTTTAGTAGATTCTAGTTTGTCCATAATTTTATACACTTCTGTTTGCAATTCTTTTGTTTTATCCAAAGACAAGAAATCATCCAATACTATTTCATTGGTATGTTTCTGCATTTCTCTCAGCAGCAATCTTCTTCTATTCATCATCTGTAAATATTTTATTCTTTCTTTTCTATCCATAATCTTCCTCAAATTAAAAATGGACAAGAATTTAACCATGTGCCTTATAATTTCTTGTTGCCTCAAGAATCATACGAATGTACACAATCAAAATCTAGAATCGTAATCATTCGCGACCCCTAAATCACGAGCTTTAAATTTGCCTAATAGGCTATCTGGCGTAAGATAAAATCCTATTGTCTGATTTGGTGCAGGATCTATCCGTAGCTGATGCGTGCTTATAATCTGTTTTTTATTATCATCTAAGTCTTCATACATCCATAGCAACTCAGTTGCAAATCCTATCATTGCCTCATGACTAAGTGTAAATTCAATCTGCTGAGCTACATCTTCCCTAAATCCAATCGCCGATATCTTGCATAACTCTTTTAGTGGAACACTCTGAGTTAAATTTATCATCATATAGTTTTCCTCCATTTGCACTTAATAATTTTTCATTACACAAAAACCCTGCACCGCGCTTATCTTTGCACAGTGCAGGGTCTCTCTCATTCCCACTCTATCGCATCATGGGAAACCGTCCCATTTTCTATGATATCTCTTTCCGCCTCCTCAAGTGCCTTTCGTTCTGCCGATGTAACCTTTGTATAATCCGGATCCCATGCAAGAACAAGTTTTTTAATAAACGCCAGTGCGAAATTTTGATCGCTTTCCGGTAACACTTCCATTAAACTAATCGCCTCTTTCACCGCTCCACTCATGCTTACACTTCCTTTCTCTATTTATAAATATCTCCTCTGGAATCGACATCCATAATATATAATATTTCAATTTTTTCGTTCAGATGATACTGATATATAATTCTGTATTTTCCTATCCGCAGGCGTTTTCTTCCATCCGAATATCCCTGCAACATCTTTATATCGCCTTTGGGCGGTTTTTCAGTCAGTCCTTCTATCGCGCCCTTTATTCGCTGCTTTGTCGGCTTGTCCAACGCACTGATGTATTTTGCCGCTTTTCTACTATACTCAATTTTCACGCTATCAACCCCATCTGCTTATATTATAGCAATTCCCCCATCTTTTTCAAACTATTTATTTTTACACGCAAATTCCTTATATACAAGAACTATTCCGAAAAAATGTGGAAACAGCTTTTTTCAGAATAACAAAAAAACACCCCGCACCGCGCAGTTATCATCGCACAGTACGGGATGTTTCTACTTCCCTGCATTTCTGTCTATGAACATTTTCTTATCACGCGAATTCCACCGTGATCTCCACGCTCTTCTTTCCCGAAAGCACTTCCGTCCTGCGGTCAGGCTGACCGGTTCCCACATAGAGCAGACATTTATCGCTGCCCTTTTGGAACTTACCCTCCTCGTCTACCACCAGAAAGGCATCTCCGCGCACCTTGATCTCAATCTCTTTACTCTCGCCCGCCTGCAGGGAAACCCTCTGAAAAGCGCAGAGGCTGTGATTGGGCACTGCATAGGCCGATGCCGGGTCTTTCACATAAATCTGTACCACATCGTCCGTAGCGACGCTTCCCGCATTTTTCACCTTTGCGCATACTACCGCATCACGGGATGCCGCATCCTGTGAGACCACAGATGCGCTCTCCACCCTCACATCTCCATAGGTCAGTCCATAGCCGAAGGGATAGAGCGCCTCATTCTCCATATAACGGTAGGTTCTGCCCTTCATGCTGTAATCCTCAAAGTCGGGCAGCTCCTCCAGCGACCGATAGAAGGTCACCGGCAGTTTCCCGGAAGGAGAATACTCTCCAAACAAAAGATCCGCCACCGCCTTGCCGCCTCTCGCACCGGGATACCAAAGCTGCAGAACCGCCGCCGCTTTCTCCTGTGCCAGAGAGAGGTCCATCGCGCTTCCCGTCATCAGGCACACAATCACCGGCTTTCCTGTGGCAAGCACCGCCTCCATCAGCTTTTTCTGGGGCGCGGGAAGATTCAAATCCTCCTTATCTCCGGAGGCATAGCTGTTGCCGGTGTCGCCTTCCTCACCCTCCAGCGTCTCATTCAATCCCACACAGAGCACCACCACATCGCTGTGCTTTGCCACTGTGACCGCCTCGGAGATCCGGTCATTCTCCCAGGCCAGGCTTTCTATCCGATCCTTGAACAGATGAGAACCCTCGGAAAATAAAACTCTCCCATTGTGTCCGACTTTATCCTGTATTCCCTCTAAAACAGTTATGTATCGGGAAGAGGTTCCATGATAATTTCCAATCAATGCCTCCCGACTGTTCGCATTGGGTCCGATCACTCCGATGGTCTTTCCTGTGGCAAGAGGCAGAATACCGTCATTCTTCAAGAGCACCACAGACTCTCTGGTCAGCTGCTCCGCCACCGCCAGATGCTCCTCACACTCCACCTTCTCATAAGGGATA
Source organism: Lachnospiraceae bacterium (assembly GCA_014804565.1). Lineage (GTDB taxonomy): Bacteria > Bacillota > Clostridia > Lachnospirales > Lachnospiraceae > UBA3282. The sequence continues at coordinate 13,361 of JAAUZN010000016.1, forward strand.
TTATCATACTCGGTTTTCTCAAACAATCCCAGCAGATATCTGGTGGTGAACGCCCGCACTGCCGCCTCTGTGATCTCCGCCTCCGTCACCAGACCCTGCTTTAGCGCATTCAAAAGATACTGATAGGTCACGCCGCAGTTGATGTCGCAGCCCGCCTGCAGCGCCATGGCTGCCGACTCCTCCATGGTGTCGGTCACCATATGATTCTCATGGAAATCCCGGATCGCCCAGCAGTCGGAAACATAGTGTCCCTGAAAGCCCCATTCACCCCGCAGAATGTCCTGCATCAGAGTCTTACTGCCGCAGCAGGGTTCTCCGTTAGTGCGGTTGTAGGCGCCCATCACTGCCTCCACCCCTGCTTCCTGCACACATGCACGGAAAGCGGGCAGATAGGTCTCCGCCATATCTTTTTTCGATGCCACCGCATTGAACTCATGGCGCACCGCCTCTGGTCCGGAATGCACCGCAAAGTGTTTTGCACAGGCAGCCGCCTTTAACAGATCATCGTCTCCCTGCAGGCCCTCCACATAGGCCACGCCCATTCTGGAAGTGAGGTAGGGATCCTCCCCAAATGTCTCCTGTCCTCTGCCCCATCTGGGATCTCTGAAAATATTAACATTGGGGGACCAGAAAGTCAGTCCCTTATAGATATCTCTGTCATTTTCCTCTATGTTAGCGTTATATTTTGCGCGTCCCTCCGTAGCAGCTACATCTCCAGCCTTCCGAACCAGCGCCTCATCAAAGGTAGCAGCCATGCCGACGGACTGGGGAAAGCTGGTCGCCACGCCCTGTCTGGCCACACCGTGCAATGCCTCGCCCCACCAGTTATAGGCCGGAATGCCAAGCCGCTCGATCGCAGGCGCATCATAGCGCAGCTGGGAAGCCCGCTCTTCGATCGTCATCTGGCTTACCAGATCCTCCGCCATTTTTCTTGCCTTTTCACGATTTATCATCTTTTCTTTTCCTTCCCCTTTAGCCTTTCACCGCTCCTGCCGTCAAACCGTCTACAATTTGATTACTAAACATACAGTATACAATAATTGTCGGTATGATGGCAATAACGATTGCCGCAAACATCTGCGAATAGTTCGTATTATAAGGGCCCACGAACTTCGACAGGGAAACCGGCAGCGTCTTTTTAGAATCATCAGAGATGAATACCATCGCCAAAAGCAGCTCATTCCAGTTTGCCACAAAGGTCATCAGTCCCGTCACAAAAAGTCCCGTCCGGGAAAGCGGCAGCGCAATATGGGTAAAGGTTTTATAAATAGAGCATCCGTCAATACACGCCGACTCAAACAGCTCGTTGGGCAAACTCTGGAAAAATCCCGTCATGATAAAGACCGTGATGGGCAGCGAAAGCGTCAGATAAGGCAGTATCAATCCCACCAGATTATCTGTCAGGTGCATCTTGGAAAATCTGGTGAATACGGGGATCAGAATACAGTGCACCGGAATCATCATACCCGTCAGAAAATAGGTCATCATCGCCCCTGAAAGCTTCCATCTCATTCTGCCGATGGCAAAGGCCGCCATAGAACCCACAAGCAGACCAAGAATCAGAGTAATTCCGCAGACAAGGGCAGAATTTAAGGTTGCCACGCCCAGTCTTCCTGCCGTCCAGGCAAAACTGTAATTTTCGATCATCAGATGCTCTGGCATCGCCCAGGGCGATACGAACAGCGTCTTATCATCCTTCAGGGAAACATAGATCACCCACAAAAGCGGCAGCAGATAGATGACCGCCAAAAGCGACAGAAACACGTATATGATCTTTGTTATAAGTTTGGTTGGTTTTCTTCCTGACTTTTTCATCTTTCGCCCTCCTTACATTTCATAATTGTCCACTTTGACAAATTTATTGATAATAAACGTCACCAGCAGACAGAGCACAAGAAGCACCGTGCCGATAGCGCTGGCATAGCCATACTTAAAGAATTTGAAGCCCTGCGTATAAAGGTGCGTCGCCAGCACATCCGTCATGTGGTTGGGTCCGCCCTCCGTCATGTTAAAGATCAGATCAAAGAACTTCAGGGAACCGATCGCATTTAAGGACATCGCCGTAGCTACCATAGGCCGGATCAGGGGCAGGGTAATATACCGGAATGCCTGTGCCCTGGTACAGCCGTCTATGTAGGACGCCTCATACAGGGAGCTGTTGATTCCCGCGATCTGTGCCATATAGAGCATCATGGATTGTCCCACATACTGCCACAGAGCAACCGAGGCGATCACCCACATGGGAAGAATGATATAGCCCTTGGTATCCATCAGCCAGAGAGGCCCCTCTATGCCAAACTGCGCCAGCACCTGGTTAATCCCCAGCTTCGGCGTAAAGATGAACATCCACAAAAGACCTAAAGCCGCAGAAGATAACACACAGGGCAGATAGTATACATTCTTAAAAAAGTCCCTGCCCTTTTTGATATTGGTTAAGAGCGCCGCCAAGATCAGACCCGCGATCAACTGTGTCACCACCGAGAAGATCAAAAAGAACATAGAATTCTTCAGGGCGATCTTCATTGTCCTGTCTATCGTAAACAACTGTTTGTAATTTTCTAATCCAATAAACACCGGCTTTGTCAACGCATTATAATCACAAAATGAATAGTAGATTGACTGGCAGATCGGAATAAACAAAACGAGCGTAAACAGCAAAAATGCCGGTGCTATAAATAAGATAATCGCCTTTTTGTCCCGTAAAAATTTATCCATATACACCTCCGAAATCTTAGAAAAATGCAGGATTGGATTGCTCCAATCCTGCGTAAGAATGTTCCATATTACCTTTTACTTATTTATTCCAAATGTTATTCTTGTACCAATCCTCCAACGATGCAAGTCCGTCCTCTACAGGCGTACCCAGATAGATGGAAACCATCGTATCATCAAAGGTGGAGCCTGCCTCTGTAGTTGCCAGAGACTCATTGTAGAAACCGAAGGTGGACTTTGCGTTTCCGAATACATCCATCACGTAAGCCAGCTGTGCAGGCGCCTTGGACGCATCGTACTCTACTGTGGTAACAGGGATCTTACCGCCTACCTCTGCGGTGTACTTCTGTGCCGTATCGTCGGTAAAGTATTTCATGAACGCGATAACCGCATCGGGATGAGAGGTATTTGCGCTCATGGCAAGACTGTCGGATTTCGCGATGACTCTGCCGTCCGTTCCGGGGAATGCGAACACGCCGCACTTGCTCTCAAAGTCAGGGTTAGAACCATTGATCTGTGCGATCGCCCAAGAACCCTGGATCAGCATTGCCGCCTCTTCATTATAGAAGTTTGCGGTAGCCACATCGTTGGTGTCGCCTGCTGCCGTGGGCTGGAAATATTGAGAGATCTCAACCAGTTTGTTGGTAGCATTCACTACATTGCTGTCAAGCCAGGAAGCCGTACCTGCATCCAGAGCCGCCGTGTCTACGCCTTCACTGTCACACAGGTAACCTGCCAGCATGGATAAGCACCATGCGGTACCTGCGGAAATGGTAAGAGGTGTATAACCGGCTGCCTGCAGCTTCTCACAGGCGTCTAACATTCCCTGCCAGTCTGTGGGCATCGTAGTGATACCGGCATTTGCAAACATCTCGGTGTTATAGAATACGCATGCCGCAGCGATGTTCAACGGCACAGCGTAGATCTTGCCATCGTAGGTCTGCTGTGAGAAGGCGCCCTCGCCGCCGTTAAAGGTATCCATCCAGCCGTCAGCCTTTAAGTAGCTCGACAGATCCGCCGCCACACCGGGCTCCACATACACATCCAGGTTCGGGCCGGGGCTTACGATAAAACAGTCGGGCGTCTCCCCTGCCGCAACCAACGCATTCAGTTTCGGATAATACTCCTCCAGATTGGTGGTCACCACATTAACATGATACTGACCCTCGTAATCCTTATTAAATCTCTCTACTGTCTCACGATAGCCGATGGAGATCAGATCCTCCGTTGCGTTCAGGTCATCCCAGAACATCCAGGTAATCTCCTCCACATCTCCGCTCGCCGCAGGAGCCGCAGCCTCACCGCTGTCAGCCGTATCCTGACTCGCACCACTGTCGGCCGCAGGTGCCGCCGGCGTGTCGCTGCCTCCGCCACAGCCAACCAGCATAGATGCTATCATGGCAGTGCTCAGTAAAACAGATAACACTTTCTTCTTCATCTTAAAACCTCCCTTATAGATTGATTGCCATTCTTTGTTACAACTCCAGTATAGCAAGTCTGTTCTCCGTAATCTTTTTAATAATTGCTTTCTGTATATCAAAAATTGCTACTATTTCAATTTTTGCTACTATCAATTTGCATTATTTTTAGAGAAATCTAAAACATTTTATGTTAATAATGTCCTATTATCTTGTTATTCTTCACTTTTTACCATCAAACATTCCACTTTTTCTGTTGTTTTTTTAATCTATTATGGTACTATGGTATTATAGAAAAGCAATTTTTAGAATCTAAATAGCAATTTTTGAGACATATATAGCAATTTTTGACAAAAGAAAGGAACCGCAAATATGATCGAAGTATTGAATGGCATCAAGGAAACCGTGGTCTACAAGGAGGTACAGGGGTTTAAAGTGCATGATAATACCGATTACGAGGCCTACCCGGATCATTGGCACACCCCCATAGAGATCGTTATGCCTATCGAAAACTACTATGACGTCTCCACCAGGCGGGAAATCATCACCATGCAGGAAGGCGACCTTCTGCTCATCAACTCCGGTGTGGTGCACGGCATGCCCTCCGTCATCCACGGGGAGCGGATTTTTTTGCAGGCGGACATCTCTCTGCTGCACAACGTAGCGGATATCGAATCCACCCTCTCCACCATTCCCCAGACACTGCTTCTATCGCCCGCCACGGCTCCCGCCATCCACGAGCGGCTGAAAACACTTATGCTGGAGATCTATCGGGAATATTTCAGCGGCACCATCCTGATCAGCGCCTCCATCTACGGAAAGCTTCTGGAAATGCTGGTTCTGATCGGCAGAGAGTATGCGGGAAAGAGAAACGCCTTCGACACGGTCTCCGGCAAGCCGAAGGAACATACCGAAAAGCTTATGACCGTGTGCAGCTATATCCACGATCACTGCACGGAGGATCTGTGTCTGGACGAGGTAGCCGCACTGGCAGGCTTCAGCAAGTACCACTTCTCCCGACTCTTTAAAGATTTTACGGGGGTCTCTTTTTACAAATATTTAAATAAGAAAAGAATGGAACACGCCGAAAAGCTGCTGGCGGACCCTTCCCTCTCCATCACCGAAGTGGCGCTGCAGTCCGGTTTTTCCAGCCTTTCCGCCTTTATCCGAATGTTTAAGCTGATCAAAGAATGTACGCCCACCGAATTCCGGAATCTCTACGAGGACTGATCATGCCCTGACGGGCATTTGAAAATCAGGCATTTCAAGTATTGACAAGATTTTTTCTTTTTGATAAACTATAACACGGTGACAAGAGGCATATGTCTTCTGTCAACAGGCTGCTGTGGCTCAGTCGGTAGAGCGTCGCATTGGTAGTGCGGAGGTCACGGGTCCGATTCCCGTCAGCAGCTTTGTTAGAAATGTCGAGAACCTTGATTTTACGAGGTTCTCGCTTTTTATGTGTCTATAAATGGGTAGACAGTTGCAGACAACACATGTCTTCTGAAAGGAGCGTTCCATGACCCTTATATCTTTTCTGATCATCTGCCCCTTAAATTTCCTCGCGGGGCTTGTGGACTCCATCGGCGGAGGCGGCGGTCTGATCTCTCTTCCCGCTTTTATGCTGGCAGGACTGTCACCCCACGCCGCCGTGGCAACCAATAAGCTGGCTTCCACCACGGGCACGACGGTCTCCACCGTGCGATACTGTAAAAACGGCTACTATGCGAAAAAGCTGGCGCTGCCGGGCATTCTCCTGGCTCTTTGCGGCTCTTTTCTGGGTGCCCGGCTGGTGCTCCACACAGACGATGTGATCCTGAAGAGGATGATGCTCTTTATCCTTCCCGTGGTGGCTGTCATCGTACTTTTAGACAAAAAGAAGCCGGAATATGATTCCTCATTCCCGGCTTCCTATCGTATGCTTATTGTATGTATCAGTGCCTTTCTCATCGGCATCTATGACGGATTTTACGGTCCCGGCACCGGCACTTTTCTGCTGCTCGCCCTGACCAAGGCCGCCCGCATGGATATCCGCACCGCCTCCGGCAACGTGAAGCTGATCAATCTGGCTTCCAACGTGGCCGCTCTGGTCACCTTTCTGTTTAGCGGGTACGTTCACATCACCTACGGCATCGCAGGTGCGATCTTTTGCCTGCTCGGACACTACATCGGTTCAGGCCTGGTGATGAAAAACGGCAGTAAGATCGTCCGTCCCGTAATCGTCCTGGTATTGCTTTTGCTGTTCGCAAAGATCATCTCAGGGAACTGACACTTGTGTCATTATGCACTCTTCTTTTTCTCCAGATTAGACACGATCAGGCTGCAGCATGCATCGCCCGTGATATTGACCGTGGTACGTCCCATATCGAAAATACGATCCACACCGGCTACCAGCGCGATACCGTCCACCGGCAGTCCCACGGAGGTAAGCACCATAGCGAGCATGACCATACCGGCACCCGGCACACCTGCCGTACCGATGGATGCCAGCGTCGCCGTCAGCACAATGGTGATCATCTGGGGCAGCGTCAGCTGGATACCGTAGCAGGCCGCAATAAAGATCGCGCACACACCCTGATAAATCGCAGTACCGTCCATATTGATGGTAGCGCCCAGAGGCAGCACAAAGGAGGAAACCTCCTTGGAAGCGCCCAGCTTCTGCGTACACTCCATATTCAAGGGAAGCGTGCCCACGGAGGACGCGCTGGAAAAAGCAAACAGGATCGCAGGCATCATACCCTTAAAGAACTTGATCGGGCTCAAGCCGCCCATAGCTCTCACCGTGAGGGAATACACCACCAGTGCATGTACAAAGTAGCAGATATAAGCTGTCAGAAGCACCATCGCCAGGGAACCGATGATGGCGGGACCATTCTCCGCGATCACAGGACACAGCAGGCAGAATACGCCGACGGGTGACAGCTTCAGAATCATCTCCATACACTTCATGAAGATATCATTCAGGTCATTGAACGCATTGACCACCATCACATTTTTCTCTCCCACCAGGACAATGGCAAAGCCCAGCAGAAGCGCCATCACGATGATCTGCAGCATGTTGGCATTTACCAGGGGCGATACAAAGTTGGACGGGAAAATGTTAACGATCGTATCCATCAGCGTCGTGGACTCCGCCGCCTCATAGGTCAGATCCGTGGTCGCGATCACAGGGAACAGACCCTTAAAGAGATTGCCGCCGACCAGGCCGATCACGATGGCCACCGCCGTGGTACACAGATAGTAAACCACTGTCTTTAAGCCGATAGAACCTACCTTCCTCACATCTCTCATGGAGATGATGCCGCACATAATGGAAAATAGCACGATCGGCACCACGATAAACTTGATCAGATTTAAAAAGATCGTTCCGAACGGTTTGATATAGCTGTTGGCAGCATCAGCATGGTTTCCCATCAAAAGGCCCACGATGATCGCCAGCACCAGCGCGATGAAAATCTGCGTGGCAAGTGAAAGCTTTTTCTTTTCTTGCATCAATATTACCTCCTCTGTATTATTTTTCCTATTTTTATGCTATCATAGTGTTGTATTTATCGCAAACAAAAATATGATAAGAGGAAATCATGCAGGAAGATTATACCGGATACAGCGACGAAGAGCTCCTGATCCGTCTGCGCGACGGCGAACAGGGGATCACCGATCACATTATGAATAAATATAAAAATCTGGTGAGAAGCAAGGCGAAATCCATGTACATTCTGGGCGCAGACAGCGAGGATCTGATCCAGGAGGGCATGATCGGGCTCTTCAAGGCCATCCGCGACTACGACACCGGACGGGATGCGAGCTTCTTCACCTTTGCGGATCTGTGTGTCTCCCGGCAGATGTACACGGCGGTACAGGCTTCCAGAAGGCAGAAGCATATCCCTCTCAACAACTATATATCTCTCTACGGAAACGTTTCCACGAATCGTGACGGCGAGGAGGAGCCTCTGCTCAATATGCTGCGCGCCGACGCCGGCCTCAACCCCGAGGATCTTGTCATAGATAAAGAAAATGTGGACAGACTGGAAATGCTCATAGACAAGGAACTGAGCAGCTTTGAAAAGCAAGTGCTGGATCTGTACCTGACCGGTATGGGTTACCAGCAGATCGCGAAGGTTCTGGGAAAAGACGATAAATCCACCGACAACGCCCTGCAGAGGATCAAAAACAAGCTCCGCCGGGCGATCCGGTAAAGATCATGCCCGCTTACATCCCTCGCAGCCGGCGCAGTTTTTCGCCGCCACATCCTCACTGTAAAGCTCTCTGGGACTCGTGAGTAGACAGATGGCCTGGGCGGAAATGCCCTCGCCCTTTCCGGTAAAGCCCAGTCCCTCCTCAGTGGTGGCCTTCACGTTCACCTGCTCCACATCGATACCCAGCGCTTTCGCGATATTCTCCCGCATCTCGTCGATATAAGGACGCATCTTCGGCGCCTGGGCAATGATCGTGGCATCGATGTTCTCCACCAAAAAAAGTGATTCTTCCAGAAGCCCCGCCACATGCTCCAAAAGCTTCAACGAGGAAATCCCCTGGTAGGCAGGGTCTGTGTCCGGGAAATGCTTCCCGATATCACCTAAAGCCGCCGCGCCAAGCAGCGCATCCATCACGGCATGGAGAAGCACATCCGCATCCGAATGCCCCAGAAGTCCTTTCTCGTAAGGAATCTCCACCCCGCCGATAATGCACTTGCGGTCTTCCACCAATCTATGCACATCATATCCCATTCCGATTCTCATATTTCCCTCCATTTAAAACTTTCCGACAAAAGATCCACGACATGGCCGCCGCAATGCTCCAGCCCACAGGCCAGGAAAGCCAGATTCCGGTCTCCTGCAGCATGCCGGAGAACAGGAATGCCAAGATCACCCGCAGGATCAGGTCCGTAAAGGTGGATGCCATGAACTGACGCATCCGCTCCGCTCCCCGCAGCACGCCGTCCGCCACAAGCTTCACCGCCGCCACGAAATAGAAGGGCGACACGATCCGCAGAAAAATAACACCCGTCTGCAATGCTCCGCTCCCTGTATCCTCCAAAAAAAACTGCATCATCAGACGCCCCAGGAAGAAGTACGCCGCGAAAAACGGCGCCGCCACAAGGAGCGCCATTTTAAGCCCCGCCTTGAAGCCATCCCGGATCCTTTCAAAATGCCCCGCTCCCAGGTTTTGAGCCGTGAAGCCGGACACTCCGTTTCCCAGCGTACTGAATCCCGTGATGACAAAGGTGTTCAGTCTGATCGCCGCGGAATATCCGGCGATCACCCCGGATCCATAGGAATTGACCAGTCCCTGAATAAAAATATTACCCACAGAGACAAAGCTCTGTTGTAAGATGCTGGGCACTGCGATCAAGCTTATTTTTTTCAGGAGAGTGAAAGAAAAGAACGGTGCACGCTCCGTACTCTTTAGCTCTCTCAGCCTTTTCCTGAAACTCAAAAGTGCCAGCACGCAGGCAATCCCCTGAGCAATAAAGGTGGCCCACGCCACACCGGCCACACCCCANGAAAATACCGCCACAAACAAAAGATCCAGCCCGATATTCCCCAGAGAGGAGCCGATCAGAAAATAGAGCGGTGTCTTGGAATCTCCCAGAGAATTGAACATTCCGGTAGTCACATTGTATAAAAAAAGAAAGACAAAGCCGCCTATGTATATCCTCAAATAAAGGGCTCCGTCCGCGAAAATGTTTTCGGGCGTCTGTATCATGCGCATCATAACAGGTGTTGTGAAAATTCCCGCTATGGTCAGAACCGCGGCCAGCACCGCTCCCGTAAGCAGAATGGTCGTCACCGCTGTCCGCACCTTGGCATACGCCTTCGCACCGAAAAGNTGGGACAANACCACCGAACAGCCGATATTACTTCCCACCGCTACCGCCATGAAGATCATGGTGATCGGATAGGAAGCGCCCACTGCCGCCAGCGCGTCCTCNCCCGCAAATCTGCCGGCGATCATACTGTCCGCCATATTATAAAACTGCTGGAANACCACACTGATAAACATGGGCAGCGTATACACGATCAGNGTTTTTTGCGAGTCTCCCTCCGTCAGGTCCTGAATCATAGTGATGCCTCCGTCTGCTGTGCCAGAATATGATCGAGCAGCCTGTCCGCCACTTCCTCCTTGCCAAGAAGAGGCAGCTCCAGTGTTTCCTCCCTTGTGAGCAGGGTCACCACATTGGTGTCCGTGCCAAAACCGGCACCCTCCTGCTTCAGATTATTAGCCACGATCATGTCAATATTTTTCTTTATGAGCTTCTGCCGGGAGTTTTCCAGCAGATGCTCGGTCTCCATGGAAAAACCGCAGAGGAAGAGCCCGGGCCGTCTGTGGGCGCCAAGCCACGCCAGAATATCCTCCGTGCGCTCCAGCGCAAGGGACAGCTCCCCGTCCTTTTTCTTCATCTTCTCCTCAGCCACCTCCGCGGGCCGGTAATCCGCCACAGCCGCCGCCATGATGATCACATCCTGCTCATCCGCTGCGCCTTTCACAGCCGCCGCCATATCCGCCGCAGACTCCACCGGCACCGCTTCCACTCCCGCCGGATAAGACAGATCCGTTTTCCCCGACACAAGTGTCACTTTTGCGCCGCGGCGCACAGCCGCAGAGGCGATGGCATAGCCCATCTTGCCCGTAGAGTGATTGCTGATGTACCGCACAGGATCCAGTTTCTCTCTGGTAGGCCCGGCGGTGACAAGAATCCGCTTCCCGATCAGATCCTTCGGAGTAAGCGCTCTGACGATCGCCTCCAGAAGCGCCTCCGGCTCCGGCATCTTGCCCTCTCCCGTATCGCCGCAGGCCAGATAGCCACTGGCAGGAGCGATCACTTCCATACCGTATCGCTCCAATATCTTCATATTATCCNGCACCACAGGATTCTGATACATTCTGGTATTCATTGCCGGTGCAATGATCTTCGGACAGGTACATGCCAGCAGGGTGGTCGTCAGCATATCGTCCGCGATCCCATGAGCCGCCTTGCCGATCACGTTCGCAGAGGCGGGTGCCACAAGCACAACATCTGTCTGCTTCGCCAGAGACACATGCTCCACTTGAAACTCAAAATTGCGGTCGAAGGTATCCACAAGGCATTTGTTTCCGGTCAGTGATTCAAAGGTGATCGGGTTAATGAAATTCGTCGCATTGGGCGTCATGATCACTGTCACATCCGCCTGCCTCTTGACCAGCATACTGGCCAGAGAAGCGATCTTATAGGCAGCAATGCTGCCGGTCACACCCAACACAATATGTTTTCCTTTTAATAACATACGTTACTCCACATTCCTGTGATAGATCAGCCCAAGCCCTTTCAGGGTAAGCTCGTTGTCACATACGATCTTCTTTTTACAGTAAGGTACAATACTCGCCGCCAGGCCGCCCGTGGCTACCACCGGCGCCTCATATCCCAGCTCCTCATAGATCCGCTCGATCATGCCGTCCAGACAGGCCGCCTGTCCCATCACGATTCCGCTCTTCATGCAGTCGATGGTATTCCTGCCGATCACCTTNNTNGGCGCTTCCAGACTGATGCGCGGCAGCTGGGAGGTACGGTTTACCAGAGAATCCAGAGAGACCTTTACGCCCGGCAGGATCATGCCGCCCACATAATTCTTCTTTTCGTCCACCACGCTGATGGTAGTGGCTGTACCCATGTCGATCATAATGATGGGTGCGCCATAATAGTGCAGACCTGCCACCGCGTTTACCACCAGATCCGCCCCCAGCTGGGCCGGATTATCCATCAGAATGTTTAATCCTGTTTTAAGGCCCGGTCCCACCACCATAGGGGGCCGGTGAAAGAGCTTTTCCAGACTCGCCTTTATGATATTGTTCAGGGGCGGCACTACAGAAGAAATGATGCTGCCCTTGATATTCTCCAGACCGATATGATAGAGATCAAAGAGGGTTCGAAACTCCACCACATACTCCAGCTCCGTCTTGGCCAGATTCGTGGATACCCGCTCCACAAAACAGACTTTCTCTCCGTCTATACAGCCAATGACAATATTGGTGTTTCCGATATCAATCGCTAAGATCACAGTTATTACTCTTCCTTTCCGTTATTAAATCACGTTTATACTTTGGAAACTGCTTTCCCTTTGCCGTCAGATTCCGCTTTCGCGTACATCGGTTTCACACGGGTCAGCGCCAGTCCCACTCCTGTAACAATAACAGCTGCTACCACAGCCTCCACCACACCGTTGAAAGCCACTACGCCCAGAATGACATCCAGCACNGCTTCCCCTGCCACNCCCATTGCCTGGGCATANGCGTCNNNATACAGNACAAAGATNCCGCTCATGACAAAGAGNGTATTGGTNAAAGCGCCCGCAAGCCCCGCATAGGANAGCGCGATATTNGCNGANGCNTTCTTNATGNNCCCTGCNGTCAGCACNGCCATAAGCNCTGCNCCCNCNNCNAGNCCGATNACNGTGCAGANNNCNGCNCTCANAACCTCCGGNANCAGCCGCATCAGAAATGCTCTGACGGAGNNAAANAATATAACAGATGCTATTAAATTTACAGCAATCNTNCCCNCNTTGNTNTCNCCCTTCNCGNCCCTGCGNATCAGAAGATAGACAAAGNAGGGAACCACGCCCACTAAAATNCNCGGNACGAAGCAGATGTACAGNCTCTTNAAGATGCCNGATACNCCNGCNNCCCTATAGGCNANGACCGGCGAAAACACGAACGCCGAGGCCGTAGCCGGNTTAATTGTNTTGTTGATAAAGCTGGTGAGTCCAAATACGAATCCTAAAAATGCACCTTTCTTCGGTCCGAGAAATAGCGCTCCAAGGATCACCGGGATATGAATGATCGTCGCGTTGATGACTACAAGCGGGATGTATCCCAGCGGAGTGAATGCCATAATCACGATTATGGCGGTGAACAGTGCCGTAAGCACCAGTTCATAGGTCTTTTCATTTTTCATGGTACAATCCTCCTGTTATTATTCTCATACGAGATACAATACAGTGGTATCGTACCACATTGTTATTTTTTTGACAAGGTTGTATCCCAAAAAAGACAACCCGTCCAAGCTTGCCGGATCCGGGTTGTCTTTAGGAAAATCAATCCAATCAGTAATTCTCCGGTTTTACCTGAAAATAGGACTGGGGATGCTTACACACAGGGCACAGCTCCGGCGCCTTCTTGCCGATCACGATGTGGCCGCAGTTTAAGCACTGCCATACACAGTCGCCATCCTTTGAGAATACCACGCCCTCCTCGATATTCTGAATCAGCTTCCGATACCGTTCCTCGTGCTCCTTCTCGATCTTCGCTACACCCTCAAAAAGCAGTGCGATCTCCTCAAAGCCCTCCTTGCGCGCCTCCTCGGCGAATCCTGCGTACATATCCGTCCACTCGTAATTCTCGCCCTCCGCCGCGTCTCTTAAATTCTCCCTGGTCTCCGGGATCTGACCGCCGTGCAGATATTTAAACCAGATCTTCGCATGCTCCTTTTCATTAGCTGCTGTCTCCTCAAAAATATTGGCCATCTGCACGTAGCCGTCCTTCTTAGCCTTGGACGCGTAATAAGTATACTTGGTGTATGCCTGGGATTCCCCCGCAAACGCCGCCAGAAGGTTTTTCTCTGTCTTTGATCCTTTTAAATCCATAACTGCCTCCTTTTTACATTTTTTCTTAATATTATTACCACTTTACGTCAAATCTTTCCGCAGGTCAACAGATACAACGAAAACTTTTGCTGTTGTCAAGCCACCCGGATATGTTATACTATATATCTCAAAGGAAAATAAACGCTAAAACCAAGGAAAGGAAATTATGACCACGATGAACCCCATAAAAGAAGGAAAAGTACGCGAAATCTACGACAACGGCGACAGTCTGATCATGGTCGCCACAGACCGCATCAGCTGTTTCGATGTGATCCTGAAAAATCAGGTGACCAAAAAAGGCACGGTACTGACACAGATGTCAAAATTCTGGTTCGACATGACGAGCGATATCCTGCCCAACCACATGCTCTCTGTGGAGGTGAAGGACATGCCTGAGTTTTTCAGGCAGGAGAAGTTCGACGGCAACAGTATGCTCTGCAAGAAGCTCAATATGCTGCCCATCGAGTGCATCGTCCGCGGCTATATCACAGGAAGCGGCTGGGCCAGCTACCAGAAGGACGGCACCGTCTGCGGCATCCGGCTCCCCGAGGGATTGCAGGAGTCCGACAAGCTGCCTGAGCCCATCTACACGCCCTCCACGAAGGCGGAGATCGGCGATCATGATGAAAATATCTCTTACGAGCAGAGCGTTGCCTACTTAGAGAAGAGTTTCCCCGGCAAGGGTGAGGACTACGCCTCCAAATTGCGGGACTACACCATTGCGCTGTACAAGAAATGTGCTGCTTACGCGCTGACCCGGGGCATCATCATTGCGGACACAAAATTTGAGTTCGGTCTGGATGAAGACGGTAACATCGTCCTTGGCGATGAGATGCTCACCCCTGACAGCTCCCGTTTCTGGCCTGCCGAGGGGTATGAGCCTGGACACAGCCAGCCCTCCTTCGACAAGCAGTTTGCCAGAGACTGGCTGAAAGCCAACGAGGGACACGACTGGACGCTGCCCGACGAGATCGTACAGAAGACGATTGATAAATATCTGCAGGGCTACGAGCTTCTGACAGGAAAGAAATTATAGTGTGTTTTTAGTTTGGCGCATCAGACCATTTCCATTTTTGCCTGATGCGCCGCATCATATATCCGACTCTGTAACCAACGGGCACCGTCGATTTCTGCGCAAGCTCCGGATAATACCGCCGCAGCGCATAGCTGTTCGGCAGCCAGCGGGACAGTCTTCTCTTAAAGGCAAAAAGTGCCTTCTCCATCCTCATCAGAATCTTAACCCGCTCAGATAAAAAGATGCAGTCCTCCTGAAACAGCAGCTTTTGAAGCTTTTCCGGCAGGTTCTCCCTCTCCGGCGGCAGGATCTCCAATTCCGTGATGCCCCAGGAGACTCCCTCCCATTTCTCGATCCGAAGTTCCATCTCCCGCACGCCTTCCCGGGCTTCAAAGGACAAGAGATTCCTTTTTCCGTTCGGATGTATTTTCGCTCCGAGAATCTCTCTCCCTATGTCAAACCGAAAATCGACTGTCAAACTGTCTGTCTCGCAGTTCCCACGGGCATAAACGGCAATTCTGCCGACAGTCACAGGATGATCAAATTGAACCCATACCCGCTTCTTTTGATCCGATTCCTCCGGTCTCCAGCCGCATTCTTTCAGGACAAGCTCTCTTTGCATCACATCTCCGCAGTCAAACAGCTTGAAATCCCGGAGATATTCCGGATTCCCGGAAGAGGCGCTAATCTGTGCCCCGTACAAAAGATTGTCGGTATTTCTTTTAAAATACACTTCGTCAATATTGATGATCTCATCGGCCTTCTGCCAGATCTCCTGTGTCTTATAACACCGGAAAGCCCTGTAAAGAAAATTATCAACAAGGCGGGGCGTCGCACAGTCCTCCGGCATGGCAAACCGAAACATGTCCGCTTCGGTGTAAGGAGACTGCGGTAATTCCGCAAGCACCGTTTCCTTCCTCGGTATATCAAAGAAGTCCGCCCTGCCCTTCCACACACCGTCATAGGCAAAGCATTTCAGCACCAGCGGCCGATAGGAGGGATTCTCCCGAAGCAATTCTCCCAGACACTCCTCCACGAGAAGGGACGCCGCCCTGTGATCGGGATGCTTGTCAAAGTCCACCGCCAGAAGAATATCAGCCTGCACTTCTTCCAGCACATCCTTCAGATCCCTCTTCAGATCCGCCCTGCAATAACTGCTGTGCCTGCCCGACCTCTCCCATCGATAATCCCCATGTCCTTCCAGCCCATAGGTTTCCGTTCTCCCGGCCTCTGATACGAGAGGTCTGTCTCCATTCTGATGATACAGGTGTACCCCCTCTTTCCAGCCGTCGCCATAGCCCAGAAAAAAAATGTGAGATTCCTCTATTCCGTACAGCTTTGTCAGCACATGAAGGGATTCTCTCAGGCGTACCTCCGCTTCATGGGCAAAAAAATCACCGTTCGTCGTAAACACCACATAAGCTTCATAGTCCCCGCTCTGTGCAAGTGTTTTAAAAAAACCGCCGCCCACAAACAGCTCATCGTCCTGGTGCGGCACCGCCAGTAAAACCTTCTGCATCGCTTCTGTGTTCCCTTCTCTTTCCGAATAGCATCTCCATAATTTGCGGCAATCCTTATGAAAATTTTTTCCTTTCCTCTTTTTAAAAGCCTATTGACATATTGATATCAAAATGATATCATGCGCATATCAAGCAAACGTGCTACAGAAAGCACAGAAGAATCACTACTGTGACAGAAAGGAATCAATTATGGAAGAAAAAGTATTGAACAAAAGCAAAAACGGTATGGCGATGCTGCTTTTCACGCTCTTATTCTACGCGGCAGGCATCGCAGCGCTCATCGTGGGCGGCATCACTTTAGACGAGTTCGGGTCGAGCAGCCCTGCCGGAATCGCGCTCTTTGTCGTTGGTATGCTCATTATCCTGCTGGGCTGGATCCTGTTCTGCGGCCTCAAGGTGCTGCGTCCTCAGGAGGCGTTGGTACTGACCCTGTTCGGCAAATACATCGGCACCTTGAAGGAGGAAGGTTTCTACTGGGTAAATCCCTTTTGCAGCGCCCTCAACCCGGCGGCGGAAACCAGGCTGAAACAGAGCGGAGACGTGGATGGCGCAGGCGCAGGAAGCGCCAGTCTGCAGACAAACACAGGTACGGGCAAAAAAATCTCCCTGAAGGTCATGACATTAAATAACAGCCGTCAGAAAATCAACGACTGTCTTGGAAATCCCATCGAGATCGGCATCGCCGTGATGTGGCGGGTGACGGACACCGCAAAGGCCGTATTCAACGTGGACAACTATAAAGAATATCTGTCCCTCCAGTGTGACAGCGCCCTCAGAAACATCGTGCGCCTCTATCCTTATGATGTGGCGGAGAACGTGGACACCACCGGGGACGGTCAGGCTGACGAGGGCAGTCTGCGCGGCTCCAGCGAGCTTGTAGCAGAACGGATTCGTGGAGAGATTCAGAATAAAGTAGAAAAAGCCGGCCTGGAAATCATAGAGGCGCGTATCACCTATCTGGCTTATGCGCCTGAAATAGCAGCCGTTATGTTACAAAGACAGCAGGCGACAGCTATCATTGACGCACGCAAGATGATCGTGGACGGCGCGGTCGGCATGGTGGAGATGGCCTTGGACCGTCTCTCCGAAAAAGAAGTGGTAACACTCGATGAGGAGCGCAAGGCAGCCATGGTATCCAACCTTCTGGTGGTACTGTGCGGCAATCGGGATGCCCAGCCCATTGTCAACTCCGGCACCCTCTACTAAATGGCAGACAATACCAAAAAGCAGGTGCCGCTCCGTCTGTCCGCCAAGCTCTATGATGCCATCGCAGCCTGGGCCGAGGATGACTTTCGATCTGTGAATGGCCAGATAGAGTATCTGCTGACAGAGTGCGTACGCCAACGCAAAAAAAACGGGGCGCCAGTTCCTCATGAACTGGACGTCCCGCCGGAGTTCGATATTAAATAGAAATATATTTTTCTCTTGCGGCTATTCTACTGCACCACGCCGTCGCCGCCTCTGGTCCAGACGATGTTCTGGATGATCATCTGGTCGATATCCATGCCAATGATCTCAGAGGCGCGCGCCTTGGCCGCTCCCTCATTGGCCGTTCCCAGATTTTTATAGATATCGTAAGCGGGTTTATGACTGCCGTCCAGATTGGTGATACCCAGATTCAGCTTGCTCTCCATCTCATGAGCATCATCCTTTNAGACGGAAAAGCATAAANGCNTCNATATCCGGCAANGATGCCGCCTTCAGNTAACCATAGNCGATCGACGCCTCCTGCTTCTCCGTTCCGAAATANGAGGTATAGCCGATCTCCGCCAGAGAAATGCTGCGCACCTGCCCCGCCGGNTTNANGAANCTGCNCTGNTGCATATANTTGATGAGGATATCAATGTTCTGCATGGTGATATANGGNNTGGAAACACTCTGCTTCACCCAGACTGCCGGCCCGTTCCANGCATAGGGNTCATAGAGNGGTGAATTGTANGGATGGAAGGAAAGCCCCCAGTCAATGTTNCCNTCNCNGTTCATATAGTAGTTAAACCGATCCAGATAATCCTTTGACAAAAAGCTNCCGGGATTCGACTTNCGNCCCCACTCCTGATCGATGGAATTATAGACCATTACNTTGGCATTCNTGGCTTTCAGCTCATTGTAGNNGATNCGGAANGCCTTGACATAAGCGCTCACATTCACCTCCAGATTACTGGAATTCATNTACCACCAGGANGTTCTGGCNTTGACCTCATTGCCCANGATCCANTTGTCNATCTGNCCGTTGCCGGTCGCNCCGGAATAGCGCTGTCCCAAAAANGCGCACACCGCTTTCAGATGCTGCACGCCGCCGTTCTCCGCCACATTCAGGGCATAGCTGGGNCANTCNNCNCCATCGCGTGCCAGCGGATGNATCAGATCCTGTGAGCCCGCGCCGCCNGCCTTNTTTAANATCACCATGGACACCTGCATCCCCTGNNNNTTAAAGCCTTTGACCATCTGGTCATAATGGTCGATCCTGCCATTGTTAAAATAGTAGGTCTGCCCGTTATAGGTANAAGGAATCGCTCCCGCNTCTCCCGNCGCCGCNCAGATCTCATCCAGATAGATATTNTAGACTANCTGCTGCACGCCCAGATCCTTGAGNTCNCCGCTTGCGATCGCGGAAACCTCCGGCAGNATNCCNTTAATNCCTCTGTTCATNCGNNCCGTGGTGTAAGCGGCATTCGCTCCCGGGTTGGTGATATAATGCTCATCGCTGACCTGCATCATCTGCCCGCCCCGTTTCACCGCCACCAGAAACTTACGGCTTAAATTGGAGTCCGCCGTGTTATAGTTTAAGGGAAAGGACGCTGTCACAGAAGAGCCCGCATTGACGCTGGCTACCACCGTTCCCACCGGGCCGTCCTGATAGACCTCATCCGCATAAATATAATATTTGCCGTCATCGCTGGCGGGAACACTGCTCGATGTCAGGGTACAGGAAACATTTCCCCCGGAAATCTGACAGGAGCTGATCGACACGGGGCGCCCTTCCGCCTGNACGTCTGTTCCGAAAAGTATGACCGATACAGTCAACAACAATAGGAAAGTTACTGCTCTGCCGCCAATCTTCCAGATTTTTCTTTTGCACGTTTTCATATGAATGATCCTCTCTTAAAACTGTTTTCGCCTAATATGTTTATCTTACCATCTTTTCACAGATCACGCAAACCTATCCTGCTTTTAGATGACGATCTCAAGCAAGCTTCCCTTTTCACTGTTTCTGACCTGTATCTGCTGCGGTATGCTCTCTTTCAGCTTCTCCACGTGGGAAATGATCCCTACCAGACGCTGTCCTTCCGTCAGTTGATTCAGCACCGTAAGGGCCTGCTCCAGCACATCGTTATCCAAGGTGCCGAAGCCCTCGTCAATAAACAGGGCATCCAGCCGCTTTCCCCCTGCGTGGTTTTGGACTACATCAGACAGCCCCAGAGCCAATGCGAGTGATACGAAGAAGGACTCCCCGCCGGACAGCGACGAGACAGAACGACGTTTCCCCGTCGTCATGTCAAGCACCGTGATCTCAAGACCCGCTTTCGCATTATTCCTGCCGGCGCTCCTCTCATGGATCAGCTCATAGCGTCCGCCGCTCATAATATCCAGTCTCCGGTTCGCCATCGCAAGAACTTCCCGGAACACATACCCCATGACATGACGGTCAAAGCTTAGTTTTCCGCCCTCTGCGTTGGTGCCCACCGCCAGATCCGCCAGGCTGTTCAGTCTCTTCCATGTATTTTCCGTATCCCGCAGGATCTGATTGGCATCTCGTACCGCATCGGCCGTGCCGCGGTGGTTTTTATATTGCTCCTTACCGGAATCCAGCCTGTCCCGAATCTCCTCATACGCCTTGTCACACGCTGCGATACTCCCGTTTAACTGCTCCAGATCGATCTTTTCCAGATCCTTCGTCTCTCTCTCCAATTCCTTGATGCGGCTGCCCACATTCTCCATTTCGTTTTCAAATTTTTGGATATCCGCCTTTTTTGACCTAAACCAGCCCTCCACCTCCGTATCTGTTTCACCGGCCTGCCGCAGCAGCGTATGTATTTCTTCCATTCCCCGGAATCCCTGCATCTGTATTTCTGTCCGCAGATTTTCTTCCGCCTCGTTTTTCTTTGTCTCCAAATCTGACAGGCTGTCCTTACAGTTCTTGCATTCACCAAAAGTGGCATCACATTGTGCTTTTATCCTGTCATAGCTTTCCTGCGCCTGGCGGATTTTTTCGGTTCGCCCGTTCTTCTCCACAAGCAGCTTCTCCTTTTGGGCCTGCGCACTCTCCCGGTCCGGATATTTCAGGTGTTTCTTCCGTTCGGCAAGAGCAGCTTCCAGACCGATCCTTTTCTCACCGTGAATCTGTTCCTCGGCTGCACACTCCTGCATCTTGTTTTCACAGACTTTCTGCGCCTTCTCCGTCTCCTCCTGTTTCTCCTTTAAATCTTTCAGCTCTTTACGCTGTGCCTCCGCCTTCTCATACGCCTCCCGTACTTGCTTCTTTCGGTCTTCACAGACTTTTATGCGCTCTTCCAGATAGGAGGTGCTGCCCACTACATCCCACTCCGGGCAATCCGGCTCCAGTTCTCTCAGCTGTCTTATGACGCTTTCCTGTAAACCCTGGATCGCACTTTTCTGTCCAGACATTTTCCGGGAGCACTCCTCTCTTTCCTTCTCTTTGGCCTCCCAAGCTGCCCTGACCGCATCCACGTCTTTCTGCTCCGGCGTTCCTTCCACAAGCTCTGCAAAGCAATGGCTGTCCGTATGATGAAACGCGGTCCGGCAGACAGGACAGACAGCCTCCTGCTTTTCCTGCAGGTCCCGTTCCAGTTCTCTTGCAAGCAGGCCTGCCTGTCCTTCCAGAAAGGCGTGATAAGTCGCCTGATANACAGCATTCCGTTCCCCGGTTTCCGCCAGAAGCTTCTCCAGTAAGATCTGCTCCTTTCGCAGTTCCGTTTCCTGCCCGCGGATCTCCTCCGCCTGCTCCCGGATGCCGCCTTTCGCAGTCAGCCTGTTCAGATTCTTCTCCGCATCGTCAAACGCCNTCCGCAGCCGTTCCACCGTTGTCTCAATACCATTCAGCTTCCCGATCTGCTCCTTTAACGCATACAGCGTTTTCTCTGTCTCTTCCTTCTCCTTCCCGGCTTCCTCTCTTTTCTTACGAGCCATCTCTTCCGCCTTGCGTTCCGCCTCCCANGCCTCGGATTTTTCCAGCAGATCGTCATATTTGGGCAGGTCCGCCTCTATCTCCGCAATCGCTGCTCCCAGCTGCTCGATCGCCGGAGTGTTCTCCTGTTCGCAGGCATCAAACAGCTTCTTTTTCTCCTGTCTCTCTTTCTCCAGCCTCTGCAGCTGAGCAGACAGGTTTTCTATTTTTTCCCTTGTATCCTGATATGCTTTCTCTGCCTTTTCGAACTGATCATGCTTCGGCATGACTTTGTAAAATGCTCTCTCTGTTTTATCGACCTGCTCAGTCAACCTNTATNATATCCGGCTTTTTCTCCTGCAGNTCCTCAAACTTCTCCCTTTTTTCGGCAAGTTCTTCCAGCTTTTTATTCTGTTCCTCTGCTTTTCCCAGNNTTTCCCGAAGTTTGTTTCCNTCCTCCCAGCACTTTTTACNCTCCTCCTCCAGCCTTTCCAGTTCCTTCTTATCNTTCTCCGCCAGGCCGGCAAGAGCCTCCNCCANNCCNGAATGCCCNGCCGTATANATCTCATATTCNTCCTCAGTGATATCCTCNGGCAGGAGAAAANCCTCCATGGCGCTCTCTGATNTTCNCCTCCCCTTCNTCNNGNCGNCGCTGNNANAGCTTTTTCCGCGCTCTGTCAAANATCTCCTGAAAACNCACATANGCNGAATTATCGAANANNTCNCCTAATATCTGGTTTTTCTCCTCNCTGTCGGCATCCAGNAATTTTTTAAATTCCCCCTGNGCAAGCATAACGATCTTGCGGAACTGNTCCGCATTCATCCCCAGAAGCTCCGTGATCCTTGCCGTCACGGCATCTGTTTTTTCTAAGGGCTCCCTATCCGGTTCCCAGAGCGTCGCCTGGGGTGTCGTGCCCTCATATTCTTTTTCCCCGCTTCTCTTCTTCTTAAAGTGGAATTTCCTCTCGACTGTATAGTCCCGCCCCATATGTTCAAAGTCCAGCTTGATCACCGTATCTACGGACTTGTCCACATGATCGCAGTGCATCATCTCGAAGGTGCGGAATTTCTTCTCTCCTTTTCCGCTTGCCACCCCGTACAGAGCAAACATGATCCCGTCGAATATCGTGGTTTTTCCCGCACCTGTGTCTCCCGTGATCAGATACAGGCAGTGCTCCAGTTTTTG
Organism: Lachnospiraceae bacterium; assembly: GCA_014804565.1. Taxonomy (GTDB): domain Bacteria; phylum Bacillota; class Clostridia; order Lachnospirales; family Lachnospiraceae; genus UBA3282. Next base: position 35,954 of record JAAUZN010000016.1, read on the forward strand.
AAAATCCACTACCGTCAGCCGGGCATAGGAACCAAAGGCTGTCATCTCAAGTCTGATTGGTCTCATTTTCCGCCCTCCTGTCTCAAAATATAAGCAAGCAGCTCATCCGCGTCCTTTTCCAGCGCTGTCTCCCCCGTATCTGCCGAATCCGCCTTCTGCACCAACTCCGCCACAAAGCGAAACAATTCGGCATCTTTCTCTGTCGGCGCTACGCCGTCTTTTCTCTCCCGATATAATTCCGCAAAAAACTCCTCTATGCTCTTCTCCACTCTCCCCGAACTGCCGGAAACGCCATCCGAATTGCCAAATTCCCGGTATTCAGAGACCAATTCCATGACCACACTGTCCCGTTTGCGAAACAATTCTCTTAAAAAATCAGATATTTCGGGCGTGATTCTCCGGTCTGTCACCACGATTCTCAGATATTCTCCCCTTTCACGGCCGCCCTCCACCGTTTCCCGAATCCCCTCAAAGGTGCCCTTGATCTCCCGCATGGGATGAAGAGGTTCTATGATCTGCGGCTTTACCCTAACCTGCGTATTCTTCTTGCCCAGTTCCACAAGCAGCGGCCCTTTTTGCGGCTGTCTCGTCTCATTAAAATGATAGCACAGCGGAGACCCTGCATAGCGCACCTCCCTGCGCCCCACATGATAGGAAGAATGAATATGCCCCAGCGCCACATAGTCGAACCCGTCGAAAACCCGGTAATCGATCTGCCCTACGCCGCCGACCATAGACTCGGAGCCTCCTCTTTCCGCCTCTCTGCCGTCCGCCGTAATATTTTGATGCGCCACCAGTACATTTCTTTTGGAAAAGTCGATCTCCTGCTGTTCCAGAAGCCTTCTCACCGCCATCTCATAATCTCCTATGGAATCATCCTCCAATTTCTGCGCCACGATCGCCGGAAACAGATAGGGCATCAGCCAGAAGGTCACCTCTCCCGAGCCGTCCTTCTCCTGCAATGTCACATGACAAAGCTCCTTGTCCACGCTCCCTGCTATGTACACATTCTGTTTCGCCAGAATATCACCGGCAAAAGCAAGCCGCTGCCCGGAGTCGTGATTACCGGAAATCATCATGACCGGAATCTGCAGCTGCTCCAGTCGTGTCAAAAGGCTGTCCAACAGTACCACCGCTTCCCCGGAGGGTGCGCTCCTGTCATAGATATCGCCGGCTATGACGATCGCATCCGGCTGCAATTCTTCTACTTTTTCCAGAAAGCGATCCTTCCAATATGCCTGATCCTTGTTATCGATCAGAGAGACGCCATATAAAGACTTCCCAAAATGTAGGTCTGATAAATGCAAGAATTTCATTTTTCCTCTCCTGAAAAGAAAGAGAAGACCCTGCGATCTTCTCTTTCATAAATTCGGTATCCATTCCTGTGAAAACTGTTACTTCTCCGGAACGTTAGGGAGCCCTGCAAATCCTTTCTCTAAATCTGCATCCGTGGGAATATAATCGCTCATCTCCCCGTCATGGAACTTGCCGTAAGCTACCATATCGAAATATCCTGTTCCAGTCAGGCCAAAGACGATGGTCTTCTCCTCGCCGCTCTCCTTGCATTTCAGCGCCTCGTCGATGGCTACCCGGATCGCATGAGCGCTCTCCGGTGCCGGCAGGATGCCTTCTACCCTTGCAAATTCCTCCGCCGCTTTAAATACCGCAGTCTGCTCCACGCTGGTGGCCTCGATCAGCCCGTCATGATACAGCTGGGAAACAACGGAACTCATACCGTGATACCGCAGTCCGCCCGCATGGTTCGGCGCCGGAATAAACCCGCTGCCCAGCGTGTACATCTTCGCCAGAGGACAAACCTTGCCGGTGTCGCAGAAATCATATACATATTTACCTCTCGTCAGACTCGGACAGGAAGCAGGCTCCACCGCGATGATCCGGTAATCTGCCTCGCCGCGCAGCTTTTCTCCCACAAACGGAGAAATCAGGCCGCCCAGATTAGAACCGCCGCCGGCACAGCCGATGATCATATCCGGCTTAATGTCATATTTTTGAAGCGCCACTTTCGTCTCCTCACCGATAATGGACTGATGCAGCAATACCTGAGACAGAACGCTTCCCAGCACATAGCGGTAACCCTCCTTGCTGGTGGCTGCCTCCACTGCCTCGGAGATCGCACAGCCCAGGCTGCCCGTGGTGCCGGGGAACTCCTCCAAAATCTTACGCCCCACATTTGTGGTATCGGAAGGAGACGGTGTCACCTGCGCCCCGTAGGTGCGCATCACCTCACGCCGGAAGGGTTTCTGCTCATAGGATACCTTCACCATATAGACATGGCAGTCCAGATCGAAATAGGAACACGCCATGGAGAGCGCTGTCCCCCACTGACCCGCGCCGGTCTCCGTGGTAACGCCCTTCAGGCCCTGCTGCTTCGC
>JAAUZN010000017.1 GCA_014804565.1 Lachnospiraceae bacterium
CTTGCCGAGGTCGTTGAAACAGAGAGTTTCTATTGCATCGTAGGGAAAATTGTAAATACTGCGGCAGAGGAAAGCGTTCTTTCCGATAATGGGAAAGTCGATCCTGCAAAACTGGACGCACTCATCTTCGATCAGTTTCAGCATGGATACTATGTGTCCGGCGAGCAGGTTGGAAAAGCATGGAATGCCGGCGCCGGTTTGATGAAAAACTAAAATGCTCTTCAGATTATGACAGCGCTTCCCTGCAAAAATAACAGCTATACCGCGTTCTGGGCTGCATGGGAACCAGATTTTCCGCGCCACAGTAACCGCATTTGACGCACCGCTTGCCCTGGGGAATCAGATCACCGTCAAGGTATCTCTCCGCCACGGCAAGCCCACCCCGCGTCTCATAAAGCCGTTTCTGCTCCTCAAACTTTTCTTTCGCGTGCTGTCTGGCATCCTCTTCCGCCTTCTCCTTCAGATATTCCGTCGTAGATTTGCCGTCTTCCTTCGTTTCTTTGACTGCCGGTTTTACTACAGTTGCAGTTTGTTTTGACGCCTTTGCCATCTGTGTATTCCTGTTTACAGGCGCTGCCGGTCTAGCGTTAGCGCCGGGCTGATTCGTCATCGTATTGGATCCGGCATTATTACTTTTCGTGTCATTGCTTTCCTTCGCCCTCTGTACATTCCTATAAATCACTATACAAATAAATAAAAAGAACAATAATTGAATCATATCGTCATCCTTCCATTCTGTCGTATTGGTTCTGCCACGGCTACCTTCTTTGGTTATTCGTTCTTTTAGTATACCGCATATCTTTTGATGAATCAATTAAAGTCCACATATTTTATTGCAACACTTACTTGACAGAATTCCGTACTATTGCTATAGTTATCTCAAAGCATGAATTCTATTTTTCTATTGAGTTATTCTAGCATCAACTCTTTTTATCAAAGAAATCTATGCTTTTATTCACAACAAACTAAAGCAGGGATTTCCTGAATAAAAAGTGTTTGGAATCTCCTGCGGAACGCAAAGGAAAGGAGATTCTGCAATGTATCAGAAAAAGTTTGAAGAACTGGAACTACGGGATGACTTTATCTTTGGTAAGGTCATGCGCAATAAGGCAATCTGCAAGAAAATACTGGAAATCCTTTTAGGAATCCAAATCGAGGACATTGAGTATCCGGAAACGCAGAAAGCAATTAACATCACCTATCAGGGAAAAAGCGTGCGACTGGATGTATATGTTGAGGATGACAAAAGCTCCATCTACAATGCGGAAATGCAACAGAAAGGCGATGAGGAGAATATCCGCCAACTGCCTAAGCGAAGCCGTTACTATCAGGGCATGATAGATTTGAACCTGATAGAAAAGGGACTTCCCTATACGGCACTGAGCACAAGCTATGTCATTTTCATCTGTACCTTTGATCCATTCGGAAAAGGAAACTATCAGTATACATTCCGGGCTTTATGCCAAGAGGATACGACATTTGCACTGGAAGATGGGTCGACAAGAATTTTCTTTAATACCAAAGGCAATCTGGAAGAAGCGCCGGAAGAACTGCGGAAACTCTTACAGTACATAGAGACCACCCAACCGGAGAGTACGTTCACACAACAGCTTGACCGCGAAGTGAAACGCGCAAAACAGAATGAGAAATGGAGACGAGAATATATGAAGGAACTTCTGCATGATTTCGACATGAAAGAAGAAGGCAGGCGGGAAGGTAAAGAGGAAGGTAGAGAGGAAGGCAAACAGGAAGTCAACCTTCTGAATCAACTGCTTGCAGAGCAGAACCGTATGGAAGATATCATCCGCTCTGCACAAGACGCAGAATACCAGAAAAAACTATTTGAGGAGTTTCAAATATAAAATCATATGAGACTGAAAAATGTATTAATTGTTGTGAAAAATATAGAAAAGGCAAAGCAGTTCTACCACGACTTGTTCGGGCTTGATGTGATACTGGACAATGACGGTAATATGATCCTCACAGAAGGGCTTGTCCTTCAGGATGAAAAGATCTGGAAGAAATTTCTTGGAAAGGATATAATCGCCAAGAATCACGCCTGCGAGCTATATTTTGAGGAGAATGATATCGAAGCCTTCGTGCAAAAGCTTGAAAAACTGTATCCTTCAACGGAATATGTCAATCGGCTTATGACGCACAGTTGGGGACAAAAAGTCGTTCGTTTTTACGATCCTGACGGGAATCTGATTGAAGTGGGAACGCCGATGTGACTGCGATATCATTTGAAAAAAATTTTATTTACAAACAGATTTGAATTTGTGGAGAGAATTTTATGAAAACAATTATTACTATCCAGCATACACAATCAGTTCACCATACAAATGGTATGGTTGGCTCTTGGACCGATTGGGAATTATCCGAATTGGGAGTACAACATGCAAATAGAATTGGCGAAAAGCTAAAAGCAGAGTTATCTGAAAAGGAATTTGTAATGTATTCCTCTGATCTATTACGTGCAAAGCAGACCGCTGAAAATGTTGGTAAATACTTAGGTCTAACGCCTATTTTGAGAACTGAATTGAGAGAACGAAATCTTGGTAAATGCTGTGGAAAATCGGTTCAATGGCTTCGTGATAATCTAGAAACGCAGGAAAAAACGATTGATGACAGATTGTTTTCTGATGCAGAAAGCCGCAGAGACGAGTGGAACAGATTGAAACCGTTTTATAATGAAATCATGGCAAGCAAGGACGAAAATATAATAATTGTTTCTCATGGAGATTTGTTAAGCGTGTTCAATACAATGTTTCTTGGGTTAGATATTGAAGCGATAAATACAAGTGAAATATTCGGACTTGCTGGTGGGGTTTCTCATATGGTTGTAAACAATGATGGGAAACGATTTATTAAGAGAATAAGTGATATGTCGTATATTAACTAAATTCAAGTTTATATTCTAGATATTTTTTATCTATCAGGAGCTATTTCCCAAGCGAAATTTTCTTTCTCCTATTTAAGCTTCTTTCCGTTTATCGGAAAATCTCCCACACTGAATATGCAGTAGGTTTTTATTTTCCCTAATTTATGCAATTAAAAACCAAACAATTGACGCACGTATCAACACGTGTTATAATTTTTTCACTTAAGAAAAGGGTCTATCCAAAATGCCAATGACATCTTCTGAAATGCTTAAGTACTTAAAGAAAAATGGATTTATAATGATTAGCCAAAACGGTTCACATGTTAAAATGAGAAATCCCTGCACACAAAAGGCCGTAATTGTTCCCTGTCATGCCAGAGATTTAAAAAAAGGCATGGAACAGGCAATTTTAAAACAGGCTGGTTTAAAATAATTCTATCACCAATTCAGGGAGGTATCTTAATGCGTAAATTATTTTATCCCGCTATCTTCCATACGGCTGAAGAAGGCGGTTTCTGGATCACTTTTCCCGATCTCCCAGAATGTATGACTCAGGGAGACGACATGCAGAATGCTTACGAAATGGCAGTTGACGCCCTCGGCCTTGCCATTTCCAGCCGCAAGAAAGAAGGGGTAGAAATTCCTACTCCCTCAAAGCCTCATGAAATAAATACTTCTAGAGATGAGTATTGTGTTGTAGTCGAATTTGATATGCTTGCCTACCAAAAACGTACGAACTCTAGGGCTGTTAAAAAAACACTTACTATCCCTGAGTGGCTTAACGAAGAAGCCCTATCTCTTGGCATCAATTTTTCACAAGTGTTGCAGGAGGCATTATTACAGAAGATAAATGCAAAACTTTGATGGTAATAGTAATGGTGATCAATAAACAAATCTTGGAATTTGGAGAGGAATAGTATGACTGGAAAAGAGTTTGTAAAACTGTGTTACACTGAAAAAGAGGCAATATTAGATGAGTACTTCAATGTTAATTCTAAATCACTGGTCACAGAAAAACTGAAAAATTTAATTTCATCTGGAACAAGTAAAGATAATCTATATGATCTTGTTAATTTAGTGATGACAGATACTTATTACACATTATTGCTTGCTTTAGATGGTGAAATAGCATTAGGCGGAAAACAAGTTGCATACAAGCTATACGATGAAGATGGGAATTTACTTAATGAATGTGGCGAGATAGAAGAAGCAGCGTTTAATCATTTTATGGAAGAATAATTTGGTAAATCCTAATTTGTCAATGAATTGAAGTCATGGAAAGGACAACTGAGATGGAACACGATATAAACTTGAATATCCATTATTCCGCCCCTGATGAAGTATGGGATAAAATAAGTGATGTTTATAAATCTATGCCATATTGGGCAGGAAATAATAAGGAAATAAAATGGATTGGAAAAGGCATTGATTTATGGGCATCTGTAGAACCCAACGGAATCCAAATAGCAGGTGTGATGCCGGAAGATATTTGGAATGAATGGTACAGCAGCCTCAAAAGCAAATTAACAGAAGCACTTGGCTATGAAATCGGAGAGCCGGAAGATGGATATGACTTTAAATATTGGTAAAAAATCTTTCAACGATTTCAACCAAAACACAGGCTACCATTATGTAAGTAAAATTTATAAAAGCGATATAATGAATATGAAATAAGTGGAGACAGAGTAGGCAGATGAAGAAATATATTATTTACAAGCACATAGGGAATTTATCTCAATTAAATAATGGGTGGATAAAAGAGCTCAATTTTATATCTTGGGATAATAGAGAACCGGTTTATGACATACGAACATGGAATCCAGAACATACAAAGTACGGTAATGGTGTTACGCTTACGGTACGTCAAATGAGGATTTTTAAAGAGTTACTTAATGAAATTTGATTCTTTAGGGTGGGTAAAACAACATGAAAACTTGGATTTTGTCAAGGACGATATTATGATTGAAAAAGACGACTGGCGATTATTGAACGACGTTACATATTTGAAAAAAGCATATATAAATCCGACTGACGGAGAAGAAATATGTAAGCACGCACCTCATCTAAAACGGTGCGAATTTTGTTTTGAACCAGTACAAGATAATATGCATCAATGGTGGTTTGTTCCTGAGGATTTAACCTGTTGCATTTGTGAAGAATGCTACAATGATTTTAAAGAAGAGTTTGAATGGAAAAGACTTGATGGCTGGGATATCGAATGGTTTGTCCGATGTCCCAAATGTGGAGAAATTCTCCGCAAAACTTCATATGAAAATTATGCGTATGAATGTTCAAAGTGTCATACATTGCTCAGAGAAAACTCAGAGATGTGACCGGTCTTCCACTGTATTATCTGGATATGATATGGCATAAACCAAATCAGTCAACGATTTCCACACAGGAGTTTGACCGGCGGTTAAAAGAGATTCTCATGGAAGATCAATGGATCATAGACGGGAATTACAGTCGAACGGGCGCAGTATCCAGAATCAAATTTACGGAGTACCAGCATGAAGCAAATCTATGTACATGGGTTAGGACAGACACCGGACAGTTGGACAAAAACCATCGCTCACACACAAAACAGGGAACAGAGTGTATGCCTGGATCTGCCTGCGCTCATTCGAGGAAAGCAAGCCACTTATCAAAACCTTTATGCCGCATTTTCAGATGCCTGCAATAAATATGACGAGCCTGTCGATTTATGCGGTTTGTCTCTCGGCGGTGTGTTAGTGCTCAACTATGCGATTGATCACCTGGAAAAAGTCCATTCCTTAGTGCTCATTGCCACACCCTACAAAATGCCCAGGCATCTCCTGCGATTTCAGAATATGCTTTTCCGATTTATGCCAAAATCCATGTTTCAAGAAATGGGATTTAGCAAAAGAGACTTTCTTCAGCTATGTAAGACGATGATGCCCTTGGATTTTAGCGATTCTCTTCCACAGATCTCCTGTCCTGCATTGGTGATCTGCGGAGAAAAAGATACCGCCAATAAAAAGTCTTCTGTAAAACTGGCAAATATTTTGGTTAATGCTGAGTTCCATGAACTTAAAGATACAGGGCACGAGGTAAATACAGAAGCGCCGGAACGGTTAGCCACCGTGCTTTGCAGCTTCTACGACATTCATATTCAGAGGTAAACTAATATGTATACAAATCAGGATATTTTACAGATTGCCATGAAGCAGTCTGCATTAGACATAAACTGCAGTCCGACAGATTTTCTTACATCAACCAATATCGTGGTGAAATCAGTGATCGGCCCTATGGCAAGGAAATATTATAAGGAGCCCATAGCCTGCAATCTGGTGTCTTACGGGAATAACATAGTCGCTTCCGTGAAAGAGGAATACCGATCCATCGTTACAGAATATATAGAAAAATTTGAATTTTACCACTGCTTTGAGACTCCCAATCTGCATTGGCTGGACAGCCGGATGAGCGAACTCGGACAGAAGGTCTGCTTTATGGCGGAATATTTTCTCCCGGATATGGAAAAGCTTAGTCGATCATCCTGCAAGTATGATCTGAAAGTTTTAGAACATAAAGATTTTACCGACCTCTATCTGCCCGAATGGAGCAACGCACTGTGTAAGGACAGAGCCGAACTGGATGTCTTGGGCGTAGGGGTTTATGACGGGAACAGACTGATCGGATTGGCCGGATGCTCCGCAGATTGTGACAGTATGTGGCAAATCGGTGTGGATGTGCTGCCTGAATATCGCAGACAAGGGATCGCCTCGGTGCTGACCACTAATTTAGCCATAGAAACCCTGGAAAGAAATAAGGTTCCCTTTTATTGCTGTGCATGGTCAAATATTCGTTCGGCAAAAACGGCGATCAAAAGCGGCTTTGTCCCGGCGTGGGTCGAAATGACGGTCAAACCCGAGGAAGTGATCGAGGAAATGAACCGATAATAAGCAAGTGGAGGGACTTCTTATCTTCCGATAGCTTCTCGCCTCTCCCTCTCCATCAGAAAAATTCCGCCGCCCGCAACAACCAGCAATATCCCACATCCCCAGGGGGTAAACAGAGCAGCCTGTACTGCCTGGAAGTGAGCGGTACTGTACACGACCAGATTCGCCGCCGCATGGAAAAGAACGGGAAAGAAAAAGCTGCCCTGGCGTTCATACACATAAGCTATGAGAATACCCATGCAGGTGCCATAAACGCCCTGCACCAGATTTCCGTGAAAAGCGCCAAAAAGGACGCCCGAAGCCACCACTCCAATGACCGGCCCGTAAAACCGCCGCAGGCGGTTATAGATGACGCCGCGAAAGACCACTTCCTCCGCCAGCGGCGATACCAGTCCATAGAGAACGATCCCGATGCCGAAAGCTACACCATACTGGCGATCTGCCACTTCCCGATAGGCCTGGGAAGAATCCGCAAATCCCGTCAGCGTCAATAAGATATTGAGTCCCAGAGAGGCAGAAAGCGCCAACAGAACTGTGACGAAAACACTTTTGACCTTCTTAGTCAATTCAAATCTTTCCGCAGCCTGCTGCCTGCCAGTCAAAGCATTTCTCTCCGCCAACTCACTTCGAAGCATGGAAGTAAGCGGCAAAATACCCAGAAGCATACACGCCCCGCTGACCATTCCGGTCAATATAGCTGCATGCGCAGTCATCCACTGTCCATAGCTGTCTCCCATCCTCTCCTGCATCGCACTCCGCACAAAAATGCAGATTAGATAGGCCGCATTGTAGGCGAGATAATACAGCAGACAGGGAAACAGCACCGCCCACGCCTTCTGTAAAGACGTCATATCCGTATTCTCCCGCATCTTCTTATCTTCCATTCCGGACTCCTTTTTTTATCGCTGCTGCAACAATATCTTTCCCAGTTCTTCCACCGTCTCTGCGATCGCATCCGCACCGGCTTCTTCAAGCTCTCCCGGCGCGGCATAGCCGTAGGCCACGCCAATGCCTGCGATATGGTAAGCCTTCGCTCCCGCTATATCGAATTTGCGGTCCCCTACCATGGCTACCGCGTCGTAATTCTCCGGCATCAGCTGTCGCAGCGCCTCCTCCACGACATCCTCCTTCTTCGTACGTGTGCCGTCCATCCCGCTGCCAACCACTACATCAAAGCATGGACGCAGCCCGAAATGCACCAGAATCTGTTCCACAAACTCCTGCGGCTTGCTGGAAGCCACCGCCAGTTTTTTCCCCGAAGCCTTTAAGTCCGCCAAAAGTCTCTCCATCCCCGGATAGACCTCATTCTCGCACCATCCCGTCACCCTGAAACGTTCCCTGTAGTATTCCGTCGCCTGCCACCCCTGTTCCTCATTAAACCCGTAAAACTCATGGAAGCTGTCTAAAAGCGGCGGCCCGATAAAGGGCGTGAGCTTATCGGCATCCGGCTCCTCGATTCCCATTTTATGTAAGGCATACTGCACACAGCCCGTAATTCCCTGCTTGGGATCTGTCAGCGTGCCGTCCAGATCAAACAAAATATAGTCGTACATAATGATACCTCCATCCTCACACAATTGCCCTTGACAATTCTTTCTCAAAACTCTATAGTTAAAAAAGCAGGAAAACCTGCCGCGGCAAAGGCCGCATAACTGAATAACTTGCTAGGGGAGCTTTCGCTGAGATTGAGCCGGGTGCATAGATATCTGGACTCTAACCCTCATCACCTGATGCGGTTAATACCGTCGTAGGGAAGCATTGAAAACAAAACTGTCGAAAAGGCACGTTGCGTTTTCCCATCTCCCCTCCTTGTTTATTCTAAGACAAAGGAGGATTTTTTTATGTTTTACAATGTAGTAGTCAACGACTGGGGCGAAACCACCTATGTCCCCACCACTCTGGGCAACGTGCTTTTGGCTGTGATTTTGATAGCACTCTTAATCGCTGCTGTCATATTCGCCAAAAAGTACGCCGGAAAACAAGATCCTGAAAACAGCAAGTCCACCCAAAGAAGCGGGAAACTCACCGCCAAGCAGCTCGTCTTCTGTGCCATGTCCATCGCACTTGGCACCATTCTCTCGGAGATCAAGATCATCGATTTCCCCTGGGGCGGCTCCACCACGCTGCTGTCCATGCTCGTCATCTGTCTGCCGGGATACTTTTTCGGACTTGGTGCCGGCCTGATGACCGGTGTCGCCTATGGCGTCTTACAGCTTCTGGTGGATCCCTACGTCCTCTTCCCCATGCAGCTTGTGATGGATTATTTTCTTGCCTTTGGCGCCCTCGGCATGTCGGGGCTGTTCGCAAACGCAAAGCACGGACTTCTCAAAGGATATCTTGTAGGAATTCTTGGCCGTTATGTATTTGCGGTACTTTCCGGCTGGATCTTCTTCGCCGAATACGCCTGGGAAGGCTGGCCCGTCCTGCCATACTCTCTGGTCTACAACGGCATCTATATCTTCGCTGAGGCGGCGATCACGCTGGTGATCCTGGCGCTCCCGCCGGTACAGAAAGCGATCGGCACCGTCAAGAAAATGACCCTGACATAAATTTACAGCCCCCATCTGCCAGTCAGATGAGGGCTTCTTTTTATCTTTCCTATTTCCATCCGCGCATCCTACGCCGTCATAAACATCTCATAGGCGTTGATCGCCTGCTGCATACGGTAATTGCTGATATCATTTCCGGCGCTGCCGTTTCCTTCGTAAGCTGTTATCTCTTCCTGTGCAGGTTTCATGATCCGTGACGCGCTATTTCTGCCCTGCTGCATCTGCATGGCAAGCATATCCTGAAAGTTAAGCGTCTGCCCCTTTTTCAGGGGATTCTCATTCTCCGCCTCCGTGAGACCGCTGTAATCAATCTTTTTATCCAGCACATCATCCGAAATCCTGGACAGCCGATTCATACTCGCCGGGCTGATGGCATTCACATTATACACATAGGGTTGAAAACTGATCGCTCCGATTGTCATTTTAATCCTCTTTTCTTAACTGCCTTGCACCTTTTACATCTGCTTTTATGATATAACTACTGCCTCAAATATGCAAGTCTAAATTTTTTTCCTCCGGAAGACGAGCCTGTAGATCCCGAATCCTATCGCAGCTCCCAGACAGTTCAGGAGCAGATCATCCACATCGAACGCGCCAAACCCGCTGAAAAGCTGAAACACTTCGATCCCCAACACAAACACAAAGGCATTTAAGAGCATCACCCAAAACCGACTGCCATCCTTTGCCACCAGAGGAAAAAGAAACCCAAATGGAACAAAGACCAGCACATTGCCCGCCAGATTCTCCACACTATTCAATTTGTACGCATAATCTATATACATTTTTATGGTCTTAAAAGGCGTAAAATTCGCCGTACCCAATCCCCGCAGGATAACACCCCTCCGCCATGAGACGGCAAGCTTATGCAACTCCTCATAGGGATATTTAAAAACAATGACCTTTAAAACAACCAAAATGTAGATAGCAAAAAGAAGTTTCGCAATATTTCTTTTTTGCACAGTCACTCTCCCTGCTGTCTGTAGATCTCCTTTACTTCTCTCTCATACTCCTCTACCACCGCCATATCCTCGGGGCGTATCCGGCGGAAGCGGTTAAAGCCCGCCACCAGAATCCGCAGGCTCTGTCTGGTAGTGTCAAAGACGCCCTCCTCGTAGAGATTGAGCAGAATGATCCCGATGGGCACTGCCAGGATCATCCCCAGCACACCCGCAGCGCGATACCCTATATAAAGCAAAAACAAGGTCGGTATGGCATCCATTCCGATGGAGTCGCCCACGATCTTAGGCTGGATCACCTGCCGCACCAGCTGACCGATGAGCCAGATCGCCAACAGTCCGAACATCATCTTATAATTTTTTGACAAACACTCTATCAACGCCCAGGGCAGCATGACCGTTCCTGTGCCAAACACCGGCAAAAAATCCAGAAACGCGATGCCCAGCGCCACCAGAAACGCGAAATCTACCTCCAGGATCATAAGACCGATTACCAGAAGAATATAGATCCAGCACTCAATCTTAAATTGTGCCTTAAAATACCCGCCGATGGCCCTTCGAAAGCTTCTGCGGATCAGATCAAGGCGATAGCGTACCGCATCCGGCACATATTTCCTCATCACATCTGCCATATAGCTTTTATCCGCCACAAAGAAGTAGGCGGAAAGCAGACACATCACTACGCTCAGGAAAATGTCAGGAATCTGTTTCGCCACATTTCCTACCGTCTCAAAGGAAGGCGGCTCGCCCGATCCCATGACTCCACTCACATAGTCTCCCATTTCTAAGATTATATTATCCAGAGTCGCCTGCATATCTGCCGGCATCCTGTCATAAACACCCTGCAGGTTTGCACCTACTATATTGAGCTGTCCTAAAATGCTGTTCCAGATATTGGGCAGCTCATTGATAAAATTGATCCCTTCTTTGACCAGTTTAGTCATCAAAAGATAGACCAGAAGGATCACCACCGCCAGCACGGCTATGATCACCACCGCAGAGGATGCCTTACGCCTGACTTTAAGCTTTTCCTCCAGAAAATGCACCACCGGAGAAGCAATCAGGGAGATGATCCAACCCACGATAAAGGGCATGAAGAACCAGATACACTTGGGCAGTAAAAAGATGCACAAGAGCACTACCGCCAGTGCCGTCAACAGATTCAACGTCACCTTTAAATAGAGTTTGACAGCCTTTCTCATCGGGTCCGTTCTCCTTTATCTCCTATAAAGCAAGCATATTGTCCAACAGCTCATAAATCTCTTCCCTGCCTTGCTTATTCAAGGATGAATAGGGTATGACAATCGTGTCATCTACTACGTCAAGCGTGTCACAAATCAGTTTTTTCTGCTTATCGATCTGACTGCGCTTGATCTTATCCAGCTTCGTGGCTATGATGATCGGGCGATAGCCCCGATCCAGGATCCAGTTGTACATGATCCTGTCATTCTCTGATGGCGCATGCCTGATATCGATCAGCAGAAACACCGCCAGAATCTTCTTCGACTGGTGCAGATAATCCTCGATCAGTTTGCCCCACTGCGCCTTCACCTTTTCATTGGCAGTGGCATAGCCGTAGCCCGGCAGATCCACAAAATACATCTCATTGTTGATATTATAGTAATTGATGGTCTGGGTCTTACCGGGGGAGGAACTGGTACGGGCTAATGATTTACGGTTCATCAGACCGTTGATCAGGGAAGATTTCCCCACGTTACTCTTACCCGCAAAGGCAATCTCGGGCAGGCTGTTTTCCGGCAGCTTACTGGTGATGCCGCACACCGTCTCCAAATTTACGCTTTTTATAACCATTTTTTCACTCCAAACTGAGGCTGGCGTCCTCACACACACTCCCTATCAGGACAGCAGGGCGTGCCGCGCCACTTCCTCCATCGTCTCCACGAAAAGAATCTCCAGCCCTTCCTTGATCTCTTCCGAAATTTCCGCTATGTCCTTCTCATTTTCCTTCGGTACAAGNACNGTTTTTACTTCCGCCATCTTCGCCGCNAGGATNTTCTCNTTCANACCGCCNATGGGAAGCACCCGNCCTCTTAAAGTGACTTCACCGGTCATCGCCAGGTCCGCNCGCACCGGTATCTGTGNCACCNCAGACAGGATTGCCGTTGCCATNGTNATACCGGCGGANGGNCCATCCTTCGGNACNGCCCCCTCTGGAATATGAATATGAAAATCTTTCTTCTTATAGAAGGTATCCGCGACCTTATAATGACCGNTGACAGACCGCACATAGCTCAACGCTGTCCTCGCCGATTCCTTCATCACATCTCCCATTTGACCNGTTAAGTCAATTTTCCCCTCTCCNGGCATCACATTGACCTCNATCTCCAAAGTNTCTCCNCCCACNCTGGTCCACGCCAATCCTCTGACAATTCCCACNNCCGGCTTCTCATTGACCTTATCCTGCCTGTATTTCGGNTTCCCCAGATAGTGNTCCAGATTCTCCGGCGTNACAATGATCTCCNNGGNCGACTTTNTCTTTCCGNCGNGNAAGGATCTCCTTTGCCTCNTTGCGGC
This sequence comes from Lachnospiraceae bacterium, assembly GCA_014804565.1. Classification (GTDB taxonomy): domain Bacteria; phylum Bacillota; class Clostridia; order Lachnospirales; family Lachnospiraceae; genus UBA3282. The sequence continues at coordinate 12,842 of JAAUZN010000017.1, forward strand.
AGACNGCNCNGATCTGACGCTCTAANCCNCTCACTCCNGCCTCTCTGGTATAGAAACGCACGATATCACGGATNGCTTCNTCAGAGAAGNTGATNTCTTCTTTNCGGATACCGTTTTTCTTAAGCGCCTTCGNCACNAGATGNTCTCTGGCNATATGAAATTTNTCATTGGCNGTGTAGCTGTTGATCTCAATGATCTCCATCCGNTCCAGAAGCGGGCGGGGAATNCCGTCCCTGCTGTTGGCGGTNGCAATAAAGAGCACNTCCGACAGATCAATGGGAATCTCCACATAGTGATCCCGGAAAGCGTGATTCTGCTCTCCGTCCAGCACTTCCAATAGGGCAGACGCAGGATCTCCTTTGTAATCGCTTCCCAGCTTATCGATCTCATCTAACAGCATGAGGGGATTCTTAACTCCGACCTGCTTTAACGCCATCACAACCCGTCCCGGCATAGCTCCCACATAGGTCTTGCGGTGGCCTCTGATCTCCGCCTCATCCCGCACGCCGCCCAGACATATCCTCACATACTGTTTTTTCAGCGCCTCCGCCACACTCTTGGCGACTGAGGTCTTTCCCGTGCCGGGAGGCCCCACCAGACAGATGATCTGACTGGTCGCGCTGCCTGTCAGCATGCGTACTGCCAAAAACTCCAGCATCCGCTCCTTGACTTTCTCCAGTCCGTAATGCTGCTCGTTCAAAATCTTTTCCGCCCCGCCCAGATCCTGACTGTCCTTCGAGCGCTTATCCCAGGGCAGCTCCAGAAGAGTCTCAATATAAGCGCGCTCCACAGCACTCTCCGAACTGCTGCCGGACACATTCTTATAGCGGGTGATC
>JAAUZN010000018.1 GCA_014804565.1 Lachnospiraceae bacterium
CGCTGGCGGGACAGCTCTACGGCGAGTTCAAAGAGTTTTTTCCGGAGAATGCGGTAGAGTATTTTGTGTCCTATTACGATTATTATCAGCCGGAGGCCTATGTGCCTTCTACAGACACTTATATCGCGAAGGATTCCTCCATCAATGATGAGATCGATAAGCTGCGGCTCTCTGCCACGGCCTCTCTGACAGAGCGGCGTGATGTGGTGGTGATTGCCAGTGTTTCATGCATTTACGGATTGGGCAGTCCGGAGGAGTATGCGGGCATGAGTATGTCCCTTCGGCCCGGCATGTCAAAAGATCGTGATGAGGTGATCCGGGGGCTCATCGAGATGCAGTACGACAGAAACGATATGGATCTGGACCGGTGCTGTTTTCGTGTGCGCGGGGATGTGTTGGAGATCTGTCCGGCGCAGGGCGGCGATTATCTGATCCGTATAGAGTTTTTCGGGGATGAGATCGATCGGATCACGGAGGCAGATCCGTTGACAGGGCAGGTGCATGCGGTTTTGGAGCATGTGATGATTTTCCCGGCTTCTCACTATGTCGTGCCGCAGGAGAAGATCCATACTGCCTGTAAGGTGATCGAGCAGGAACTGGAAGAGCGGGTTAAGTTTTTTAAGAGTGAGGACAGGCTTCTGGAGGCGCAGAGGATCTCAGAGAGAACCAACTTTGACATCGAAATGCTTCGGGAGACAGGGTTTTGCACCGGCATAGAAAACTATTCAAGACATTTGAACGGAATGGCAGAGGGAGAGCCTCCCTTCACGCTTCTGGATTATTTTAAAGATGATTTTCTGATCATCATAGACGAGTCACACATGACGATCCCCCAGATACGCGGGATGTTCGCGGGGGACCGATCCCGCAAGAACACGCTGGTGGATTATGGATTCCGCCTGCCGTCGGCTCTGGATAACAGACCTCTTTGCTTTGAGGAGTTTGAGAGCCACATCGATCAGATGCTTTTTGTATCGGCGACGCCCTCGGACTATGAGGCGGCCCACGAACTGTTTCGCACGGAACAGATCATAAGACCCACTGGACTGCTCGATCCGGAAGTGGATGTGCGTCCGGTGGAGGGACAGATCGACGACCTGATCTCGGAGATCAACCGGGTGGTGGCGGAGCAGGGCAAGGTGCTTGTGACCACACTCACGAAGAGGATGGCGGAGGATCTGACAGCCTATATGAACGACGTGGGGATCCGGGTCAAATATCTGCACTCCGACATCGACACGCTGGAACGGGCGGAGATCATCCGGGATATGCGGCTTGACGTTTTTGATGTGTTGGTGGGAATCAACCTTCTCAGGGAGGGGTTGGATATTCCTGAGATCGCACTGGTGGCGATCCTGGATGCTGACAAGGAAGGATTTCTGAGGTCTGCCACCTCGTTGATCCAGACTATCGGACGTGCGGCCAGAAACGCCAAGGGACGGGTCGTCATGTATGCGGATGACATGACGGATTCCATGAATACGGCGATCACGGAGACGAACCGCCGCCGGGAGATCCAACAGGCGTACAATAAAGAGCACGGCATTACGCCGCAGACGATCCAGAAGGCAGTGCGGGATCTGATCAGTATCTCCAAGACCATTGCGAAGGAAGAACAGCGGTTTGAGAAGGACCCCGAGTCCATGAGCCGGGAGGAGCTGGAGAAGCTGGTCAAAGAGGTGGAGAAGCAGATGAAACGGGCCGCCGCCGATCTGAATTTCGAGGCTGCCGCCGAGCTGCGTGACCGGATGGTAGAGCTGAAGGTACGGCTGAGAGACTTTGATAAGTGATTTAAGGAGGAACAACATGTCAGACACCATAAAGATGCGCCCGCGGGAGTACATAAAGATCCGCGGCGCGAACGAACATAATCTGAAAGGGATCGATCTGGATATCCCGCGCAATGAATTTGTAGTGCTTACGGGATTGTCCGGTTCGGGAAAATCATCCCTTGCCTTTGACACGATCTATGCGGAGGGACAGAGACGTTACATGGAATCTCTGTCTTCTTATGCGAGGCAGTTTCTGGGCCAGATGGAGAAGCCCGATGTGGAACGGATCGAGGGGCTTTCCCCGGCTATTTCCATTGACCAGAAATCCACGAACAGGAACCCCCGCTCTACGGTGGGTACGGTGACGGAGATTTACGATTATTTCCGTCTGCTCTATGCCCGCATCGGTATTCCCCATTGTCCGAACTGCGGCAAGGAGATCAAAAAGCAGACGGTGGACCAGATCGTGGATCAGGTGATGGCTCTGCCGGAGGGTACGAAGATCCAGCTGCTTGCGCCGGTGGTGCGGGGCAGGAAGGGACAGCACGAGAAGATCTTTGACCGGGCGCGCAAAAGCGGCTATGTCAGAGTGCGTGTGGACGGCAGCCTCTATGACCTGACTGCGGAGGCGGAGGAGCTTAAGCTGGACAAAAACATCAAGCACAATATAGAGATCGTGGTGGACCGTCTTGTCGTAAAAGCGGGGATCGAGCGGCGTCTTACGGATTCTGTAGAGAACGTTTTTGCTTTGGCGGAAGGTCTGATGACGCTGGATGTGATCGACGGGGAGCCGATTCAGTTCAGTCAGAGTTTTGCCTGCCCGGACTGCGGCATCAGCATCAGTGAGATCGAGCCCAGAAGCTTTTCCTTTAACAATCCCTTCGGCGCTTGTCCGGTCTGTTTCGGCTTGGGTTATAAGATGGAGTTTGACGTTGATCTGATGATACCTGACAAAGGTGTCAGTTTAGAGGACGGCGCGATCACAGTTTTGGGATGGCAGTCCAGCGGTGATAAGGGCAGCTTTACCAACGCGATTCTGCAGGCGCTGGCGAAGGAGTTTAAGTTCAGTTTGAAGACGCCTTTCGGCGAGCTTCCGGAGAAGGTGCAGGATATCATTCTCTACGGCACGGATAAAAAGGTGAACGTGTACTATGAGGGGCAGCGCGGAAGCGGAGTCTATCCGATCGCCTTCGAGGGGCTGATCAAGAATGTGGAGCGTCGATACCGGGAGACGGGCTCCGAGTGGAGCAAGCAGGAGTATGAGTCCTTCATGCGCATTACGCCCTGCAGGGAATGTAAGGGGATGCGTCTGAAAAGAGAATCTCTGGCGGTGACGGTGTGCGATAAAAATATCTATGAGATCACCTCCATGTCCATTATGAAATTGCATGCCTTTATCGGGGATATGCAGCTGACTCCTCAGCAGGAGCTGATCGGCAGGCGTGTCTTAAAGGAGATCCGTGCGAGAGTGGGCTTTTTGATGGAAGTGGGCCTGGACTATCTGTCTCTGTCCAGAGCGACAGGTTCTCTTTCCGGCGGCGAGGCGCAGCGGATACGTCTGGCTACCCAGATCGGATCGGGACTGGTGGGTGTCTGCTATATTCTGGATGAGCCCAGCATCGGTCTGCACCAGCGGGATAATGATAAGCTGATCGGAGCGCTGAAGAATCTGAAAGACATGGGGAATACGCTGATCGTGGTGGAGCATGATGAGGATACCATGCTGGCGGCGGATCATATCGTGGATATCGGGCCGGGTGCGGGAAGCTCCGGCGGCAAGGTCGTGGCGCAGGGAACGGCGGAGGAGATCATGCAGGTGGAGGAATCCGTCACGGGACAGTACCTGAGCGGCAAGCTGCAGATTCCCGTGCCGAAAACGCGCAGAAAGCCCACGGGCTGGCTCACGGTCAAGGGTGCGGAGGAAAATAACTTAAAGAAGATCAATGTGAAATTTCCCACGGGAATCATGACCTGTGTTACAGGCGTATCGGGATCGGGGAAGAGCTCCCTGGTCAATGAGATCCTGTATAAGCGTCTGGCGCGGGATCTGAACCGGGCACGCTGTATTCCGGGAAAACATAAGGAGATCTGTGGAATTGAGCAGCTGGATAAGGTCATCAATATAGACCAGTCGCCCATCGGCAGGACGCCGCGCTCGAATCCGGCCACCTACACCGGGGTCTTTGACCAGATCCGGGATCTGTTTGCCTCGACACAGGATGCGAAGGCAAGAGGCTATAAGAAAGGGCGGTTCAGCTTTAATGTGAAGGGCGGCCGCTGCGAAGCCTGCTGCGGAGACGGTATCATAAAGATTGAGATGCACTTTTTGCCCGATGTCTATGTGCCCTGTGAGGTCTGCGGCGGCAAACGCTATAACCGGGAGACGCTGGAGGTAAAATACAAGGGAAAGAGCATTTTTGATGTGCTGGACATGACGGTGGAGGAGGCAGTGCCGTTCTTCGAGAATCTGCCTTCCATCCGCAGAAAGATAGAGACTCTGAATGATGTGGGACTCTCTTACATCAAGCTGGGACAGCCGTCCACCACGCTTTCCGGCGGTGAGGCGCAGCGCATTAAGCTGGCTACGGAACTCTCCAGGCGCAGTACGGGTAAGACGATCTACATTCTGGACGAGCCCACCACGGGCCTGCACTTTGCGGACGTTCACAAGCTGGTGGATATCCTGCACAAGCTGGCGGAGGGCGGCAATACGGTGGTGGTTATCGAGCACAATCTGGACGTGATCAAGACCGCCGACTATATCATCGATATGGGTCCGGAGGGCGGCGACGGAGGCGGTACCATGATCGCAGAAGGAACGCCCGAGCAGGTCGCAAAGAATAAAAAGTCCTACACGGGCGTCTATATCAAAAAAATGTTAGATAGGGCCACAGACTGCTGAGACTGCGGCGATTACAGCATCCGATACCTCGCCAGGCACGCCAGGATCTCCTGTTGTCTCACATAGGCTGCGGGGCCTGCACCATAGTTTCTGGGGGTCATGGAGAGGATACCTTCTTTTTCCAGTTTATCGGAGGCCTCCTTTGCCAGTTGGGGAATGGTCTTTTTCCCATTGGCGAGCCGGTCTAAAATATATTGCATGATGTAGGCGAGGGTCGCCGTCTGGCTTTCGCCTACGATTTGTTCTAAGTAGCGCAGGTCGATCTCATTTTTGTCGAGACTGATCGTATCCCAGCCGTGGACGCGCGCCTTCTCGATCCGCTTAGAAGAAACCGTCTTTTTCAGCCAGTCGGTTTTCTGTACGTTCTCCTCGATCAGCTCTATGGCAAGTTCCTTTGCCCGTGCGGTCACATCCTTTGTCTCATAGCAGTCCATCTGTAACACGGTGTCGGCCACCGACAGGTAATCGCCGGAGCTTCCTGCTACCAATATAGTAGAAATACCGAGATCCTGATAGAGACTTCTGATCTTCCTGATAAAGGGCGTGATGGGTTCTTTCTCGTCGGAGACGAGCTGCGCCATGCGTCCGTCGCGCACCATAAAGTTGGTGGCGGAGGTGTCCTCGTCGATCAGCAGAACCGTACTGCCGGCTGCCAGAGCCTCCACCGTATTGGCGGCCTGAGAGGTGCTGCCGCTGGCGTTTTCCGTCTGAAAACGGGTGGTGTCTGATTTCATCGGCAGATTATTGATAAACATAGAAATATCGGTCTCGTGGATGCAGCGGTGTTCCTCCGCCCGCAGCTTGAAGGCGCTCGCATCGGTGATGACCAGCTCTCTGCCGTCCCCGGCAATATGGTTGTAAACGCCGCGCTCTAAGGCTTTTAGCAGGGTAGATTTCCCGTGAAAGCCGCCGCCGGCGATGACGGTGATTCCCTTGCGGATGCCCATGCCGCGCACTGCGCCGCGGTGAGGAAGCGTGAGTGTCACGGCGAGAGAGTCCGGACTTTCAAATACCACGGCATCCTTCATGGGCCGCTGGGAAACGCCGCTCTCTCTGGGGAGAATGGAGCCATCCGCCACGAAAGCCACCAGTTCATGCTCCGCCAGCGCCTCGCGGATAAACTGCTGGTCGTCCGCCAGCGCCGTTCATGCTCCGNNAGCGCCTCGCGGATAAACTGCTGGTCGTCCGCCAGCGCCGTTACTTTATCTAAATCCTGTTTCATGCGGGGCTGCAGATGAAAACATTTCTCCGCCAGATCGGGGAGGAGACGGAAGAGGATCTGGGAAAGCTCCCCTGCCGCGATGGTTCTCCCGAAAGCCGGGAATCCCACCTCGATACGGGCCTCGATGGCGTCCTTGGAGATGCGCATGGCAGTAGTCTCTAAAATTTCCTGACCGGTACGACAGGCGGTCACCAGACCGCTTTTTCCGGAGCCNTTCGCGGCACGTCCGTCACCGGCGCGCAGGTTCCGATGGAGGCTGCGCAGCAGATAATCCTCTACTGCTGTCCGGCGGTGTTTGGTCTCAAAATAAGATGTGGGAATATTTCCCTGATTCCGATAGACCAGCCGCACCCGCGACGGGGAGGCGAAGGGATCGCCCTGTACATGGTCGATGCAGAGGCGGTACGCCCCGAAATCATATTCACCCTCTAAAACCTTGTAGGCTTTATAGCCCTTGTGGTCGATGTCTCTGAGAAGCTTTTGCAGTTCTGCCTGTGTTTTCATAATACATTCCTTTCCTGTTGAGTCTGCGTCTAGTATAGCATAAAAANTGTAAAAAGATGGCAAACTAAAAATTTTTTATAGGGGTAAAGATTTTTAGCCGTCTCTCCGATAAAATAATTGTGAAAGCATGGATGCTGAAAACAGAGCGGATGGAACCGTTCTGTTTTTGGCGTTTTTTATTATTTTTTTAATTTTTTGAAAAAAAATGATAAAAGCCTTTGAAAAATCTTTTAATGAGGGTATAATATAATAGCCGTAAAAGGAAAACAAGCGACTGCGTAGCAGGCATTTGTTTTCTTACGGCTATTAACGAGCAAATGTTCGATGTAATCGAACAGAGAGCGCGCAGCGCGTATTTGCGAGTTAATTAAAGTGGATTACATGAAANTTAACATGCATCACATACTCTCGGGAAGGGGATCAAAGGTATATGCAGTTTACAGATATCGGTATCGATCTTGGCACAGCCAGTATTTTAGTATATATCAGAGGTAAGGGCGTTGTATTGAANGAGCCCTCCGTGGTAGCTTTTGACAGAGACACGAATAAGATCAAGGCGATCGGTGAGGACGCGCGTCTCATGCTCGGAAGAACACCGGGCAACATCGTGGCGGTGAGACCCTTAAGACAGGGTGTTATCTCTGACTATCAGGTGACGGAAAAGATGATGAAGTATTTTATCCAGAAGGCTCTGGGTAAAAAGAGCTTCCGTAAGCCGCGGATCGCGGTATGTGTGCCCAGCGGNGTCACTGAGGTTGAGAAGAAGGCCGTGGAGGATGCGACTTATCAGGCAGGTGCCAGAGAGGTTTCCATCATCGAGGAGCCTATCGCAGCAGCTATCGGTGCGGGCATTGATATTTCCAAGCCCTGCGGTAACATGATCGTCGATATCGGCGGCGGAACTTCTGATATTGCTGTCATTTCTTTGGGCGGTACGGTAGTCAGCGCATCCATTAAGATAGCGGGTGACGATTTTGATGAAGCTATCGTGCGTTACATGCGTAAAAAACATAATCTGCTGATCGGTGAACGGACAGCGGAGGATTTGAAGATAAAGATCGGATCTGCTTTTAAACGGCCGGAAGTAGACTACATGGATGTGAGAGGCCGTAATCTGGTGACGGGTCTTCCCAGGACNGTCAAGGTATCCTCGGAGGAGACAGAGGAAGCATTGCACGAGACCACGGTACAGATCGTNGAGACCATACACAGCGTTCTGGAGAAAACGCCTCCGGAGCTGGCGGCCGATATTGCGGATCGCGGTATCGTTTTGACGGGCGGCGGCAGTCTGCTTCGCGGATTGGAGGATCTGATCGCGGCTAAGACCGGCATCAATACTATGACGGCGGAGGATCCGATGACGGCAGTGGCCATCGGAACAGGAAAGTACGTAGANTTTCTGGCAGGATACAGGGAGGAGTAACTTAGGATGTTAAAAGGACTCTANACGGCCTACACGGGCATGTTAAATGAGCAGCACAGGATGGATGTNNTGACNAATAATCTGGCNAATGCNACCACNAACGGCTTNAAGAAGGAAGGNACTACGAGCCAGGCNTTTGATACNGTGCTTGCTTATAAGATCAAGGATATGTCGGAGCCGGGNAATCTTCCCCGTCCTATGGCGACTAATCGTGCCATTGACCAGGATGAGGTGAACAATCCGTTCAACGAAGATTATCTGGAGAGAAGGGTNAGAAAAACCGGCCTGAATCTGGGTGTAAAGATCGGTGAGAACTATGTGGATTACTCGGAGGGGCCTCTCAAGGAGACGGAGAATCCGTTGGATCTGGCTCTTTCAGACAGAGGATTTTTCATGGTAGAGTATACGAACAAGGCAGATGAGACCTTTACACTCTACACAAGAGACGGTAATTTTACCATGAACCGGTTAGGTTTCCTGCAGACACAGGANGGCGATTATGTGCTGGATGAGGANGGCCGCAGGATTCAGTTGGATACGGCGCTTCCCGTGAGCATCAACCGTAANGGCGACATTTTCCAGGATGGAGAAATGGTAGCGACCATCGGGGTCGTGGATTTTGAGGATTATAATTATCTGGAGCGCTTCGGCGAGAACTTTTTCAGAACGATAGACGGTGCGACGCAGATTGACAGAGATGATATGGAGAGCGACACACAGGTTCACGCAGGATATCTGGAGATGGCAAATATATCTGTTGTGACTGAGATGGTCAATATGATCACTCTTCAGAGACAGTATGAGAGCAATCAGAAGGTNATCACTACATATGATGATACTCTGGAGCAGGCAGTNAGCCAGAACGGTAAACTGTAGGATAGATAAAAGGGGATAAAGGGGATTGCCCCCGGAACGGAGGATATTATGGTTAGAAGTTTATGGTCAGGCGCGACCGGCATGAATGCACAGCAGACGAATGTGGATACGATAGCGAACAACCTCGCTAACGTTAATTCTGTGGGATATAAGGCACAGGTGGCACAGTTTAAGTCCCTTCTGTACCAGAATTTACAGTCCGTCACCACGACGGCAAACGGGGATCCGAAGCCTACCACCTCTCAGGTGGGTCTGGGTGTGCGCACCTCATCGATCAATCAGATCTTTACGCAGGGCAGTCTGCTGGATTCCGATTCGGATACCGCTTTTGCGATCGAGGGCGAAGGATTCTTTGCATTGCGCGGCGACGACGGCGAGATCTTCTATACGAGAAACGGTGACTTTACCTGGGCGATGGGTGCCAACGGCGGTATGTCNCTGACGAATTCCGATGGTCTTCCGGTGCTGGATACAACGGGACGTGCGATCGTTCTGCCCCGTACCTATATAGCGAGCAATCTTTCCATGACAGAGGATGGACAGATCTGCTATCCGGATGANCTGAACAATCCGCAGCCTATCGGCATCACCATCGGCACTTTCCAGTTCAGCAATCCTAACGGTTTAAAGAGAGTGGGCGATACCCTCTTTGTAGTGACAGATGCCAGCGGTCGTGCCATCAATGAGGATACGAATGATGAGGTTGATAAGAGCCGGATCATACAGGGTTATCTGGAAGGCTCCAATGTGCACGTGGCTAATGAGATGGTAAACCTGATCGTGGCACAGCGTGCATACGAGATGAACTCCAAGTCCATCACGACTTCTGATTCCATGCTGGAAGTGGCTAATAACCTGAAACGCTAATTAAGGAGATACCTATATGAACGACTTAACCGGATTATCCGCCTACACAGATTACATGACGGACACGAGCCGCGTGGCCAACGAGAAGCTGCAGCAGACATTGCAGAGTGCAGATCAGGCAGCGAAGCAGAAGGAGAGCGATGCGCTCTTTGACGCCTGCAAACAGTTCGAGGCATATCTGTGGGAGCAGGTTTATAAAGAAATGCAGAAGACGGTGGACATCTTCGGAGATGATGAGGATGGCTATGCTTCTAACATGGTTGATTATTTTAAAGATTCTGTCATCCAGGAGATTTCTGAACAGACTGCGACGCAGGGATCCAATTCCCTGGCGCAGATGTTATACGAGCAGGCGAAGATCAACTACGGACTCTGATTTTTCTATATTCACATAGCTGAGGACGCAGGCTGTTGAGGCCGCGCCCGGGTCAAGAGGTTTTATGGAGACCATCAAAGGTTTTATCGAACACATTATTTACCGCAATAAGGACAATGGATATACGGTATTAAATCTTCTCACGCAGGAGGACGAACTCACCTGCGTGGGTTTTTTTAAGACCATGGATCAGGGAGAGACCATCGAAGCGCAGGGAGAGTATACCACGCATCAGGTATATGGCAGGCAGTTTAAGATCGAAAGCTATCAGATCCTGCCGCCCAGCGATGTGGTGAGCGTGGAGAGGTATCTTGCTTCCGGCGCTGTGAAGGGCGTAGGCGAGGCGTTAGCCAAACGGATCGTCAAGGCTTTCGGCGCGGACACATACCGCATCATCGAGGAGGAGCCGGAACGTCTGGCGGAGGTAAAAGGGATCAGTCTGCGGGGCGCCCGNGAGATCGCAGCCTCTCTCTATGAAAAAAGGGATGCCAGGGATGCCATGACCTTTCTGCAGGGCTACGGTATTTCCAACACGCTGGCGATGCGCATCTATGAGGCCTATGGTATGGGACTTTACGGGATCTTGCGGGAAAATCCTTATCGTCTGGCGGAGGATGTGCAGGGTATCGGCTTCCGCATTGCGGATGAGATCGCGGCGAAGATCGGGATCCANACCGATTCGGATTATCGGATCAGGAGCGGCCTTCTCTATACGCTGCAGCAGGCGGGTGGAGAGGGGCATTGTTATCTGCCGGCGAAAGAGCTTCTTGCCAGAGCGGGNGAGCTCTTGGAGATNGAGCCGTCTTTGATGGAGCCGCAGCTCCAGAATCTGGCGATGGATAAGAAGCTGGTGATCAAAATGCCCGTGCCGCCGGAGACAGAACGCAGAGTATACGCTTCCCGCTTTTATTACGCGGAACTTAGCTGCGCGCAGATGCTCCACGATCTGAATGTGTCGGAGGAGCTGCTGCCCGCCGAGGAGGAGGCGCTGATACATAAGATAGATCAGGTGGAGGCACAGCTGGGGATCGTTCTGGATACACTGCAGAAGCGTTCTGTGCTGGAGAGCATACGAAACGGCGTGTTCATTCTGTCGGGCGGNCCGGGCACCGGAAAAACCACTACCATCAACGCCATTATCCACTATTTCCGCGCACAGGGAATGGATATCAATCTGGCAGCGCCTACCGGCAGGGCGGCGAAGCGTATGACGGAGGCGACAGGGTACGAGGCGCGCACCTTGCACCGACTTCTGGAATTGTCCGGAGCAGCTGCGCTGGAGGGAAAGACGGCGCGTTTTGAGCGCAATGAGGAAAATCCGCTGGAGGCGGATGTGATCATCGTGGACGAAATGTCCATGGTAGATATTTTCCTGTTTCAGTCGCTCCTAAAGGCCATCTCTGTGGGCACACGGCTGATCATGGTGGGAGATGTCAACCAGCTCCCTTCTGTGGGACCGGGACAAGTGCTGCAGGATCTCATCGAAAGCCGGGCGTTTCAGACGGTGAAGCTGGAAAAGATATTCCGGCAGGCGCAGGAGAGCGATATCGTTCTGAACGCCCACAGGATTCATGCGGGCGAAGAATTGATCCTGGATAATAAGAGCAAAGATTTTTTCTTTCTGGAAAGNAATGACACTGATGTCATATANAAGCATATGATCCAGTTGATCCTNGAGAAGCTGCCGCGCTATGTNAANGCGGAGCCTTATGATATACAGGTGCTCACGCCCATGCGCAAAGGCAAACTCGGTGTGGAGACGCTGAATGGTATCCTGCAAAAATACCTGAATCCGCCGGATCGGTCAAAGAGAGAATACCAGGCCGGAGAAACGCTCCTGCGGGAGGGGGATAAGGTGATGCAGATCAAGAATAACTATCAGCTTGCCTGGGAGGTGGTGAGCCGCTATCATATTCCCATCGATCAGGGCATGGGAATCTTTAACGGGGATATCGGGATCATCCGNNCGATCGANGAGTACGCCAGAGAGGTGGTCGTGGAGTTTGACGAACACAGGCGGGTCACTTATCCTTTCGGAAATCTGGACGAGATCGAGCTGGCCTACGCTGTCACCATACATAAATCTCAGGGAAGCGAGTATCCCGCGGTCATCATGCCCCTGCTCACGGGGCCGCACATGCTCTTTAACCGCAACCTGCTCTACACAGGGGTTACGCGGGCCAAAACCTGTGTCACCATTTTGGGCAGTCGCGCCACCCTGCNGGAAATGATCGCGAACAATCGGGAAAACCGGCGTTATACAGGATTTTCCGAACAAATTGAACTTACGGGAAAGGACCTTTCATGATCTCATTTNTAAACACACTTCTGACATGGCTCTATCCTCGCCGATGTCCTGTCTGCGACGAGCCGGTCAAGCCTTATCACGCGCTGGTCTGCAGTGACTGTGCCGATGTGCCCTCACCGGTCAAACCGCCATTTTGNATGAAATGCGGCAAGCATCTGGCAGAGGAGGAAAAGGAATATTGCAGCGACTGCGCNTCACACGCACATCTCTATGACTGTGGCAGAGCGTTGTTTTCCTATAAAAGCGTCTCCGACTCTATCGCCCGCTTTAAATACCGNGGCAGGCAGGAGTATGCCGCTTATTATGCTGCCCGNATGGCGGAGGGATTGTCCGNTTTTATCCGTGCCTGTCGGGCGGATGCCCTCATACCCGTTCCTCTCCACAAGAGCAAGCTGAGAAGCAGAGGATATAACCAGGCGGAGGTTCTTGCGGAAGAGCTTTCTGTCCTGACAGGAATTCCCATGCTTCCGGATTTGATCGAGAGAGTGGAAAAAACGGCGCCTATGAAAGATTTATCTGCTGCAGAGAGACAAAATAATTTGAAAAGGGCTTTCAAAATCCGTCGTAATGATGTAAAATTAAGTACGATTATAATTATCGATGACATATATACGACAGGCAGTACCATAGACGCTGTCAGTCGTGAGCTCAAGAAAGCAGGTGTACAACGGATTTATTTTCTGACCCTTGCTATCGGAAGGGGCGCCTGAGAAAATCAGCCTAAGGGAGGATAGAATATGAATGTAAGAAACTGTAGAAAATGCGGCAATCTCTTTAACTATGTTTCCGGTCCACCGATCTGCATACCTTGCAGAGAGAAGATGGAGGAAAAATTTCAGGAGGTGAAAACCTACATCCGGGATAACGGCCATGCGTCGATTCCTGAGGTGGCTGAGGCCTGCGACGTTTCTACGAACCAGATCCATCAGTGGCTTCGTGAGGAGCGTCTGGAGTTGAGCGCAGAGTCCGGCGTTACGCTTTCCTGTGAAAACTGCGGAGCGGCTATCATGACAGGACGTTTCTGCGCGAAGTGTAAGAACACTATGGCGAACGAGCTGGGGAACAGCATCAANAAACCTGAAGCGCCCAAGATGGCTAAGAAGGATACCAAGGAAAATCCGAAGATGCGTTTCCTGAATTGATCTGTTTCGAAAGTTGGAGAAATTCTATGTTAAACGAAGAAAGAGTCGTTCTGATGACCAAGATGGCTTCCTATGAAGCCCGTGAGGGGAAGAAAAACCTCGCCATAGGAAGCTTTTTTCGGAACGATTATATAGGCTGGCAGGTGCTTAAATCCATTATAAGTGCAACCATCGCATTTGTAGTGGTTTTTGCTATGTACATTTTTTATGATTTTGAGATTTTTATGACAGAGATCTACAAGATGGATCTTCTGGAGTTTGCGAAAAACGTTTTGTTCTTTTATTTGGGGACGATAGGCGCTTATGCTGTCATCTCCTATCTGGTCTATACGGTCAGATACAGCAGGGCGAGAAAGAGTCTGCGGACATATTATATGAACCTGAGCAAGCTTTCCGCCATGTATAAAAAATCGTCGCTCGGCAGCGACGATTAAGAGAATGCTTTGCATTCTCCTTCGAGNTTTTACACTGTGGCATTTTCCGGAGAATAAAATAGAACAAGAACAGGAACGAAAAAAGGATTATTTACAATGACTACGTTACTGGTTATAAAACAGATGTTAATGATTATATACAGTAAATACGAGGTGTACATCACGCCGCTTTTGAAATTTCTTCTGGCGCTTGTAACACTTCTTCTGATCAATTCCAGACTGGGATATATGGAATCTATCACCAAACTGACCGTGGTACTGATNGTGGCTCTCATGTGTTCCTTCATGCCGATGAATTTTATCGTCTTGATGGGCGCTGTTTTTGTGCTCCTGCACCTTTATACTTTCAGTCTGGAGTGCGCAGCGATAGTGGGAGCGGGATTTTTACTGCTTTTTCTGCTGTATCTTCGGTTCTCTCCGAAAGATACGCTGGTGGTGGTGCTGATGCCGATCTGCTTTCTTTTGCGGATCCCCTACGTGCTTCCTATATCCATGGGNCTGGTGGGAACGCCCGCGTCGGCTGTCTCAGTGGCATGTGGCGTGATCGTTTACTATATGATCCACTATGTAACGCAGAATGCGACGGCAATCGCGGCCATGACGGATGAGGAGACGGCGGCCAAGTTCCGGTTCATCATCGACGGATTATTAAAAAATCGGGAGATGGTGGTGATGATAGCGGCATTTGCCATCACTGTGATCATCGTGTATCTGTTAAGGCGTTTGAGCATGGATTATGCTTGGACCATTGCCATGACAGCAGGGGCAGTGGTGAATATCATGGTACTGTTGGTGGGCGACCTGATCTTTGACATCAACCTGTCGCTGCTCAGTGTGATCCTGGGAACAATTTTATCCTTCCTGATTGTGCTGGTATTGCAGTTTTTCGTGTTTTATGTGGATTATAGTCGAACGGAAAAAGTACAATTTGAAGATGATGAATACTATTATTATGTAAAGGCGGTGCCGAAGGTCACTGTGGCGCGGCCGGATAAAAAGGTAAAGCATATCAATTCTGCGAGAACCTCTTCCGGAAAGGCTGCAAGACCGACGAACCATTAGAGAACAATATAAAAGGCAGGTGATGAGAGATGGAACAACTGAATAATTGGATCGGGGTCTATCTCGCAAAACTGCACATGCCTACGATTCACTGGAACGACGTGGCGGAGATCATCATCCTGACCTTTGTGGCATACCATATTCTGGTATGGATCAAAAATACAAGGGCTTGGGCGCTCTTAAAGGGCGTTATCGTGATCCTTATCTTTATCATAATCGCAGCCTTTTGCAATATGAATACGATTCTCTGGATCGTGCCNAATATCATCAGCATTGCGGCCACGGCCTTTGTNGTGGTGCTGCAGCCGGAGCTTCGCTCCGCGCTTGAGGAGCTTGGGCGTAAGAACTTTTTTGCCTCGTTGTTAGACTCCAGCAATAAGCGGGAGGACGGACGCTTCTCGGACCGCACCATCAATGAGATNGTGAAGGCTTCTCTGGAGATGGGGAAGGTAAAGACCGGCGCCCTCATTGTCATTGAACATGAGCAGCCTTTGAAAGAATACGAGAGAACGGGAATTGACGTGGACGGTATTATCTCCAGTCAGCTCCTTATCAATATTTTTGAGCACAATACGCCGCTGCATGACGGCGCCGTGATCGTGCGGGGCAACAGGGTCGTATCGGCGACCTGNTATCTGCCGCTGTCGGATAATATGGCGTTAAGCAAGGATCTGGGTACCCGGCACAGAGCAGGTGTGGGTATCTCTGAGGTGACGGATTCCCTGACGGTAATTGTTTCGGAGGAGACCGGTAAGATCAGTGTCGCCTACGGCGGTGAACTGGAGAGAAATCTGGATGCGGCGCGCCTGAAAGAGCGGCTTTTGGAGATTCAGGATAAACCGGTGGAAGAGAAGAAGCGTAAGCTCTGGAAGGGCAAGGGCGTCGGAAAGGCAGGGCTTAAGGATGAAAAATAAGCTTACCCGGAACTGGGGACTTAAAATAGCCTCTTTTCTCNGTGCAGCCGCGCTCTGGCTGGTCGTGACCAACATAAACGATCCCATTGTGCCTTACCGTGTAACAGATGTGCCCGTTACCATCAAAAATACGAATCTGATCACGGACAGAGGGCAGGTTTACGAAGTGCTGGACGGCACGGATGTGATCGATGTGGTCACAGTGTCGGCGCCGCGCTCTATTATTGATGCGCTGGATAAGAGCAATATTGTGGCTGAGGCGGACGTAAATGATCTGACCAGCGTGGATACGGTGGCTATCAAGCTTTCTACCAATAAATACAATGACAAGCTGGACAGCATCCGCGGCAATATCGACAGCGTGAAGCTGAATATCGAGGAAAAAAAGNNCAGATCGCTGCCGCTGAGATCNGTCACCACGGGTGAGGTGCGTGAAGGCTATATGGTGGGTGATGTCACCACAGAGCAGAATCTGATTCAGATCTCCGGTCCTCAGTCTGTTATTACACAAGTGAGCAAGGCACAGGCGGAGGTGGATGTCTCCGGCTTTACAGGCAATATACAAACCAATTCCGATATTCGTCTATACAATGANGACGGAGAGGAGATCACAACAACAAGTATTGAAAAGAGCATCTCTAAGGTGCGTGTCAGCGTGGAGATCCTGGAACTTA
This sequence comes from Lachnospiraceae bacterium, assembly GCA_014804565.1. Lineage (GTDB taxonomy): Bacteria > Bacillota > Clostridia > Lachnospirales > Lachnospiraceae > UBA3282. The sequence goes on from JAAUZN010000018.1 coordinate 16,477, forward strand.
AGCAGGTGCCTTTAACCTGTGAGGTGTCAGGTACGGCGGCGGAAGGATATCAACTGACAGGGCAGGTGGAGTTCAGCAAATCGACCGTCATGGTGGCGGCCAGAGCAAAGCAGTTAGCGCGCCTCAATGCCATAGAGATTCCCGGCAATGTTTTAGANGTGAACGAGGCGTCGGAGGATGTGGCGACGGTGGTGGATATCACGGAATATTTGCCGGACGGNGTGATCCTGGCGGAGGAGAATTTCGAGGGTAAGGTCAATGTGGTGGCAAGAGTGGAAGCGGAAGCGGAACGCGCTGTGCGCATTCCTGTGGGCAGTATCCGGTTTACCGGGCTTCCCGACGGCTGCAGGGCGGTCATCACAGAGCCTGCCAATGAATGCAGCGTTGTGCTGGCGGGTCTTCAGGCTGTTTTGAATGAAGTCACGGCGGAGGATATTACGGCTGTGGTGGATCTGGATGCCTGGGTGGATGCAGAAGANATGGAGGAACTGACGGAAGGCAGTTATTGGGTTCCTGTTGACGTTACGGTCGCGAACGAGACGCTCAGAGCGAGAGACAACACGGAAGTGAGAGTGCATATCATAGCGGAAGAGTGAGAGGAAAGGATATTACGATGAGCAGATTATTCGGTACGGACGGTGTCCGCGGAGTTGCAAACGAAGAGCTGTCACCGCTTTTGGCGATGCAGCTGGGGCAGGCGGGAGCCTATGTCCTCACCAGAGAGAATGAGCACAAGCCCACGATCATGGTGGGATGCGATACGAGAATATCAGGAGATATGCTGGCGAATGCTCTGATGGCAGGCGTGTGTTCCGTGGGTGCGAACGCAGTGTATGTGGGTGTGGTGCCCACTCCGGCGGTGGCGTATCTTACCAGAAAATATAAGGTGGACGCGGGTGTCGTGATCTCCGCTTCCCACAACACGGTAGAGTTTAACGGTATTAAATTTTTCGACGGGAACGGCTACAAGCTTCCCGATTCCCTGGAGGATGAGATCGAGGAGCTGATTCGCAGCGATATGCGGGGCGTTAAGTTCCCCACCGGCGCAAGTGTGGGTAAGATCAAATACCGCACGGATGCCAGAGAAGAGTATATCAATCATGCAATGAAAGCGGTGAATGTGGATCTGCGGGGGATGAAGATCGTGCTTGACTGTGCAGAGGGTGCAGCATTCTATACCTCTGTGGAGACTATGAAGGAGCTGGGCGCTGAGATCGTGGCGATCCACAACAATCCCGACGGCACGAATATCAATGCAAACTGTGGTTCCACACATATGGAGGAGCTGCAGGCAAGGGTGGTCTATGAGAAGGCACAGCTGGGTCTGGCTTTTGACGGAGACGCTGACAGGCTGCTGGCGGTGGATGAGCTGGGAAATATCGTGGATGGTGACCAGATCATGGCCATCGTGGGCAATCATATGAAAGCTCAGGGGAAGCTTAAGGGTGACACCATTGTTGCGACGGTCATGAGTAATCTGGGCTTTTTCCTGATGGGAGAGAAAAACGGTATCAAGATCGAGCAGACAAAAGTGGGCGACCGCTATGTGCTGGAACGCATGCGAGAGATCGGTGCGAGTCTGGGCGGCGAGCAGTCCGGCCATGTGATCTTTTTAGACGAAAATACAACGGGCGACGGCCTTTTGAGTGCGCTTCATCTTCTGCAGGTGACGGTGGAGACGGGAAAGCCGCTCTCGGAGCTGGCATCCATCATGGAGGTGATGCCGCAGGCGCTGGTGGGCGCGAAGGTGCCCAATCACAAGAAGGAAAACTTTATGGATTATCCCGAGATCGCGGAGGCCATCGCCGAGCTGGATAAAAAGTTCGCGGGAGAGGGCCGTGTGCTGATCCGTCCCTCCGGTACGGAGCCCCTTGTCAGAGTTATGATCGAGGGCAAGGATCAGAAGGTGATCACGGCGGAGGCGAAAAAGCTCGCCGAGCTCATCCAGAACATTATGTTGTAGGTAGGACTTGAGATATCATGGAATTGATGTTATACTATATTTTAGCTTTATAGAAAAATGCGAGATTTCTGGAAAGAGGAATTGGGTATGGTAAGTCAAAAGGTTGTTATAAAGAACCCGACAGGGCTACATCTAAGACCGGCAGGCATCCTATGTAAGGAAGCGATGCAGTTCAAATCTCTGATAACTTTTACATTTCGTGAAAATACAGCGAATGCCAAGAGTGTCCTGAGCGTGCTTGGGGCGTGCGTTAAATGTGGCGATGAGATTGAGTTTGTATGTGACGGTGAGGATGAGGANGAAGCTCTGAAAGCGCTGGTAAGTGCGATCGAGAACGGTCTCGGAGAATAACGTCATAAACGAACCCGCTGTATAGGCGGGTTCATTATTATTTTAGGAGGAAAAATCATGTTAAACTATAAAAGATATCGCAGAAACCCGGTAGTGGATTATCCGGAGAGAGAATGGGTCAACAAGCAGATCGAGAAGGCGCCGGTGTGGTGCAGCGTGGATCTGCGGGACGGCAATCAGGCGTTGATAGATCCCATGGTAGTCTCAGAAAAAATAGAATTTTTTAATTATCTGATCAAGCTGGGCTTTAAGGAGATCGAGATCGGGTTCCCGGCGGCCAGCCAGATCGAGTTTGATTTTCTGCGTCAGCTGGTGGACAGAAAACTGATTCCCGACGATGTGGTGGTCCAGGTTCTGACCCAGTGCAGGGAAGAGCTTTTAGAGCGCACCTTTGAGGCAATCGAGGGCTGTAAGCAGGCCATTGTGCACATTTATAATTCCACCTCCACTCTGCAGCGTGATGTGGTTTTCAATATGAATCGTGAGGAGATCATCAATATCGCCGTGGAAGGCACAAAAATGGTGAAACGCCATGCGGCTGATTTCCCCGGTAAGATCATTCTGGAATATTCTCCCGAGAGCTTTACCGGTACGGAGCTGGATTTTGCATTGGAGATCTGTACCGCAGTGCAGAGAGAATGGGGGCCTACAAAAGAGAATCCCATGATCATCAATCTTCCCTCCACAGTGGAGATGACGACACCGAATGTTTTTGCGGACCGGATCGAGTGGATGAATAAGCATTTTGAAGACAGGGAGAGCATCATCTTAAGCGTCCATCCCCACAATGACAGGGGCACCGGCGTGGCAAGTGCGGAGCTGGCGCTTTTAGCGGGCGCGGACCGTGTGGAGGGCACCCTGTTCGGCAATGGTGAGAGAACCGGAAACGTGGATATCTTGAATATCGCCTACAATATGTTCTCTCAGGGCGTTGACCCGAAGCTTGCCATTGAGCATGTAAATGAGAGCATCGAGATTTACGAAAGATGTTGTAAGATTCCTGTACATCCCAGACATCCCTACGCGGGTAAGCTGGTATTTACCGCTTTTTCAGGTTCCCATCAGGACGCCATCAACAAGGGCGTGAAAGCCATGCAGGAACGGAAAGGCGAATATTGGGAGGTGCCCTATCTGCCTATNGATCCCGCGGACATCGGCAGAGAGTATGAGCCCATTGTGCGAATCAATTCCCAGTCCGGCAAGGGCGGCGTGGCGTTTATCATGGATACTTATTTCGGCTTTAAGCTTCCCAAGGGCATGCACAGGGAGTTCGCGAATGTGATCCAGAGTATTTCCGAGAAGCAGGGCGAGGTAAGTCCCGATCAGATCATGGAAAGCTTCCGACAGGAGTATCTGATGAAGAAAGAACCCATCCATTTCCGCAAGCTGCGGGTGGATGATCTGAGCGAGGAGACAAAGTCCGAGTTTGATACCAAGGTGACAGTGGTTTACACGGATGCCGGAGNGGAGAAGAGCTTTGAGGCAGTGGGTAACGGCCCGATCGANGCGGTTAAGCGGGGACTGCAGGAAGCGTTGGATATTTCGATCAAGATCCTGGATTACGAGGAGCATGCGCTCCAGAGCGGTTCCAATTCCCAGGCGGCAGCCTATATCCATCTTTTGGATGCGGAGAGCGGCAGTGTGACCTATGGCGTGGGCGTAAGNTCNAATATCACCAGAGCTTCCGTGCGGGCGATCTTCTCGGCGGTGAACAGGCTTGGGANTNGGAGAGCATAAGTAGGTTAANANCAAGGAGGCAGGGGAATGAATCAGATCGAGCAGTTGAGACAATGGGTAAACGAATCCGACAANATCGTGTTNTTCGGGGGTGCGGGAGTATCCACGGAGAGCGGCATCCCGGATTTCCGGAGTGTGGACGGCCTTTATAACCAGCAGTACGANTATCCTCCGGAGACGATCTTAAGCCATACCTTTTATCGGCGCAACACAGANGAATTTTATCGGTTCTACCGCAATAAGATGCTCTGCCTCGATGCGAAGCCCAACGCAGCCCACCTGAAACTGGCGCAGTGGGAGCGGGAGGGAAAGCTGAAGGCAGTGGTGACGCAGAACATCGACGGTCTGCATCAGGCGGCGGGCAGTGAAAAGGTGTATGAGCTGCACGGTTCTGTCCTGCGCAATTTCTGCGAGAGCTGCCATAAATTTTATGACGTAAATTTTATCGCGAATTCTGAGGGTGTGCCGAAATGCAGCTGCGGCGGCGATATTAAACCGGACGTAGTCCTTTACGAAGAAGGACTCGATCAGAATATTCTTTCGGGAGCCATTCGCGCCATCAGCGAAGCGGACGTGCTGATCGTAGGAGGTACTTCTCTGGCGGTGTATCCTGCCGCAGGGCTTTTGGACTACTATAGCGGTCATAAGCTGGTTCTTGTCAATAAAACACCGACTGCCCGGGACGGTATCGCGGATCTGGTGGTGCAGGGCAGCATCGGGGAGATATTTTCGCAACTATAGGATAGAGATTTTGGGCACGGCCGGCTTGGGGGCAGGAGGAAGGCATGGATATTCAGGTGGGCGACGTTCTGAAAATGAAAAAACAGCATCCCTGCGGCTCCTCAGAGTGGGAGGTGCTGCGCATCGGTGCAGACTTCCGGTTAAAGTGCAAAGGCTGCGGACATCAGATCATGATCCCACGGCCCAAAGCGGAAAAAAATGTGCGGGCAGTAGTGCGGAAGGATTAAAAAATTTATACTAAATACCGCAGAAATAGCTTGCACATTTTACGGGATTGTGCTATCATAATAACCCGTGATATATTAATTTTGGCATAAAGCCATACATCCTTGCTCCTTTCTGAGGAGGCGGACGCGACAGTGCGGATGCCGGTATGGGAGGGGCCAGAGACCAAAAGGAGGTAGAGAGGTATGAACAAGTATGAGTTAGCCGTTGTTGTCACTGCTAAGATTGAAGATGACGAGCGAGCTGCTACTTTGGAGAAGGTAAAGGCCTTAGTAGAGAGGTTCGGCGGAAAGATCACAGAAGTTGACGACTGGGGTAAAAAGAGACTCGCGTACGAAGTGCAGAAGATGAAAGAGGCTTTTTATTACTTTATCCGGTTCGAAGCTGAGAGCACGACTCCGAACGAGATTGAGAGCCGTATCCGCATCATGGACAACGTCATCAGATACCTGTGCGTCAGACAAGACGAGAAATAGAAAGAGGTATTCTATGAATAAAGTTATACTGATGGGACGTTTAACAAGAGACCCCGAGGTGAGATATTCCCAGGGGGAAAATGCGACGGCGGTAGCCAGATATACACTGGCGGTAGACCGCAGATTCAGCCGCAATAACGATGAACAGACGGCAGATTTTATCAACTGTGTTGCCTTTGGAAGAGCGGGCGAATTCGCTGAGAAGTATCTTCACAAAGGGACCAAGATCGCAGTTACAGGACGTATTCAGACGGGAAGCTATACCAATAAAGACGGCGTCAGGGTATATACGACGGATGTGGTCGTGGAAGANCACGAGTTTGCGGAGAGTAAAAATGCTTCTTCCGCAGGNGACGGCGGATATGTGCCTGCAGGCAGACCTGAGTCTGCACCGGCGTCCGCAGGGGATGGCTTTATGAATATTCCCGATGGAATCGATGAGGAGCTGCCGTTCAACTGACGAAGCGCNGNCGCGCATCGTCGTTTAAATGAAATTAGGAGGAATGANTCATGGCATTTAATAAATCAGACAGGCCGGATTTCCCTAAGAAAAAGGGAGGCATGCGCAGAAGAAAAAAGGTTTGCGTATTCTGCGGTAAGGATAATGTNATNGATTACAAGGACAGCAATAAGCTCAGGAGATANATCTCCGAGAGAGGTAAGATCCTTCCCAGAAGGATCACCGGAAACTGCGCGAAGCACCAGAGAGCGCTCACTGTAGCGATCAAGCGTGCAAGACATCTGGCATTGATGCCTTACGTACAGGATTAAGAAGCAGGCGCCGCCGGGCGCATGTAAAAAGGATCGTGTGATTCGTCGCACGGTCCTTTTTTGTATATGCGGGCATCTCATATGCACTATATCCTGTCATTTTTTCTCATAAAAGGTCTATATATTGATGTGGCAGTCTTTGGCAAAAAATGCTATACTAGCATAAGAAGAAACTCTAATGCTCGCAGCAAAGGCTGCTTCGCAAAGAGTTTCTAAATCTTATGCTGAAGAATGCCACAAAGCGGCATTCTTCCCNATGAAATATGGACTTTCCAAGAGGAATAAGATGAAAAATACAGTTAAGTTAAAAGGGAGGCTGAAGTCGTATNTNCAGTCCTCCTTATATCTGGGATTTTTGCTTGCAGTCGTGGACATCCTGATCTATATGCTGGATTACCGGGCAGGACTTGTCGTGACGGCGTTTCTAATTTTTTATATTGCCATCGTGCTGTCCATGATGTTATATAACAAACCGATCATCATGAATGAGCTGATCAGTTTTGCAACGCAGTACGGGCAGATCCAGCGCAGGCTTTTGCGGGATCTGGAGCTTCCGCANGCCCTTTTGGATGATTCCGGTAAAGTGATCTGGACGAATATCGCCTTTGAGCGGCTTACCCATCAGCCCAAGGGATGCCACAAGTCGATCACGACTCTTTTTTCTTCCATCACCAAGGACAAGCTTCCGGGACAGGGAGGCGAGGACGAGGTGGAATGCCGTGTAGAGTTCGAGAACGGGAANTACGTAGTAAAGCTTAAGAAGATCTCCTTAAAGGAGATGGCGGAAAACAGTGATATCATAGAGGCAAAGGGATATGAGGGCTATCTGATCGCCCTGTACATGTTTGATGAGACGGCGCTGCAGATCGCTTTGCAGGAAGTGGATAATCAGTCATTGACGGTGGCGCTTATTTATCTGGACAATTATGAGGAAGCGCTGGAGAGCGTGGAGGAAGTCAGACGTTCCCTCCTGATTGCGTTGATAGACCGTAAGGTGAATAAATATATTGCCGCTCTGGATGGTATCTGTAAAAAGCTGGAGAAGGATAAGTATCTGGTCATTCTGCGAAAGGAAGCGGCAATCCATATGCAGGAGAGCCGGTTTGATCTTCTGGAGGATGTAAAGACGGTCAATATCGGTAACGATATGGCAGTCACCGTCAGTATCGGAATGGGGTTAAACGGCCTTTCTTATGCGCAGAATTATGAGTTTGCGAGAAATGCCATAGATATCGCTCTGGGCCGCGGCGGTGACCAGGCCGTGGTGAAGGTTCCTGAGAATGTGAGCTACTATGGCGGTAAGAGCCAGCAGATGGAAAAGAGTACCCGTGTCAAAGCGAGGGTGAAGGCGCATGCCCTGCGTGAGATCATAGCCGTTAAGGATGAGGTCTATGTGATGGGACACCGTCTTGGAGATGTGGACAGCTTTGGAGCGTCCGTAGGTATCTACAGGATCGCTGAGGCGTTGAATAAAAAGGCGCATATCGTATTAAACGATGTGACGACCTCTATGCAGCCCATGGTAGAAATGTTCCGCAACAATGACGAATACGCGGAGGATATGATCATAAACGGTCAGCTGGCCCTTGAGACGGTAGGGAACAATGCAGTGCTGGTGGTGGTGGATGTCAATAAGCCCAGCATCACAGAGTGTCCCGAACTGCTCAAACGTTGTAAATCCATCGTGGTGCTGGATCATCACAGACAGGGAACGGAGATTATTGAGAATGCAACGCTCTCCTATATAGAGGCATACGCTTCCTCCGCCTGCGAGATGGTTTCAGAGATTCTGCAGTATATCAGCGACGATCTGCGGCTGAGATCCGAGGAAGCGGACGTTATGTATTCCGGCATTATGATAGATACTAATAATTTTATGACAAAAACAGGCGTCAGAACCTTCGAGGCGGCGGCCTTCCTGCGCAGAAACGGTGCGGATATTACCCGTGTCAGGAAACTGTTCAGAGACGATGCGGCAGAGTATAAGGCGAAGGCGGATGCAGTCAGTCAGGCGGAGATATACAGGCGTTTTTATGCGATATCCGTCTGTAGCGGGGAGGATGTGGCGAGCCCTACGGTTGTGGGAGCACAGGCGGCTAACGAGCTGCTCAATATTAAGGGTATCAAAGCAAGCTTTGTCCTTACCAAATACAATGGCACGATCTATATCAGCGCCCGGTCTATCGACGAGGCGAACGTGCAGGTTGTCATGGAGAGAATGGGCGGCGGCGGCCATCTGAATGTGGCCGGTGCACAGATGGAGAGCGGCACCATTGAGGAAGGGATCGAGAGTATCAAGAGAACGCTGGATGCTATGATAGAAGAAGGCGAATTAAATTAAATTGCTTCGCAATTAAGTCCTGAAGAATGCAGAAAGCGCATTCTTCTGCATGGGTATATAACAAGATAAAGGAGAAATACAGATGAAGGTTATTTTGTTGGAGGATGTGAAAACACTTGGTAAGAAGGGCGATATCGTGGATGTCAGCGATGGGTATGCGAGAAATTTCGTGCTGCCTAAGAAGCTGGGCGTGGAAGCGAACGCTAAGAATAAGAACGATCTGAAGCTGCAGAAGGCCAATGCGGAAAAGGTGGCACAGGAGCAGCTGGCGGCGGCACAGGAGCTTGCCAAAACACTGGAAACAAAAGAGGTAACTCTCACGATCAAATCCGGTGAGGGCGGCAGAACCTTTGGCTCTGTCTCTTCTAAGGAGATCGCACAGGCGGCGAAGGATCAGTGCGGTCTGGAATTGGATAAGAAAAAGATACAGCTTCCGGAAGCGATCAAGGCACTGGGCGCCTANGAGGTNGGGGTNAAGCTCCATCCGAAGGTAACGGGGAAGCTTAGGGTTAAAGTGATCGAAGGGTAATTATGGCGGCAGAAGAAGCATTATTAAAGAGAATATTGCCTCACAGTATGGAGGCGGAGCAGTCCGTCATCGGCGCCATGATCATGGATCGGGAAGCCATCGTTGTAGCATCTGAGATCGTGCAGGGCGAAGATTTTTATAATAAGCAGTACGGCGTTTTATTTGATTCTATGGTGGAGCTGCATGATGAGGGCAAGCCGGTGGATCTGGTGACTCTGCAGGACAGATTGAAGGAGAAGGACGTGCCTCCTGAGGTCAGCAGTCCCGAGTTTATCAGAGATTTGATCACGGCAGTGCCTACCTCCGCCAATGTAAAGTATTATGCGGGAATCGTGGCGGATAAGGCAGTACTCAGACGCTTGATCCGTTTAAATGAAGAGATCGCCAATGATTGTTATGTGGGCAAGGAGAGTCTGGAGACCATCCTGGCGGATACGGAGAAGCGAGTGTTCGATCTGATACAGCGGAGAGGCGCGGATGAGTTTGTCCCGATCCGGCAGATCGTGATGGACACTATGGACAACATAGAGCGTGCTTCCCGCAACAAGGGCAATGTGACAGGCGTGGCGACCGGTTTTCTGGATTTGGATTATAAGACCGCAGGTATGCAGCCTTCCGACCTCATTCTGGTAGCGGCAAGACCCTCCATGGGCAAGACGGCGTTTGTCCTGAATGTGGCGGAATATGTGGCATTTAAGCAGAATAAGACGGTGGCGATCTTCAGTCTGGAGATGTCCAAGGAACAGCTTGTAAACCGGCTTTTCTCCATGGAGGCGAAGGTGGATTCCCAGCATCTGAGGACGGGAAATCTTTCGGAGGCAGAGTGGGAGAAGCTGATCGAGAGCGCGGCTCAGATCGGTAAATCCAATCTCATCATAGATGATACGCCAGGTATCAGTATCTCGGAGCTTCGGTCCAAATGCCGTAAATATAAACTGGAGCACAATCTGGAGATGGTCATTATCGATTATCTGCAGCTGATGTCGGGAAGCGGCAGATCGACAGATTCCAGACAACAGGAGATCTCGGATATTTCCAGATCCCTGAAGGCGCTGGCGAGAGAACTGCACGTGCCCGTGGTGGCACTGTCCCAGCTTTCCCGTGCAGTGGAACAGCGGCCTGATCACAGACCGATGCTGTCGGATCTGCGTGAGTCCGGAGCCATCGAGCAGGACGCCGATGTGGTGATGTTCATCTACCGGGATGATTATTATAATAAAGATACGGAAAAGAAAGGCATCGCGGAGATCATCATCGCGAAACAGAGAAACGGCCCGATCGGCACAGTGGAGCTGGTTTGGCTGCCGGATTATACAAAGTTTGCAAATCTAGCGAAATGATACAAAAGAGACGACTCGAATGGAGCGTCTCTTTTTGTGTTCAAGGGGAGGGAATTTACATGGAAGATACGATTTATTACATCTCAGAAGCGTCCAAGAAGGTGCAGGTGGAGCCCCATGTGCTCCGATATTGGGAGGATGAGCTGCAGCTCGGTATCAAACGCAATGAGATGGGACACCGATGCTACACACAAAAGGATATAGAGACATTCAGCCGGATCAGGCTCTTGAAGGAGCAGGGCTTGCAGCTTAAGGCGATACGGCTGGTCCTGCAGGGAGATAACGGATTTCTGGATCGGACGGAAGATCGAAAGGACACAGAGTCTCTGGAAGAAAAAGTGGAGGATATGGTCATGAAGAAAGCGAAGAAGTATATGGTTACGATGTCAAAGGGGAAGGAAACTGTGGTGGAGATGCCGAGGGAGGAGCTGCAGGAGTATCAGGAACCGGAGGATGAAAAGACAAAAAAAGCGGCCAGACTGCAATATCTTTTACAGCATATGGTGACGGAGGCGGTGAAGAGCGCCAATCAGGAAATGTGCACTGAGATCAAGGAGAGTATCCTGAAGGAGCTGGATTATCAGTTCAGGCAGCAGGAGGAGAGGGATGAAGCACATTGGAAGCAGGAGGAGGAACATTATCGTAAGATTGACGAGATGATCCGTCAGCGTCATTCCCCTAAAACGCGGTTTGGAAAAGCGAAGATCGAGTAGGAAAGATTTGCGGGTCTGCGCATAAAAAAATACCCGCGCACTCGGTCAAGAGTGCACGGGCATAAGTATCGGGAATTAACCCTGAGCNATNGAACCTGTCGGGCAAACACCTGCACAGGATCCACAATCGATGCACTTAGAAGCGTCGATCTCGAACTTGCCGTCGCCCATGCTGATAGCGCCTACCGGACACTGACCTTCACATGCACCGCAAGCTACGCAAGCATCACTGATCACATATGCCATAATAATATCCTCCTTGTTATTTGTTAGTGTGTTAGTGTGTTGTCGATGAAATTGATATTTTTTTATCAATCACTCTTTCCTCATTTTAATATAAAATGAGCATGAATACAAGAGGGAATCTGGCAATTCAGCGGCTAATTCAGTGACTAAATTAGCCTGCAAAATAGGACGCGTACAGATTTAGGAAATCCCGTCTTCCTCCCGTCGTTTGCGGATGCCGTCCAGGATCACTTTCTTTTTCTCCACAAGCTTATCCTTCTCCATCGCGGGAACGCCTGCAAGCTTATATTCCATATCAAGCTTTTCATATTTAGATTCTCCCATGGTGTGATAGGGGAGTGCATCAAGCGCCTTTAGATTCGTGAAACCGCCGATAAAATATCCCAGTTTGTAGAGATATTCGTCGTCGTCAGTGATACCCGGGACAATAACGTGGCGAATCCACATATCCACATGTTTCTCGTTCAAATATTCTGCAAAAGCCAGAATGCCGTCGTTTGGCTGAGAAGTAAGCTCCTTGTGTTTTTCCGGATCGATATGCTTGATATCGAGCATGACTAAATCAGTCAATTCCATCAGATGATCCAACTTTGCAAGCCATTCAGGATTGGCATTCTTTTTATAGGCAATGCCGGAGGAATCAATGCAGGTGTGTACATTATTTTTCTTTGCAATGGTGAACAAGTCGATCAGGAAATCTACCTGCATCAGGGGTTCGCCGCCGGTGACAGTGATACCGCCGCCNTTGTAGAATGCCTCATTTCTCTTATATTGTTCAAAGATCTCCTCGGGCTCCATCAGTGTGCCNCCGTTCATNTCCCAGGTATCGGGGTTGTGGCAGTAGGCGCACCGCATAGGACAGCCCTGCACAAAGACCACGAATCTGGTCCCCGGGCCGTCAACTGTTCCAAAGCTCTCTAAAGAATGTATTCTGCCTTGCATAAATTACCGCCTCTCTTTGTGTATGATATTTATAGTATACGCTATCTCCGCGCAAAAAACCATAGGAATACGGACAAAAAAGCCAGACGGATAATCCGACTGGCCTTTTGGCTTATTAAGGAGAATGCGAAGCATTCTCTCAATCGAGTGCNCGNGCACTCGATTTATTATACACTCTCGTGGAAAGTACGGGAGATAACATCTGCCTGCTGTTCCGGTGTCAGCTTGATGAAGTTTACTGCATAGCCGGATACGCGGATGGTTAACTGAGGGTAATTCTCAGGATGCTTCTGAGCATCCAGTAAGGTGTCTCTGTTGAGCACGTTTACGTTGAGATGATGGCCACCCTTTGTTGCATAACCATCTAATAAAGATACTAAGTTATCTACCTGAGCATTTGCTGCCATTGTAATGTCCTCCTTTATTTAAAGTCGTCCAACCCGTCATGAAGGGTCGGTACACTGCAGGCCAANGGAGTGCGGGANCAATCCGTGCACCCCATCGTCTGCACNTTTTTNGCNTCTTCCGAGNTGGCGTCCACGTCCACATTTACATGTCCGACGCCCTGCGCCATCCCGGAATCCATCATTTTAATAAAATCATCGATCATCTGGTTGTTATCCATATAACAACTCCTTTATTTACTTAAATCCACTTCGATGTCGCCTGCGAATACCTGATCCTCTTTACCAAGAGCGCCCGGNATGATGGTGAAGGTATTGGAGATACCATCCTGTGCATCATTGAACGGAAGCTTGGATACGGAAGATAAGGAAGCAACNGCACCATGAGTATCACGGCCGTGCATCGGGTTAGCACCNGGTGCGAAAGGCTGACCTTTCTTACGTCCGTCAGGGGTGTTACCGGTAGCCTTACCGTAGGTTACGTTAGAAGTAATGGTAAGGATAGAGGTTGTAGGAACACCGTTTCTGTAGGTGTGATGTCTTCTGATCGCGGTCATGAATTTGTGAACCATCTCCTGAGCGATCGCATCTACGCGGTCATCGTCGTTACCATATTTCGGGAAATCACCGGTGGTCTTGAAGTCAACGATGATACCGTCTTCATCTCTGATGGGCTCAACCTTAGCATACTTGATAGCAGATAAGGAGTCAGCAACGATGGAGAGACCTGCAACACCTGTTGCGAAGTAACGCTTAACGTCTCTGTCATGAAGAGCCATCTCTGCTCTCTCATAGCAGTACTTATCATGCATGTAGTGGATGATGTTCAGTGTATTTACATATACATCTGCCTGCCACTCCATCATGTCGATGAACTTATCCATAACATCGTCATAGTCAAGTACGTCGCCGGTAACAGGACGATACTTAGGACCAACCTGCTTCTTGGTAACCTCGTCAACACCGCCGTTTAATGCGTACAGCAGACATTTTGCAAGGTTTGCACGAGCGCCGAAGAACTGCATCTCCTTACCGATAACCATGGAGGATACGCAGCAAGCGATACCGTAGTCATCGCCGTGTGTCACTCTCATCAGATCGTCATTCTCATACTGGATGGAAGAGGTCTGGATGGACATCTTAGCACAGTATTTCTTCCATGTCTCAGGAAGTCTGGTGGACCAGAGAACTGTCAGGTTCGGCTCGGGAGAAGGACCTAAGTTGGTCAGTGTGTGCAGATAACGGAAGCTCATCTTCGTTACCATGTGACGACCGTCAACACCAACACCGCCGAGGGACTCTGTTACCCATACCGGATCGCCTGCGAAAATCTGGTTGTACTCAGGTGTACGTGCGAACTTCACACATCTTAACTTCATGATGAAGTGATCAACGAACTCCTGAATCTGCTGCTCTGTGAATGTGCCGTTAGCAAGATCTCTCTCTGCGTAGATGTCAAGGAATGTAGAAGTACGGCCAAGAGACATTGCAGCACCGTTCTGCTCTTTAACGGAGCAAAGATATCCGAAGTAAGTAGCCTGGATAGCTTCCTGTACGTTAGAAGCGGGCTTGGAGATATCACAGCCGTAAGAAGCAGCCATCTCCTTCATCAGCTTCAGAGCTACCATCTGCTCGGAAATCTCCTCGCGAAGACGGATCACATCGTCTGTCATAACACGTCCGGTGGAATCCTTCTGTGCCTGTTTGTCCTCGATCAGTCTGTCGATACCGTACAGAGCCACACGTCTGTAGTCACCGATGATACGACCGCGGCCATAAGCATCCGGAAGACCTGTGATGATGTGGGAGGAACGGCAAGCTCTCATCTCAGCATTGTATGCATCGAAGCAGCCTGCGTTATGTGTCTTTCTGTGTGTGGAGAAGAACTCGCTGATCTCGGGATCTACTTCGTAACCGTTGTCGGAGCAAGCTTTCTCAGCCATTCTGATACCGCCGTAAGGCTGTAAAGAACGCTTGAAGGGCTTATCGGTCTGGAAACCTACGATGGTCTCTTTGCTCTTGTCCAGATAGCCGGGGCCGTGGGATGTGATAGTGGATACAACCTTGGTATCCATATCAAGAACGCCGCCTGCCTCACGCTCCTGCTTCTGTAACTCAAGAACCTGTGCCCATAAATCCTTGGTGTTCTGTGTAGCTTCAGCTAAAAAGGACTCGTCACCATCATAAGGATGATAGTTTCTCTGGATGAAGTCACGTACATTGACTTCTTTGTCCCATTTGCCGCCTACAAAATCTTTCCATTCTGGTCTCATTTTTGTACCAACCTCCTATTTAAAATTTTTTTAATAAAGTACCCAAACTGGTAAGAATATTATATTCCATATGTCGAATATCAGTCAAGATGGCCTTTGTTCTTTTTCTCATACAAATTCCAAAAAAAGTATGAAATTTTTGTGAAAAGTGCACGGATGCTTTGGATTCTAAAAGGACATCGCTTGACGGTAAGGGCACTTTATCCTATAATCGTATTGGTACAGAAAACAAGGATATAATATATAGAAAATATGGAGGTATCAGATCATGGCAGATATTACGAAAGACACTACAATAGGCGAGGCGTTACAGATGAATCCGGATATCGCACCCGTGCTTATGGAGATCGGGATGCACTGTCTCGGATGCCCTTCTGCACAGGGAGAGACGCTGGAAGAAGCGGCTATGGTGCACGGTATCGAGGTGGATGCGCTGATGACGAAGATCGCGGCGGTATAGACAGTTATATTGTGAAAGATTGCAGACAAAAAGGCGGTGGGACATGCATGTGTTCCACCGCTTGTGTTTTAGGCCGCACAGAGAAAAAGAAAACTATTCTGCAAGACTCAGATAGAGATCCTCATAAATCCCCGCTTTGATACGCTCAGAAAAAGGATATTCCACAGCTTCCCTGCCGTTCTCCAGATCGTACACAGTGACCGTTTCCCGCTGCGGATCCACGATCCAGTATTCCCGGACACCTGTGGTCTGATAAAGGGCGAGTTTCCGCACATAGTCCATCTGTCCGCTGGACGGCGACACGATCTCAATCACCCAGTCAGGCGCGCCGTGGCAGCCTTTTTCATCAAGCTTTTTTTCATCGCAGATTACGGAGATATCCGGCTCGACAAAATGGCGGTCATCACTTTTTATGTACACTCCGAAGGGAGCAGGAAGAACCCTGCAATTTCCCTTTTTGCCCCGAATATAGAGGCTGATTTCAACGGTAAGATTTACAAGAAGTTCCTGATGGGTCAGAGTCGGTGACGCCATCATAAACATCTCCCCGTCGATCAGCTCAGCCCTCACTCCCTCCGGGAGCGCCTCAATATCTGCGACTGTGTAAGATTTTCCGCCATTCATTGCCATAAAGATATCCTTTCTTCTGATTACTGCATGTTCCATAATGATTCCTCCTTTTCCGGGCAGAGGTATTCCATTATGGAATGTATCATTAAGTACCTCCGCCGCAATTTGATTTGTAGGATTGAGTAAGCGGCAGAAGCTGCCTGAATGTGCGAGCGCACGGTTCTTTGATTACTCAGATAAGCATAGTATATATGTTGCTGAAATGTATGTCAAGATATATTTATATAAAACGAAAAAACGTTTTCTGATTGCTTTGTTATATTGAAAAAAGCAGCCGGTCCCTTAGATAAAAAAGGAATCGGCTGCTTTTGATAACATATGATATTAAANCTTTGTCAACATCTCCAGAGCATTATCCTTGATGATAGGTTCACAGTGTTCTTCCAGATAAGCTTTAGTAGCCTGTGTGGTNTTTTCCGCTTTGGCATACTCTGAGATCAGATTGCAAAGGCGGTTATAGTTTGCGGCGTCTGTCTCGACAGGATCCAGAAGGAGCAGGTATGCACCGTTTGCGCCTTCTTTATAGAGNGANCCCTTTCCCTGATAGGAGCCTGCCACATGGGCGAGTCTGGTNACTTCACGCAGGGANCGGAAAGAGAANAGACGGCTTGCCAGCTTGTCGTTATTGCTGCGGGCAGGCTGTGCATTGCCNTGGGCAGAGGTCTTGGCAGGATGATCTCCATCCTCTGTGGTTCCCATCTTGCGCAGGAGATTCAGGACTTCATCCGCGCTGTCGGCGAACGCCTCGATCAGAGCTGCGTTGTCCTCGTGCTCCTCCGGGTCGAAGTCNTCATCGTGGACGGAGGGNGCAAACTTGGCAAAACGGGTATCCAGTTCCTCCGGATCCTCCACCTTGGTGACGATCAGGACGATACACTCCGCATTNAAGGGGATCGCCTCGATCATAAGGGGGATATCCTCCGCCTCAAAGCCGCATTCGCAGGCGGCCTGCTGTATCAGCTCNCGGAAGAGGCTTTTAGCTTTTTCNGTGCCGTAAGCCAGCTCNCTGATCTTCANTTCTCTGTTTCGCAGATCCTCTCTGGTAAGGGTGCAGCGGATCTGTTGTTCATTTACTTTTTCTATTTTCATATTTTAATTCGCTTCCTTTATTTTTAATATGCGTTCTGATTAAGTGTATCTTAATCCCAGACGTCGCTTTTCGTCAATAGCGCGCGGAAAGTGTTTAAAAAATTTTAATAATTTTAGAAAATGCTTGCATATATTGTCAGATTATGGGTATAATCGTACTACAAGATGTTCTCCGATAGTCCGCAGGGAAAGGAGGCATGCAAGCGAAATAACATCTGTATCTTCGCGNTATCTGAGCGAAGATAGTCTTATGGGCGATGTGCCTGGTCAGAGTCATATCTTACTCTTCTCTACCACAAATATAATTCACAAGGAACGAGTAGGTTATACAGTTATTTTTTTATTTTATCTGCATGTCGGAGATATCTTCAGAACGATTTCCACCCTCATATATCATATGCTGTTAGTATATCACGGTTGAGTTATTTTATTGTTTCTTTCTGCTTCTTTTTGAAGGATGCAGCATGAGAGGGTCTGTGATCTGTTTTTTATCAAAGCGGCGGTACAGAAACGGTGATGGTGTCAGGAAGTTCCCGCTAACGAACGCCGGCAGCCGACAGCGCATAAAAAAAGGATGACTGAAAGGGAATAGTTTGATATAATCGTAGTAAACGCGGCGGGCAGGAGAGAGAAAACTTCCCTGCCTAGTCGACGTTTACTACAGACGTTCAAAAAGGAGCTGGACAAATGAAAAAAGTGATTCCGGTGATAGTCGCGATCGTCCTTATTATATTGATTGCGGCAGCAGGATTTGGAGCTAAGATACTGGAAAAATATTCCTATTCTAAAGAAAGAGCGGATCTGACGGCGTATTTTGGCATCGAAGGAAGCGATGACGTACCTATCATCCTTCAGGATGAGAGAATAGAAGAACATGCGAAGGTTTGGGATAACGTATGTTATTTNGATATGGCTACAGTGCATAAATATTTCAATAATAGATTTTATGAGGATAAGGCGGCGGGGAATCTTCTTTATACAATGCCCGAAGTGATCTATGCCAATGAGATCGGCACGGGAAAGATTACCGTTTTGGATGCGGACTTTGCGGAATCCTCCGACGGGCGTGATTACACGATCTCCCGCTATGAGGGAGAAACGCTCTATATTGCGGCGGACTATGTGAAGGAGTTTGCCAATTTTTCCTATGAATTTTTTGCAGAGCCGAACCACATGCAGATTTACACAGAGTGGAACGAGCGGCAGGTCGCTTCCATCATNAAGGACACACAGGTGCGCTATCAGGGCGGTATCAAGAGCGATATTCTGACGGATGTGTCGGAGGGCGATGAGGTCATCGTGCTGGAGGAGATGGAAAACTGGACGAAGGTTAAGACACAGGACTCCTTCATCGGTTATGTGGAGAATAAGAGGCTTGGAGAGAAGAGCGCACAGACTCCNACGCCGGTGACGGACTATGTGGAGCCGGTGTATGCGGCNAATACNCGNGATCATAAGATCAATCTGGGCTGGCATGTGGTNGCCGGTGTGGGNGGNAATGATACNTTCGNTTCNGTTATGGNGCAGACCAAGGNNATCAACGTGATCTCGCCGACCTGGTTNACNCTGGTNGGCANNGAAGGAGAGTTTTCCAGCTTTGCGGANCANTCCTATGTGGACAAGGCNCATGAGATGGNTCTGGAAGTGTGGGCNCTGGNGGGCAATACGGAGAGCGTGGANGTGGATCTCTACGAGGTNCTGGCAAATACGGAAAACAGACGGCGTCTGATCCGGGGACTGGTGGANGTGGCGCAGGCTTACGGACTGGACGGNCTGAATATAGATATTGAAAACTTGAGTCTGGACGCGGGGGAGCCCTTCGTTCAGTTTATCAGGGAGTTGTCGATTCCTTGCAGAAAGTACGGCATCGTACTCTCGGTGGACAACTATGTGCCGATGAACCACACGGATCATTATAACAGGGCCGAGCAGGGAGTTGTGGCGGATTATGTGATCATCATGGGGTANGACGAGCATTATAAGGGCAGCGACCAGGCGGGCTCTGTGGCCTCTATTGACTTTGTGGAGAATGGCATTGCNAACACGGTGGCGGAGGTGCCGGCGGAGAAGGTCATCAATGCNATTCCTTTTTATACCAGGATCTGGGAGACCAAAGGCACTGANGTAAGCAGCCAGGCGGTTGGTATGGAGATGGCGGCGGAATATATAGCGGCGCACGATATTGTGACCCGCTGGGATGAAGAAACCTGCCAGAATTATGGGGAATACCAGTCCGGGGAGAGTTTCTGTCAGGTATGGCTGGAGGATGCCGAGTCCATCAAGGTCAAACTGAATATCATGGAAAAATACGGAATCTCCGGTGTGGCTTCCTGGCGGCTCGGTTTTGAGACCGCAGACATCTGGGATGTGATCGAAGAATATATGAATCNGNCCTGATCCCGGCAGGATCTGTGGCGGGACAGCATTTTTCCTGATCTTTCTTCATATATATGCACAAAGGCAGTCAGGGAATGCCGGGACAGAGAAAGCCCCGGCACAGGGAAAATATGAAGAGGGAAAGATCGGGGAATTATGACGGTGTTGTCAGATTTGCACTATGTCTGCTTACGGCGTTGGCAGCGGGATATGCTTTGCACGGCGGCGCGCGGCTGGCATCTTCCGGCCGGGTCGAGGTAAAACAGGAGAAGGCGGAAAGACCCTGTGTGGTCATAGATGCCGGACACGGGGGAGCTGATCCCGGTAAAGTGGGTGTGGACGGCAGCCTGGAAAAGGATCTCAATCTGCAGATCGCAAAAAAGCTCGCACAGTTTCTTACCGCAGCGGATGTGGACGTAGTGCTGACCAGAGAGTCCGACGCGGGACTTTACGATGAGAATGTCTCGAATAAGAAAGTACAGGACATGAAAAACCGGGTACAGATCATCGAGGAGAAAGAGCCTGCGCTGACAGTGAGCATCCATCAGAATAGCTATCATGAAGAGTATGTGCACGGCGCACAGGTCTTTTATTATACGGGCAGCGAGGAGAGCAAGGAGCTTGCGGAGCGCATTCAGCAGGAGCTTGCGGCGCAGATCGATCCGGACAATGCCAGACAGGCCAAGGCAAATGACAGTTATTATCTTTTGAAAAAGACCTCCTCTCCCATTGTGATCGTGGAGTGTGGTTTCCTTTCTAATCGTGAGGAGGCGCAAAAGCTTTCCTCAGAGTATTATCAGGAAAAGACGGCATGGGCGATCCATATGGCGGTGATGGCTTATCTTTCTGCGAATGACATATAGAGGGGACAGCAGTGGTTACCAGGATCGTTACAATAGCACAACAGCATATAGATACAGATGCCATCCGGGAAGCCGGAGAGATCATAAAGGCAGGCGGTCTGGTAGCGTTTCCCACAGAGACGGTCTATGGTCTGGGCGGGGATGCGCTGAATCCGGAGTCCTCCAAAAAGATTTACGAGGCGAAGGGGAGACCCTCCGATAATCCGCTGATCGTACATATTGCCAACATGGAGGCTCTGCCCGCTATAGTGCGGGAAGTGCCGGAGACGGCGAAAAAACTGGCAAAGGCTTTCTGGCCGGGGCCGCTCACCATGATTCTTCCCAAGGCGGAAGTGGTGCCGAAAGAGACTACAGGCGGGCTTGACACGGTGGCGGTGCGTATGCCCTCCCACCCCGCGGCGCTTGCCTTTATCGAGGCGGCNGGCGGTTATGTGGCGGCGCCCAGCGCCAATCGTTCCGGCAGGCCAAGCCCCACTCTTGCCCAATATGTAGTGGAGGATCTGGATGGCAGAGTCGAGATGATCCTGGACGGCGGTGATGTGGAGCTGGGACTGGAATCCACTATCGTAGATCTGACGGTGGAGCCGCCCGTGATCCTGCGGCCCGGTTTTGTCACGGACCAGATGCTTCGCGAGACACTGGGAAAGGTGGAGGCGGATGAGACGCTTTTTTGCGCCGACAGCGGACAAGCCCCCAAAGCGCCGGGGATGAAATACCGGCACTACGCGCCGAAAGGGGAGCTTACCATTGTCAGGGGAGAGGCGGCGGCGGTGACGGACTATATCAACGGGCAGCTGGCGCAGGGGCATAAGGAAAATAAAAAAACGGGCGTTATNGCAACGGATGAGACGATAGGACTTTACAAGACNCAGGTGCCCCGCAGTGTGGGCAAACGGGATGACGAGCGCGCGGTAGCGCAGCGGCTTTACCGCATTTTGCGGGAGTTCGACGATGAGGGCGTGGAGCTGATCTACTCGGAGAGCTTTGACGGAGCCGGTATTTCTCAGGCGGTTATGAACCGGCTGCTAAAGGCGGCCGGCCACAGAATAAAGGAGGTATAAGACTATGATAGCAATCGGAAGTGACCACGGCGGATATGATCTGCGGCAGAAGGTGATGGCACATTTACAGGAACGGGGACTGGAGTACAAGGATTTCGGCTGCCCGGACAAGAGCTCCTGCGATTATCCGATCTACGGGGCGGCGGTGGCAAAGGCGGTGGCGTCGGGTGAGTGTGACAGAGGTATCGTCATCTGTACTACGGGCATCGGTATTTCCATGACGGCGAATAAGGTGAAGGGAATACGCTGCGCGCTCTGCGGAGACCCTGTGTCTGCGAGACTTACGAGAGAGCACAACGACGCGAACGTCCTGGCTATGGGTGCGGCGATCATCGGCGAGGCGGTGGCGTTGAATATCGTGGATATTTTTCTGGATACGGAATTTTCCCACGGTGAGAGACATCAGAGGAGAGTGGATCTGATTGAGAATTGTTAGTGTAGAGATGAGACGAAGGCTGGCCCTCTGTCTGGGCCTTATTTTGCTGTGCACGGCGATGCCCCTTTCTGTGCAGGCAACGGAGGAGACCAGACAGAAGATCAAAGAGGCGGAACAGAAGAAGGAAGAGACAGAACAGAAGAAGGAAGAGACGGAGGAGAACCTGAAGGGACTGAATGCGCAGCATGACTCCTTGCAGGGACAGCTTTCCACGTTGAATACGGAGCTTACGCAGGTGAGCAATAACCTGAATGATCTGGAGGAGCAGATCGCCGAAAAGGAGAATGAGATTCAGGATCTGGAGGAAAAGATCGCTCAGGTGGAGCAGGAGCTTGCGGAGGCGATTGCGTTGAAAGAGGAGCAGTACGCTACCATGAAGCGGCAGATACAGTTTGCCTATGAGCGCAGCAGTAATCTGTATCTGGAGCTGNTCTTTTCTTCGGGGAGTCTGTCTGATTTTTTGAATAANAATGAATATATTGANCAGCTTTCGGCNTATCAGAAAANGGTNCTGGATGAATATAANGCCGCTCAGGCANCCATGGAACAGAAGCAGACGGAGCTGGAGCTTGCCAAGGAGGAGCAGGAAAAGAGCAGGGAAGANCTCTCCGANATAAAGGTGCAGGTAGTGGCNGAGCAGGGCCGTGTGTCCGGGCTCGTCAGCCAGACCTCNACCTCCCTGAAAGCTACGGCAAGCCAGATTTCTGAGNCGGAGGCCGCTGCCCTTGCCTATGAGCAGGAGCTGAAAAAGCAGGAGGAAGATCTGACGGCTCTCAGGGCGAAACTGGCGGAGGAGATCCGCATGGCGGAATTGGCGGCACAGTCCAGCTGGCGCGATATCTCCGAGGTGAACTTTGCGGAGAGCGACCGGTATCTGCTTGCCAATCTGATCTATTGTGAGGCGGGTGCAGAACCCTATAACGGGCAGGTGGCCGTGGGATCNGTGGTCATNAACCGGGTGTTGAGTTCGGTCTACCCNGANACNGTAACNGGNGTTATTTATCANTCNGGACANTTTTCNCCGGTGGCCAGCGGCAGACTTGCGCTTGCNCTGTCGGAGGGCAGAGCGACNGCCAGCTGNTATCAGG
Source organism: Lachnospiraceae bacterium (assembly GCA_014804565.1). Lineage (GTDB taxonomy): Bacteria > Bacillota > Clostridia > Lachnospirales > Lachnospiraceae > UBA3282. The sequence goes on from JAAUZN010000018.1 coordinate 39,532, forward strand.
CNGCAGATGAAGTCATGGGAGGCACCACGAACGTGGGNANCTGCGTCTATTTCAGGACGCCTGTAGACGGGATCAATCCGAAATACCGGATNGGGGGACANATCTTNTATTAGCGAATCGCACGGCGATGATCATGAATATATNTCAAGNGGGNGCTGCAGGTCTTCAAACCCGCCGTCGTAGATGATCTGTAACAGATGATTGAGAGTGAGAAGCGATTTTTTCAGCATTTCATCATTGAGGAGGCCGGCGTCCCTGGCGGTAGCCAGCTCGTCGATATCGACTACTTTTACGAAGCCGTCGGGGTAGATGATCACATCCGCCAGAAGGTCAGTGATAACATAGGTGTCGGTTTTTTCGTCATAGTCGTAATCCACAATATCGCAGTACCAGTACANAAGNCTGCCGTCTTCTTTGTAGAAGCGGCTCACNTTAAACCCNTCNTCCAGATAGTAGCAGGAGCAGCCGTGATGGATGTCCTTGCGGGGTTTCAGAGTATTCCAGGAGGTCACGATGATCCGGCNGTCCCGGTGGAGCANCTTGTCGTCNTTTAAAAGNACACATTCTTCCGGAATCAGTCTCCGGCGATATAAGATTGGATCTGCCATATNGATACCCTCCTGTTATTACCTATTACCGTAACACCGATGNCAGGGAAAAGTCAATCGAAATGTTCGGTNAANTTNNTCTGGACAAAAGTACCAAAAATAGGTATAATTTTATTGTTAGGCTTATGAGGAAATGTGGTGAATCGGGAAGGCGATATTTTGAAATATAANAAAACTGTCTATCAGGCNATGATGATGATCACACAGTTTGGGATCAATATGCTGGTTCCCATNTTTCTCTGTTCTTTNTTGGGGATGTTTTTAGACAGNAAGCTNGGNACCTCCGTNTGGATGGTGACGCTTTTCTTTGTGGGAGCGCTGGCAGGGTTTACGAATGTCTTCCGGTTTGCNAGNAAGATCTATGAGAAGCCGGCGAAAACGCGCAGGCGCAGTTCGGAGATGGAAAAANACGATGAAGANAAAAATTGATCCGACCCTGCTTGANCTCTGGACNGGGATNNTGGCATACGGNNTCGTTTTTGAGATCGTGCTTCTGTTTTTNTCCAGAAAGCNCTCNTACAGTATNGGACTCTGGATCGGNGTACTNCTGGCAGTNGCGGGAGCTTTTCATATGTGGTGGTCGCTGAACCGGGGACTGGACATGTCCGAGAAGGATGCCGTGAAAAATCTGAGCGCACAAAATATCGTCCGTTATCTAATTTTGGTGATCGTGGTGGCGGTGCTTATTTATACGGATTTTGCGAATCCGATCTTTACCTTTTGCGGGTATATGGGGATGAAGGCGTCAGCCTATTTAAACCCTCTGATCCATAGACTTATAAGTAAATCATAATAATGTGTAAAAGGAGGTGAAAGTATGGGACAGGGAATTATGCTATCTGCGGGAGCGGACATTGACTTTATGGTCCATGGCGTCTTTCCCTACACACTTTTCGGGCAGACGGTGTGGATCACGACCACGCATATCTGTGTTCTGATCGTCATGCTGGTGATCGTGGGCTTCTGCATTGCAGCGAACCGCGCGGTCAAGCACGCAACGGATGTTCCGGGAACGTTCCAGAACATTGCCGAGCTTGTGGTGGAGATGCTTGATAAGATGGTCGGCGGCGTTATGGGTAAATTCAGCCCACAGTTTCGCAACTACATCAGCACGATCTTTATTTTTATCCTGCTCAGCAATATTTCGGGACTGTTTGGTCTCAGACCGCCCACAGCGGATTACGGAGTGACTCTTCCGCTAGGTATTATAACCTTTACGCTGATCCACTTTAACAAGTTCAGGTATCAGAAGGTGAAAGGTGTGATTGCCGGGCTGTGCGATCCTTGGCCGATCTGGGCGCCGATCAATATCATCGGTGATGTGGCGGTGCCGATCTCGTTGTCGCTGCGTTTGTTCGCAAACGTCTTATCCGGTACTGTTATGATGGCTTTGGTATATGCACTCTTATCGAAGATCGCTATCATCTGGCCGGCGGCGCTCCATGTGTATTTCGATCTGTTCTCAGGTGCGATCCAGACTTATGTATTCTGTATGTTGACTATGACATACATCACGGATGCCTGCACCACCGGCGAGTAGGCTTTACAGATTCAGAGACCATTTTTACATTTTACTAAATATACATATCAAAGGAGGAAATCAAAAATGGGAGAATTTAATAACAATTTTATTTTAGGATGTTCAGCGATCGGCGCCGGACTTGCGGTTATCGCCGGTATCGGACCTGGTGTAGGTCAGGGTATTGCGGCTGGACATGCAGCTGCAGCAGTGGGCAGAAACCCGGGCGCTAAGTCTGATGTTACCTCTACGATGTTGCTTGGTCAGGCCGTTGCCGAGACCACAGGTCTGTATGGTCTGTTGATCGCAATGCTGCTGCTCTTCGTTAAGCCTCTCCTTCCGTAACTACGTTACGGACAGTATAGAACGAAAGGAGGGCTAACGCTTGAGTACGACGGTTACGGATTTAGTGATGGCGTCTGCTGAGATGGCGCCGAGGCTTTTTGACCTCGACCTGCAGCTCATTGCAGATTCCGCGCTGATGATCATAGCTGTGTTCGCACTCTTTCTGATCGCATCCCATCTCCTGTTCAATCCTGTGCGGGATATGATGGAGAAGCGGCAGGCGCGTATCAAGGATGAACTCGATACGGCGGCATCCGACATGGAAAATGCCAAGGCGCTGAAAGAGGAGTACGAATCTAAGCTGAAAGATGTGGACAAAGAGGCTGAGGCAATCCTCGCTGAGGCGAGAAAGAGAGCTTTGGCTAACGAAAATAAGATCGTGGCGGACGCAAAGGAAGAGGCAGCCAGAATTCTCGAGAGAGCCGGCGTTGAGGCGGAGCTGGAGAAGAAGAAGGCCGCTGATGAGGTGAAGCGCGAGATGGTTGTGCTTGCATCCATGATGGCCGCTAAGGTTGTAAACGCAGCGATAGACACGACTGTACAGGACAGTCTGGTGGAAGAGACGCTTAAGGAAATAGGTGAGAGCACATGGCTAAGCTGATTTCAAAGACATACGGTGATGCGTTGTTCGAGCTTGCGGTGGAAGACGATAAGGTAGATGTCCTGTTGGAGGAGATTGAACAGCTTCAGAAGATCCTTGCNGAGAATGNAGATTTTGGCAGNTTGATGAATCATCCGAAGATNATNAAGGAGGAGAANATCGAGGTNGCNAAAANNGTATTCGAGGGAAGGATATCNGNGGANNTGNTNGGNTTNCTCACTATCATTATCTCNAAGGACCGCTACAGGGAGATNGANGNGATNCTGNNNTATTTTGTNGCNAANGTNAANGAGNACAAGGGNATNGGCATCGCNATGGTGACGACGGCCGTTCCNCTNAANGANNNCCAGTGNANGGANGTCGANANGAANCTGCTCGACACCACNAANTATNANTCNATGGAGATNCANTACNNNGTGGANGCNTCCCTGATCGGGGGNATGGTNATCCGAATCGGCGACAGAGTNGTGGACAGCAGCATCAGNACNAAGCTGAATGANCTGCAGAAGAGATCTGTTAAANGTNCAGNTNTAATAGGTAAAANATANAGAAAGGTGCGTATGATCCATGAATTTAAGACCAGAAGAGATCAGTTCAGTCATTAAGGATCAGATCAAGAGATATGCCTCCGAGCTGGAAGTATCCGAGGTGGGTACAGTCATTCAGGTGGCGGATGGTATCGCTCGTGTGCACGGACTTGAGAATGCNATGCAGGGTGANCTNTTGGAGTTCCCCGGCGAAGTTTACGGTATGATCTTAAACCTTGAGGAAGATAANGTAGGTGCGGTTCTGTTTGGTAACCAGCACAATATCAATGAGGGCGATACCGTAAANACCACNGGGCGCGTGGTAGAGGTGCCNGCGGGTGACTGNATGCTCGGTCGTGTCGTGAATGCTCTGGGCCAGCCTATTGACGGCAANGGTCCGATCCAGACTGACAAATATCGTAAGATTGAGAGAGTTGCATCCGGTGTNATCACGAGAAAGTCTGTGGATACACCGTTACAGACAGGTATTAAGGCTATTGACTCCATGGTGCCNATCGGAAGNGGNCAGCGTGAGNTGATCATCGGCGACAGACAGACNGGNAAGACGGCGATCGCCATTGATACCATCATTAACCAGAAGGGNCAGGGNGTGAAATGTATCTATGTTGCCATAGGNCAGAAGGCATCCACTGTNGCTTCGATNGTGAAAACATTGACAGAGCATGGCGCGATGGCGTACACCACCGTAGTGGCGGCGACAGCCAGTGAGACGGCGCCNTTGCAGTANATNGCNCCGTATTCNGGCTGTGCNATCGGTGAGGAGTGGATGGAGAACGGCGAGGACGTGCTCGTGGTTTATGANGACCTGAGCAAACAGGCTGCNGCATACCGTACACTNTCCCTGCTGCTCAAGAGACCGCCGGGGCGTGAGGCATATCCCGGTGATGTATTCTATCTGCANTCCAGNCTGNTGGAGCGTGCGGCNAGAATGAGCGAAGAGTACGGCGGCGGTTCNCTNACGGCNCTCCCGATCATNGAGACNCAGGCGGGCGANGTGTCGGCTTATATTCCGACNAACGTNATCTCCATCACNGANGGTCAGATCTATCTGGAGACAGAGATGTTTAACTCNGGTTTCCGTCCGGCAGTAAACGCAGGTCTTTCCGTGTCCCGAGTGGGTGGNGCNGCGCAGATCAAGGCNATGAANAAGATTGCGGCGCCTATCCGTACAGAGCTTGCNCAGTACAGAGAGCTNGCGGCGTTCTCCCAGTTCGGTTCAGAGCTTGANGCCGACACCAAGGAGAAGCTNGCACAGGGTGAGAGAATCAAAGAAGTCCTGAANCAGCCTCAGTATAAGCCGATGCCGGTACAGTANCAGGTTATCATCATCTATGTGGTGACNAACAAGTATCTGCTCGATATTGCNGTTGAGGANATCACCAGATTNGAGACGGAATTCTTNGAGTTCCTNGACACGAAATATCCTGANGTGCCGAATGCAATCGCGCAGAACAAGGAAATNAACGACGAGACTGATGCGAAGCTTAAGAAAGCCATTGAAGAGTTTAAGGCNCAGTTTAAGTAGAAGCGTAGAAAGGGTGTGACGCTATGGCCTCAATGAGAGACATTAAAAGGCGTAAAGGCAGTATTCAGAGTACACAGCAGATTACCAAAGCNATGAAACTCGTTTCTACCGTTAAACTGCAGAGNGCGAAACAGCGCGCAGAACAGTCNAAGGCATATTTTAACTGTATGTATGANACAGTGACTTCCATGCTGGCTAAGACCGGCAGCCTGAACCATCCNTATCTGAAAAAGGGAGANTNCGGGAAAAAGGCNGTCATTGTGATTACCTCCAACAGAGGTCTTGCAGGAGGCTATAANTCCAATGTGGTGAAGCTGATCACACAGGGCGACTTCAAGAANGACGAACTGGAGATNTATGCGATCGGNAANAAGGGCAGGGATGCACTGAACCGNAANGGNTATCACATCATGGAAGAGGACGCNGACATTATCGAGGAACCTTCCTANGTGGATGCCATGGCNATCAGCAGTAAATTGCTGGANGCNTATGCGGCGGGNGAAATCNGTGAGATTTACCTTGCNTACACGGGATTTAAGAATACCGTGGTACANGTGCCCACATTGTTAAAGCTTCTTCCGGTGGAAGCTCCNGCGGAAGAGNANNCTGAGAANGAGNCGNAGAGCAAGGCGATGATGAACTTCGAGCCGGANGANGACGAGGCGCTGGACATGATCATTCCGAAATATGTTACCAGTTTGATCTATGGCGGTCTGGTGGAGGCGGTTGCAAGCGAGAACGGTGCGAGAATGCAGGCAATGGATTCCGCAACGAGCAATGCTGAGGAAATGATAGATCANTTATCACTGATGTATAACAGAGCACGTCAGGGGTCTATTACGCAGGAATTAACAGAAATTATTGCAGGTGCAAATGCGATCTCGTAATTGCACATTACTGAAATACTATGAGTGAAAGGAAAAAGAGATGGCAGAAGTAAAGACAAGTGAAAATCTTGGAAAGATCACTCAGATCATCGGTGCCGTACTNGACATCAAATTTTCGACAGGGAATCTGCCGGAGATCAATGACGCAATCAGNATTCCGCTTAANGANAACGGAGANCTGACTGTGGAGGTGGCACAGCATCTGGGTGACGATACCGTCAGATGTATCTCCATGGGTCCNACCGATGGACTGGTGAGAGGTATGGATGCGGTTGCAACAGGCGCTCCCATCACAGTTCCTGTAGGAGAAAATACGCTGGGACGTATCTTTAACGTTCTGGGAGAACCGATTGATAACAAACCCGCGCCCACAGATGTGGGACATGAGCCGATTCACAGACCGGCTCCGACCTTTGAGGAGCAGTCNACGGCGACAGAGCTTCTGGAGACNGGTATCAAGGTCGTTGACCTGTTATGTCCTTANCAGAAGGGTGGTAAGATCGGTCTGTTCGGCGGTGCCGGCGTAGGTAAGACGGTGTTGATNCAGGAGCTTATTCGTAANATTGCGACAGAGCACAGCGGCTACTCCGTATTTACCGGTGTAGGTGAGCGTACCAGAGAGGGTAACGACCTCTATCACGAGATGGAGGAATCCGGCGTTATCGATAAGACCACGATGGTGTTNGGACAGATGAACGAGCCGCCGGGAGCAAGAATGAGNGTCGGCCTGACAGGNNTGACCATGGCGGAGTATTTCCGTGACAANGGNGGTAAGGATGTNCTGCTCTTCATTGATAANATCTTCCGTTTTACACAGGCAGGTTCNGAGGTGTCCGCACTGCTTGGNCGTATGCCNTCCGCNGTGGGTTANCAGCCTACGCTGCAGACGGAGATGGGTACNTTGCAGGAGNGAATCACATCCACAAAGAGCGGTTCCATCACTTCCGTTCAGGCGGTATATGTNCCTGCGGATGANTTGACAGACCCGGCTCCGGCGACCACATTCGCCCATTTGGATGCNACGACNACGCTTTCCCGTTCTATCGTGGAGTTAGGTATNTANCCGGCGGTNGATCCGCTTGAGTCCTCNTCCAGAATCCTNGANCCCAGAATNGTCGGGGANGAGCACTATCAGGTNGCCAGAGGCGTGCAGGAGATTCTGCAGAAGTATAANGAATTGCAGGATATCATCGCTATCCTTGGTATGGATGAGCTTTCCGAGGAAGATAAGCTGGTGGTTGCCCGTGCGAGAAGGATNCAGAGATTCCTGTCCCAGCCGTTCCACGTGGCGGAGCAGTTCACCGGAACGAGTGGAAAGTATGTGCCGATTTCCGAGACGATCCGTGGTTTTAAGGAGATTCTTGANGGTAAGCACGACGACATTCCGGAGAGNTATTTCCTGAATGCNGGAAGCATNGACGACGTGGTTGCAAAGATGAAGAAATAAGGAGACCATATAGGCAGTNNAAGAAAGCAGGTAATATATGGCTGAGGATAGCAGAAACTTTACATTAAAGATCATTACACCGGACAGNGTCTTCTATGAAGAGGAAGTGTCNATGGTGGAGTTCAATACGGTCGAAGGAGAAGTGGGNATTTATAAGGAGCATATTCCNATGACGATGATCGTCGCNCCCGGNATCCTTACGATCACAAAAGATCAGGAAGTGTCTGAGGCTGCACTNCATGCGGGNTTTGCAGAGGTGCTGCCGGANAAGGTTACGGTACTTGCCGAGATCATCGAGTGGCCCTCNGAGATTGANGTNNCNCGTGCGGAAGAGTCNAAATCCCGTGCGGAGGANCGAATCAGAGAGAACGCNCCGGGAACGGATATGCGNCGGGCNGAGATGTCNTTGAAGAGAGCTGTAGCGAGNATACAGACNGTACAAAAGTGATAGTGTTTTTGNCAGGGGAACGAAAGGATTCGTTCCCCTGTCTGCTGATACTTTGCACCTATTCANAGGTAGAACCATATGATAAAATAAAGCAACTACTTTTTATGGGGAGCCTATGAGACAATCAAGAATCCTACCTTTTTATATGGCCTATCCGATGCCTCTTTTTTATCAGGAGGAGGATACGGTGACGAGAGATCTGGAATATCTGCAGGAAATGTATCCGGTGGAGGCAAAGAAGTATCAAAAAGTGATTGCCGANACATTGGAACGGTTAGACTATGAGGGCAGNATGATCTATGATGAGTACCCGGACAAGTGGCAGATCTACCGCCTGACACAGATCATCGTGGATAANNTGAAACAGTCCGGNGANNCNGNGATNGGNACAGAGANNGAAAACGAAGATATCNCAGCNTTTGTTCAGGTNCTTTTATGCTATGAGATCTATAAAAANCGACATATGAATNGAAACGGNATCCTGAAATTTTAAAGGATGCCATGAAATAGAGGAATTCGGAACCTATGAAGAGAGCGATCATAAAAGGNGCTTTCCTTGGCTGCATCTTTGCGCTTGCGCTNGTGCTTTTGAGCACATTGATGAATCAGGGAAATACAGATATGACAACGGAGATGGGGGNGGCGACCTACCCTGTGCTGTCCATGTTTGTGGACACATACAGGGTGGGCAGTCTGCATGGGTATGCNCAGAATATGGACTGCGCCTATTTGCGGGACAACCTGCAGCCGGTNGGTGAANANCGCAGGATCAGTGTACNGATAGATACCTATGGGCAAAAAATGGAGGAAATAGCCTTCGAGGTGAGAAGTCTGGACGGCGAGCGGCTGATAGAGAGCACGCCGGTGGAGAAATATGAGGAGAAGAACAACGTCCTTACTTTTGACATCACCCTGAAGGATCTGATAGAGAATAACACAGAATATATGCTTATCTTTTTGGTCACGCCGAGAGAGGGCACGACCATTCGGTATTATTCCAGGATCGTTTTGAGTGATTCCCTTAATATCCGGGAAAAACTTGACTATATCGTGGATTTTCATGAGCGCACCTTCGATAAGGAAGCGGCGGAGGAGCTGACAAAGTATCTGGAATCCAATGCGGAAGGCGATAACACAACCTTTAACAAGGTCACCATACATTCCAGCTTTAATCAAGTGACCTGGGGTGATCTGGGGGTCTCGGAGGTGACGGAGCCGCGCATTACCATCAAGGAGCTGGCGGAGCAGACGGGTTCTTTTACACTGGAATATCTGGCAGGGATCAGAAAGGGCAGAAAAGCGGAATATTACCGGATTCGAGAGTTCTACCGGATCCGCTATACGCCGGATCGAATGTACCTGCTGGATTTTGAGAGGAACATGGAGCAGATCTTTGACGATCAGGCGGAGGTCTATGTCAACGACAAGATCATGCTGGGGATCATCGGCGACCAGGTGGAGCTTAAGGAGAGCGATGGCGGCAACGTGTTCGCTTTTACTGTGGCGGACAAGCTTTACAGCTATAACGTGACGGATAATAAGCTGGCAAGACTTTTCAGCTTCTATGAAAATACGGAGGGCCTGGCGGATGAGAGAAGCGCTTACAACCGGCATGATGTCCGGATCCTGACGGTGGATGAGACGGGCAATATCCTCTTTCTGGTCTACGGCTATATGAACAGGGGGCGGCATGAAGGCTGTGTGGGCGTGGTGCTTTACGGCTATAACAGTATGACGAATACTGTGGAGGAGGTAGCCTATATCCCCTACGATAAATCCTATGAACTGTTAAAGACGGATATCGAGAAACTCTCCTATGTGAGCAGGACCGGGATCTACTATTTTATGCTGGACGAGAGCGTGTATGCTGTGGATGTGCAGTCCGTCTCGATACAGACGCTGGTGACGGGGCTGCAGGAGGGCGGTTATCATGTATCCGATTCCAACAAGATGCTGGTCTGGCAGGAGGGGAGCGATCTCTATGCAGCCAGTGATCTGATTCTGATGAACCTGAACACCCAGACCCAGACAAAGATCCATGCAGGTGTGGACGAGTACATTTCGGTGCTGGGCTTTATGGAGGAGGATCTGATCTATGGGCTTGCCAAAAAGCGGGANGTCCGGGAAAACACCACAGGGATCACAACCTTTCCGATGTATTGTCTGAAGATNCAGAGCGATGACGGCAATGTCCTGAAGACCTATCGGAAGGATGGCGTNTATGTGGTGGACAGTGAGATCGAAGAAAATCAGCTCACGCTCTCCAGAGTGGTGTATGACGAAGAGAGTGAGAGTTATGTGCCGACGGCAGATGATCAGATCATGAATACGGAAGAAGTAAAAGGAGGCAGCAATACCCTCGACTATGTGGTCACAGAGAACTACGAGACCATCTGCCAGATCGATGTGAAGGAAGAGATAGATGCCAAGGCGCTGAAGCACCTGTCGCCCAAGGAGATTCTCTTTGAGGGNAGCCGCTCCGTGGGAGAGCTGAACAAAGAGATGACGGGAGAGCGCTTTTATGTGTACGGCAAGGATGGTATTGAGAGTATTTGTGCAAACCCCGGCAGGGCGGTGGATATAGCGTACCGCAAGGCGGGCGTAGTGGTGGATGACGATGGGGATTATATCTGGAGGAGAGAGACCAGAAGCATCCGCAACCAGATCATGGCCATTACGGAGGACGAGGTGACGGAGACAAAGAGTTCTCTGGCAGTCTGTCTGGATACGATCCTGAAATATGAAGGGATATCCCGAAATACGCAGAGACGTTTGAACCAGGGAGATACGGTGTTTGATATTTTGGAGAGTGATCTGCAGGATTGTACCATACTGGATCTGTCCGGGTGCAGCCTGGATGCGGTTTTATATTACGTCAATAAGGATCTCCCGGTGCTTGCCACATTGTCGGACGGCAATGCGGTGCTGATCGTGGGCTTTAACGAGTTAAATATCGTGGTCATGGATCCTGTGGAGGGCACGTTGGAAAAACGAGGCATGAATGACTCGACAGAGTGGCTCAGCCAAAACGGCAATCAGTTTCTCTCCTATATCAGGAAGGAATAAAAAAGGAAGGGCGCATCTAAAAGATGCGCCCTCTGTATTTTTCCAGCACGGATAGTAGAATCAGCCCCAGAATCCCGCAGGAGATCACTTCCCCGACGCCCACGGTCAGACAGTAATAGCCGTAGCACTGCAGAATACTTATGCCCTCGATCGTAAGACCGTAGCCGTAGATCAGCACTAAGGGCACTATAATGGTGTTTGCGAGAATGGGAGGCAGAGGAGCGCACCATTTCCATCTGCGCAGGGCATAAGTACCCAGTGCGCCAAGTAATGTGGCAAGACTGCCAAAGACAATGTCAGGCAGAGCGCAGCCGGTCAAAATATTGCTTAACAGACAGCCGATGAAAAGGCCCGGTATAGCGGCCGGTGTGAAATAGGGAAAGATGGTGAGTGCCTCTGAAAATCGAACCTGCACGGCATAGTTGGCAAGTCCGAAGGCGTTTGCCACGAAGGTGAGCACAATGTAGAGCGCGGCAATCATAGCCGCCTGCGCCATGAAAAGCGCACGAGTGTTTTGTGTTTTCATATTTAGTTGTCTCCTTTAGTTTTGTTTTAGGTGAGGAAGGTCTCGAACTCACCGGTCTATTTATAACCTGTTTTTATCCCAGATCTCCGGCATGATATCTTGTTACGATTGACTGGATACGTTCTACAGGATTGAGCAGGTCGCTGATGGAGGCATCGTGATTCAGTGTGTCGATGATATAGGCGATGTATTTGCTCATATCACAATCAATATACCATTCCCGGCTCAGCAGTTCAGGTGTCTGATAAACCAGGTTCGTAGTCAGCACCCGGCAGATCGTACCGTCTTCATAGGCCTTATCAAACCTGTCCAGTCCGGCGGTAAAGAGGCCGAAAGTAGAGAATACAAAGATCTGGTTAGCTTTGCGCTCTTTGAGTGCGGAGGCGACTTCCAGGACGCTCTCACCGGAGGAGATCATGTCATCGATGATGATCATATCCTTGCCCTCTATATTGCTGCCCAGAAACTCGTGGGCGATGATCGGATTCCTGCCGTTTACAACCTTTGTGTAGTCTCTTCTCTTATAGAACATACCCATGTCGAGTCCCAGCACGTTGGCGATGTAGATTGCTCTGCTCATGCCGCCCTCGTCCGGGCTGATGACCATCATGTGGTCGTTGTCTATCCGCAGCCCCTTTACATGGTTTAAAAGCCCTTTGATAAACTGATAGGCCGGCTGCACAGTCTCAAAGCCATGCAGAGGGATCGCATTCTGTACACGGGCATCGTGAGCGTCGAAGGTGATGATATTGTCCACACCCATGCCCACCATTTCCTGAAGCGCCAGAGCACAGTCCAGAGATTCTCTGGCGGAGCGCTTGTGCTGCCTGCTCTCATAGAGGAAAGGCATGATCACGGTGATGCGTCTCGCCTTGCCGCCCACAGCGGCGATGATACGCTTCAGGTCCTGATAGTGGTCGTCGGGTGACATGTGATTTTCGTGGCCGCAGAGAGAGTAGGTGAGGCTGTAATTAGCCACATCCACTAAGATATAGAGGTCCGACCCGCGCACGGATTCTTTGATGACGCCTTTCGCTTCGCCGGATCCGAACCTGGGCACATCGGCATCCAGAATATAGGTGTCGCGCTGATAACCGGAGAAAGCGAGGGAGTCCTTGTGTTCGCTTTCGCGCTCGGTACGCCATTTTACCAGGTAGTAATCTACCTTTTCGCCAAGCTGGCTGCAGCCCTTCAAAGGGATCATCCCCAGAGAACCTACGGGTATCGTTTCCAGATTACGTTTCTCCTCACGTCTGTTCATGAAAAGAATCCTCACTTTCTGTTTGACAGTTTCTTCTGATGCATGCGGATGTCTGCGCCGGTGAGCTTGCAGACCTTAAAATTGCTGGTAATACGGGAAAAAATACGGTCAGAGTATCTGTCCTGCAATTCCCTCAGGGTCAGATTGGTGGAAATGACAGTAGCCTTTCTGCCGATGTTTCGCTCATTTAAGAGAGAAAAGAGCTGAGAGGCGGTGAATTGGTTTGTCAATTCCGTTCCCAGATCGTCAATGATGAGCAGATCGCACTGATATAGATCAGAATAAATGTTTCGCCGCTCATCTCTGTTTTTAGAATCAAAGGCGGTACTCGACAAAAGCTCAAAAAGGCCGGTTGCACCAAAATAGATCACAGAGTGTCCCTGATCGATCAGTTCTTTGGCTACACAGCCGGAAAGGAATGACTTTCCCGTACCCACTGTACCATAAAAAAAGAGATTGTGGTAGTCGGAATCGAAATTTTTGACAAAATCTTTACAGGTTTCCACAGCTTTCTCAAAATGAGAGAGATCTTCGCCCGTGTAATATTCATAAGAAAGATTGGTAAAGTTATTTTCGGTAAAGTTATNTTCGGAGAGCATGGTCTGAATGCCGGACTGCTCATAAAGAAGGGATATTTCGGCCTGTTTGAAGCAATGGCACTTTGCGCCGTCGATATAGCCGGTATCCCGGCAGGCGGAGCAGGAAAAGACGGGNTCCAGATAATCTGTGTCCAGTCCTGCGCTAAGCAGAAGCCGGTGCTTCTCCTCCTTCAATGCGGCGAGTGCGCCCTGCAGTTCGGTGAGCGCAGTCTCATCCCCGAACAGAAGCTTTTTTCCCTGAGCGACGGCTAAAGCGGCAATTTCCTCTTCCACCTCGCGGTATTTGGGAATGTGCTCATACACATAAGCGCGTCGGCGTTCCACCTCACGGCGGCACTGACGCTGTTTTTCTTCGTATTGTCGAATAATATGGTCGTACTGTGCGTTTGTTAAGGGCAAAGCGGCCTCCTTCTGCAATAGGACCAGAGATTAATTGCTTAAAATTTCTTTTTCAAGAGCGTCAAAGTCATATTCGTTCTGTTTGAACTGGTTAAATTTGTTGGTGGTCACAGGGCGGCTGCTTCTGGTACGACGGTAACTGTCATCCAGTGACTGGATATCATTCTTATGTTGTACGCCGGCTTTATGCCAGCTCCCCAGAATACGGTCGGCATACTCAAAACGATGATTGTCCGTAGCCAGTACAGTGCGCTCGCAGGCGGTAAAAATGACATCGGTGTCAAAATCATAGAACTTCCGCCAACGNTCGATATAGGCAACTTCTGTCTCCGTAGGAGTGTTGTTTTTCCCCAGAGCGCGCATGACTTCATAGACGGTCTTGTCGTACTTACCTGCCAGCGCTGCAGCCTGCTTCGGCGTGGTGATGCCTTGTTCCGCCCAGCTGATAGCTACCTTTTCTATATAGCGAAGATCCCGTTTGCCGCGATCCACACAGTATTGCAGCAGATAATCGGTCAGATCCTCGGAAAAGCCCAGCTTGTCTATGATAAAATAGATTGTGCGCACGTCGTTTGCACTCAAAGGCTTTTTTAAATATTGCTCCGCTACAAAGAGGAGTCTGGCAGAGTTCTCGTCCGCCTTGAAGGAGCGAAGCTGATCTGCCGTGTAATGCGGTTTTTCATAAGTAACCTGTGGAACTGTGGTTTCCGGCGCCGACGTGTGCACTGATACAGTGGGATAGGTAGCCATGGAGGCATTTCCCATTAAAGAAGGGCACAAGGAGGCCGCCATATTGGAATCCAACAGATGGATGCCGACGATATTTTTCCGATCGTCATAATCCAGCGTGAGGAGATGGTTTTTCTCCCAGTATTTCAGAGCACGAACCACGTCCTTCTCCGTGTAGTTGAATTTGTCTGCTATATCGCCTATGCTGGTGTCAAGACGTGCGCTCATCATGCGGATCAGGTAGAGATAGATCTTCAGCTGTGCATCGTTTGCTGCTTGCATATATTCATCTATGAAACGGTTTGAGATTACTGTAGAATCTGTATAATTGTCCTGATAAATTGTCAGTAAACCCATTATTTTGCGTCCCTCACTTCAAAAATCACTATAGGGAGTATAGCACCTCCCCCGCTAAAATGAAATGGGCAAACTGACACAAACGAATATACGTCTATCCATTCATGGCGATGTTCTTTTCTGTGGATATTGTGGATAGCTCTCAAAGGTGCTGAGAAATGACAAGGAGCTCTCCACAAAAATATCCACAGAAAAAATGGAACGTCACCAGTTCTTTTCTGTGGATATTGTGAATAATTATTTTTGTAACAGTTTATCACCGATGTTTACAACATCACCCGCGCCCATAGTTATCAACAGGTCATCCTTTGTGCAACTTTTTAAGAGAAAATCTTCGATCTGCTCAAAGGAAGAAAAATAGTGACAGGGGTGTCCGAGTGCGAGAATCTTTTCCTGCAGGGTCATGGAGCTGATTCCCAGTGTATCCGTCTCTCTCGCGGCGTAGATATCTGCCAGGACGATCTCGTCAGCGAGAGAGAGGGCAGCGGCGAATTCGTCTAAAAATGCCTTGGTTCTCGTGTAAGTGTGAGGTTGGAAAACACACCAGATTTTTTTGTGAGGGTACTGAGCGGCGGCGTTTAGGGTGGCGCGGATCTCCGTGGGGTGATGGGCGTAATCATCGATGATGGTGACGCCATTGACCTGCCCCTTATACTCGAAACGCCGGTTGGTGCCGCGAAAAGCGAGGAGCCCTGCGGCTGTTACTTCGTCGGGGATATGGAGCAGATCCGCTAAAGCGATAGCCGCCAGCGCATTCAGGATATTGTGACTTCCATGCACGCACAACGAAAAATCGCCATCCGGGCCGTTTTTCCGCTCCAGATGAAAGGCGGGACAGCCGGAAGCATCGTAGGTGATCTGAGAGGGCCTGTAGTCGAGACCGGGTGCAGTGCCGTAGGTGATTACGCGGCAGGACAGTCCCTCTGTGATCTCCTCAAAGCGGTCGATCTCGCCGTTTATGATCAGGACGCCGTCCTCCGGTAAAAGCTGTGCAAAACGTCGGAAGGAGGAGCGGATATCCGCAAGATCCTTAAAAAAGTCCAGATGATCTTCTTCTATATTAAGGATGATGCCAATCTTCGGGAAAAAGCTCAAGAAGCTGTTCGTGTACTCGCAGGCTTCTGTCACAAAAAGCTCAGAAGCTCCCACCCGGATGTTGCCGCCGATGGGAGGATAGATCCCGCCGATGGACAAGGTGGGGTCTGTATCCGCTTCCAAGAGAATCTGCGAGATCATAGATGTGGTAGTGGTCTTTCCGTGAGTGCCGCTCACGGCGATAGGTGTCTTGTAATTTCTCATCATCTGTCCCAGAAGCTCTGCCCTGGTCAGAGTGGGAATGCCTAATTTCCCGGCGGCGATAAGCTCCGGATTATCCTTCTTTATGGCAGCAGTGTAGACCACCAGGTCGATCTGTGTCGTGATGTTTTCCTCGCGTTGCCCGTAGAAGACTTTGGCGCCGCGTTCTTCCAGAATGTGAGTCAGATCGGAGGGGGCTCGGTCGGAGCCGGACACCGTAAAGCCCTCCGTCAGGAGGATCTCGGCGAGACCGCTCATACTGATACCGCCGATTCCGATGAAGTATATTCGGATCGGATCGTGAAAATTGATCTGGTACATGGGGTATCTCCCTCTTANTACTTTTTTACTAGTATTATACTCATTTCGNCNAAAAAAACCAACCNAAAGTTGAGCACTTGANAAANTAGTGAAAAGTGTAAAAAATGAACAAAGAGATTGAAAAAAGAAATAAAATATTGTATATTATTTATATATANCTTTATCNAAAAATGGANNNATNATGCAAATCGTNTTCNATTTTTAACCNGATTGTGGTATACTTGCCCTAATANTAGGGNTTTCGTTGTAAAATATATAAATTTATATAAAGAAATAAGAGGTGATAAGATGGTAAAAAAAGAGATGATTGCCATGTTGCTGGCGGGCGGTCAGGGAAGCAGATTGGGCGTGCTTACGTCAAAGGTGGCCAAGCCTGCGGTATCCTTTGGCAGTAAGTACAGGATCATTGATTTTCCGCTGAGTAACTGCATTAACTCAGGTGTTGATACGGTGGGTGTGCTCACGCAGTATCAGCCGCTGCGGTTGAATACCCATATCGGAATCGGTATTCCGTGGGATCTGGACAGGAACATAGGAGGCGTTACGGTACTGCCGCCTTATGAGAAGAGTGCGAACAGCGAGTGGTATACCGGTACGGCAAATGCGATCTATCAGAACATAGATTATATGGAAAGCTTTAATCCGGATTATGTGCTGATCCTTTCGGGAGATCATATCTATAAAATGGATTACGAGGTGATGCTCGACTTCCATAAACAGAATGGGGCAGAGGTGACGATCGCGGTTATGCCGGTTCCCATGGAGGAGGCGAAGCGTTTCGGCATCATGATCACGGATGAGAACCGTAAGATCACGGACTTTGAGGAGAAACCGGAGAATCCACGCAGTAATCTGGCATCGATGGGCATCTACATCTTTAACTGGAAGACTCTCAAGGAGGCGCTGCTTGCCAATGCTGATCAGCCGGGACTGGATTTCGGTAAGCATCTGATTCCTTATTGTCATAAAAAGGATGCGCCCCTTTACGCATATGAGTTCAACGGCTACTGGAAGGATGTGGGAACACTCCACTCTTTCTGGGAGGCGAACATGGAATTGATCGACATTGTGCCGGAGTTTAACCTCTACGAAGAGTATTGGAAGATATACACCAAGAGTGAGATCCTGCCGCCTCAGTATCTGTCAGCGGACAGCGTGGTGGAAAAGAGTATCATCGGCGAGGGCAGCGAGATATACGGACAGGTTTATAATTCTGTGATCGGCTGCGGCGTCACCATCGGAGCGGGTACGGTAGTCAGGGATTCCATTATCATGAATCAGACGCAGATCGGTGAGAACTGTGAGATTTATAAAGCGGTTGTGGCAGAGAACGTGGTAATTGAGAACGATGTGAAGATGGGCATCGGGGAACCGGTTCCCAACGAGACTGATCCGCACATTTACGATCACGATCTGGTGACAGTGGGTGAAAAGAGCGTTATCCCGAAAGGCATAACCATAGGAAAAAATTCAGTGGTATTCGGTGTGACGACGCAGGATGACTATACAGACTGGTATCTTCCCAGCGGTAAAACTTTGATTAAGGCAGGTGATAAATCGTGAGAGCAATCGGAATTATCTTAGCGGGTGGTAACAATCACAGGATCCGGCAGTTGACCCAGAAGCGTGCGGTCTGTGCGATGCCTATTGCGGGAAGCTACAGGAGCATTGACTTTGCTCTCAGTAATATGTCCAATTCCCACATCAATAAAGTGGCAGTGTTTACACAGTACAATGCGGGCAGCCTGAATGAACATTTAAGTTCTTCAAAGTGGTGGGATTTCGGGCGGAAACAGGGAGGCCTGTATGTGGTGACGCCTGCGGTGACAGCGGAGAGCAACGCCTGGTATCGGGGTACGGCGGATGCGATCGCGCAGAATCTCAGCTTTTTAAAGAACAGCCATGAGCCTTATGTGGTGATCGTTTCCGGCGACTGTGTCTATAAGATGGATTACAATAAAGTGCTGGAATATCATATCGAGAAGAAAGCTGATATCACAGTAGTCTGCAAGGATCTGGATCCGGATGTCAATGTGGAGCGTTTCGGTACGATCAAGATGAATGAGGACAGCCGTATTGAGGAGTTTGAGGAGAAGCCGGTGGTGGCGAAATCCAACACCATCTCCTGCGGTATCTATGTAGTCAGAAGGCGTCTGCTGATCGAGATGATCGAGAAATGTAAAGAGGAGGACCGTTTCGATTTCGTAAAGGATATTCTGATCCGTTATAAGAACCAGAAGCGGATATACGGTTATAAGACCAGGGAGTACTGGAGCAATATCGCTACGGTGGATGATTACTTTAAGACCAACATGGACTTCCTGAAACCGGAGATCAGAGATTACTTTTTCAAGCAGTATCCTGATGTATATTCCAAGGTGGACGATCTTCCGCCGGCGAAGTATAATGTGGGAGCCAAGATCAAAAACAGCCTGATATCCAGCGGATGTATCGTTAACGGCACCGTGGAAGACTCCGTGATCTTTAAGGAGACCTACATCGGGAGCAACTGTTATATCAAGAACTCCATCATTCTGAATGATGTGTATATAGGAGACAATACACATATAGAGAATTGTATTGTGGAGAGCAGAGGCACCATTCGTGCCAATTCTTACCATAAGGGTGAGAACGGAATTGAGATCGTTGTGGAACATAACGATAGATATACTCTTTGATCTTGGACAGAGTTTTGATCAGAGGGCTGCAGTACCGTTGGGGGGTTATAGATGTTATGAGGGTGATTGCCATGAGGATTTAAGTTGGCTGTATAAGGGTATGAGCAATTAAATGTTTATTACAAGCTACGTGGCTTGATGGGTATGACTTGTGTAGAAAGCTTGTGAAAACCGGCAGATTTCTGTCCGGTATCATATGATAAGGAGGCTGAGCTTCATGAGAATTACTGATGTCCGCGTGCGTAAAATGACTCAAGACAGCAAGATGAAGGCAATCGTCTCGATCACGATTGACGATGAATTCGTAGTTCATGACATTAAAGTAATTGAAGGCGAAAAGGGGCTGTTCATAGCGATGCCGAGCAAGAAGGCTTCGGATGGCGAGTACCGTGATATCGCGCATCCGATCAATTCGGAGACTCGGGAAAGAATCCAGAGCATTATTCTGGAAAGCTATGAGAAAGCGCTCTTAGAACCGAACAGTGAGTAAAATGCATGATGAGATGAGAGGGGGACGCGAAAGCGTCCTTCTCTTGGTTTTAAATTTTATAAGAGGGACAAAAGAATGAAGGCACCAGTGGAATTGGAAGCAGCGATAAACCGCTATAAAAATGGAAATCGGGAAGCGTTTGACGAGGTTTATAACTTGTCGCACAAGTATCTGTATGTCTGTATCTTACATATAGTAAAGGAAGAGGATACAGCGAAAGATATGCTGCAGGAAACTTATCTGGAGATCAGCAGGAGCATATCGCAGTTGAAAAACGCGGAGGATTTTCTGAGTTGGGCGGCGGTCATCGCCAGAAGAAAATGCTTTGCCTATTTCAACAAGTCGGACAAGTTTGTGCTGTCCGGAGAGGATGCGGAGCAGGATCTTTTGGAAAATATCGCAGATGACGAGGCTTTTATTCCCGAATTCCTCATGCAGGATATGGAGAAGAGACGGCTGATACGGGAAATAATCGACGGCTTGAGCGATATGCAGCGCCTGTGTGTGATCGGTTATTATTATAACGAACAAAAACAGGAAGAAATAGCGGAAGAGCTCGGCATCCCGGTAAATACAGTGAAGTCCCATCTGAACCGCGCGAAAGCCAAGATCAGAGAGGAAGTTCTGACGCTGGAGAGGGAGAAGGATACGAAGCTCTATGCTCTTGCGCCGTTTATGCTGCTCTTCTTCGCGGAGGAAGCAGAGGCTTGCGAGGCAGTTCCTATGTCGGAAGAGCTTAAGGATGCTGTGAAGACAGAGAAATCCCCATCTATAGCCGAGAGGCTGGCGCAGATCAGTGTGAGAGGAAAGCTTTTGATCGGTGCTGTTGTGCTGTTGGCGGGCGCGGCTGCAGTGATAGGCGTTGTGGTGTCCCGCCCTCGGGAGGAAGCACAGGAGATAAGCGAGGAGGGAGCGGAAACAGCACAGACGGGCGAGCCCGAGGAGCTGCAGGAGACCGAAAATATTCCTGAGACAGAGATGGAGACGGAAATTTCGGAGGAGAACGAGCCCGAGGAGAATACAGAACTTGCGATCTCCGGTATGTATGATCAGCTGAGTCAGGGAAGAGACGGAATCATTGTTGTGAGCAGCGGGAGAAAGTGGGGGCTTGTCACTTATGATAATCAGGTCATCGTCCCGGTGGAATATGATTTTGCCAGCACAGCCCCTAACGACGATGGACAGACCTTCTTTGGCAATGCGGGAAACTATCAGGTTTTTGATAAGGAAGGAAATGTGCTCTTTGAGACCGATAAGCCGATCAAGGCGGTCAGTGACGGCGTGGTGCTCTGGGTAGAGACCGATGACAACATGACATATAATTTCGGCTATGTGAAACTGGACGGCACGGTACTTTATGAATCCGATGGTGAGGATGTGGAAGGACAGGCAGGCGCCGTTGGCTTCAGCGAGGGCTACGCCTTTTCCAGCAACGGCGATCAGAGCACCGAGTACCGGATCGCGGCGGATGGTACGACGACAGATATTTATGAGGAGAGGGTAATTTTAAGGCATCCGGAATTGCTGAATACACCTGTGGAATCATCATCAATCGTGGTAAACGGAACCGGCTCCGATATCAATTATTATTACCCGATAGGGGCGTGCTATCAGGGATATTATGTGGACAGAGGCGTTGATTTTTTTGAAGACACGGGTAATCAGTTTTATGTGTATGACGCAGAGGGAACGGAGCAGTATTGGCTGCGTATGGAGGCGGCCGCCGAATATGCGGGTTTCCCATATTCCTGGGAAAACGGCACGCCAGGCTGGAATCTGCGCGGCTTTTACCACAACGGAAATTACTGTTACAGCAATCAGACTAAGGTGGCAGTTTCCTTGACCTATGGAGAAGAGACGAAGGCCTATCTGCTGGATCTGTCGAAGCTGGAGGAAAGAGAAGAGGGGTGGACTACAATGACCTTTGTGACGGATGATACCGTATTGGCACAGGGAGAGTATGTCGGAATCGGAGACACCACCTACTGGCTTATCCAGAAGGACGGACAGTGGGGGTATATCGATCACGAGGGCAGGGTGGTGCAGATGTTTGACGATGCCGCCGCTTTTTACGGCGGGAAAGCGATGGTCATACAGGACGGGTACGCCTCCTTTGTCGATGAAGATATGAATCTGAGCGAATGGAAGATACCTGCCCAGAGTGTAACGGGACACGGCGAGGTATTTGCCGTGACTACGGAGGAAGGGCAGAAGTGTTATACGGCGGCTGAATGACAACCAAAGAAAAAATTATTAAAAGCAACCGACTGTTTTTATAAGTGCGGTTGCTTTTTTGCTTCCTAAGTTTCTTGCAAGAGCAGGAAAATACTGATAGAATAGAAAAACGAGTGAAAACAAACAGCACAAGGAATCGAGGTAACTATGTACGTCATCGTAGGGCTGGGGAACCCGGACAGAAAATATCTGAATACCAGACATAACATCGGCTTTGATGTGATCGACGCGATCGCGGAGAAGAATGATATCACGCTGGGAGAAAAAAAGCACAAGGCCGTGATCGGCAAAGGAATTGTGGCGGGGCAGAAAGTCGTACTGGTAAAACCGCTCACTTATATGAATTTGAGTGGTGAGAGTGTCCGCAGTGTCATAGACTTTTATAAAGTGGACGAGAAAAACGAGTTAATCGTGATTTCGGATGATATCAACCTCGATATGGGACAGATTCGGATTCGGAAGCGCGGCAGTGACGGAGGCCATAACGGTCTGAAAAATATCATCATGCATCTGGGGCATAACGAGTTTATCCGGGTGCGGATGGGTGTGGGAGAGAAGCCGCCGAAAATGGATCTGGCGGATTACGTGCTGTGCCATTATTTTGAAGATGAACGGGAAATGATGAACGAGGGTGCCCGTAAGGCAGCTTTGGCAATAGAGGCGATCGTTGCAGAAGGACCCGATGCCGCCATGAATCAATACAATGCGCGCAAGCGACCGCCGCAGGAGACAACATAAAACGAAGAGAGGTTCAAATGAGAGCATTACTGGCTCCCCTGGAAGAACTGGGAGAATATGAAGAAATTAAAAAAATGATGGCCGGGGATCGTGTGTCCGTGGCCTTAAGCGGCTGTGCGGATTCCCAGAAGCTGCATATGATCTATGGTCTGAGCGAAGGTTTTCGCTACAAGCTTATCGTCACCTTCAGTGATCTGAAAGCGAAAGAGCTGTACGAAGATTATCAGTTTTATGACAGAAATGTCATATTATATCCCGCGAAAGACCTGATCTTTTTTCAGGCGGATATCCATGGCAATCAGCTGACTATGGAGCGGATCAAATGTTTGCGCAGATTGACGGAGGGGACGCCGTTGACGGTGATCACCACCTACGATGCGCTGATGGCGCCCCAGGTGCCTATAGAGGCATGGCAGGATCGGATAATCCATATTGACAAGCTGACCGGCGTGGTGGAAGGTGATCTGGCGGTGCGGCTGACGGAGCTTGGCTATGAGAAGACTTATCAGGTGGAAGCGCCGGGGCAATTCAGTATCCGGGGCGGTATCGTCGATATTTTTGACTTGACGGAGGAGAATCCTTACAGGATCGAGCTGTGGGGAGATGAGGTAGAGTCGATCCGCAGCTTTGACGTTTTAAGTCAGCGCTCCATTGAAAAGCTGGAATCCGTAGACATTTATCCTGCAACAGAGATCGTTTTGACAGATCAGGAACTGCGGGAGGGACTTACCGGGATCCGAAAAGAAGGGAAAAAGCAGGCGCAGATATTCAGAGAGCAGATGAAGACGGAGGAGGCGCACCGTATCGAGGTGCAGATCCGGGAGCTGGAAGAGACCCTGCTTGAACTGGGGCTTTCTTATAATGCGGTCAATCTGGAAAGCTATGTGCGGTATTTTTATCCGGAGCTTTCCACGTTTGCAGATTGTTTTCTGCGGGAGGGAAGCTGCGTCTTTCTGGATGAGCCGCTGCGGATCAAAGAGCATGTGGATGCCGTGGAGCTGGAGTTTCGGGAGAGTATGTCGCACCGTGCGGAGAAGGGCTATATCCTGCCTGGACAGATGGACATTCTCTTTTCGGCGGAAACGGTAGCGGCGAAGCTTGGGAAGCTGCGGGTGGTGAGTCTTTCCACAATGGAGGGAAAAAATCCCATCCTGAAGGCAGACAAAAAATATGCGATGCTGGCGCGCAGTCTTTCTTCCTATAACAACAGCTTTGATGCGTTGGTGAAAGATTTGAAAGGATATAAGAAAAAGGGCTACCGCATCCTGCTGCTCTCAGGCTCCAGGACCCGTGCGAAACGTCTGGCAGAGGATCTGCGGGATCAGGAGATCAGCGCCTTTTACACGGAAGATCCACTGCGGGAGGTGCAGCCCGGTGAGGTGATGACCTGCTACGGCAGAGTGCGAAAAGGATTCGAGTATCCTCTGCTGAAGTTTCTGGTGATCGCGGAGAGCGATATTTTTGGGACGCAGAAAAAGAAAAAGCGGAAGAAGAAACACTACGAAGGCCAGAAGATCAACGATTTTAATGATCTCAAGGTGGGAGATTATGTGGTCCACGAAAGTCATGGACTGGGGATCTATCAGGGTATCGAAAAGGTAGAAGTGGATCATGTGGTGAAGGATTACATGAAGATATCCTACCGTGACGGAGGAATCCTCTATGTATTGGCGACGGGCCTTGATGTGATCCAGAAGTATGCCTCTGCGGAGGGCGGGACGAAGCCGAAGCTGAATAAGCTGGGCACGCAGGAGTGGTCCAGGACAAAAACGAAAGTGCGCACGGCGGTGGAGGAGATCGCGGGGGATCTGGTGGAACTCTATGCCGTCAGACAGTCGGCCAAGGGCTATTGCTACGGGCAGGATACGGTATGGCAGAGAGAGTTTGAGGAGATGTTTCCCTTTGAGGAGACGGAGGATCAGGTTGCGGCCATCGCTGCCACCAAGGAGGACATGGAGAGCGATAAGATCATGGATCGCCTGATCTGCGGCGATGTGGGCTACGGCAAGACGGAGATCGCGATCCGTGCGGCCTTTAAGGCAGTACAGGAGAATAAGCAGGTGGTCTATCTGGTGCCCACGACGATCCTGGCGCAGCAGCATTATAATACCTTTGTGCAGAGGATGAAGGATTTCCCGGTGCGGATCGATCTGTTGTCCCGATTCCGCACGGCGGCGGAGCAGAAAAAAACCATAGCGGATCTGAAAAAGGGTATGGTGGATATCGTGATCGGCACCCACCGGGTACTTTCCGCGGATGTGGCCTATAAGGATCTGGGGCTTCTCATCATCGATGAGGAACAGCGTTTCGGTGTGGCACATAAAGAAAAGATCAAGAAGCTAAAAGAAAATGTGGACGTTCTGACCCTGACGGCTACGCCCATTCCCCGAACGCTGCATATGAGTCTGGTGGGCATCCGGGATATGAGCGTGCTGGAGGAAGCACCGGAGGACAGGCTGCCGATCCAGACCTTTGTCTGCGAGTACAACGAGGAGTTGGTGAGAGAGGCCATTGTCAGGGAACTGGCAAGGGAAGGGCAGATTTACTATGTCTATAACAGAGTCAATAATATAGCCGATATAGCGGCGTCGCTCAGGGACCTGGTGCCGGAAGCCAACGTGGCCTATGCGCACGGACAGATGAAGGAGTCCGAGTTGGAACGGATTATGTATGATTTTGTCAGCGGGGAGATCGATGTGTTGGTGGCGACCACCATCATAGAGACGGGATTGGATATTTCCAACGTGAATACCATGATCGTCCATGACTCCGATCAGATGGGGCTTTCCCAGCTATATCAGCTCAGAGGCCGTGTGGGGCGTTCCAATCGGACAGCCTATGCCTTTCTCATGTACAAGCGGGATAAGGTGTTAAAGGAGGTGGCGGAGAAGCGCCTTGAGGCCATCCGCGAATTTACGGACCTGGGGAGCGGCTTTAAGATTGCCATGCGGGATCTGGAGATTCGCGGTGCAGGCAGTCTTCTGGGAAAGAGTCAGCACGGACATATGCAGGCTGTGGGGTATGATCTCTACTGTAAGATGCTGAATGAGGCGGTCAAGACGAAAAAGGGAATTTCCGTCATGGAGGATTTCAATACCCTGGTGGATCTGGATGTGGATGCCTATATTCCGCCCGCTTATATCGTAAACGAGGTGCAGAAGCTGGATATCTATAAACGGATTGCGGGCATCGACAATGAGCAGGAGTGCGACGATATGCGAGAAGAACTGCTTGACCGATTTGGTCAAATTCCGAAGTCGGCGGAAAATCTCCTGCGGATCGCTCTGATCAGATCCCATGCCCACAGGCTTTATATGCCGGAAGTGAAGGGGAAGAATGAGCGGGTGCAGTTCGTTCTGCGGCCCGACGCGCCGATCAAGGTGGAAAATATACCTCTTCTCATCAGCGATTATCAAGGGAAAATGCGGTTTGATCCCAAGGGAGGCCCGGCGTTCTATCTTCATTACCGAAAATGCGGGGTGATTGAGAAGGATGAGGAGACATTGCTTGCGCTGACAGAGGAGACGCTTGCGAAGATGGAGGAGTTGTTGTTATAGTTGTATTTAGAAGAACTTATAGAGGAGGAACCCATCATGACAGACAGACCGAACTGGCTTAACACAGCAATTTTTTATGAAATTTATCCCCAGTCATTCCGGGATACCAACGCCGACGGAATCGGTGATATCAACGGTATCATAGAGAAGCTGGATTATATCAGGGAGCTTGGCTGTAATGCGCTCTGGCTGAACCCCTGTTTTCAGTCGCCCTTCTATGATGCGGGTTATGACGTGGAGGATTATTATACCGTGGCGCCGCGCTACGGCACNAATGCGGATCTGGTGCGGCTCTTCGAGGAGGCGCATAAGAGGGATATGCATGTACTTCTTGACCTGGTGCCGGGGCACACGGCGATCACCCACAAATGGTTTCGCGAGTCTATGAAGGCGGAGCGAAACGAGTATACCGACCGCTATGTCTGGACGGACAGCACATGGGAGGAGCCGGACGGCATGAGTGCACTGAAGGGGATTTCCGAGCGTGTAGGTGCTTGTGGCGTCAATTTCTTTTCCCATCAGCCTGCGCTGAATTACGGATATTACAAGCCTGATCCTGAGAAAAAATGGCAGCAGGCCATGGATGCGCCCGGGCCTGTGGCTACGAGAGAGGCCATGAAGGATGTGATGCGATTCTGGCTTCAGGCAGGCTGTGACGGTTTCCGGGTGGATATGGCGCACTCTCTTGTCAAAAACGACGAGGATAGCAAGGGAACGATCAGTCTGTGGCAGAATGTGCGGGAATTTTTAGACGGGGAATTTCCTGAGGCGGTGCTGGTCTCCGAGTGGGGAGAGCCGGACAAGTCTCTGGCAGGAGGTTTTCATATGGATTTCTTACTGCACTTTGGGCCTTCTCATTACAACGACCTGTTCCGCTGTGATGAGCCTTGGTTTTCTAAGAGAGGCAAGGGTGACGTTGCGGCTTTTTGGAAGAAATATCAGGAGAGCTACACGAAGTCCTGCGGCGGTCTCATCTGTATCCCGTCGGGGAATCACGATATGGAAAGACTGGCAAGGCGGCTTACACCGGAGGAGATGAAGATTGCCTTTGCATTTCTGCTGACCATGCCGGGTGCGCCCTTTATCTACTACGGGGACGAGATCGGGATGCGTTATGTGGAGGGACTGAACTCTGTGGAGGGTGGCTATGAGCGGACAGGTGCCCGCTCGCCCATGCAGTGGGATGCCTCTGTGAATGCGGGCTTTTCTGCGGCGGCGACGGAGAAGCTTTATATTCCTCAGGATAAGGCGGCGGACCGTCCGACAGTGGCGGCGCAGAGAGATGATGCGGATTCGCTCTACAGCGAGGTGAAGCGGTTGATTGCCTGCAGACAGGATCATGCGGCGCTTCACAATGATGCCGGAATCGAATTTTTAGAGGTTGAAAATTACCCCCTTGCCTATGTGCGAAAGAGCAGCGAGGAGAAACTTCTTGTGGTGATTAATCCTTCTGATACCGTACAGAAGCTGCGCTGCAGCGAGAAACCGGGGAAGACAGTTTACGCGATAGGAGGAGCAATCAGTGCAACAGAGGACGGTCTGTCTGTGCCGCCTTGTTCCGCGGGGATCTATCAGTTATGAAGAATATGCAGATGAACCGTATTGCGACGGTAACTTTAAATCCATCGCTGGATTATATTGTGTCAGTGAAAGATTTTAAATTAGGAGAGACGAACCGCACCTCCGGAGAGCTGCTGCTTCCCGGGGGCAAGGGCATGAATGTCTCCATGGTGCTCAAAAATCTGGGATTCGAGAGCACGGCCTTTGGTTTTTCGGCGGGATTTACCGGACAGGAGCTGGCACAGCGTTTGACCCGGATGGGAATTCGCAATGAGTTGATCGAGTTGGAGGAAGGGCTTACCCGGATCAATGTGAAGCTGCAGTCTGTGGAAGGTACAGAGATCAACGGACAGGGGCCGGTCATTCCGGAAGAAAAGCTGGAAGAGATGATGGGACGTCTGGGAACGCTCACGGCGGGCGATGTGGTGTTTTTCTCAGGCAGTGTGCCGGCGTCCCTGTCAAAGGAAACTTATCGGCGTATGATGGAGGGCCTGCAGGAGGGAGTCATGACCGTGGTGGATGCCACGGGAGAACTGCTGATGCAGACGCTGCCCTTGCATCCTTTCCTGATCAAGCCTAACCACCGTGAGCTGAGCGAGATCTTCGGGGTCACGCTTACGGACAGAGCTTCCGTGATTCCCTACGCAGAAAAATTGCAGGAGATGGGAGCGCGCAATGTGCTGGTGTCCATGGCGGGCAAAGGGGCAGTGCTCCTTGCGGAGAACGGCAGCGTGTATGAGGCGCCGGTGCCTGCCGGGCAGCTAGTCAACGGCGTGGGCGCCGGGGATTCCATGGTGGCCGGTTTTGTGGCAGGGTGGCTCGACAAACAGGATTATGAGCACGCTTTCTTTATGGGACTGGCGGCCGGAAGCGCCAGCGCCTTTTCGGAGCGGCTGGCTTCCGGGGAGGAGATTGCGGCCTTGTATCAGCGTATTACAGACACAAGGGGTATTTGAGGAGATTTTACATATGAAAAATCAATATAATAAGACGGTAACTGCTTGCTTTGTGGGCTATATCGTGCAGGCTGTCGTCAATAATTTTGTACCGCTTTTGTTTTTGACCTTTCAGCGAAGCTACGGGATTCCCCTGTCTCAGATCACGATGCTGGTCACCTTTAATTTCGGTATTCAGCTTCTGGTGGATTTGTTGTCAGTGGGATTTGTGGACAGGATCGGGTATCGCGCATCCCTTGTCATCGCCCATGTGATGTCTGCGGCAGGGCTGATCTTACTGACGATCCTGCCGGGGTGCTTGGGGAGTCCGTTTTTGGGAGTCCTTCTCTCCGTTATGATCTATGCGGTGGGCGGCGGGCTTCTGGAAGTGTTGGTAAGTCCGGTGGTGGAAGCTTGTCCTTCCGATAACAAGGAGAAGGCCATGAGTATGCTGCATTCCTTCTACTGCTGGGGGCATGTGGGTGTGGTGGCAATATCCACCATCTTTTTNAAGCTTGTTGGGATTGAAAACTGGAAGGTTCTTGCTGTGGTCTGGGCGCTCATTCCCCTGTGTAATGCCTTTGTGTTTACCAGAGTGCCCATTGCTTCTCTGATAGAAGAAGGAGAAAAGGGACTCAGCATCAAAGAGCTTTTTTCCATGAANATATTCTGGATCTTATTCATTATGATGATCTGCTCCGGGGCCAGCGAGCAGGCGGTCAGCCAGTGGGCCTCCACCTTTGCGGAGATGGGGCTTGGNATNTCNAAGGCNGCGGGAGATCTGGCGGGGCCTATGGCNTTCGCGGTGCTGATGGGAACNTCNCGGNTGTTTTACGGAAAGTATGGGGACAGGATCGATCTGGATCGATTTATGGTCTACAGCAGTCTTTTGTGTATCGCNNCNTANCTGTGCATTTCTCTGGTGCCGGTGCCGATGGTCAGTCTGTTGGCCTGTGCGGTCTGCGGNCTCTCNGTGGGGATCATGTGGCCCGGAACCTTCAGCAAGGCNTCAGCGACCCTTCCGCGGGGCGGTACGGCNATGTTNGCCCTGNTGGCGNTGGGAGGNGATGTGGGATGCTCCGGNGGACCGACTTTGGTGGGCATGGTGTCAAGTGCGCTGGGCGATAATCTGAAAATGGGAATTCTGGCGGGCGTGNTNTTCCCGGTGNTGCTGCTTTCCGGGATAGTGCTCTGTAGAAAAAAGTAGAAGATAAAAAACGGCTATGGAATGGAATCCATAGCCGTTTACTGTTTCAACTTATAAAATCGAAATAGCAATCACCAGTATGTAAAAACAATTCCCGCAAGCGGCGACAATATTATCATAATGACGGAAAACGAAAAGGACTCCGCAGAGGTAAGCGTTGCGCGCTGCTCCGATGGGAACATATCCTGCAGGATCGCATTTGTCCGTACCTGTATCGCGTCATCTCCCACCGCCGCTAAAAAGCCGCCCAATGTCATAACTGGCCATATGGACGAATGCTCCGCCAAAACACCTGCAAATACAAGCAGAGCCGTTACAACAAACACGTTTCTGTATTTCAGTTTTGGAAATTGCAGGATCAGCTTGGACCCCACAATGCCGCCCATTTCCATAAAAAGCAGGGCAAAGCCGAGCCACACTTGAGGCAGCTTTCCCTGGAGCTTTGCCTGCAAAAAGAACAACAGCAGAATGTCAACAGCGCCTACAAAAGAGTTGCACAGCATGAATCCGACCGCACTTCTTGCTTTTTTCAGAAAAGAAATACTTTCCTTAAAACATGCGATCAGTTCGCTGCCTATCTCGGCGAAATTTCTGTGTCTTTTTTCGATGTTCTCATTTCCTGCGTATACTTCACAGAGAGAAGCCAGTATCAGAATTTGGACTGCGCCTGTTATCAGGTCTGTTCCGTATGCGATCCTGTGACCGATAAAAAGGGCAAAGCCCGCGCACAAGGTGGAGATACCGCCGCATAGACGGTATATGATAAGCTGATTGGAACAGTATTTCTCGAACCGGCTTTCCATTTGGGCGATTTTGAGAGAATCGTATGCCAACGCTTCGTCTGAACCAGAGGCAAAATTGTAGCTCAATGCGTGAAAAGCAAGGGAGAGACAAACCATAGGCAGGCCATTGGAAAGTATCATAACGATATTTCCGGCCATTCTCATAATGCTGCTTACGATGAGCATTTTCTTTCTGCCGAACACGTCTGCCAGTATTCCCGAAGGAATTTCAAAGATGAGGCTTGTCATGTGAAAAACGGTTTCTGCAATGCCGATTTCCACCAGACTGTAGCCTCTTGCCGCCAAAATGGCGACCCATGCGCCCGTGAGCGACAGATTGCCCAGCACGGACGACAAATATAATTTCGATAACTGCTTTTTAATTTTAAACATAAAAAAACCTCCTTAACAATGATTGATTGTTAAGAAGGATAATGCGACAAATTTCCTGAAAAAAGGCGCACTATCCCCCCTAAAGGAGATAAATGGAACCTTTTGCCAGTTGTAAATTTGTCGTTTTCCACAACATAAATGTAACCTCTGAACTTAATTTATATATTGGAAATTTCACAATTTATTACAGCATATCATCAATAAAAAGTCAATGTACAATTTATGAAGTCCGAAATATAGGACTCTATACATGATATCCTCTTATCAGAACACAGGTTCGGAACGACGGACAGAAAGGAGTAAGAGGATATGAAAGGATATGCAGTGGAGAGCGGTTATATGGGATATGTGAACGGTGTGTACATGCTGTTTGCCAGTGAGACGGATTATCTGGATTATATGGCGGCGTAATGGGGAATAGATAAAAGGGAGTTGATAGAATGGGGGGAATCAAGTACAATAGGAAAGGAATGACCGGAGTCTGCAGCCTGATACATAAACATATTTGTCGAGGGCTGCACAAAGGTATAAGATAGTGCATAAATTGGAAATAGCACAGGTGCACGGGAGAATGTATGGTCAGAAAAGTAGATGGAATTTCGGTGAACTATATAGACGAGGGTGAGGGAGAGGCCGTACTTCTTCTGCACGGCTGGGGCGCGAATATCACTCTGTATCGTGGAATCATAGATACCCTGAAGCAGGGAAAGCGGGTGATCGCTTTAGATATGCCCGGATTCGGAAAGACGCCGGAACCGCCTGTACCCTGGTGCGTGGATGACTATGTGGATTTTGTACTGCATTTTATCGATACCTTTTCTCTCAAAAACTTGAGCGTGGTAGTACATTCCTTCGGAGGCAGGGTCTTTTTTAAGATGAATGCCAGAGAGAATCTGCCTTTTTCCATAGATCGGGCTGTGCTGATCGACAGCGCGGGCATTCTGCCCAAGAAGAACTTTAAGCAGAAGGTGAGCCTGAAATGCTATAAGATCGGTCGTGCTTTTATGAGTACAAAGGTGATGCATTTCCTCTATCCCGATGCGGTGGATAATATGCGGCGAAAAAGAGGTTCCTCCGATTATAACAGCGCTACGCCTCTGATGAGGGCAACTTTAGTGAAAGTCGTCAATGAGGATCTGGAGCCGATCATAGGGCAGGTGCAGTGTCCCACCCTTTTGATCTGGGGGGATCTGGATACGGCTACACCGATCGGAGATGCGAAGCGGATGGAAGAGCTGATCAAAGATGCGGGGCTGGTGGTGTGCGAGGGAGCAGGCCATTTTTCCTTTGCCGAACAGCCTGCAAAGGTGAACGGCGCATTGAAGGCGTTCTTTGCAGGATAGGAAACGGCGTGATCTCTTACATGATTTCAGAGAGGAACATGAATCCTTATGTATAATGTGTTATTTGTAATCTGGCTTATCACTTATCTGGTGGGCGCAGTCTGGTATGTGCTGTATCTGATGCATATGTTCCAGCAAAATTCCTATAAACCGCGGGAGTACAGAGAATGGATGGGAGTGCATACGAATGTGGGGCGGTTGCTCGGCAAATGCCTGTATGCCATCGTTTCCTTTTTTCTCGTGTTACTGACAAATATAGAATATCCTGCGGTTATGATAGCAGCCTGTCTGTTGAATGGGATGACTATATTGGTCAACAAGCCCCATAAGGCGAAAAAACCGTTGGTGTATACGAAGCGGGTCAAGAGAATGCTGCTCACCACAGGGATTTTATATCTGCTTGTGATTCTGGCAGCTTTGTGCGTAGGGTATTGTGGGTTTATTACCTTTCCGGCGGTTGAATTTCCGTGGAATGATCCTGTCATGTGGGAAATGTGGAGTGTAAGTCTGGCATTACTGGCTATGTTTATTTTACAGCCGTTTTTGATTTTGCTTGTGAATCTGATCAACCATCCGATAGAGAAGGGAATCGATCAATATTATATCAATGATGCAGCACGACTTTTACGGGAAATGCCGAATCTGAAAGTTGTCGGCGTGACGGGAAGTTACGGCAAGACCAGTGTAAAATATTTTTTGAACACCTTGCTTTCCTCACAGTATAATGTGCTGTATACACCGGGAAATTTTAATACGACCCTGGGTGTGGTGCGCACGATCCGAGAGAACATGAAACCTTTCCATGAGATCTTTATCTGCGAGATGGGTGCCAGAGAAGTGGGGGATATCAAGGAGATCTGCGATCTGGTGCATCCGGATTACGGCATCATTACTTCCATTGGGCCGCAGCATTTACAGAGCTTTCACACCATAGAGAATATTATTTCCACCAAGTTTGAGCTGGCGGATGCGGTGCCGGAGACAGGGAAAGTATTTTTAAATTACGATAATTCCTACATCAAGGAGCATAAGATACAAAAATCCGTGGTAAGCTACGGTACGACGGAGGAAAAGGTGGCTTTTCGGGCGTACGATATTGAAGTGTCCGCCAGAGGTTCTTCCTTTAAGATGCAGGATGAAAACGGAGCGGTACATGACTTTCACACGAAGCTGGTGGGCAGCCACAATGTACAGAATATTGCCGGTGCCATCGCTGTAGCCCATACCCTGGGAATTCCTATGGAAAAGCTGATCTATCCGGTGAAGCAGTTGGAGAGCGTACCCCACAGATTGCAGCTTGTAAAGCAGGGTGACCGCATCATACTGGATGACGCCTATAACTCTAACAAGAATGGTTTTGAGGCGGCGCTCGATACGTTGTCTATGTTTAAGGAACTGCGGATACTGATGACGCCGGGTATGGTGGAGTTGGGAGAAAAGCAGTATGATGAAAATAAAGAGGTAGGCGTTTATGCCGCAGACAAG
This sequence comes from Lachnospiraceae bacterium, assembly GCA_014804565.1. Lineage (GTDB taxonomy): Bacteria > Bacillota > Clostridia > Lachnospirales > Lachnospiraceae > UBA3282. Next base: position 73,417 of record JAAUZN010000018.1, read on the forward strand.
TGCGACTATGCCGTGCTTGTGGGGAAGGAGCAGACTAAGCCGATTCAAGACGGGCTTTTAGAGGCAGGATTTCCGCAGGGTAAAATGATTCTGGTGGACTCTTTGCAGGAGGCATTTCAGATGGTGAATGCAATCCCCAATGAGCGGCAGAAGGTGATCCTCATTGAAAACGATCTGCCTGATAATTATGCGTAAAAGGAAAGGAAACAAGGTATCATGAAAATTCGTGTCGGTGTATTTTTTGGCGGTAAGAGTGTGGAGCATGAGGTGTCTGTCATTTCCGGTTTGCAGGCGTATAACGCTTTCGATAAAGAGAAATATGAGCCGATTCCTATCTATATCACGAAGGAAAACGAGCTTTATACGGGAGAACCGATCGCGAATATTGCCAACTACAGAAATATTCCCGAGCTGTTAAAAAAGAGTACGCGTGTATTTCTGATGAGTGAGCAGAACGGTGTAAAGCTGATTCAATATCCCGAAAAGAAATTTGGCAGCTCTGAGGTGGCACAGATTGATGTGGCATTTCCGGTGGTGCACGGCGCCAATGTGGAGGACGGCTCTTTGCAGGGGTTTTTGCGGCATTACAATATTCCCTTCGTAGGCTGTGATGTGATGGCATCGGCGGTGACCATGGATAAGTATGTGATGAAAACCGTGCTCAAGGACAACGATATTCCTGTCCTTGATTGTGTGACTCTGCAAGCCGGGGAGTACCAGAAGGACGAGAAAGCAGCTTATACGAAGGTGGAGGAAAAGATATCTTATCCCGTCATTGTAAAGCCGGTAAATCTGGGTTCCAGCGTGGGCATCAAGGTGGCGAAAGATCAGGAGGAACTGCGGGAGGCGTTAGAGTATGCCTTTACCTTTGGCCCGAAGGTGTTAATAGAACGTGCGATCATGAATTTGCGGGAGATCAACTGTGCAGTTTTGGGTGACTGTGAGGAGGCACATGCCTCCGAGTGTGAGGAGCCGATCTCCAGTGATGAGATCCTCAGCTATGAGGATAAGTATGTGGCGGGAGGTAAGGGCGGCTCCGAGGGAATGCGGACGGCGAAGAGAGAACTGCCGGCGAACCTTACCCCTGAGAAGCGTGAGGAAATTCGCCAGATGGCGGTTAAGACCTTTCAGGCGCTTGGCTGTAACGGCGTGTCCAGAATTGATTTTATGATCGACAAGGATACGGATCAGGTGTATGTCAATGAGATCAACCCGATTCCCGGATCTTTAGCGTTCTATCTGTGGGAGGCGCTTGGAAAGCCTTATGCCGAGATGCTGGATGACATGGTGAAGCTGGCGCTCAAGAGAGAGCGGGAGGAAAAGAGTATGATGACCTCCTTTGACAGCAATATCTTACAGAATGCGAACCTGTCCGGGGCGAAGGGTGTGAAGAAATAACCATTCTGTGCTGCATCCTCACACACCCGATTAAGCAAACGCTGTGCAATACCTTTCTCACGATATGCCGGAGCAATTAAAAATCAAAAAATTGATTTCACCTTTTTATCTGTCGTTTCCGTTGTCGAATAACCAACTTTCCGAAACATCTCTGTGAGGTATTTATAGTTTTCTCGGTCATTGGTATTACACCAGCCGATGACATTGCTTTTGGAATATGCAAGGTATCCCTGCATCTCACCTGCTTACACTTTATTCCTGTCCTCTCACCTCTCGGAATATCTTGTTCATTTCCTCTTCCGAGAGATCATCCAGTGGCATTTCCTCGAAGTAAGGAACACCTTTTTTTATTCCTTCCCGTATCCGAACGGGACCGTCCAAATAATATCCGACATAATCATAATCTGTAGGAGCTGCTTGCTGAATCAACTCGGATAACTGATATGCCGCTTTTCTGCTCTCATCATCCTGCTGTCCGCCAATTGCGGGGCCTGACGGACCATTGTATGCATGCAGGAAAATTTCCCTGCCATCCTCCGTTGTCGTGACAACTCCATAAATATACTGATTCTCCAGGTCTTTTTCCTCATATAATGGTTCGCCAAAAAGGGTTTTCAGTTTGCCATAAATCAATACTGCCTGTTCCATGTAATCAGGTGGAAAGCCTTCAATGATATTAATAATATTAGATCCGCCAATCTTTTTCTGGTCATTTACTGCCTTAAATTGATACTTAAATTCATCCATTATCTGTTCCTCCTTTAAACTAATATATAATTTAGTACATTTCAGTGGTAAGTTCTTTAAGTTTGATATTAGCATACGCTATTATACAATTGCTTGCAATAAATAAAAACTATATTGATAATAACTTTACAAATAAGTTGACTGACAAATGAAAAAGTTGAATGTAAAATACTTTACAGATAATTTGAAAGGAAAACAATATGGATTTTCGTGCTGTACAGGATTTGGAAACCGTTATGGAGCTACAGCAACTATCATCTGAAGAGTTTGCGAAGAATATCGGGGTTTCAAGGATGACACTGAATAATTGGCTTACCGGGAAACATGAAATAAGGGAGGCGCATTTGGCAGCCTTTTATGAGTATGCCTATAAGTCCGGTATCAAACTCAATAAGATAAAAGAGCAGCTATATCGCGAAGATGTGGTTTCTGCATCAGAAGTTTTGTTGTTTCATGGAGCAAAAACGGAGATTGTTGGAGAACTTGGTATTGATTGTTCAAAAAAAAATAATGATTTTGGGAAGGGATTCTATTGTGGAGAGAATTTGGAACAATCAGTCATGTTTGTTTCAAATTTCCCCAATTCTTCGCTCTATATGATGAAGTTTAATAAAGCTGGTCTGAAATGCAGAACATTTGGTGTTACAAGAGATTGGATGTTGATGATTGCTTATTACAGGAATCGTTTGGGAGATTTTGCAAATACTGGAATAGTCAAAGAGCTAATAGATCAGAATACCGGCATAGACTACATTATTGCTCCGATTGCAGATAACAGAATGTTTGAAATTATTGACAGCTTTATAGACGGCGAAATAACAGATGTTCAGTGTAAGCATTGTCTGTCAGCGATCAATCTTGGAAATCAATATGTATTTGTTTCTCAGGCTTCACTTAATCAAATAGAAATTCTGGAAAGGTGTTATTTGGCGCAGAAGGAAAAAAAGGCATATCTTAATTCGAGGCAGGAAATTTATGAGATGAATCGGGATAAGGTGAAGGTGGCACGTAAACAATACAGAGGACAAGGAGATTATATTGAGGATATATTGGTATGAGAGAGATAAATGATTATGGATTGAAGATGTGTAAATATCAGGGGGATTTATTTCGGTCATCAATAGATATGGTCAGATGCAGCTCCCCCATATTTCTGCGTCGGTTTATGTATTCTGAAGTGGCGGTAAGAATGGATTCGGATGGATTCCTGTTTGAGTCAACAGATATTACAGATATTATAAATGAAATTGAGGGACAGTTTGGAGAATCTGATTATGGTAAGATGAAATATAGTGAAAATGAATTGTACTGGATGGGCTATTTATATAGATATTGGGCTTATACAAAAGAGTGCAGCAGTAAAAGTATTTATAAAATAGTGAAACCGGCAGAATTAAGAGAACTATATTTTTCGTACCATTCTCTGGATCCGTCGCAGGCAATAGAAAGGATATTGGAAGCCAAAGGTATCGCATTTGAAAAAGATATGATAAAGAAAGGCGTGGAAATATTGAGGCGAATACGGAATGGATGATAAGGAAGAAAGTTATTTTTACAATGCTGTTGGAGAATATCAGTATTCCTCTTTGCTATAGATACTAACAGTCAATGAATAAGATACGCAAAAAGCCGCCAATGAACTTACAATCAGAGCAGCTGCCCCAAATACAATGGACGCAATCCCCGGCTCCAACAGACCATTCAATATTGTGACGATCGTACAATCAATGCCGAACGCGCAGAGTATGGCAATGATCCAGAATACTTCGCCTTTTTCCGCCCCGCCTGCATAGAAGAGCGGAAAGAATATGGCTCCCATAAAAAGACACATGCTGATTGCCAACGCAAACATCGTAAGAATGTCAATAGGCTGGTCAAAGAGACATCCGTGAAAAAGGCATGACAAACCAAGTTCAATTCCGACAAAACATGTTCCGACAAGCAGCCAGATCACTTGATTTAAATATTGACTTTTGACAATATCTGACCGCGTTACCGGCAAGGTCAATTTATATTTTCCCCATTTCGTAGTAAACTCATTCTTTGTAACAATGATCGTACTCACGGAAAATCCGATAATACCTATCATCACATAACCGATCTGCACCGTCTGATCAGGCACAACGACACCGAAAATTCCGAATAAAATCATAAATCTGGAGAATACTTTCGCATTTGAAAGTGTTCCGTATATATTATTTCTCAAAAGACCTTTCATACCCGTTCCCCCTTTACTAAAAGCACCATGATCTCATCGAGTGAAACATTGTCAACAATAACATCCCGGTATTTGCGCTGCGCTTCTTTTCCGTCAGAGACTAACACATCAATTTGAAAATCCCTCTTTCGATATGCAATAATATCGCTGCGGTCCAATGCAAGAAACTGACTTCCCTTACAACGCATAACGGCATAGTGATATGCCAGGTCATTTTTCGATACGGTCATAATAAGACTGCCGTTATGGATGAAAGTGATATAATCCGCGACTTTTTCCAAATCGCTTGTGATGTGGGAAGAGAACAGAATAGAGTGGTCTTCCTCCTGTACAAAATCAAGAAAAATATCCAGCATCTCATCACGCATAATGGGATCTAAGCCGCTGGTAGCCTCATCTAAGATCAGTAATTGCGGATGATGGGCAAGCGCCGCAGCAATCGCCAGTTTCATCGTCATACCACGGGAATAATGTTTGATCCTCTGCCTTGGCGGCAATTGAAAATCCTTTAAATATCTGCGAAACCGTTTATCGTCCCAGTTTGTATAAACTCCCTGCATAATCTTCGATAACTGCTCTGCGGTCCAATGCCCCGGAAAGTTATCGCCATCATAGACGACACCTATTTTCTCTCTGATATCCGTATCAGCATCCAGCATTTCCCGGCCAAACAGCTTTACGATGCCTCCATCTTTGGCAATCGTATTTAAAATACAGCCGATCGTCGTAGTCTTGCCAGCGCCGTTTTCCCCGACAAAACCTAGGATGGCTCCGTATGGCAATGAAAAAGACACATTGTCCAATGTAAAATTTGACTTTGAAAAGGTTTTGGAAACTTGTTGTAATTCCAAAATATTCTCCATGCTATTCATCCTCCAGATAAAACATTGCCAACAGTTCCGTCAACTTTTCGAGGGAAATATGATTCATTCGGCCAATTTCAGCGGCAGCTTGTAAATGCTCCTCCGCGATACGCTGCTGTTCCTCTTGATAAAATTCTTTGTTTTGTGCTGATACAAAACTTCCCCTGCCGACAGTCGTTTCGATAAAACCGTCTCGTTGTAAATCTTCATAGGCTTTTTGAACGGTAATAACGCTTACATGAATTGATTTTGCCAAAGCCCGCATGGAAGGGATTGCTTCACCGGCTTGCAATTCGCCGCTCATGATCATTGCCTTGATCTGTGATGTGATTTGTTCATAAATCGGTTTGTTGGCGTTGTTGCTGATAATGATTTCCACAATACATTACCCCTATTCCAAAAGTGTACTTAATGTACAAGTACATTATAACATATATCTTTTGTTAGTCAATCTAAATATGTCATTGACGGGAAAATAATTTTGCACATAATTAAACTGTCGGTTTAATTATGGCGAGGAGAAAAACATGGGACGGAGAAAAAAGAACCCAAAAGCATACACAGGGAAAATATAGCCTCTGCCGCGTCAACATTGTTTATGAAAAAAGGAATTGCCGTGACTTCTATGGACGATATAGCGAAAGCAGCAGGATACAGCAAAGCAACTTTGTATGTGTATTTTGAGAACAAAGAAGAGATTGTTGGTATTTTGGTGCTGAATAAAATCAACGTTGATTTTGAAAGTCGGAACTGTCTGCCTGAAGAAAAAGAAACTTATCAAGTGGTCGAGGAGATCAACGAGATAATAAAAGAATTTTTGATAACCGGCATGGAAAAGGGAGAGTTGCGCAGTGATCTGAAAATCATGCCTACCATATTTAATTTTTGGGGTATGATTGCCGGAATCATTCAGCTTTCCGCAAATAAGGAAGAATACATCAAGGATGTCATGGGATTATCTAAAAAGCAGTTTTTAGAGTATGGATTACAAATATTAACATTTTAGAGCATAGGAATGAGCGGGGAAAATCTGCGGAAACCGTTACAGACAAAATCATAGAGGAGCATAAGAGGATTCGTTTCGTGCCTTTCTCGTTAAGAGGAACAAGAAGAAATAAAAATGCCTCTCTGTCTGATCCACAGAGAGGCGGTGTCCCATATTATTGGATTTTACGTATCCAACAAGAAACCAATAACATGAAAAAAGTAATTATTGATACTATGGCATAATATATTATTGCTTTCCCTGATGTTTCACACAATGTGATAAATGATGCAGTATTCAGCATCAAATAACAAATAATCAAAAAAATAATTTCAAACATCCTCTCTGATCCGCTGATTTGTCCAAGAAATATAGACAATGCCGGAATAAAAAGTGCAAATATGATTCCCGCAGCAGCTCCTGAGAATCCACTAATAAATGTGGTTCTTAAAATAATCGGAACAGATACAAGCAACGAAACGGCTCCTCCCACGCAAAAGCGTATCAAAAGCTGATGCGAATATGCCTGAAATAAAGTCGGAAGCAAAGTATTTAAATTATTTATTTTCTCACGACAGCCATACTCTGAGAACAAGACACAGGACCATGCTATTGATAATATCCATAATATTCCCTGTGCCGTTTCTATGTCTGCGAAAAACATAGATAACCATAATACAAACATAACAACGAGCCATACCAAAGAACAGCTGCGAAAGGTTAAAATGAATTCTGTTATAAATACCCCATGACCATAAGTTTTTCTATGTGTTTTTTCAGAAATTGAACTAATTTTTCTGGCATTCTCATAACGCGGCATGAGAACCGATGACGCAAAACATAGTACGATCCCGAAGATGATCATACTGATTTTCTCAAACAGTCTATCTGACGTAAAAGATAGAGGTGCAAAGAATAACTCTGGAAGTTTTTGATTGTTTATCATGCCATCTTCAAATACGAACATGGCCACCTGCGCCGGCTTCCCGGTTATGCTATAGACACTCTGGTTAATGCTGTCTTTTAGCCACAGAAAACCAGTCATATCAAAAAGACGGACGATGATACCTTGTGAATCGTCAAATAAAGAACTAATATATACAACATATATAACAAAATAAACAATTCCCGCCATCCACACACCGATTCTGCTTCGAAACAGTGGAACAGCCTCTGTCATAAGCGTAAGCGCCGCACACAAAAATATTCCGGGTATCATACATAAAAAATAAGAAAAACAGTGAACAACTGAAAATTTCATGCTTGGAAATTGTAATATTGTCATACACAATGATGTCAGTGTTACAACAAGCAGCATATATAAAAGTATAAGTAAATTTGATAAATACTTACCGAATAAATATGTTACCCTGCCCACTGGAGATGTATATACTAAATCTACAATACCTGTTTTCCTGTCCAGGCTTAGAGAATTTCTTAAATAGAAAAAACCCGTCACTGGCAATAATACCCCCGTACATAATGCAGAGGCCATCGGAATCCAAGTCCAGTTTGTAGTTTGTGAAAAATACTTTGCATCCACAGCAATAGATGTCATTTCCGCATCAGGATTTGGTACAAATAAAAATGCTGCTAAAGCTGCTAACACACATAACACAAGAAATGAAAATCTTCGGGTGCGTTCTTTAAAATCTGCTTTTGCAATAAACCATATCTGATTATGGATCATTTAGCCACCTCCTCTAAAACACACAAGCAGGCATCTTCTAAATTTNCATTTGCAGAAACNGCATTAAAGAAGGGCNTTTCCCTGCTCACCTGNCGAACTTTAATTCCCTGTNCNGTCTGAATCATAGAACTAATCCCTGTGATATCTTCACNAANCCGGCTATCGGAAAGTAGATATTCCCATACATATCCTTCTGCNTTATGAAGCANTATTTGCGGTGTATCATTGAACAATAAATTTCCCTGTTTCAAAATCATAATTCTTGACGCTGTTGCTTCAATATCTGAAATAATNTGGGTAGATAATAGAACAATTTTACTACAGGCTAATTTTGACAGTANATTGCGAAGAGTCACCCGTTCTTCNGGATCAAGGCCTGTTGTCGGTTCATCCACAATAATGATTTCCGGATNTCCCAATAAGGCGCAGGCTATTCCAACACGTTGTTTCATNCCACCGGAAAAACCTGCTAANCGCTTATTTTTTGCATCAGACAAGTGCAGGATCTCTAAAAGATATTCAACCTGNTCTTTGGCTTTTCTTTTGGGAAGTCNTTTCAAGGCAGCCATATACATAAGAAATTCCACNGCACTTAAATTAGGATATATGGCAATATCCTGTGGCAGATATCCNATATTCNTTTGCATTATCATGGGATATTTTATAATNCTCTTTCCATCTAACANAATATCTCCGTTAGTTGGCTTGATGAGCGTTGATAAGATTTTGATAAAAGTAGACTTTCCTGCACCATTGGAGCCGACAAGACCGATCAGTTCTCCNGATTCCATGCAGCATGACAATGGATTTAATGCAGGGAATGTGCCATATTTCTTTGAAATGTCTTTTACTTCAAGCAGCATAGCAACCTCCTGAAAGATCAGGCGGTTTTATTCTTCCTGATCCTTTGTCTTATGGTTATAAATAAGCAGTCCGATTCCGACAGCAATACTCAAAATCATCAAAAAACCAGACGCAGAGCCTGCTCCCGGGTTACCCGGATAGAAAGGTGCGATTATAAAAAGTATTACGGCCANTACGAAACGAATATTACGGTTTCTTTGCCTTTGGTCAACAGTGGATCTGTTTTGCTGTTCCGTCTGCGAAAAAACTTTATCATCAGCTTTATCAGAAGATAAAGTTTCCGTTATATTTGTCTCCGCCACTGTCCCTTTTAAAAGAGTATCTATGCTCACGTCGAAGAAATCGCTGATTTGAATAAGNNATTCCGTTTCCGGATATGTAGTTCCGTTTTCCCATTTCCCGATCGTCTGGCGGGAAACCCCTAACTCCTCCGCCAGGCTTTCCTGTGAAATATTTTTTCTTTTTCTCAATTTCTGAAGGTTTTCTCCAAAACTCATTTTATATTCACTCCTTAATTCTATAATCCGACATATAAGATTGCTACCAACACAACATTACATATATGACATTTTCAAGTAACAGCTTGTTAACTTATCGTTACATTCCGGCTTTTTCAGAGCCAGAACAGCCATGATCTGGTTAAAGTATATTTTATCCATGTTCGATATGCAATTATATTTCTTTGTACTCGGGGAAAAAGTAAAAGGACGAAAACCTTTCCGTTCTCGTCCTTCCCATTATCACTGCTCCATCTGCCGNCCNAGAAANCCTGCCGCNGACTGGATCAGCTTCTGTTCNACNTCGCCCATCTTNGACTTATGATCTGTCTCNACCAGAATTACNGANCCGATCACATCGCCCTCACAGATGATGGGNCTGATAGCTTCATGNTGAAATTCATCCACGTCNGANCTTACCCGGATAAAATTTCTGTCNCCTTTGGTNGCNACCACGCTTTCCCGGTGGTCAATCTTCTCTTCCAACTCTCTGCTGATGGACTTGCCAAGCAGATTTTTCATGCCGCCTGAAACTGCAATAAACTGGTCTCTGTCAGAGATCAGTGCGATATGCCCGGAAACCTGGGCCATACTGTCTGCATACTGTTTGGCAAAAGTGCCCATTTCGCCGATGGGAGAGTATTTCTTTAAAATGATCTCGCCTTCCCTGTCCGTATAAATTTCCAGCGGGTCCGCTTCCCTGATCCGCAGTGTTCTGCGGATCTCCTTCGGGATTACAATGCGTCCCAGATCATCTATTCTTCTCACGATACCTGTTGCCTTCATATTCTGTAACCTCCATCTCTAAATCGCGGCAGTCCAGCCGCGCGATCATTTCATTTTTGTTTTTTAGTATTATTTGTAAAGGCTGAAATTATATGTATGCAAATGAAGAATTTAGGATGTATTTTATACTGTGTATATGTAAAACATGATACAATATACGCGAAGACAATGAGCAGTGCGCAGACGGAAGATGGGAAAATGACAGCTTGCTGGCAATTTTTCCAGATTACGGATGCATAGGGCGAATGCCCGCGAACGAAAAAATCGAAGGTTTTTGAGTGTGCATTGCGAAGCACATACATAAGGAGAACCATAGATACATGTTAAAAAGAAAACATATATTTTTATTAGTTATAACGGAGGCGTGCATCATATTTCTGACAGGCTGCGGAAGTAGTCCGGCAGCTGACCCGATAGAAACTGCCAACATATCTGATACGGACAGTGCGGAAAGCGTCATGGCGGAAGTGGAAACCGATACCGCTGCATTATCAGAGAAAAACCGGAGTGAGGCGGAAGAAGAATTGGAGGAAGAACCGGAGCAGAAAGAATCCGAAGACGATGCGGATGACACATCCATAGAGGTGCCGCAATTACCGGACACAGGCAGACAGCTTGCGGATTTTGTGCCGGAGGGTTGGGAGCTTCTGGACAGCGTAGAACTGGACTTTAACGAGGACGGAATCCCTGACCATGTAGGGGTGTTGGAAGCGATTATGGCAGACGGAGAAGAGTATTTTACGTATCAGGGATATCCCCGGATCCTGTTTGCCATAGCAGGTGATGGGACGAAAGGGTACCGCTTGGATTTTCAGGATATCAATCTGATACGTACAAGAGGTGAAGGTGGTGTCTATGGAGATCCCTATCTGCCATTGACTGCAGAAGGGGTATCTTTTTCAACACACACGTATGGAGGCAGTGCATGGAGAGGGTCGGAGCATTTTACATACACCTATCGCAAGGGTATCTGGTGGCTTACTTCATCGGCGAAAACATACGGATATCTTGATTATACAACAGATTATAGNAGGAATGATTGGGAAAGCGGTGTGGGAATCAGGAAAAAGAGAAGTTCAGATTTTGATGATATGGATGATAACTGGGAGTCGGANGAATATGATGTAGTNTACGAGCTGNNNCTGGATGAGCCGTTGACACTGGAACTGGCAGGAAAACGCGGATCCCTTGCACCGAAGCGTGTGACGGATTGGGAGGTGAAAGAAATTGTACTTGCGGAGAATNTNGANATTTCANAAGATATGATANAGANTCCGGATAANGCATATTTTCAATATTGCGATGAGGACTTTGGGCTTTACCGGTTTAATANCGGTTCAGATACCGAGAAGGGGTTCAATTATCTCGCCATGTACTGCTGGCAGGACAAAGTANTGTATGTGGTGGCACAGGAAGAGACAGACATTGATTATCCGCAGTTCTACAAGGGAAAAATCTATTATTTTACTGAGATCGTGGAGAATGTCGTATATAAAGATCAAATCAAAGAAAAGGAAGTTACAGTTGGAGTCAGACTTAATAGAATGGAACCTGATGGAACCGGAAAAGAAACAATTTTTGAATATCGCTATCCGGGAACGGAGCAAGAGGTTCTGGAAGATTGGATTCCTTACCTGGCGCTGATCTATGAGATCAGCGGGGATGAGATTGTCGCGGAGGTATATATAGGAGATGAGCCCCATCCGATCTACCGGATGAATACTGATGGCAGTGGATGTAAGAAGATAGGACAACTGCCGAAGGAATAAAGCTGCCAGAAAATAATTCATTTGTGAAAAAGTGATGATTATGGCATAATTTATTCATACGGGTATTTGAAACAGNGACAAAGGAGGTAANGCATGAAACTATTAGTCATTGGCGGNGTTGCNGCAGGAACAAAGGCTGCNGCNAAATTTAAGCGGGTGAATCCNGAGGCGGANGTGACNATNGTCACNAAGGGAAAGGATATTTCNTATGCGGGCTGNGGNCTGCCCTANTATGTGGGCGGCTCGATCCAGGANAAAGANCAGCTNATNGTGAATACNCCGGAGAAGTATAGCGCGCTTACCGGCGCAATGGTCTATNCCCAGAGAGANGTNGTNTCNCTCGACNCTNNNGGGAAAAAGGCTGTNGCGAAGAANCTTCGCACAGGNGCNGANGAANTTTATGAGTATGATNAATGTATNGTGGCGGTGGGGGCNTCNCCGGTNGTGCCNCCNCTTCCGGGTCTGAATNTGCCGGGCGTTTTCGTGATGCGTACNCCGGANGATGCGATNGAGACGAGAGANTATATTGCCAGAGANGGNGTGAAGCGCGCCGTGGTNGTGGGNGGNGGNTTNATCGGTCTGGAGGTGGCTGAGAACCTGCTGGAAAAAGGNCTGTCGGTNACTTTGATNGACATGGCGCCTCAGATNATGCCGGGCTTTGACGGNGAGATGGCAGANTATGCNGTNCGNCATCTTGCGAAAAAGGGAATTAAGGTGCTCACCGCTACTAAGNTNGANGGGGTAACNGGNGAGGAGAGAGCGGAAGGNGTNCAGACCGATAAAGGACTGCTTCCNGCGGATGTGGTGATCCTTTCCATCGGTATCCGTCCCAATACGGGATTTTTNCAGGATACAGGCATTGAGATGGTTAAGGGAACGATTCTGGTGGANGACAAGATGGCTACCAATGTGGCGGATGTGTATGCNGCCGGTGACTGTGCGATGGTGANGAACCGTNTCACGGGTGAGAGNCAGTGGTCNCCNATGGGTTCCTCCGCCAATATGGANGGGCGNACNCTNGCNNTNTCGCTGGGCGGCAGAGATGTGACTTATCCGGGNGTGCTGGGAACCGGTGTGGTNAANCTTCCGGGCCTGTCGGGCGGCAGAACGGGGCTTTCGGAAGAGCAGGCGAAGGCGGCGGGTTATGATCCGNTCTGCGTTGTGGCAGTGACCGACGACAAAGCNCATTATTATCCCGACAGCGCGTGGTTTGCTATCAAGCTNGTGGCGGATGCGGCTACNCATAAACTGCTNGGCGTACAGGTGNTGGGTCCCGGCGCGGTAGANAAGGTGACGGATATCGGNGTGATGGCGGTGACNTTTGGAGCNACNCTTGAACAGATGACCTGTCTGGATCTGTCCTATGCACCNCCNTTCTCCACGGCNATCCATCCTTTTGTNCAGGCAGTACATATGCTTTTNAATAAAATAAACGGAGATATGGACAGNTTTACGCCNGCGGAATATCTGGCAGGNGCGGCGGAGGGATACCGCATTATNGATGTCAATCCNGCAGGNCCCAGCATTCCCGGAGCGACCTATGTGGATCTGNTGAAAGTAAAAGGAGAAGTGCCGGGNCTGGCNAAGGATGANAAGNTATTGCTCGTCTGNGCNAAGGGNAAGAGAGGNTACCTGCTGCAGAACAGNCTNAAACGCTACGGGTACACGAACACGAAGGTNTTGGAGGGCGCNGCTTTCTTTAATGTGGTGAAGGTGGCAAGCANNCCCGGNGTNGTGACCGTCCCGGCNGAGGAGATCACCCGCGTGAANGCGNTGGGNTGTCTGCACAATAAGGGAACNGATAATTTCAATGTCCGTGTGATCACCAGAAACGGCAAGATCACNACGGCGGAGCATAAGAAGATAGCGGAAGCGGCGGAGAAGTTCGGAAACGGGGATGTGGTCATGACCACNCGNCTGACCCTGGAGATCGTAGGCGTACCNTTTGATAAGATAGAAGAGTTGAGAGCNTTCTTGGCNGAGGAAGGNNTGGANACCGGCGGAACCGGNTCNAANGTNCGTCCCGTGGTGGCATGTAANGGAACGACCTGNCAGTACGGNNTGNTGGATTCNTANGGNCTGTCGGAAAAGATACACGAGAGATTCTTCCATGGCTATGCGGATGTCAAACTGCCGCACAAGTTCAAGATCGCGGTGGGCGGCTGCCCGAATAACTGCGTGAAGCCNGATCTGAATGATTTCGGTATCGTGGGNCAGAGAGTGCCGGTGATCGATCTGGAGAAATGCCGCGGCTGCGGAAAATGTCAGGTTTCTCAGGCATGTCCGGTGGGCGCTTCCCAGGTAGTGGACGGCAAGCTTGTGATCGATCCCGACCAGTGCAACAACTGCGGACGCTGCGTGGGCAAATGTCCGTTTAAGGCGGCGGAGGAGAGTACATACGGATACCGCGTATACATCGGTGGACGCTGGGGAAAGAGAGTGGCCCACGGGCAGAAGCTGGATAAGGTATTTTTAAGTGAAGAGGAAGTGCTTTCTGTTCTGGAAAAGGCNATNCTGCTTTTCCGCGAGCAGGGCAAGACGGGCGAGCGTTTCGCGGATACCATAAACCGGATCGGTTTCGAGAACGTGCAGGAGCAGCTTATGTCGGATGAGATCCTGNAGTATAAGGATGAGATCCTGAATGCNAAGATGCATTTGAAGGGCGGNGCTACTTGCTAGAGACTTTTTCTGAGGTATTAAGCTAAGCGGAAACGTACAAAAAGACGACAGAGGGAAAGGGAATGAACCTGATCTATAATATTGATTTTGAAGTGGTCGGAGCGATATATGTTCTGATAGTCTATGCCGCGTTAAAGATTTATTACTCCAATCAATCGGAAGTCAATAAGAAATTTAAGCGGGTTCTTCAATGTGTTCTGGCGACGGAGATCATGGACATTGTAACAGCCATTACGATCAGTTACGGAAACGTGATTCCGCCGCCGCTGAACATACTTGTCAATACCGTTTACTTTATGTTGACGTTCAGTCTTGGGTATTTCTTTCTTCGGTATGTGGAAAGTTATGTACATCAAAGCGTAAGCAGGGTAAAAAGTATACGTATTAATAAAATCGTTTATATATTGCTCTTAGCACTTCTGGTTTGTAATATGATTGCAGGCTTTGTGTTCAGTTTCGATGAGAAGGGAGAATACATTCACGGAAGTTTGTATCTCCTTGTTTACATTGTACCGTTATATTATTTAGTGTTTGCAACAGTGGTGCTGATTAAAAATCAGAGTTTTTTCGAGGCAAAGCAGAAAGTATCTATCGGCGTATATATCGTTATGTGTGGACTGGGACCGGTTTTGCAGATGTTGTTTTTCCCGGGTGTTTTATTGAGTGTGTTCACACCTTCGATTGCGAGTCTGATCATTCTGTTTTCCATGGAGACGCCAGATTACCAGCTGNTGACGAAAACACTNGAGGAGCTTGATGATCTCCGGAAAAATTTGCAGGTAGAAGTAAAGAAACAGACAAAGGCGGCGGAAGCCAGAAGGGAAAAAGTGGAGCGGCTTTCTGAGCAGGTGATCCTGACATTCGCAAAAACAATTGATGCNAAGGATAANTATACAAGCGGACATTCAGAAAGAGTGGCGGATTATTCAAGAGAGATTGCTAAAAGAATGGGAATGTCGGAACAGGATCAACAGGAAATTTATCACATGGGACTTTTGCATGATATCGGCAAAATAGGAGTGGCGGATGCAATCATCAATAAGGCAGGAAAACTGACGGATGAGGAGTATCATGCGATAAAGAAGCACCCGGAAATCGGCGGGGAAATTTTGANGACGATATCGGAGCTTCCCGGAATTTCAGTCGGNGCGAAGTATCATCANGAGANGTATGACGGNACCGGTTATCCGGATAAGGTCGCAGGAGAAGANATTCCGTTTCCGGCAAGNATCATCGGAATCGCGGATGCTTATGATGCGATGACTTCCAAGCGGAGTTACCGGGATGCTCTCCCGCAGCAGGCGGTTCGTGAAGAAATTGAAAAGGGAAGGGGAACGCAGTTTGATCCGAAATGTGCAGATATCATGTTGGAGATAATTGATGAAGATGTGGAATATCAGATGCGTGAACGTTAGATTTTTGCATATTTAAGCTTATTTCGGATATATGGGGTTAGGCATGGAATGCATCAGTATAAACCATAAAACAGCAAAATCTTTGGACAGGCAGAGATGTTTTGTGCCCAAGGAAAAGACAGAAAATTGTTTAAGAGAGATCATGAATCTGGACAGGGTGGAACAGTGCGTTCTCCTGTCCACTTGCAATCGCACGGAGATTTATGTGCAGGGAGAAGAAAACTGCTTTACCGGATTGGAAGAAATGCTGGCGCGGGCTGCAGGCGGCGACGGACAGTGGATGAAAAGTCTGATCAGACGGTATCAGGGAGTCAAGGCGATCCGGCATCTTTTTCGGGTGGTCTGCGGGATGGAATCCATGGTGATCGGGGAGGATGAGATTCTGGGCCAGACGCGGGATGCTTATCTGTTTTCCAAAGAGCGGGGGTATACGGGTTACGAGCTGAACAGTGTTTTTCAGGCCGCGTTGGCATGTGCCAAGCGGGTGAAGACAGAAACCATGATCTCTAAAACCTCGGTATCCGTGGCAACGCTGGCGGCGAATGAGGTATTTCGTCTTATCGCTGCCGCAAAAGACAGTCCTTTTGTTTGGNAGCAGCGGACAGATGGGCGGCATTATCCTGAAAAATCTTTTGAGTCAGGANAACATTCAGGTCATCGCTACGATCCGGTCTCATAACGGGATATACCAAAGCGGTGATTCCCGGGTGCAAAGTGTGGACTATCAGGAGCGGTACAGATATTTGGAGGAGGCGGACGTNGTGATATCCGCCACATCCAGCCCTCATTACACTTTGACGGCAAAGGGAGTGCGCGAGGCGATAAAGACACCCAGAGAGCGGCTGTTTCTGGATATCTCCATGCCGCCGGATCTTGATACGGATATTNCGAAGATAGCGCATTGCCGCCTTGTTTCCCTGGATGATATTCATCAGCTNGCGGAGGAAAACAACAGGCGCAAACAGCAGGCCCTTATGGATGCAGAGGAAATCCTGAAGGAGGATCTTGATAAAATATGTAAGGTGCTGGCTTTTCATCGATTTACTGAGGCGGTTCCCGGGTGGAAGGAGCATTATGGGGAATACTCGGTTGAAAAAATGCTCTATCTGCTGCGGGATGAATTGGAAAGCGATTCCTTTGAAGCGGTGTTAAAGGTGTTGGAGGAAAAGGCATATGTTTTGGGATAAAGTNTCCGGATNATATGATCTGTTTGAAACAATATACAATGGGAAGGTGTATCGAGGGCTCGGCAAGAGAGTAGCGGAAGAAATCGAACANAATGATGTTGTGCTGGAGTGTGCCTGCGGTACGGGTGCGATCAGTCAATATATTGCACCGAAATGCAGACAGTTGATCGCAACGGATTTTTCTATAGGCATGTTAAGACAGGTGGCTCAAAAATGCCAAAAATATCAGAATGTAAAAGTAAAACGCGCGGATATGACAAGTTTGAACTGCCGCGATAATCGGTTTGATAAGGTGGTCGCCGGCAATGTGATACATTTGCTGGAGGATCCTCATGCTGCGATAAAAGAGCTGGTGCGGGTATGTAAGAGCGGCGGTAAGATTATTATTCCCACCTATATCAATGGGTCTGAGGGCGTGAACCAAAAGGCGGTACGTTTACTTGAATTGGCGGGGGCAAACTTTAAACGGCAGTTTACGATGGATTCCTATAAAGAATTTTTTGAGGAGGCAGGGTATCAGGATGTTGATTATTCCATTGTGGATGGAAGAATGCCATGCGCGGTGGCGGTTATTACGAAACAGTAGATCCTGACGGGAGAAGGTTCAACAGTCCCATTGATAACGTTTCAGATCCACATGGCTTTCATCTTTTAAAACGATGCCCTCTGCTTCCAGCAAAGTTCCCTGCTCATGCCAGCCAGGGGCAAGTCTTCCTGCGTGGTTGACCACTCTGTGACAGGGGTATTTGCCGTAGAAATCTGCCATACTCAGGACCTTTCCTACCAGGCGGGCGTTTCTCTCCCTGCCGATCAACCGGGCAATCTGTCCATAGGTGGCAACATGACCTTTCGGGATTTCTTCTACCACAGATAATATTTCATAAATCAAATCGTCAGACAGGCCGTTGCTTCTTTTTTGCGGATACATAGTCTTGCGGATCCTCCATTTATGCGTACCGTTTCCGGGTTTCTCATACCGTATCACACATGTTTGTGCTATAATATTTTATATGATTTTCAGAAATAAGAACAGAGAAAAATAAAAAGGAGAGCAGATGGGCTATTTTCCTTTTTTTNTGGATATNGCCGGNAAGAACGGCGTGATCGTNGGCGGNGGAAAGGTNGCGGCCAGAAAGGTGGAAAAGCTCCTTTCGTTTGATCCGCATCTGATCGTGATCGCACCCGAAATAGAAGAATGGTTCCGAATGCAGGAGAAGCAGCTGCAAAAGGATGGAACGGCATCTTTGGTTTTGGCGGAGCGGGAGTTTGAGATGACGGATCTGACCGGAGCNGATTTTGTGATCGCGGCGACGGATGATGAATTGTTGAACGACAGTATATCGGCGTATTGCAAATTGAGACAGATCCCGGTTAACGTGGTGGATGACAGAGAGAAGTGCTCTTTCTTTTTTCCGGCGCTGGTGCGGNAGGGGGATTTGACNATCGGTATTTCCACGGATGGCAAAAGCCCGATGGCGGCCTCTTGGGTGAGAAAGAAGATTTCACAGATATTGCCGTCNGGGATAGGGAATACCATTGACTTGATGGGTCAAATTCGACCGCGGGTAATGGGCCTGAATATGGCAGAAGCGGACAGAAAAGATTTATTGGAAAAGATGTTTTTGTATTGTCTGGAAAAAGAAGGAGAAGTGACGCTCGNGGAATTAACAGATAGATTTATAGGAGGATTNTAGATGCAGGTAATAGAATATTTCAGCTGTGACCGACCGGAGTATTGGCTTGATCAGATNAAAAAAAGTGATTGGGGAGCAGGGCAGTTTTTATATGAACTGTTGAGTGAAAACAAGCTAAAAGATGCAGCGGGTGAAAATACAANNGTGCTGATGCTCACGAANGGNGATGAGCTCATTTCCTTCTGTACTTATGCAGAAAAAGATGATATACAGCCGACAGATTTGACGCCGTGGATCGGATTTGTATATACATTCCCGGAACATAGAGGGCATCGCTATGTGGGTGAATTATTCCAGGAAATTGAGAAACTTGCCAGAGCCGAGAATGTGCATGATATTTATATATCCACAAACGATACCGGATTATATGAAAAGTACGGATGTGAGTTTTATCAGATGATGGATGATATGGATGGAGAACCTTCCAGAGTTTACAGGAAACATGTGGGGAAATCCATATGAATAAAATTCGGATTGGAACAAGGGGCAGTAAGCTGGCGCTAAAGCAGGCGTCTTTGGTGCAGGAGGCCATATCACGGGCGGACAGCGGTATAGAGACAGAAATCATTGTAGTACATACAAAGGGCGACAAAATACAGGACAAACCCTTGACGGAGATCGGAGACAAGGGTGTCTTTGCCTCGGAATTAGAGAAGTCTCTGCAAGACGGGGAGATTGATATAGCGGTGCATTCCGCAAAAGATCTGCCCATGACTTTGGGAAAAGGACTGAATATCGCCGCCGTACTTCCAAGGGGAGATGTGCGGGATGTTCTGGTGCTTCCCAAGGGTGGGGAATTACCTGCCGGAAGAAGTTTTATAGTCGGCACCGGCAGCAGGCGCAGGCAGCAGCAGGCGGGCCGGATCTGGGAGAATGTGGTCTGTGAAAATATCCGCGGCAATGTGGACACCCGTTTGCAGAAATTGAAAAACAGTAATCATGAAACTGCTGACGGCGGGATTGCTTATCAGGGAATCCTGTTGGCAAAGGCAGGACTGGATCGGCTGGACATGATTTCCCGATATGAGCCGGAATTTGATTTTTATCCCCTTTCACCCGAGCAGTTTCTGCCTGCGGCGTGCCAGGGAATCATCGCGGTGGAGGCGTTGCAGGGGGCCGCTTCGGAAGTATTTTGCAGAGACATTACGGATGCCGAGACGGAACTTTGCTTTCTGGTAGAAAGAGAAGTATTATCGGCATTGTCGGCGGATTGCAGCGAAGCGATCGCTGCATGGTGCAGACAGGAAGCGGATGGTTTGACACTGGATGTGATGTATGCGGGGAACAGACAGCGGCTTGTCTGTGGAGAAGATTTCCGGTCAGAGACAGAGGACGGGAAGGAAAACGCACGGCTCCGGGCAGGACTGGCGATGGCGCGGCAGGCGGCTAAACTCGTGAAGGAGAAAGAAAGGTTTTGAGTGAAGGGAAGGTATATCTGACAGGCGGCGGCTGTGGCGATGCAGGTCTTTTGACACTGCGGGCGCTGAAAGCTTTGCGCAGCTGCGATACGGTGGTCTATGACAGTCTGGTATCCGAGGAATTATTAAAATGGTGCTCGGCGGACTGTGAAAAGATCTATGTGGGAAAGCGGTATGGCAGCCACGCAAAAAAACAGCCTGAGATCAACACGCTGCTGGTAGAGCGGGCGCGGGCNGGAAAGACGGTGGTGCGCCTGAAGGGCGGCGATCCTTATGTATTTGGCAGGGGCGGCGAGGAATTTCTGGCACTGAAAGAAGCCGGAATTTGCTGTGAGGAGATACCGGGAATATCCTCTGCAATTGCAGTTCCTGCGGCGGCGGGTATTCCGGTGACCCACAGGGGGATGGCGGCAAGTGTTACGGTGGTGACNGGAACGGCAGCGGAGGAAGACGGACAAGCGCGTCTAAAGCTGGATTTTGATACGTTGGCACGACTGGAGGGCACATTGGTCATTCTGATGGGGATG
This sequence comes from Lachnospiraceae bacterium, assembly GCA_014804565.1. Taxonomy (GTDB): domain Bacteria; phylum Bacillota; class Clostridia; order Lachnospirales; family Lachnospiraceae; genus UBA3282. The sequence goes on from JAAUZN010000018.1 coordinate 94,154, forward strand.
CACCATCTGCCGGAAATTGTGACAGAACTGCTTGCGGCCGGAAAAGACCGGAATACACCCTGCGCGATTGTTATGGAGGGAACAACAGAAAGACAGAGAGTCTTAAGGGCGCCGCTTTTTGAACTTCCGGGCAGAGCGGCGAAACAGGGTTTTACCTCTCCGGCGGTGATCGTGATCGGGGCNGTGACACAGCTGGAGCTGCTGTCAAGATGTGACAGCCAGACAGAAAAGTTTTCGCTTGCAGGAGTTACCATAGGCGCTACGGGAACACCGCACTTTGTAGGAAAGCAGTCGGCGGCGTTTGCAGAGAAAGGTGCCGATGTGTGGGATATGGGTTTTCTGGAGATTCGTCCGAGTGAAANTCCACTGCCGGATCTGAAAGACTGCGGCTGGCTTGTTTTTACCAGTCCNAACGGNGTCAGGGTATTNNTNNATNAAATGAAACAGGANCGAAAGGANNTNCGTATTCTNTNNGGNAAANGNATNGCGGTGATCGGGCCGGGAACGGCNNCNGTTCTTGNNGANANTGGNATATATGNNGANTATATGCCGGAAATNTATGATGCAGCAAATTTGGCAGAAGGATTGACGGAGCGGATCTTGGAGGAACAGCGTGCGGGCTGTGCAGATAAGATTCCCGCCGCTTTTCTGCGGGCTGCCCAGGGAAGCGCTTCCCTGCCCCGTGTTTTTACCGAAAAAGGAATATCCTTCTTGGACTATCCGCTTTATGAACTGGAAGTACAGGAGCAAAGGCGTGCAGCGGCGATTGAGAAAGAGCCGGATTATCTTGTTTTCGGATCAGCCATGGGTGTGAGGGCTTATTTTGAAGGAATTGAGCAGGCGGGTTATGTGAATACGAAAAGCCGCTATGTNTGCATTGGAGAACTTTGTGGAGAGGAATTGAAAAAGCATACGGAACGCCCCTTTTTGACGGCACAGGAATCCAGTGTGGAAGGGATCGTGGATTGTGTGTGCAGAGATGTGGCATCCCACAGGGAAAATCGAGAGTAGAAATGATTCGGATAAAGTGATTTCGGAGGTATTAGGATGGGGAGTGGATTGTCGGTTGCCAGGCATTGAACGNGTTCATAATTTTGGTAAAACATATTTACAATTCCGATAAATATATGCTATAGTAATGAAAAGCATATTTTCTAAAAAAACAGATCGGTAATTTCTATCTATATTCTAAGTTTCAGAAAATCCATGCTTTGTTCCCAATTAACATTTACAGAGGCAGGAGGATCTGAAGCGGTTCTCCTGTGACGGACAGTTTTTCTGTTTGAAAAGGGTCTGTCGATGATNAAGGAGGACACCGAATGAACAAAACAAATGTACAACGTAACTTTAAGGACACTGTATTTCGTATGATTTTCAGGGAAAGGGAAAATCTGCTGAGCCTGTATAATGCGCTGAATCAGACATCCTATACGGATGTGGGCAATCTGGAGATTACCACACTGGAAAATGCAGTCTATATGAACTATAAGAATGATATTTCTTTTGTGTTTGATTTTGAACTGTTGCTTTACGAGCATCAGTCTGCATACAATCCAAACATGCCGTTAAGGGACCTGCTTTATGTGAGTCGAGTATTGCAGAGTAGAGTCAAAGATGAAAATTTATATAGTAAGAAACTCATCNGGATTCCGGCGCCCCAATTTGTGGTTTTTTATAACGGAACAGATTTCCAACCCGAGCAGCAGGTACTCCGACTGTCGGAGGCTTATGAGAAAAAACAGGAACAGCCGGCATTGGAATTGGCTGTCATTGTTTATAATATCAACTTAGGACATAATCAGAAGCTGTTAGAAACATGCCGTCTGTTGAAAGAATATGCTCAGTATGTGGAGCAGGTCAGGACTCTTGCAAAAGAAATGCTTTTTCCCGAAGCAGTTGAGCGGGCAGTGGATCATTGTATCAGAAACGGAATACTTTCGGATTTTTTATCTAAGAATCGAGCGGAGGCGATAGCGGTGAGTATCTTTGAATATGATGAAGAGAAGCATATGCGGAGTGAGCGGAAGGAATGGCGTGAAATAGGTCATGAAGAGGGACTCGCTGAAGGTGAAAACAGAGCTTTTCAATTGATGCAAAAGCTTATGGATTCTGGTAAAACCGAGGAAATGAAGCGTGCCCTCTCCGACCCGGCATATCGGGAGCAACTGTATCGAGAATATGAGCTGTAAAATGCTATGCAAAGCTGACCGGCAGGAAAATAAAAGGAGTTAAACGAGGAGAAATCATGTACCGATTCAGAAGATTAAGACGAGATGAGCGCATTCGCTCCATGATGCAGGAAACCAGACTGCATCCGAAGGATTTTATCTATCCTATATTTGTGATAGAGGGAGAAAATATCAAGAACCAGGTGGAGTCCATGCCGGGGATATATCAATATTCCATCGACCGGTTGTCAGAGATTTTAGAGCAGGTAAAAGAGGCGGACATCGGCGGTATCATGCTTTTTGGAATTCCGCTTCACAAGGATCCGCAGGGCAGTCAGGCTTATGCGGAGGATGGGATCACACAGCGGGCAGTTCGTTTCATCAAGGAGAATTGCCCGGAAATCTATATTGTAGTGGATATCTGCCTGTGTGAATACACTTCTCATGGACATTGCGGCATGGTACATGGAGAAGAGATTTTAAATGATGAGACACTGCCATACCTTGTGAAGATGGCGGTGAGCCTTGCAGAGGCAGGGGCGGATATGGCAGCGCCCTCCGATATGATGGATGGTCGTGTGGCGGCGATACGGGAAGGGCTGGACCTGGCAGGATTTACGCAGATGCCGATCATGGCATACAGCGCCAAGTTTGCCTCCGCCTATTACGGGCCGTTTCGGGATGCAGCTCACTCCGCACCGGGATTTGGTGATCGTAAGAGCTATCAGATGGATTTTGCTAACGGGCAGGAGGCGATTAGAGAGATAGCCGCGGATATCGAAGAGGGTGCGGATATTGTGATGGTGAAACCGGCGCTTGCCTATCTGGATGTGCTGAAAGAGGCTGCGCTCACATTTGATGTACCGCTGGCGGTATATAATGTGAGCGGTGAATACGCTATGGTGAAGGCGGCGGCCGCAAAGGGTTGGATTGATGAGAAGCGGATCGTAATGGAAAACCTGACAGCCATGAAGCGGGCGGGCGCGAAGGTCATTATTACTTATCACGCGTTGGATGCGGTGAGGTGGATATAGATATGAGAGAGAATCAATCAGAGCAACTTTTCCAAAAGGCCCAGCAGTTGATTCCCGGTGGGGTAAATTCCCCTGTCAGAGCTTTTCGGGCAGTGGGCAGACACCCTTTTTTCGTGGAGCGGGCGCAGGGACCGTGGCTGATAGATGCAGACGGGAATAAATATCTGGATTACGTCTGTTCCTGGGGACCGGGGATTCTGGGACATGCCCACCCTGAAGTGATCGAAGCGGTACAGCGGGTCTGTGAGAAGGGCCTGACCTTCGGAGCGCCTACCGCCGGAGAGGTGGAACTGGCGGAGTTGATACAGGCTTGTGTGCCGGAGATGGAGATGGTAAGGCTTGTCAGCTCCGGAACCGAGGCAGTGATGAGCGCGGTGCGCGTGGCGAGAGGATTCACGGGCAGGGAAAAGATCATCAAATTCGCGGGTAATTATCACGGACATTCTGACGGGCTGTTAGTGAAGGCGGGTTCCGGGCTTATGACCCAGTCTGTACCGGACAGTGCGGGAGTGCCGGCGGGTTATGCGGCAAGCACGTTGACTGCGGTGTATAACGACGAAGATTCGGTGCGCAGACTGCTGGAAGAAAACCGCGGACAGGTGGCGGCGGTCGTGGTGGAGCCGGTAGCGGCCAACATGGGTGTGGTGCCGCCGAAGCCGGGGTTTCTGGAATTTTTGCGCCGGATTACAGAAGAGGAAGGCGCGCTTCTTATCTTCGACGAGGTCATTACGGGATTTCGGCTGGCGCTGGGCGGAGCCGCGGAGTATACAGGTGTATCGGCGGATCTGCACACCTTTGGCAAGATCGTAGGAGGCGGCATGCCTCTGGCGGCCTACGGCGGCAGGCGGGATATCATGTCCTGCGTGGCGCCGTTAGGCTCTGTCTATCAGGCAGGAACGTTGTCTGGCAATCCGGTGGCGGTGATGGCGGGAATCACCACATTGAAAATTCTCATGGAGGATACAGGAATCTATGAGCGACTTGACCGGCGGGCAGCGAAACTGGCGGAGGCATACAGGCGGGAGGGGCTGACCGTAAACCGTGCAGGTTCATTGCTCTCGGCCTTTTTTGCTCCGGGGTGGGATAGCGCTGATGGCGCTGCAAACAGAACGGGGAGTCAGGAGAAGGGCAGCCGGGGCATAGAAAATTATGAGGATGCCTGTAAGTGTGATAAACAGGCTTTTGCTGCCTATTTTAACAGAATGCTGGAACGAGGTATCTATGTGGCACCCTCCCAGTTCGAAGCTATGTTTGTATCGGATGCCCATACCGATGCGCTGATCGAAACAACCTGTGAGGCGGTCAGAGCGTGTGTGCGGCAAGGNGAGACTTGAAAAATATACTTTTTTATTTATTTAAAAAGAGGTATGATAGCAATATCANATNCTNAGNAAGAAACAGACGGAGGAAAANCATGGACAGGCAAAACCTGACACTGCTTACCGACCTGTATGAACTGACGATGATGCAGGGCTATTTTAAAAATAAGGATCAGAACGAGACGGTCATCTTTGACGCATTTTACCGTAACAATCCCTGTGACGGCGGATTTGCCATCATGGCGGGTTTGGAGCAGCTGATACAGTATATCAAGGAGCTGCATTTTGAGCAGGANGATATCGACTATCTGGCGAGTCTGGGCATTTTTGAGCNGGATTTTCTTGCGTATCTGAAAAACTTCAGATTTACCGGAGACATTTACGCAATCCCGGAGGGGACGGTGGTATTTCCCAGAGAACCCCTTGTGAAGGTCATCGCGCCGATCATGCAGGCACAGCTTGTGGAGACGGCAATCTTAAATATCATCAACCATCAGAGTCTGATCGCCACAAAGGCGGCGAGGGTCTGCTATGCGGCTCAGGGAGATGGGGTGATGGAGTTTGGCCTGCGCCGGGCGCAGGGGCCGGANGCGGGCACTTACGGAGCCAGGGCGGCGGTCATAGGCGGCTGTATCGGCACCTCCAATGTGCTCTGCGGACAGCTCTTTGATGTGCCGGTCAAGGGTACTCATGCCCACAGCTGGATCATGAGCTTCCCGGATGAGTACACAGCTTTTAAGACCTATGCCAATATGTATCCTTCTGCCTGTATTTTGCTGGTGGATACNTACGATACCTTAAAATCCGGCGTGCCAAATGCGATCCGCGTCTTTAAAGAGATGCGGGAGGCGGGTATCCCGCTCAGCTATTACGGCATCCGTCTGGACAGCGGCGATCTGGCGTATCTCTCCAAGAAAGCGAGAAAAATGNTGGATGAGGCGGGCTTTTCTGATGCGGTGATCTCTGCTTCCAATGATCTGGATGAATTTTTGATCCAGAGTCTGAAGGATCAGGGTACGAAGATCACTTCCTGGGGTGTGGGCACGCATCTGATCACTTCCAAGGACTGTCCTTCTTTCGGCGGCGTGTACAAGCTGGCGGCGATCATGGGACAGGACGGAAAATTTATTCCGAAGATCAAGCTCTCCGAGAACACGGAGAAGGTGACTAATCCCGGCAACAAGACGATCTACCGTATTTATGATAAAGAGAGCNGTAAGATCCGCGCGGATCTGATCTGTCTGGCGGACGAGGTATATGACGAGAGGGAGCAGCTCCTGCTCTTTGATCCGGCGGAACCCTGGAAAAAGACGATGCTGGCGGGCGGAAGCTATACCCTGCGGGAGATCATGACGCCGATCTTTAAAAACGGCGAATGTTGTTATACTTCCCCGAAGGTGATGGATATCCGCGCCTACTGTCAGGAGGAACAAAACACACTGTGGGATGAGACGAGGCGTCTGGTGAATCCGCACAGGGTACATGTAGATTTATCCAGTAAACTTTATGATACCAAGATCATGTTGCTTGACCAAATGGGTCAGTGAGGTGCAATGAATGAACAAGTGTAGATATATGGCCGCACTTGCTTTGACGGCAGTATTGTGCTGTTGCCTGTTTCCGGCCAGAACCGTGCTTGCATCTTCGGAAAAACCGGATGACGGGGCTGTGCTTGCGGAATATGAGGAGTACTGCGACCGTTTGCTATCCATACAGGATCAAAGCGGAATAGAGGATGGCGGCTTTCGTGTGGTGGAGAATCAGATTTTTGCCCTGGAGCCGGANGAGGAGGACAGTATTCTTATGGTTCCGGCTTTTGACAAGCTCTATAATCGGCTTGCGGTATTTATTGTGGACAGGAATGGACAGATTCTCTATCGGACGGAGCAGCTGGAAACCAATTACTGTGTCAAAGGGCGTATGAAGCAGCCGATACAGTCGATTGCCGCAGTCTCTTTTCAGGATCTGAATCGGGATGGAAGAATGGATATCATTCTCATCACTTCCTGCGTCAACGAGAGTGAGGCTTATGCGGGCAAGACTTATAAGGTGGGGGATGTGCTTTTCCAGAANAANAGCGGCAGCAGCTTTTACAGGGATTACCGGATNTCCGATAAGATCAATCGTTTTGGNATGAATAAGAGNGCGGAATCNATCACNGCCTTTGTCAGAGACGGAAATTCCACGGAATTTCTTTACACNGCATCCACGNTGCGTGAANTGCAGAGAAATGGCTTTAAGGTCATTCCGGAGCAGTGTTATTTCAGGACATTCGGTAAGNTNGGGAAGTTNCAGGTGACACCNGGCACCTACCGGATCGCGGATTATGATATTTTTATGATCTATCTGGTGAACGAGCAGGGAGATATCGTATCCGTATTACAGCCTATGGGAGAATACGATAATCTCTATGCNCTCAAAGGAGTCACCTGCAGGGATATCGACGGGGACGGTCTGAANGATATNGTAATTCTNGCCAGATACAGTTATGAGGGTGAGGCNGGGGAACTGATCGTGGAAGCNGATTATCAGATCTATTANCAGCGGACCGGCGGNTTTTTCNCGGATACGGAGATTCGGGATACTTACCGNTGCAGTGANGATGACACNATGGAGATGCTGGTGGAGAAAGCNCGGGCCTATTGGGGGTGGCAGANGACAAATGATTAAAATACTGATCGTAGATGATGAAAANCCGATTTGTGANTTGATAGACTTGAANCTTTCCTCTGCAGGTTACCACTGTACGGCGGTACAGGACGGGCTGAAAGCCATTGATCTGATAGAGAGCGAAGAATTTGATCTGATCCTTTTAGATATCATGCTGCCGGGAGCGGACGGGTATGATGTGATGGAGTACATACGGCCGCTGGGGATTCCTGTGATCTTTATTACCGCNAAGCATGAGGTCAAGAATCGGGTGAAGGGACTTAAGCTGGGAGCGGATGATTATATCGTGAAGCCTTTCGATGTGGTGGAGTTAGTGGCCAGGGTGGAGGCGGTNCTCCGGCGTTATAATAAGGCGGATCAGNGGCTTGTGGCCGGAGATGTGACAGTGGATGTAGACGCGCGCAGGGTGACGAGAGCCGGGCNTCCCGTGGAACTGACGAATAAAGAATTCGGCCTTTTGCTCCTTTTTATGAAAAATAAAAATGTNGCNCTGTTTCGGGAGACACTGTATGAAAAGGTGTGGGAGGGAGAATATTTCGCGGACAGNCGTACGCTTGATCTGCATGTNCAGCGNCTGAGAAAGAAGCTTGGCTGGGAGCATAATCTGGTAGCGGTGTATAAGGTGGGCTACCGNTTAGAGGTGCAGGAATGAAATTTTCAATCAAATTAGTGCTGTCTACCATGATCCTGCTGGCGNTGGCNCTGGGATTCGGCGGCTTCTATTTAGTAAACTATGTATTTGAGACTTCTNTGGAGAGAGAGGTCGGTCAGGCNCTTGANGAGAGCAGCATCCTCAGTTTCGCCTTCGAGACGGCGGCNCTCAATGTGCCTCTCAAGTACAGTGTTCTGCCGGACAGTGTAGTGGAGGAGATCGCNTCCAGATCTGGAGACCGGCGGAGAGANCGGCAGACGGNTGATAAGGATAGCNGATGAGGAGAAGAATGTTCTCTATACCAGCGATGGATTCACGGTGGATGAAGGACTTTTGCCACAGACGGATCAGCATACCAAGTCGTACCGNGTGATCTGCGTNGAGGATAGCTANTATGTACACACCTGTGTGGCCATCGATGCGCTGGACCGTATTCTCTATCTGGAGACTATGAAGNANGTTTCCGAAGTGTTTACGGANCGGGCNATGGGTTTTTCGCTGTATCGCAAGGTGACNGNGGTCATGCTGTTGACCGGAATGGTCATTATGCTTTTCATTGCCTCTCTGTTGACGAAGCCGATACGTTTGCTGACCAAGGCTACGCGGAGGATGGCAGCGGGAGATTATGCGTATCGTGCCAGACAGATCAGCGGGGATGAGCTGGGACAGCTTACCCATGATTTCAACGGGATGGCCAATGCGCTGGAGGAGAATATCAGCAAACTGGAGGAAGAGATCGAAGCCCGGGAAGCGTTTATGGGTGCCTTTGCCCACGAGCTGAAAACGCCGCTGACAGCTATCATAGGTTATGCGGATATGCTGCGGTCCCACAAGATGGATGAAGAAAAGAGCATCATGTCGGCCAACTATATCTATACGGAAGGAAAGCGTCTGGAGGCTATGTCTTTCCGGCTGTTGGATATCATGGTGGCGAAGCAGGAGGAGGCGGATCTTCAGGAGATTCCGGTGAAAGAGTTGTTTGCGTATCTGCGGGAGATGTTTGCGGAAAAGAAGGAGATGGATATCCGCTTTACATATGATGAGGCTGTCGTCATGATGGAGGCTAATCTGATCAAGACAGTGCTGGTCAATCTGATTGACAATGCCTGCAAGGCTTCGGAGACAGGCGGGGTGATCGAAGTGACAGGGCAGGAGACGGATGAGGGATACCGGATGGCGGTGAGAGATTATGGCATCGGCATACCGGAGGCGGAACAGCANAAGATCGTCAAGGCTTTTTATATGGTAGACAAATCCCGTGCCAGGAGCAAGAACGGGGCGGGACTTGGACTTGCATTATGTGCGGAGATTCTCAAGATACATCGAAGCGAGTTACAGATTGAGAGTAAAGTTGGGGAAGGGTCTTGTTTCAGTTTTATTCTTCCCATGGAGATTAGAGGAACTTATGAAGAGTAAGATATATAGTCTGGCGTTTCTGATATTGGCGGCGCTTGCGATGATCATTTCCATATGGGGACCGGAGGCTCTGGCGCAGTATAAGGATCAGGGGATTCTGGAGAAGCCTCATACGGAGAGTGTGGAAAGTGCAGGAGAAGGTTACCGCTATCAGTTGAAAAGTAATGAAAAACTTTATATCCTGTCCTGTTGTCTGAGCAGTCAGACATTTCTGGAGAGCGAGACGAGTGTGCAGGCGTACGCGGAGGATGAGGAAGTGGTGTATCAGGAACTGGAGGGATCCTATGCCTTTGTGGTGAACCGCAGAGGGCCTTCAGGTAAGGAGATCACAGATGAGCAGATCTATACGACCTGTAATGAGGGGATCGATCTGTTAAAGGAGAAGGGGATACTGCCGGAACAGGTAAAGCAGGTCGATGCATCTTCCTATGATGTCACACTCTATTCCGCGATTGATGTACTGGAGCCGCGCAATAATGTGGCCGTCTGGAAAATGAGTCTTTCCAATTCTCAGAAAAACGCAGACAAGGAAAACCGTCTGATGGATGCCTATATTGATGCGGATGATGGGAAGATTTATGAATTCTATGTCAGGACGCCGCTTCTGTGGGAGGATATTGATGCAGATGCTCTGGTGGCAGCCTGGGCAGAATATATGGGGATGGAAACACCGGCACCCTACGAATCGAATAATCCCCTCTTAGAGACCACCCCCTATTTCCGTAAATATGTCTTTACGGGCATGGGGAGTGGCCAGACTGTGGTGACGCTGGGATTCTATGAGGGAATCAATGAATTGTTTTTAAAGGTTTCTAAGTAAGGCTGGTTTTCCGCCAGAATATCATCCAGTATTTTGCGGGCCACAGTCGCAGAGTTGACCAGTGGATGGATGGTCAGGGCCTGCAGTGCCTTATCGTAGTCACCGGTGATGGCGGCTTCGATGGTAAGCTGCTCATAGGCCTTTACGTTCTGCAGGAGGCCCCGGATCTTCAGCGGCGTATGCCCGATGTGTATAGGGTGCGCTCCGTCTGCATCTATGACGCAGTTGCGCTCGATAACGGCATGATAAGGGAGATCCAGGTTTGTGCCGCGGTTTAGGACATTCACGGTCTGGATGTCCTTTTTATTATTGTAGATAGAATCGATCAGGGAGCAGGCCGCGTCGGAATAACGTGCACCGCCCCGGGAGGCAAGCTGTGCGGGCTTGGTGTCCAGAGTGGGATCACGGTAGAGGTCAAACAGCTCTTTCTCCACTTTNTTGATCACTTCGCCCCGGCAGCCTTCCTCTTTGGCGGCGCGGGTACATTCTGCCAGCATTTCCGGCTGCATATAATAATATTTCAGGTAACTTACCGGAACCATTCCCAGAGATTTTANNAANNCAGGATCATAGTGGATCTCCGGAATATTAGCCATGATCTCCTTGGNGGAATCGGAGCAGATCTTGTCGATCGCTTCCAGAGTCACATCGCGACCACGCACTAAGACTCTCTGTGCCCAGACCAGATGATTGATTCCTACGAAGTCGCAGAAGACATCATCCACANGGCAGTCAAATTTTTCTGCCATATCATTTATCATGTTGATGGGGCAGTTGCACAGTCCGATAGCCTTAATGGAAGTGTGATTTAACACTGCCTCGGTCAGGATNCCGGAGGGNTTGGCGAAATTGATCAGCCAGGCATTCGGGCACAATTCTTCCATATCACGGCAGATATCCAGGATNACCGGAACAGAGCGCAGAGCTTTGGCAAAACCGCCTGCACCGGTAGTCTCCTGNCCGATCCTCTGGTAGCGCAGGGGAATCTGTTCATCGCGGATGCGGGCNTCCAATAGTCCCACACGAAACTGTGTCGTGACNAAGTCGGCGTCCTTCAGCGCTTCCCGCCNGTCTGTGGTCGCATGTATCTGTAAGTCGGTGCCGCTTTTGGCAGCCATCCGTCTGGCGAGGTCGGTGACGATCTGTAATTTCTCCCTTCCGGCATCGATATCTACCAGATAGATATCTTTGACGGGAAGGCTCTCCATACGTTTGATAAAGCCTTCGATCAGTTCAGGCGTATAGCTGGAGCCTCCTCCTATGGTGGCAATCTTTAATCCTCTTTCTGTCATGATGTGTTACCTCCTTATAAGTTATATATAGTGTTTAACGGCAGGTATCCCGCAGGATAAGCTCTGCCTCAAATGTCCGGGTCTTCGCTTCCCTGTCGGGATGCTCGATCGCATCAAGCAGCAGTTCCACACCTGCCCGGCCCATCTCGTAGAGTGGCTGGCGCATGGTGGAGAGCCCGGGGAAAACCATATCCCTTGATTCCGGTGTGTCGTCGTCAAAGCCGATGACTGCCAGATCCCCCGGAATAGAAAGTCCGGCTTCCATAGCGGCGCGCAGGACGCCGAAGGCCGGTTTGTCGGCNCCNACGAAGCAGGCATCCGGTTTCTTACCCTCTGNGAGCAGTTTTTTCATCTGCTGGTAGGCGGCTTTCTCAAAACAGTCGCCGTAGAGGATGGAGTCGGGCCCCAGCGGTATTCTGTNATCGTGCATGGCCTGTACAAAGCCGTTCAGCCGTTCCAGAGATACATCGTAATTCATGTCGTTGGTTATATGGATGATATTACGATGTCCCTGCTTGATCAAATGCTCTGTGGCCACATAGGCGCCGTGGAAATTGTCGAGCCGGATCTTATCGACTTTGCAGTCGTCCAGATTGCCTTCGATCAGTACACAGTTTACGGACTTGGCGGCGATACTGCGGAAAAGCTCTTCATCGGCACGGTTGCTGCCGTAGGCAATGATGCCGTCCGTGCGGCCCTGTGAAAAGTAGTCCACGTATTTCATTTTGGTATCGATATCCCTGCGNCCGCTGCAGAACAATATNTTGTAGCCGTGTTCNTCCCCNGCATCCTGNAGGCCGGCNATCAAGTCAAAGAAGAAATCATTGCACAGATCGTCCATGACGACACCGATGGTCATCGTTCTCTGGAGGACAAGCGCCCGCGCAAGGCCGTTTGGAACGTAGTGATGCTTTTCTATGATCTCTAAGATCTTTCGGCGGTTTTCGGGACTGACGCCGGGTTTGTTATTGAGAACTCTGGATACCAGAGTTCTTGAGACATCAGCCTCTTTTGCAATTTGTGATATGGTTGCCATAGGAAATCCTCATAAATGTTTCAAAATTTACAACTACAGTGTACCACTATGTGTCAAAATGTCAATATCTAATTTTAAAAAATGTGCCAAATCATAAAGTGAACTCTGAATAGTTGACAAAGTAAGCGAATTGAGATACTATAATGATAAAAGTGTGAATCGGTAAACACTGTGCTGTGACATCTGGTTATGGCAGAGAGGAGGAAAAACTAATGAGATATATTCTGGGGATAGATCAGGGAGGTACGAAGACGGCTGTGGCCATTATGCGCGAAGACGGGGTGATCGTCGGGACGGCAGTTGCCAAAGGGGCGTATTTCCCGAAACATGGGATCGCACCGGCACTGGACCGTATAGAGGAAGCTGTGGAGTTGGCCGGGAAGCAGGCGGGTATCGCGCAGAAGGATATCACAGTCACTGNGGCGGGCATTACCGGCGTGGACTTTCCGGGGGATGACAAAATTGTAAAAGATGAGATGGAAAAACGGCTGGCATGCGGGGACATCACAGTCTGCAATGATGCGCTTATTATGCTGTATACCGTGACCGGGTTCTCTCATGGAATGCTGATCTGTGCCGGTACGGGGATGAATGGTGCGATCATTGACGAGACAGGACGGCAGTTCGTCTACGGAGATTATATGGAAGAAAGTATGCAGGGCGGCAGNGCGCTGGCANNCAGGGCTTTGCGNAAGGTTTTNGATGCGGAAATGGGATTGTGCGGAGANACTCTGCTGACGGAGCTGTTTTTAAAGCATGCCGGGGTNTCCACAGTGGACGAATTGCTTCGTATGTACATGACCANACCGGAATTTGTGAANGGGATAAAATTTCTTGTGCCGCAGATTCTGGAGCTTGCCGGNAAAGGGGATNNGGAGACNTGCCGGATGACGGATGCCTTTGCNGAGCAGATCGTNGCCTATATNTTTGCAGGATTTNACAAGATGGAGATGAATCCNGCCCGGGANAANATNGTGTTGGCCGGNANNGTGTTCAANGGAAAGGACAATTATCTTACCGGACAGATTNTCGGNAGAATCAAAGAGAGGGAGCCGGANGTCACTGTCGTTATGGCGGAATATGANCCGGTGGTGGGNGCGTGNGTCATGGGNCTCAANNTNTTNNATATTGGCGGAGAGGAAGTGGAGCGAAACATTGCTNTNAGTGCAAAAGAGAAGGGANTGTTTNTCGCCGACANAAAATGATGCAACTTTGATGCAAAAAATATGGAACTTTGATGCAACTTAGATGAAATTCTGATGCACCCTGTCTGTATGCTTGATATATAGTAAACGACATAACAAATTTCTANTGTCGTTAACTATAGAAAGCATACAAAAGAATCTGGAGGGAGCATCAGNATATGTACGGAGANACAACATTTACTTGGGAATATGTCTGTGGTTATGAGACGAGGGAACAGAGNANAAGGCGTGTTTNCAGAAGATTATACATGCTGACAATTGCCTTGTGCCTCAGCTGTCTGGCNGCGGTGATCATCGTGCGGCTTACTGCGGTGGGCGGNCTGAAAGCTCTGACAGATATGATGGGAGAAACGGAAACGATNCCNTTGGANGAGACGNCAGAACCGGTTTATGTTGTGGAAGAGCAAATAGTTGCCGCGGCGCAGGCANCGGCTGTCAAGACGCAGGAGATCGTGCCGGCNATGGTAGAGACGGAGCACGTTCCGATTATTTATCTGGACCCGGGACATGGCGGCACGGATGAAGGTTGTGCCAGAAACGGTGTTCGGGAGAAGGATATCAATCTGGCCATTGCACTGCTTGTACGGGAGCGGCTGATAGAGCAGGGATATGAGGTGATCATGTCCAGGGACAAGGATACTTATATCGCGAAAGAAGAGCGTGTGAAGGAGGCTAACGAGGCAGGGGCCGATATCTACATAAGCATTCATCAGAATGCAACGGACGAGGGCACCGCTGTGAGCGGGATGGAAGTATGGTATGAGGAGGACGATTCCGGGCGCGACAGCAAGAGGCTGGCACAGTTGATCCGGCAGCAGACCTTAAAGAGTACGGGAGCTGCGGAGCGGGAGCTGCGCGGTGATGCGGATTTTCATGTGACGAGGAACACTTCCATGCCCGCCTGCCTTATTGAGACAGGATTTCTCTCAAATGCCACGGAGCGGAAGATGCTCTCTCTTTCTGAGTATCAGCAGAAGATCGCAGATGGTATTGTGCAGGGTATCTCCTACTATTTTCATCCAAAGACCATGTATCTGACCTTTGATGACGGCCCTTCTGAAGAAAATACCCAGAGGGTACTGGATATATTGCGTGACAGGAATATTAAGGCAACTTTCTTCCTGGTGGGGGAGAATGTGAGACAACATCCCGAGATGGCGCGCNGGATCGTGGAGGAGGGTCATACGATCGGTATTCACTGTGACAATCACGATTATGAGACTCTGTATGAGAGTGTGGACAGTTATGTAGAGGATTTCGAGAAAGCGAGACAGACAGTCTACGAAGTGACGGGTGTGGAGACAAATCTGTTCCGGTTTCCGGGCGGCAGCGTCAATGCCTATAATAAAAAGGTCGGACAGGCTATCATTGAGGAGATGACGGACAGAGGATATATTTATTATGACTGGAATGCAAGTCTGGAGGATGCCGTTAAAAATCCCGATCCGGAGAAACTGATCGCAAATGGTGTGGAGACAACGTTCGGGCGCAAAAAGGTGATCCTGCTTGCTCACGATGTGGTCTATAGCACGGGAATCTGTCTGGAAGAACTGTTGGACAGTCTGCCGGAGTATGAGATGAAGCCTTTGAGTGAAGAGGTGACACCGATCCAGTTTTGATCCAAATTTGAAAGAAATTCGCTTCCTTGCTTGACAACTGCAAATTTGGGGAATTATAATGTCATACAAAGACATTGAAGAAGACAGTAGCTGATCTGTGAAAGTCACAGCGAGCCGGTGACGGTGTAAGACCGGTACGAGTAGAAGATCAGGGAAGATCACTTCCGAGTCGCGGGCCGAACCTTAGACACTCTGAGAAGTAAGTACCGACGGAAATCCTCCGTTATGGGATAACGTATAGTGCGCTTTGCGGCTGCGAAGCGGGGCGGTACGTCGTAACAGGTGGTATCACGAGAGCCTTGCCCTCGTCCTCTTACGGGACGGGGGCTTTTATATGCGCGAACGAGGAAGATGAAATCTTCCGAGTCTGCTCATTCGTGCAGGACGATGCACAGGACAAATAGAAAGGAAGAGGAGTATGTACCAGAAAGTTGACACAACCCTAAATTTTGTGGACAGAGAGAAAGAAGTATGCCAGTTCTGGAAAGAAAATGATATTTTTCAGAAGAGCATGGATTCCCGCAAGGAGGGCCCTACCTATACCTTTTATGACGGCCCGCCCACGGCNAACGGNAAGCCGCACATCGGNCACGTGCTGACACGTGTCATCAAAGACATGATCCCCAGATACCGCACCATGAAGGGCTATATGGTGCCTAGAAAGGCGGGGTGGGATACCCACGGTCTGCCGGTGGAGCTGGAGGTGGAGAAGCTTCTGGGTCTGGACGGTAAAGAGCAGATCGAGGAGTACGGNCTGGATCCNTTNATCAGTAAATGTAAGGAATCGGTCTGGAAATATAAGGGCATGTGGGAGGATTTCTCCGGCACGGTAGGTTTCTGGGCTGATATGGATGATCCCTATGTAACCTATCACGATGACTTTATTGAGTCCGAGTGGTGGGCGCTCAAGCAGATCTGGGACAAGGGCCTTTTGTACAAAGGCTTTAAGATCGTGCCTTACTGCCCTCGCTGTGGTACGCCCTTATCCTCCCATGAGGTAGCGCAGGGCTACAAGGCGGTGAAGGAGCGTTCCGCTGTTGTCCGGTTCAAGGTGGTGGATGAGGATGCCTATTTCCTGGCATGGACGACCACGCCCTGGACACTGCCCTCCAATGTGGCGCTCTGCGTCAATCCTGTGGAAACCTATGTGAAGGTGAAAGCGGCGGATGGCTATACCTACTATATGGCTCAGGCGCTTTTGGACAATGTGCTCGGGAAGCTTTCCGAGGAAGGAAAGCCCGCCTATGAGATCCTGGAGACCTATGTGGGTACGGATCTGGAGCACAAGGCTTACGAACCGCTCTTTGCCTGCGCCGGGGCTGAAGCGGAGAAGCAGAAAAAGAAGGCCCACTACGTAACTTGTGACAGCTATGTAACAATGACAGACGGTACCGGTATCGTACACATTGCGCCTGCCTTCGGTGAGGACGATGCGCAGGTGGGCCGTAGATATGACCTGCCCTTTGTGCAGTTTGTGGACGGCAAGGGTAATATGACGCCGGAGACTCCCTATGCGGGCCTTTTTGTGAAGAAGGCGGATCCGGAGGTCATCAAGGATCTGGATAAAGAGGGCAAGCTTTTTGATGCGCCCAAGTTTGAACATGACTATCCCTTCTGCTGGCGNTGCGACACGCCTCTGATCTATTACGCGCGGGAGTCTTGGTTTATCAAGATGACGGCAGTCCGGGATGATCTGGTGCGGAACAATAAGACAGTGAACTGGATCCCTGAATCCATCGGTGAGGGACGGTTCGGCAACTGGCTTGAGAATATTCAGGACTGGGGCATTTCCAGAAACCGCTACTGGGGCACACCCTTAAATGTGTGGGAGTGCGAGGACTGCGGNCACATGGAGGCTATCGGTTCCAGAGAGGAGCTGGAAAAGCTTTCGGGGAATGCGGCGGCAAAGACTGTGGAGCTTCACAGGCCCTATATCGACGAGATCACCTGCACCTGCCCCGACTGTGGCAAGACNATGAAGCGTGTGCCGGAGGTGATCGACTGCTGGTTTGATTCCGGCGCGATGCCCTTTGCACAGCATCACTATCCTTTCGAGAACAAGGAACTGTTTGACAGTCAGTTCCCCGCTCAGTTCATCTCTGAGGCGGTGGATCAGACCAGAGGATGGTTTTATTCGCTGATGGCAGAGTCCACGCTGTTGTTCAACTGCGCGCCCTTTGAGAACGTGATCGTTCTGGGGCATGTACAGGATGAGAACGGACAGAAGATGAGTAAGAGTAAAGGAAATGCGGTAGATCCCTTCGAGGCATTGGAGACCTACGGCGCAGATGCGATCCGCTGGTATTTCTATATCAATTCGGCGCCCTGGCTGCCCAACCGTTTCCACGGCAAGGCGGTGCAGGAGGGACAGCGGAAATTCCTGGGTACGCTCTGGAATACCTATGCGTTCTTTGTGCTCTATGCGAATATTGATAATTTTGATGCCACCAAGTACAGTCTGGATTACGATAAACTGCCTGTCATGGATAAATGGCTCTTGTCCCGGTTGAATACGGTGGTGCAGGAAGTGGATACCAATCTGGAAAACTACAGGATCCCGGAGGCGGCCAGAGCGCTGGACAGCTTCGTGGATGAGATGAGCAACTGGTATGTCCGGATCAGCAGAGAGCGTTTCTGGGCGAAGGGCATGGAGCAGGATAAGATCAATGCCTACATGACCCTCTACACGGCCCTTGTGACAGTAAGTAAGGCGGCGGCTCCTTTGGTGCCCTTTATGACAGAGGAGATCTACCGNAATCTGGTGTGCAGCATTGATAAAAATGCACCGGAGAGCATTCATCTGTGTGATTTCCCGGTGGCGGATGCTGCGCAGATCGACANGGAGCTGGAGGCTTCCATGGACGAGGTGCTGAAGGTGGTAGCCATGGGACGCGCGGCCCGCAATACGGCGAANATCAAGAATCGTCAGCCTATCGGCAGGATGTATGTGAAGGCNGAGATGAAGCTGGAAGGCTTCTATCAGGATATCATCAAAAACGAGCTGAACGTGAAGGAGATCGAGTTCTCCGATGATGTGTCGGCGTTTACGACCTACAGCTTCAAACCACAGCTTAAGACAGTGGGGCCTAAGTACGGCAAGCAGCTGAANGGNATCAGAGAGTATCTGTCTGCGGTGGATGGCACCAAGGCGATGGAAGAGCTTAAGGCACAGGGCGCATTGAAATTTGATGTGGATGGCACGGAGGTNTCCCTTGCGGAGGAGGATCTTCTGATCGATATGGCNCAGAAGGAGGGCTTTGTGGCGGANGNCGACAACTACGTGACGGTGGTGCTCGANACCAACCTGACGGAGGAGCTGATCGAGGAGGGCTTTGTNTACGAGATCATCAGCAAGATCCAGAATATGCGTAAGGATGCAGACTTTGAGGTGATGGATCACATCAAAGTGGCGATCAACGGGAATGAGAAANTNGCCGGNATCGTNCAGAAAAACGCGGANGCGATCTCCGAGAAGGTGCTGGCTGAAGCGATCGTGACCGAGGAAACATTGGCGATTTCCAAAGAGTGGAATGTCAATGAGGAGAAGGTTACCATTGGTGTGGAAAAAGTTTAATTGCTTATAGTCAAAAACGCGAATACGATATATAATAGTAAAATGGAGTTAAGACAGAAACCGAGGAGGATAGTAAAATGGTTAAGAAAGCTGTAACGACAACTTTTGATACAGAGCTTTTTAANAGAAGCGTTCTTTACAATGTAAAGACGCTCTACAGAAAGACTTTGGAGGAGGCNACGGANCAGCAGATNTTNCAGGCNGTNTCCTATGCGGTCAAGGATGCNATNGTNGATCAGTGGNTNAAGACNCAGAAGGANTANGACAANCAGGATCCCAAGATGGTGTATTATCTGTCCATGGAATTCCTGATGGGACGTGCCCTTGGNAACAATATGATCAATCTGCAGGCATATAAAGCATTNGCGCAGGCGCTTGAGGAGNTGGGCATCGACATCAACGTGGTGGAGGATCAGGAGCCTGATGCAGCGCTCGGTAACGGCGGCCTGGGNCGTCTGGCGGCCTGCTTTTTGGATTCTCTGGCAACGCTGGGCTATGCGGCGTACGGCTGCGGTATCCGGTATCGTTACGGCATGTTTAAGCAGGAAATCCGTGACGGTTATCAGGTGGAGGTACCGGATAACTGGCTGCGCGACGGCAACCCTTTTGAACTGAGAAGACCCGAATACGCGAAGGAGGTACGCTTCGGNGGCTACGTCAACGTCTATGTGGACGAGAACGGCAGAAATCATTTCCGGCAGGAAGGGTATCAGGCCGTGACAGCGATCCCTTACGATATGCCTGTGGTAGGCTATGGCAACGGCATCGTGAATACCCTGCGTATCTGGGATGCGGAGCCGGTGAATTGCTTCCAGCTGGATTCCTTCGACAAGGGCGATTACCAGAAAGCGGTGGAGCAGGAGAATCTGGCGAGAAATATCGTGGAGGTGCTCTATCCTAACGACAATCACTATGCGGGTAAGGAGCTGCGCTTAAAACAGCAGTATTTCTTCATCTCGGCTTCTGTGCAGGAAGCTGTGGCGAAATATATGAGAAAACATGATGATATCCGGAAGTTCTACGAGAAGGTGACCTTCCAGTTGAATGATACCCACCCTACTGTGGCTGTGGCGGAGTTGATGCGTATTCTGATGGATGAGCATTATCTGACATGGGATGAGGCATGGGAAGTGACCACCAAGACCTGTGCATACACCAATCACACGATTATGTCTGAGGCACTGGAGAAATGGCCCATTGAGCTGTTCTCAAGACTTCTTCCCAGAGTGTACCAGATCGTGGAGGAGATCAACCGCCGCTTTATTGCCCGGATCGAGCAGATGTATCCCGGCAATCAGGAGAAGATCAGGAAGATGGCGATCATCTATGACGGTCAGGTTAAGATGGCACATCTGGCGATCGCGGCCGGCTATTCTGTAAACGGTGTGGCAAGATTACATACNGAGATCTTAAANAATCAGGAGTTNAAAGACTTCTANGAGATGATGCCCGAGAAGTTTAATAATAAGACAAACGGTATCACTCAGAGACGTTTCCTTCTGCATGCGAATCCTCTTCTTGCAGACTGGGTGACGGCTCATGTGGGCAACGACTGGATCACTGATCTGCCGAAGATCAACAANCTCAAGATCTACGCCGACGACGAGAAGGCGCAGCAGGAGTTTATGAATATCAAATATCAGAACAAGGTGCGGCTGGCTGAGTACATCATGGAGCACAATGGAATCGAGGTGGATCCCCGTTCTATCTTTGATGTACAGGTNAAGCGTCTGCACGAGTACAAGCGTCAGCTCTTAAACATCCTGCATGTGATGTATCTTTACAATGAACTGAAAGAGCATCCCGATATGGAATTCTATCCTCGTACCTTTATCTTTGGCGCGAAGGCAGCAGCAGGATACCGGAATGCAAAGTTGACCATCAAGCTGATCAATGCGGTGGCGGATGTGGTAAACAATGACCCTGCCATTGAAGGCAAGATCAAGGTGGTGTTTATCGAGAACTACCGTGTTTCCAATGCAGAGATTATTTTTGCGGCAGCGGATGTGTCCGAGCAGATCTCCACAGCCAGCAAGGAGGCATCCGGAACCGGTAATATGAAGTTTATGTTGAACGGTGCGCTCACCATCGGTACGATGGACGGTGCGAATGTGGAGATCGTAGAGGAAGTGGGAGAGGACAATGCTTTCATTTTCGGTCTGTCCTCCGATGAAGTCATCCGCTATGAGAATTATGGCGGTTATGATCCCACNGAGATCTTTAACAACGATCCGGATGTGAGAAAGGTTCTGATGCAGCTGATCAACGGCACTTATGCGCCGGGAGATCCGGATATGTTCCGTACCTTATACAATTCGCTGTTAAATACACAGAGTACCTCCAAGGCGGATACCTACTTTATCCTGAAGGATTTCAAGGCCTATGCGGAGGCGCAGAAGAAGGTGGAAGCGGCCTACAAGAATGAGAAGGGCTGGGCGAGAAGCGCTATCCTGAATGTGGCTTGCTCCGGCAAGTTCACTTCCGACAGAACCATTCAGGAATATGTGGATGAGATCTGGAAGCTGGATAAGGTCGTGCTTCCGAAGGAGCCGGTTGTGACTGATAAAAAATCTATTAAGAATGCATAAGTGGAGAGGGCGCCATCCGATCGCGATGGCGCTTTTTCAATTTTGGGTACGACAAAAGGCTTGTGTTGGAAAAATATGTATGATAAAATGTTTACGAGATTTTAAGAGCATAGCGGTGTACCGGTTGATTCTGCGCCAACAGTGTCAGACGGATAGGCAGGCAAGTGTCACACAATACAAACAGAGACTGTAGACAATACAGTCCCTTTGTTCCCATTAGTCATAGCGGGGGTGAGTGTGGAAGCGCATTTGCACCTCGTTCTTTTTATCTTCTTTGTTTTTCAAAAAAATCACAAAATAATTAAATAGTACTGCAACTTTTTTGTTTTAGAGTCGCTCCCTTATTATAGATGGCGGAAAGTTTCTATATGTAAGAAAGGGAATGTAGAGCTCTATCAATATCGGCAATCGGGGAACGGTGTTACAGAAAAATCCGGCGAAAATAAAAAGCGGTGCATCACCCGATATCGCGCCAACGATATCGGGCAGAGGATGGCAGGCAAGTGCCACACAATACAGACTAAGTCTGCGATACACACAAGGACATTATAAGATATATGGGCCGGATTGACAAGCGATAAACTGTAAGTGATACAGAACCGCATCCCTTATTGTGACAGGTACGGATGTGTGCGATGTCCGTACCTGTCTTAATAAAAATCAGGAGGATAAGAAGCGTGAGGAAAAACAGAAACAGGAGACAGAAAATGTTGACCCTATTCCTTTGCTGGGTGTTGTGCATCGCAAATGTGGTGCCCACGGGACTGACCGTATGGGCCAGCGAGGCGGCGGTGGAGAATGAGCCGACAGCGGAAGAGAAGACGGAAGACGATAATGCGCTGCAGGATTCACAGGAGGAAGCGGCAACAGAAGACGATGAGAGCGCAGACAACGAGGATACCGGGCAGGAGCCTGAAACTCCGGGGGATGAGGAAGACGATGTGCCGGATGAGCCCGGAGAGGATATAGAGACGGAAGTGCCGGAAGAGAATTCTGACGAGGCTGAGATTGAGGATGAGATTGAGGGTGAGACAGTTGAGGAGATNGACGGGGCAGAGGAAGATTTGCTCTCGACGATGGCTGCGTCTGTGCCTGCAAATGTGATTGCCAGCGGAAGCTATACAGAGAACGATTCTGATACGACCTGGTATATCGATAAGAACGGTAAGCTGGTGGTGGAGGGAACCGGGGAGGTTATCCGTCCGATATATCCGACGGGAAATGGGATCAGGTTGATGCCATGGGATGACTATAGAGCATCTATCAAAACGGCAGAGATCAAAGTAAAGGGAATGACAGATGCATCATGTTTGTTTATGCAGTGTGAGAATTTGACGAAAGTCGACCTGAGCGAATTTGATACGACGCAAATAAAGAATATGAGTTGTATGTTTGCCTGGTGTAACAAACTGTCAGGTCTTGATGTGAGCGGGTTTGATACATCCAAAGTGACCAATATGAACAGCATGTTCTGTGAGTGTCATAGTTTGACCAGTCTTGATGTGAGTCATTTTGACACATCGAATGTGACAGAAATGAACAGCATGTTTAGTTTCTGCGAGAAACTGACAAGCCTTGATGTGAGCGGGTTTGACACATCCAAGGTAAAAGATATGAACGGCCTGTTCCTTGACTGTGAGGGTCTGACCAGTCTTGATGTGAGCCATTTTGACACATCGAATGTAACAGATATGGAAGCGATGTTTCAGCAGTGTGAGCAATTAAGAAGTCTTGATGTGAGTAACTTTGATACTTCAAAGGTAACGAATATGTATTACATGTTCGCCTTTCTTGAAAGTATAGAGAGTCTGGATCTGAGTAATTTCGACACATCAAACGTAACGGATATGAGATTTATGTTTTTGGGATGTGAAAAATTGAAAGTTCTGGACGTGAGCGGCTTCGATACTTCCCAGATAACGGACATGTCGGGGATGTTCTCCTACTGCGATGCATTGACAGGTATAGATTTGAGCGGATTTGATGTGGGCAAAGTCACGGATATGACTTACTTTTTGAACAGATCATTTTCTTCCTATAAAAATTTGAAATGGATCTATACGCCCAGGAACCTGAAGGTGTCTGCTGCGCTGGAACATGAAAATTCGGACCCCAATTATGATCCGGTATCAGAGAC
Organism: Lachnospiraceae bacterium; assembly: GCA_014804565.1. Taxonomy (GTDB): domain Bacteria; phylum Bacillota; class Clostridia; order Lachnospirales; family Lachnospiraceae; genus UBA3282. The sequence continues at coordinate 117,684 of JAAUZN010000018.1, forward strand.
CTGGTACATGGCTGACGGCACGCCGGTACAGGAATTGCCTAGGAATCTGGATTACAGTATTGTGCTCACACAGGATAAGCCGTCGTCTGATGCGGGGGTTTCCTCGATCAGTGTGGTCAAGAAAAAGAGAGCTTACTCGTGTGGGGATACGGTGAATGTAGATGACATCACGGTAACCTATCGGAGCAGCGGCGGCAGCGTAACTAAAGTTACAGATTTTAAGACGAATGCAAGTGAAATAGATATGACCACACCGGGGAAAAAGACTCTGAGGGTGACTTATACGGATCCTCAGACAAAGGAAGACCTGACAGCAGAAATTGAGCTGACTGTGACGCTTGCCCTGAACAACGACAGTGTGGAGGTTATCCTGCCGGAGGCAGATTATACTTACAATAGCCGTCAGCAGACGCCAGTGCCCGTTGTAACACTTAAAAGCGGCAGTGATTCGGGAAAAGCGCTGACAGCCGGGGCAGATTATACCGTATCTTATCGAGATAATATCAATAAGGGACAGGCGGCTGTCATCATCAAGGGCGTTGATCTCTACAGCGGAACGGTCGAAAAGTCTTTTGCCATAACACCCGCAAAGGTGACGATCCGAGTGAAGGATACTACGATCGCTGTGAAAGATCCCGTGCCGGAAACCTTTGCCTGTGAAATGACGGGCTTTTTCAACGGGGATGAAGAGAAAGTGACGGAATTGACATTTTCTTTTGCTGATGCAGAGGGAAATACGGCAGTGGTCAATACGGACGAGACAGGGACTTATATAGTCACCCCGACGGCAGCCAATGTGGGTAATAATTATGAGGTAGAGCAGAATGGTTATCTGCCGGGTATTCTTACCGTTGCAGAGGAACGCGTGGTGTACACCGTTACCTTCGATACAATGGGATATGGAACCGCACCGAAGCCGATTACTTCGATCCGTTCCGGTCAATTGATCAGTGAGCCGGAAGCGCCGACGGCGGAGGGCCGCGTCTTCGAGGGCTGGTATAAGGATCGCGCATGCACGAAAGTATGGAATTTCGCAGAGGATACGGTACAGGAAAATACCACACTGTATGCCCGCTGGAAGGTGCAGACGGCTGAAGGAGGTATTTATATTCAGGAAATTTCGAATCAGACTTATACGGGAAGCGCCGTCAAACCTGCGGTTGCCGTATACGCGGCGGATGGTACTCTGCTGAAATCGGGCAAGGATTATACAGTCAAATATGTGAATAATATTAACGCAGATCAGGAGGAGGCTACGGGAGGTATCACCGGGAGTTTGACGGGAGACGGACAGGAAGGGACACAAAATACATTTAATGCGAAACTGCCTTATGTGGAGGTCAAAGGCAAAGGTAACCATACAGGCACGGTTTACCAGAATTTTCATATCGAGAAGGCTGACATCGGAGACGGAAAGGGTAATGCGGCAGCAGGCTTTACTCTGAAATATACCGATCAGCTTGTGACCAATGCGAAAAACGTNCAGAAGCCTTTTTCTTCCTTGAAATATAAGAAAGCCATGAAAGCAGGANCGGATTACACGGTGGCCCTTAGCTCTGTCGATGTAAGAGATGAGGAGGGAAATCCTGTAAAAGGCAGCGAAAACGGCATCTGGACAGCTGTCGGAACAGTGGAAAAGAACAAGTACAACCTTCCCGCCATTCCAAAGGGATACAGCGGCGTCTTCGAGATGACCGTGACNGGGGCGGGAAATTACAAAGGAGAGATACGCAGGGAAGTATATGTGACGGACAANGCAAGCTTGATGAAAAATGTTACCGTCACGCTGGGCAAGAACCAGAAGAACAGACCGTATAATGACGGCAAAGCGGTGACGCTGACACCCGGCTATTATGAAGGCAAGAAATATTATGAGGTAGATACGCGGGGCGAGTGGAGCAGCAGTTCCCCGGCGGCAAACGGAAATGACCTTTTCACGGTGAAAAGCGGTAAGGTATATCTGGTCTACGGAAGAGATTACACCGTGACTTACGCCAATAACAAAGCGGTGGGAACCGCTGCCATGACGGTGACCGGGATCGGAAGCTATAAGGGAAGCAAGAGTGCCACCTTCAAGATCACGGGGGAGGCATTCAAGGCGAACAGCATAACCGTGAAGGCCTATGATGAGAGTAATCCAAATGAGAACGATTTCAAAGCATCCATGCCTTATACCGGCAGCGCGGTGACCCAGAACAAGGTGACGCTCATCGCCAAGGCGACCGGCGCGAAGCCGGAGACAACGCTTGATTACGGCCGGCATTATACCATCAGCTACAAGAATAACATCAAAAAGGGAACCGCCACCATGACCTTCACGGCGAAGCCGGAGTCGGGCTACAGCGGAAGCTTTAAGAAGACATTTAAGATCGGGGCGGTGTCGCTGGATTCGACATCTGTGAGAGTAGAGGCTGTGGGCAGTGCGGAGAATGTGCAGGATAGTCTTACTTCTTCAACGGATGAAAAGGGGAATAAGATTTATAACTTAAACGGCACGGTGCTGTATACGAGAGAGGGCGCGAAGCCTTCCCAGCGTATCCGTTTGAGTCTGAGCGCCGGAGCAGAAAATGTTCTCCTGAAGGAAGGGACAGACTACACGGTGAGTTATAGCAATAACACGGTGCTGGCATCGGCGGGTCTGCCGAACAAGGTCCCGACTATGGTATTCAAGGGAAAAGGAAATTATACGGGCAGCGTGAAAGTTACCTTTGCCATCAGCGAGGCGGCTATGGAGGAGGATGCGGACAATCTGACCGTGACTGCCGCAGAAATGGCGTTTGACAGCCGCAAGGCGGATGATTACCAGTATGCGCCTAAGATTACCATAAAGGATGGCAAGAAGGCGCTGGGCAATAAAGATTACACAGTAAAGTATGAGAACTGCAGCCAGACAGCGGTAAAAACGTATCTGGATAAGCTGGCGGCTCTGGGCGCGTCGGACGGATCGGCGGTGCAACAGGCTGAGGATGACAATGAAGATAGCGGCAGTACGGCGTGGGAGGAAGTACAGAAGATAAGTCCCCGCGCAGTCATCACGGCGGCACAGGGAAGCGGCTATACGACTACAGCCGGAAAAGAGATCGCGGTGTATCTGAACATCTACGAGACGAAGCTGACAGGCAGCAACTTATATGTAGTAGTGTCGAGTGAAGCTGCCCAGACTACCTATAAGGGGCGGCAGGTTTCACCGCAGGTGACTGTCTATTATGGGGATGCCCAGGCGGTCAAAGCGGCGAAGAAAGATATGGTGACGGAGGAAGCTAAGCTGACAGGAAGCGAATACGGACTGACGAAGCTGACAGAGAAGAAGGACGGGGCGGGTGATTATATCTTGACTTACGGCGCCAACCTGGCGGCCGGAAAGGGCAAGGGCAGCGTGACCGTGAGCGGAACCGGAAAGTATGGCGGCAGCGTCACAGTTAAGTTTGATATTTTGAGCAGGAATATGTATGAAGCGCCGTAAGGCAGAGGCGGCGTAAGCAGACAGATATCCCCGGGCAGTTGTATATAGCAGGCCCGGGGATGTTTTAAATTGACAATCCGCTAACATCCATGTTATAGTTAGCGTATTCATAGAGAAATACAAAACAGAAAGGTGGCTCTAGCGTGGGAATTATTATTCGTTGTGCTCGCACCCGTATACAGGGGCAGTAAAAAAGCAGATATGTAGTCTCATATAAATGGGATTTTTTTGCGTGCGAATAAAAATTGCCACATGTTCATCGGACAGATATGACAGAAGTCAGATCTGTGCTGCTTGCTTTGTTGTATTATTTTAGCGGGAAAATTCTATTTATGGAATCGTGCCTGCTTTTTTATTGCCTTTTCTTTGGGGAAAGTATCCGGTTAAGTCCGGATTGCGGAGTACACAATAAGAAGGAGGCACGCTATGCAAAGAAGCAGGAGGCATCAAAATTTATCAGATTCACAGAATTTTATTACGAACAGAAAACTGATCCACAGGATCATAGGATTTGCAGACTTTCATGCAAACGATACAGTTCTTGAGATCGGAACCGGAAAAGGGCATTTGACGGAGGAGCTGTGTCGGAGAGCCGGTACGGTCTGCTCGGTGGAGATTGACCGAAAACTATATACGAGCGCAGGAAAACGGCTTGCGCAGTNTTCTAATNTNAAATTNATATANGGGGATTTNCTGAAATATGATCTNCCGTCAAANGGAGATTACAGGGTTTTNGCCAATATACCCTATTTCATCACGACACAGATCNTCGATAAGCTGACACAGGCGCCGAACCCGCCATCGGATATCTGGCTGGTGATGGAAAAAGGGGCGGCGAAACGGTTTATGGGGCTGCCAAAAGAGTCAAAGAAATCTTTGCTGCTCAAGGTAAATTGGGATATGAAGATCAGGTACCATTTTCGCAGGGAAGATTTTCACCCGATGCCGGGAGTAGATTCTGTACTGGTGCATTTTGCAGGGAAGACAAGGCCGGATCTTAGCAGAAGCGAATACTATGAATTTCAGAAATTCCTTGAGCGGTCGATGAAATACGGCATATGCGGTAAGGGCGGACCGCTTACCAAAAGGCAGGTGTCGGCAGCGCTGAAACGGGCAGGACTGCCCCATGCTCATGAAGATGGCGTCACGCTTTACATCCAGTGGCTTTGTTTATTCCGATGCTATCGGAAAATGGGAAAGTATATGATATAATGGAAAATGAAAGGATTTTATATATGGAAAAAGCATTCTTAGTGGGCGTAAATTTAAATGACGGAGGCGATTACCTGCTTTCGCTGGAGGAGCTGGGAGAGCTGGCGAAGGCCTGCGATATGGAGGTGGCGGGCAAGGCGGTGCAGGCGCTTCCGGAGGTGCATAAGGCCTTTTACATCGGCACAGGCAAAGTGGATGAGGTAAGGGAGCTTGCCACAGAATGTGACGCAGATGTCATAATTTTCGACAATTCTCTTTCTCCGATGCAGCTTCGCAATCTGCAGGAGCGTCTGGAAAAGCCTGTCATGGACAGGAGCACTCTGATTCTGGATATTTTTGCGAGTCGGGCCAGGTCGCGGGAGGCGAAGCTGCAGGTGGAGGTGGCAAGATTACAATATATGCTGCCCAGACTGGTGGGACTCCACGCCGCACTCAGCAGACAGGGCGGCGGCAGCGGCGCCTTGAGCAACAAGGGTGCGGGCGAAAAAAAGCTGGAGCTGGACAGGAGGGTACTGGAACATCGCCTGACAGAGCTGCGCAGGGAATTAAAGGAAGTGAGCTCGGAACGCATGACACAGCGCAAGCGCCGCATAGAATCGGGACTGCCGCGGGTGGCGCTGGTGGGCTATACCAATGCGGGAAAATCCACTCTTTTAAATGCCATGCTGGATCTGTATGGAAGCGATGAGATCGATGTGGAGGAGAAGAAGGTGATGGAGCGGGATATGCTCTTTGCCACGCTGGACACCACGGTGCGCAAGATAGAGCCGGAGGAGCATCACGCCTTCTTATTATCCGACACAGTGGGATTCATCCACAAGCTGCCGCACCATCTGGTGCAGGCCTTTCGCTCCACACTGGAGGAGGCGAAAGAGGCGGATATCCTGCTTCAGGTGGTGGATTATGCCAATCCCCATTACAGGGAGCAGATCGAGGTGACCAACCGGACCTTGAAGGAGCTGGGCGCCGACGGCGTTCCCATGCTGTATCTCTATAATAAGGCGGATCTGGTGACGCAGGAGCATTTGCCGGGGCCTTTACCGGCTGTGTCGGGGGACAGCATTTATCTTTCTGCGAAGAAGCGGATCGGGATGGAGGAGCTGATCTGTCTGATTGAAGAAAAGCTTTCCGGCGGCTACAGAGAATGTACACTGTTGATTCCCTATACGGACGGCAGGGCGGTATCCTATCTCAACGAGAACGGGGTCGTGTACGAGACAGAGTATTTGGAAAACGGGGTGCGCTTGCGGGTCAACTGTAAGGTGGAGGATTATAACTTTTATCAGAAATATCTGGAGGACAGCAATGGATAAAAAACTGGCGTTTCAAATATTGGGAATTCCTGAGACGAAGGAAGAAGAACAAATCAGACAACGGTATCTTACGCTGTTAAAGGAGACGAACCCGGAGGATGATCCGGATGGGTTCAGACGCCTGCGGGAAGCTTATGAGGAGGCTGTTCGTCTGTCTAAGGTGCAGGAAGAGGGAGAAGAGGAGGAACCGCAGGGGGAACTCGATCTGTGGATGAAACGCGTGCGGGAAAATTATCGGGATATTTTTCTGCGCAGGGATGTGAGCGCCTGGAAGGAGCTGTTCGATGATCCGGTGTGCATAGGCTTTGATACTTTTTTGGAGGCCAGGGGCAGACTTCTTGGCTACCTCGCCGGGCATTCTTTTCTGCCTCAGACGGTGTGGCAGCTGATCGATCAGGTCTTTCATGTACTGGACGACTTCGAGGCTTTAAAAGAGGATTTTCATGTAAATTTTCTCAGACATATTGAGTACCATGTGCAGACGCCGGATTTTCTGGATTACGGATTGTTTGAGGAGTCGGAAGACGGATATGCGCCGGGGAGCGACGGGGATACGGACAATTATATCGGAGAATTTTTTCAGATAAAAAATAAATTGGAAGAAAATGAGACGGAGGGCGTTTTACAGGATCTGTCGGATCTGAAAAGACATGGCCTGTATCACCCTTATGAGGATGTGGAGCGGCTGCGGCTGTTTATCCGGACAGAGGAGTGCGAGCAGGTGCATGAGCTGGCGGAGCAGCTGATCGAGCGGTACGCCGATGATAACAACGTGCGGATCTGGGCGGGCAGGATCTTTTCTCATACCGGAGAGGAAAAGAGAGCGTACGAACTCTGGGAGGCGGTTCTTGCCGAGGATCCGGACTATTACATAGCAAAATACTTTGCCATGCATTATTTGGTGGATCAAAAGCAGTGGTATCGGGCGGAAAAGTATCTGGACGATCTGATCAGGGTCAACAGGCGGGACGAGGAACTTCTGGAGGTTCGCCAAACTATCGGGCAGGAGCTTGTTCCCATGCTGCAGGAGGCTGTGGCGGAGGGAAAGGATTTCGAGGACCTTTCCGGCAAGGAGCTGACGCTCTATCTGGGATGGTGTCTCTTTGATCTGGAGCGGTATGAGGATACGCTTGCCTTTGTGGAAGAACACAAGGAGAGTCTTGACGGAGAGGAAAAGTATTATGAACTCAAAGCGTGGACCTTTTATAAGCTGGAGCGGTATGAGGAGGCCATTCCTGTCTATCAGACGCATTTGAAAAGTGTGGAGGAGAGTCAGGACGAGGAGGAGAAAAAGGCTTCCAAGGCAGCCCAGAGCCACCGCCTTCTGGGCGTTTGCTTTTACTGTCTGGAACAGCCTGAGGAGGGAGAGAAGGAGACGCGCATCGCCATCGAGATGGAGCCGGAAGTCAGAATCCGTCTGGATTGTAAACAGTATCTGGCGGATCGGTATCTCTCTGCGAAAGATTATGAGAAAGCGACTGAGGTGTGCGATGAGATCCTTTTGGAGGATGAAAACTATTATCCGGCATATCTGGTGCGTCAGGAGGCCGGCTACCATCTGAGACGGGCACAGCAGGTGGTGGATGATTATTATCGGGCAATAGAGCTCTATGCCGGCTATGACAGACCCTATCTCTATGCGGCCATGATCTTTTACAATTACAGACAGTATAAGGATGCCTTAGGCGTGATAGAGAGGGCGAGAGAAAATCAGGCAGAGTTTTCTAATAAGCTGCGTTTTCAGGAGGCGAAGATCCTGCGGATGCTCTCGGAGGATGCGGAGGAAAGAAAAAAGCCAATGGAGATCCTGGATGCGCTTCTCTATGAGACGGAAGAAGATTCCGGTGAGCTGAAGCAGGAGACGTCTGCGCAGCAAAACGACACACTGGACAGGGCTGAACTCCTCTTTGAGAAGGGGCTTGTGTTTGAGGATGACGGGAAACCTCTGGAGGCCATCGCTCTGGTGCAGGAGGCTCTGAAGCTGGATCCCGAGGAACCCTATTATCATCTGGCGCTGGGCAATCTTTTAAGGGATACGGAGAACTATAAGGACGCTTTGAAGGAATATGAGAAGGTGGAGGAGGTCTACCATCATCCGGAATTTTATTTCGGCATGGGTGTCTGCCACCACGAGGCGGGGGCTTGGACGGAGGCCATTCAATATTATACCAAGGCGGTGGAACAGGATGAAAACTACCGCGACACAAACCGCAGGCTGTACCAGTGCTATGAGGAGAGATACAGCAGGGAGTATCGGAGAGCGGACTACGAGCAGGCGCTTAAGTATATCAATAAACAGTTGGAGATCTCGCAGAGCCCCGGTTACCGCTATTGGGACAGAGGATATTTATATAGCAGCGGCATGGAGATAGAGGAGGCTGTCGCAGATTATGAAAAGGCGCTGCCGCTGGTTGATGAGGAGGATCGCTATCTCATTTTAGAGAATATTGGTTTCGCCTATAAAAAGGGCAGACAGTTTGCGAAGGCTTATGAGTTCTTCAGACGGGCTGTGGAGTGTATGAAGAAGGCAGATGATTCTCCCAGAGGATATGCGGGGATGACGGAATGCTGTATGAAAATGGGAGACTACGAGAAGGCCATCGCCTGCTGCAAGGAGGGGCTTGCCGCGTTCCCTGCCAATGGAGGCCTGTGGGAGAACTTAAGCGATTGCTATGCGGAGACGGATCGTCTGCAGGAGGCCATGGAGGTGACGGATACATGGCGTTTCCATACGGGCGGCACAAAGGCATACTGGAATCAGGTCGCTTTCATTCTTCTGAAAATGGGGAAGGTGCAGGAGAGCCTAGATACCTACAAGAAAGCGAAGGCAGAGTTCATTAAAAACGCCGCCGACAAAGAAGAGCTGGCCGGGCTGTATGATAAGTGGGCTGATCGTCTCATGGAGGTGCAAAACTATGCGGAGGCGATAAAGAGATTTCAGGAAGCCGCCGCTCTCTATCAGGATAACTGGGATATATTTGACTGTGAGTGCGAACTCGCGAAAACCTGCTATCTGCAGGGAGAGTACGAGCAGGCCGAGAAGCATGCGAAAAAAGTGTTAGACTGTATCGCGAAGCGGAATACCACGCCGGAGGACTATGTCTCCTATTTCGGCTATGAACCGATCCGGAAGGGGTGGATGGCATGGATCTATCTGGCTCTGGGGCAGAAGGAAAAAGCAAAACGTTTCTTTGAGGAGATGGAAACGGAGCATCCCTGTGCGAGCTGTAAATATACAAAGTGCTTTGAGTCCTCTCTATGGCTGGGATACTACTACTATTGCGAGAAGGAGTACGAGAAGGCGACGGAGTTGTTTGAGGAGGCGCTCAGAAGAAACGCGGATATATTGGAAGCGAAGTTTATGCTGGAGAAGATGAAAACAGGAACAAAAACAGAGGAAACAACCAAAAAGAGATGGAAAGGATTGTTTAGGGAAAAATGATCATCGGAATCGACTTGGGAACGACAAACAGTCTGGCGGCTTATTTTACGGAGGATGGCCCTCAGATCATACCGAACCGGCTGGGAAAGAGACTGACGCCGTCTGTGGTGAGCATGGATGAGGAAGAGCAGATTTATGTGGGTGATCTGGCGGTGGAGAGAGGACTTCTTCATCCCGGCAGCGCCGCCTCTGTCTTTAAGCGGGATATGGGAAGCGGCAGAAAGTTTCCCCTTCTGCACAAGACCTTTACGGCGGAAGAGCTGTCTTCTTT
>JAAUZN010000019.1 GCA_014804565.1 Lachnospiraceae bacterium
ACAAGTCCAGCGTCACGGCGGCACTGCAGATCGTGGATATTCTGCAGAAAGAGGGGTACGAGTTTGTGACGGTGGATGAGATCCTCTTTGACTAGGGCGTTGGAAAAATAGGGAAAGGTATTGAACTTTTGGCTGACAATATAGTACAATGAGAGGCATAGTCACGGATTGTATCGACAGGATAAAAAGGGAAAAAACAGCGCATGGAAACAACCGACAGAACGGGTGCCGTGAAGGATGCCGTAACTGATCATAAAAAAAAGAAGAGAAAACGCACCATCGACAAGGCGAAGGTGGCCAGAAATAAAAAGAGGGCCAAAGAGAAAAAGGCCAGACTGCGAGCGGAGATCAAAGCGGAGAAGAAGCCCGGAAATCGCAAGAAGCAGTGGATCATCGTCGCTGTTTGTCTGGCAGTGCTCGGTGTGGCTGCAGGCTATGCGGGCTACAGCATGCAGATGCATCTGGACGAGCTGGCGGCTGAGAACGCGGCGGTTGAGGCCATGGTGTATACGCAGGCGGTGCAGCTGGCGGAATACAGTAAGACCCAGCACAGAAAAGAGAGCGTCAGACAGAATGCCGGCAAGGATACCACAAGAGCCCTTGTGGATGCGGCCCGCTATATGCTGGAGGGTATTAAGAACAGACCCAGGGAGATAGAGATCACCGAAGAGAATGCGGCGGATTTTGCCACCATCGAGAGCTGTAGGATCAACACGGAGACCGGCAAGGTGGATGTGACCATGAAGGCGAAGGATCTGGCGATCAGCGACGACGGTTACTACTATCTGTTCGAGGAAAAGACCTACCAGAGCACTCTGACCGGCAGCGATTATATCATAGAAGATCAGAAAGATGTAAATTTGACCTTTTCGGTCAATCTTAATTATAACACGGCAGGCTCCAGACTGTTTTCCAAGTTTGTGGTGGCGGTCAAGAAGAACGGCAGCTTCGTGGCGATCACCAGACCTCACTACATAACGAATCCGGAGGCGATCGCGAAATATTCGCTCTCCTTTGGGAATACCACCTCCAAGAAGGGACTTCTGGTGGATCCGGAGAAACTGCAGAGTGCGGAGCTGGATGATCTGGGCGTGAAGCACGCGGCCTACAACATTCCGTTGAGCAGGATTCTCGGCCCTACCAGCAATGAGTATTATCCTACTGTGCATTATACCTACAATGGGAATACCTATAGCTTTAACGGGCAGATCATTGCAGAGTATGATTATATTTTTACCAACCTAACCAACCGGGGGATCACCACAACGGCGATCATTTTAAACGATATCTCTTCCCGTCCGGAGCTGATCCATCCCAAGGCCAGATCCGGAGGGCGGGCGCCTTACTATGCCTTTAACGCCACGGATGAGGCAGGTACGGAGTGTATTGCGGCTATCGCTTCCTTCCTGGCAAGCCGTTATTCCGGCACAGGGCATGGCAAGGTCGTGAACTGGGTGATCGGCAATGAGATCAACGCCAGAGCCGAGTGGAACCATATCGAATATATGGATACGGCAAGCTATGTGGACGAGTACGCCAGGGCGTTCCGGGTTTTTTACAATGCGATCCTGAGCATAAATGAGACTGCCAGAGTGTATATCTCTCTGGATCAGCAGTGGGGCAAAAGCCTTTATTCCAAGAGCGGGTATGCTTCCAAGGATATTCTGGACGAGTTTAACAGAAATCTGAAGGCGGAGGGCAACATCGACTGGGGGCTGGCACAGCATCCCTACAATTATCCGCTGACCAGCGCCAAGGCATGGAGCAGCAATAGCTCCTATGTGCAGGAAAATGAGAATACGCCGGTGATCACCATCAAAAATCTCCATGTTCTGACAGATTATCTGCAAAAGCCGGAGATGCTTACCGATGACGGCGAGGTGCGCCATCTGATCCTGAGCGAGATGGGCTATACCTCTTCCCAGGGGCAGGAGCTGCAGGCGGCTTCCTTTGTGTATGCCTACAAGGTCATTGAGGCGAACCGGTATGTGGACAGCATGCTCTTCTCCCGTGAGACGGATGCGGCCTCTGAAGTAAATCAGGGACTGGCGCTTGGCCTCTGTACGTTGGGAGGCGGACGGAAGTCCATCTATGAGGCGTATAAATATGTGGATACTGTGGAATCTGCCAATTACACGGACTTTGCGCTGCGGGTGATCGGCATTTCGAGCTGGAATGAAGTGATCAGAAAACACTGACAGATGTGTCAGAATAATTGAGAGATCAGATATTGATAGATACTCTGGCTCTTCTGCTGCCAGTTGGCGCAGATGGCTGCGGCGGTATCTTCATTGGGGACGGACAGGGTGATATTCACCACGGTCACGTCCTTTTCTTTTACCTGAAGATGGGCCTCAAATTCGCCGGAGGTGGACTTGTAGTAGTCCGCCTGCACGGCAGACTCGCTGCGCATTTCCATTTCATGATCAGCGAAGAAAGAGGAGATATCCTCCTTGATGGAGTCGTTTATGCGGTTGCCGAAGTAGGACAGGGTATTCCTGCCCTCNTCGGTGATNTCCAGATANGTACGGTTNNGTCTGGAGGCGGCANGGATCAGGTCGGCGTCGATCAGCTCCGCGATCACCTGTTGGAGCGTCATAAAATTGGTATAGTCNTGTCCNAGNATAAAGTCGCCTATCTGCGCCTTGGTCAGGGNAAAGGTGACGNGGTCCAGCATNTAGAGTGTGATTAANTTGTAGAGTGTCAATGGATCCTGTGTCATAACGCCTCCGTGTTGATTCAAAAATTCGATAGTGTAAATCCTAGATCGAGTGCGCGGGCACTCGATCGCCTATATATGCGACTTGACTGCTTCTGCCACCACATCAGCTACCCTCGGATCAAACGCCTCGGGCATGATATTGTCCTCGTTTAACTGGTCNTCGGGAACAAGCCCTGCGATAGCNTGCGCGGCTGCCAGCTTCATCTCCTCCGTGATCTGCACGGCACGTCCCTCCANAGCGCCCTTGAAGATACCGGGGAAAGCCACCACGTTATTGACCTGATTGGGGAAATCAGAGCGGCCTGTGCCGACCACCCGTGCACCGGCGGCTTTCGCCACGTCGGGCATGATCTCGGGAACAGGATTGGCCATAGCGAAGAGGATGGAATCCCGGTTCATAGATGCTACCATAGCAGGTGTTACGATATTTGGAGCGGAAACTCCTACGAAGATATCGGNGCCCTTCAAGGCATCCGCCAGGGTGCCGCTTTCATTCTGCNGGTTGGTCACTTTNGTCATCTCCTGCTGCATCCAGTTGAGCCCNTCNGTGTCNTTGCCGATGATGCCCACCTTGTCGCACATGATGACATTAGGGAAACCGTAAGTTAAAAGCAGCTTGGTGATGGCCACGCCTGCGCTGCCTGCGCCGTTTACGACCACCTTGCAGTTCTCTTTTTTCTTGCCAACGACCTTTAAGCCGTTGATGATACCGGCCAGTACCACGATGGCGGTGCCGTGCTGATCATCGTGAAAGACCGGGATATCCAGAATCTTTTTCAGGCGCTCCTCGATCTCGAAGCAGCGGGGAGCGCTGATATCTTCCAGATTGATGCCGCCAAAGCCGGGCGCCAGATAGGTGACTGCCTTGATGATCTCCTCGGTGTCCTGCGTGTCCAGACAGATGGGCACAGCGTTGACGCCGCCGAACTCTTTAAATAATACCGCCTTGCCTTCCATGACGGGCATGGCTGCATGGGGGCCGATATTGCCAAGGCCCAAAACAGCGCTGCCGTCCGATACGACGGCCACGGTGTTGGATTTCCANGTATAGGTGTAGGCNGCTTCTTTGTTCTCTGCGATGACCTTACAGGGTTCCGCCACGCCGGGGGTGTAGGCGAGGGAGAGATCCTCGCGGGTCCGGACAGGCGTTTTGGAGACAGTCTCCAGCTTTCCCTGCCATTCTTCATGTAATTTAAGAGCTCTTTCGTTGATTGACATAACATTTCCTCGTTTTCTGTTTGTATTTATCTGCGTCAATTATATCACAATCTCAGTCTGTCGGCGTTCTTTTTTGAGAAAAAAGGACTTTCTATTTTGGATAAGATAGTGTATAATGTACAAATATAAACACAAGATCTTATTCTGAGTCGTATCAGGCGCGAAATCCCTAGACGAAAGAGCATTACGGATTACAGTATAAATAACGAGCGATATGTATTGAGTTGTGGATATAGATAACAGAACACAGGAGGATTTTATGAGAGAAAAGTATGAATCACTGGCTTTGGCTGATCTGAAAGAGATTGCGAAGGCGAGAGGGATCAAGGGCACCTCGACCATGAAAAAGGCGCAGATCGTGGAAGTTATGCTCCAGGAGGATGAGAAGGATAAGGCGGCGGGCAAAGAGGTGGCGGTTAAGTCTGTGGTCCCGGCGAATGTGCCTGCCAGGAAAACGGAGCAGAATGAGGAGGAAAAGTTCCCCGCAGATCTGGACAGCGGCATTACCGCCAGCGGTATTCTGGAAGTTATGAGCGACGGTTTTGGCTTTATCCGCTGTGAAAACTATCTGCCCGGTGAGAATGATGTCTATGTGGCGCCCAGCCAGATCCGTCGTTTCGGACTGAAAACGGGAGATATTTTAGAGGGAAATACAAGGATCAAGACGCAGAACGAGAAGTTCAGCGCCCTGCTATATGTGAAGTCCATAAACGGTTATGCGCCGGAGGTGGCTATGCGGCGCGTGAATTTTGAGGATATGACGCCTATCTTTCCCAATGAGCGTCTGAAGCTGGAGACCACCGGCGCTACGGTAGCTATGCGGATCATGGATCTGATGAGCCCTGTGGGTAAGGGACAGAGAGGCATGATCGTATCGCCGCCTAAAGCGGGAAAGACCACCTTGTTAAAGGAGGTGGCGAAGTCCATTACCAGAACCGCGCCGGAAGCGCATCTGATCATCCTGTTGATCGACGAGCGGCCGGAGGAGGTGACGGATATCAAGGAGGCTATCGAGGGCCCCAATGTGGAAGTCATCTACTCTACCTTTGATGAACTGCCGGAGCACCACAAGAGGGTGTCCGAGATGGTGATCGAGCGCGCAAAGCGGCTGGTGGAGCATAAGAAGGATGTGGTGATCCTCTTAGACAGCATCACTCGTCTGACCAGAGCATACAATCTGGTCGTACCGCCCAGCGGACGTACTTTATCGGGCGGTCTGGATCCGGCGGCGCTACATATGCCCAAGCGGTTTTTCGGTGCGGCCCGCAATATGCGTGAGGGCGGCAGTCTGACCATTCTGGCGACAGCGCTGGTGGAGACGGGCAGCAAGATGGATGATGTGGTCTATGAGGAGTTTAAGGGCACCGGCAACATGGAGATGGTACTGGACAGAAAGCTCTCGGAAAAGAGAGTGTTCCCGGCTATCGATATCCCGAAATCCAGCACCAGGAGAGAGGATCTGCTCTTGAACAGCGATGAGCTGGAGGCTATCAATATCATCCGCAAGGCATTGAACGGCATGAAGGCGGACGAGGCAGCGGAGCGGGTCGTGGATATGTTTGCCAAGACCAGAAATAATCAGGAATTTGTGAATATGGTCAAAAAAATGAAGTTCATATAAATATTATGAAAAAAGGCTTGCATACCCGAAAATCCTATGCTACAATGTAAAAGCTGTCGGTCTATGACAGAACTGTGCTTATATGTATTTATATAGGAAAACTTTTAACGGCAGGTTTACGCGAAGGGCGTAGATTCGCAGGCTGAGAAAGGAGTAGATACAACGATGAGAGAGGGAATTCATCCTGAGTATTATCAGGCGACGGTAACTTGTAACTGCGGCAACACTTTTGTGACGGGTTCAACCAAGCCGGAGATCCACGTGGAGGTTTGTTCCAAGTGTCATTCGTTCTATACGGGTCAGCAGAAGACAGCGCAGGCACGCGGACGTATTGATAAGTTCAATCGGAAATACGGTGTGGAAAACAAATAAAGACAGTGTATGAAAAGGTTGAGTTTATCTCAACCTTTTCTTGGCTTATNTGAAAAGGATACAGAAATGGCAAAAAAGAAAATGAACTATTCCGGGATTGGCGGGCAGGCTGTTCTGGAAGGCATCATGATGAAAAATAAGGAACAGTATGCGGTGGCAGTGCGAAAGCCGGACGGTGAGATCGAGGTGGAGGTGGAACATTACCATGGCATCGTCCACGGCAGTAAGCTGCTTAATATGCCCTTTATCAGAGGCGTATTCCAATTTTTGGATTCTTTGATCCTGGGAATGCGCTGTCTGAATTTTTCGGCCTCCTTCTACGAGGATGAGGANGCGAAGGAGACAGCCGCAGACAAGGCGTTCCACAAGATGTTTAAGGACAAGGCGGATAAGGTATTCAGCGGGATCGTCATGCTGTTTTCTCTGGTATTGGCGATCGGTATTTTCATGGTGCTGCCGTACTTTGTCACGTCTTTGTTTGAGGCTTATATCAGGAGTGCGTCTTTTCTGGCGATCATAGAGGGTGCGCTGCGTATCGTGATTTTTGTGGGATATGTGCTTTCCATCTCGCTGATGAAGGATATCCGGCGGGTCTATATGTACCATGGCGCGGAGCATAAATGTATCAACTGTATTGAGAAGGGAGCGCCGCTCACGGTGAAAGAGGTGATGCGCAGCTCCAGACAGCACAAACGCTGCGGCACAAGCTTTCTTCTGTTTGTTATGTTTGTCAGTGTGGTTTTGTTCTTCTTTATCAGGGTGGAAAATCCGGTTTATCGGATCCTGCTGCGTTTGGCGCTCATTCCGGTGATCGCGGGGATATCCTATGAGATCATACGATTGGCTGGGAGAAGCAACAATATTNTNGTGCGCATCATTTCCGCTCCGGGTATGTGGCTGCAGCGGCTGACCACAAAGGAGCCGGACGAGAGTATGGTGGAGGTGGCCATCGCTGCGGTGGAGGCTGTCTTTGACTGGAAGGCGTATCTGTTTGAGACCTTTGGCTATGAGGTGGATGAGAGCTGGTTGGAGGAGGAAAAGGCAGAGAAGTAGCAGCGAGTGTGCAGGCGGAGAGAATTGGGAGATGAAACAGGAATCTCAGACCTATCAAGAAGTATACGAAGAGGGGACAGCACTGCTTGCGGAAGCCGGGATCGAGGAAGCCAAGCTGGATGCCAGGCTTTTGTTGGAGTTTGTCTGCGGTACAGACCGGAATACTCTGCTCGTCCACGGTGACAGGGCGGTAACGGAGGAAGAGCAGGAGCGGTATGAGGCTCTGATCGCAGCCCGGGCGGCGCATACGCCCTTACAGCATCTCACGGGCGAACAGGAATTTATGGGATTGACTTTTGCGGTCAATGAAAATGTTCTGGTGCCTAGACAGGACACGGAGATTCTGGTGGAGGAGACGCTTAAGAATCTACAGGACGGCATGCGGATCCTGGATCTGTGCACCGGTTCCGGCTGCATCCTTTTAAGTCTTTTACAGTATTCTAATGACTGTGTGGGCGTGGGGGTGGATCTGTCGGCGCAGGCGCTTGCCGTGGCGAGAAAAAATTACGAGAGACTGCGCGGCACAAGACCGGAGATGACAGCGTTTTTTTTAGAGGGCGATCTTTTTGAGGCTCTGGAACGGCGTACGGCCGCAGAATATGATGAAGCGGACAGTATGGGGGAACGGTATGACATTATCGTATCCAATCCCCCTTATATAGAGACGGATGTGATCGGTACGCTGATGCCGGAGGTGCGGGAGCATGAGCCGGTGATGGCGCTGGATGGCGGTGAGGATGGCTTGACTTTCTACCGCAGGATCGTGCAGGGGGCCGGAGATCATCTGAACCGGGGCGGCATGTTGTTTTTTGAGATCGGCTGTGAGCAGGCAGCCGGTGTGAGAGAGATCATGGAACAGGCAGGCTTTCGGGAAATCGAGGTAGTAAAGGATTTTGCAGGGCTGGATCGGGTGGTATACGGGATTTGGCTGGGACAACAGGGAGGCAGTTATGTTTGATAAATTGGAGGATCTGCTCAGAAAATTTGAGGAGATCATGAATGCGTTGAGTGAGCCCACAGCGGCGGATAATCAGGAGCGTTTTCGGGCGTTGATGAAAGAGCAGAGCGAACTGACTCCTATAGTCAATGCCTATAAAGAATATAAAAAATGCAATCAGGATATCGAGGACAGCCTATCCATGCTGGATGAGGAGTCCGATGAGGATATGCGGGAAATGCTGAAGGAGGAGCTTGCCGAGGCGAAGAAGCGTGTGGAGGAGCTGGAGCATGAGTTGAAGATCCTGCTGCTGCCCAAGGATCCGAATGACGATAAGAACGTGATCGTGGAGATCCGCGCGGGAGCAGGCGGCGACGAGGCGGCACTCTTTGCGGCGGAGATCTATCGTATGTATGTGCACTATGCGGAGGGTCGCCGCTGGAAGGTGGAGACCATGGAAGTGGAGGAGATCGGTATCGGCGGCATGAAGAGCGTTACCTTTATGGTGACCGGGCAGGGAGCCTACTCCGTTCTGAAATATGAGAGCGGTGTGCACCGCGTGCAGCGTGTGCCGGAGACGGAGAGCGGCGGACGGATCCACACCTCCACCATCAGCGTGGCGGTGATGCCTGAGGTGGACGAAGATATTGACATTGTGATCGAGGATAAGGATATCCGCATTGATGTGATGCGCGCATCCGGAAACGGCGGACAGTGTGTCAATACCACCGATTCGGCGGTGCGCCTGACCCATTATCCCACGGGCATTGTGGTGTACAGCCAGACTGAGAAGTCGCAGATTCAAAATAAAGCGAAGGCGTTCGCCCTGTTGAAAGCAAAGCTTTATGATATTGAGCAGCAGCAGCGTCATGATGCGGAGGCGGAGCTTCGCAGAAGCCAGATCGGCACCGGAGACCGCTCGGAGAAGATCAGAACCTACAATTTCCCGCAGGGACGCGTCACCGACCACCGTATCAACCTGACCATCTATAAGCTGGATAAAGTGATGAACGGGGACATTCAGGAGATTTTGGATTCATGTATAGCAGCAGACCAGGCGGCAAAGCTGCTGAAAATGGGTGAAGCATAAAAAAGTGTGGCGTAATCAGCCTGATTTGGTGTACAATAGTGATAAATTAAGGGGTATGCTATTGTGAAGGAGGAGAGAAGTGTATACTGTTGCATGGAATAAGAGATATGAGATTGGTGTGGACTTTATCGACAAGGAGCATAAGCAGCTTTTTGCGACCATGAGTAAGCTCCTTACACTCGGGGAAGATAAAGAGAAACAAGAATGGGTATGCAAGGAAGGCATCAAGTATATTAAAAATCATACGCTGGAGCATTTTGATCACGAGGAAGCCTATATGGAATCCATTGAGTACAGCGATTATGAGATACATAAACGCCTGCATGATAATTTTCGGAATTACACGCTTCCGGCACTGGAGAAGGAGTTGGAGGAGACAGGGTATTCGACAGAATCCATCCGCCATTTTCTGGGCGTTTGTATCGGCTGGGTGGTTTCCCATACGCAGACAGAGGATCAGGCAATCGGCGGGAAGGGTATGACCAGATGGATGGATGTACCGCAGGATGAGGAAATGGACGTCCTGGAGCAGACGATTGTTCAGACATTCGATAAGCTGGTGCAGATGAAGGCAAAGGTGGTAAGCAGGCACTATGAAGGGGAAAACTTCGGTAAAATGATCGCCTTGCGCTTTATCTATGGTGACAAAAAGGAGAAAAAATGGGAAGTTCTGTTGTGCTGTGAGGAAAAGTTTCTCATGACGACGGTTGCCAATATGCTGGATACCAAGATTTTGAAGGTGGATGATCTGGTGATCAATATCAACAGATATTTTGCCAGACAGTTCCTGGAAAACATCAGTGAGTGTTTCCCGGATTTGGCTGACCTTGAGGTGGTGGGGGAAGCCCTGCTTACTTATGAACAGGTTGAAAAAAAATTTGAAACTGAGCAGCCTACCTGCAGTCTTCTGTTGGATACGGGGGCGGGTTATTTTGCATTCTGTGTGACGGCTACGGATTCTCTGCAGGGTAAGATCGTATCGCCTATAAACCATCAGAATGCCATGAGCCAGATCAACAGTTATCTTGCCGGCGAGAAGCGGAAAAAGAAGATCTTGATCGTGGATGATTCTGATTTTATGCGGAAGAATGTCATAAATCTGCTGCAGGACGATTATGAGATGCAGGAGAGTAGTTCCAGTGTAGCAGCGATTAAAAGAATAACGGTTGACCGGCCTGATCTGATCCTTTTGGATTATGAGATGCCTGTCTGTGATGGCAGACAGACCCTGGAGATGATCCGTTCTGATGAGGATATCGCTGATATTCCCGTTATCTTCCTGACAAACAAAGGAGATGCGGAGAGCGTGAAGAAAGTGATGGCGCTGAAACCGAACGGATATCTGTTAAAGAGTATGCCGGAGCAAGAGATCAAGAATATCATTTCCAACTTTTTTGCAAGGAGAGGATAGGGCGGATAACTGCCGTTTCGGTCATAGAAGACAAGGAATAAATTGGAATAAGCGGAGGAGCGAAGATGGACGCGGAAGTGAAGAAAAACGCTGTGGAAGAGACGGAAAGCGGTACGACGGAGTCCATGAAGGATTACGAGAGGGAGCTGGAGGCTTCTTTTCGCAAGATCAATGAGGGCGATATCATAAAAGGGACCGTGATCGATGTGAACGAGGAGGAGATCATCCTCGATTTAAAATATTATACTCAGGGGATCATCAAGGCGGAAAATCTGAGCAACGATCCGGATTTCCTTGCCGCAGGCAAGATTGCCGTGGGAGATGAGATTGAGGCGACGGTGATCAAGATGGACGACGGAGAGGGTAATATCGAGCTTTCCAAGAAAGAAGCGAACGATGTCCTTGCCTGGGATAAATTGCAGACCATGTTAGAGGAAGAAACTGTGGTGAAGGTTCGCATCAAGGAGAGCGTGAAAAGCGGCGTGACAGCTTTCCTGGAGGGCATGAGAGCTTTTATCCCGGCTTCTCAGCTGGCCGCCGACTATGTGGAGGATGTGGACGCCTGGGTCGGTAAAGAGATCGAGGTCAAAGTGATCACNGTNGACCGGGAGAAAAATAAAGTGGTTCTCTCCGGCAAAGCAGTGGCGCGGGAGAAGGAAGCAGAGGAGCGCAGACACAGGATATCCATGATGGCGCCGGGCACCGTTTTGGAGGGCGTGGTGGAGAGTCTGATGCCCTATGGCGCTTTTGTGAGCCTGGGCAACGGGATCAGCGGTCTGGTGCACATCTCCCAGATCAGCCAGAGAAGGATCAAAAAGCCCAGTGAAGTCTTAAAAGAGGGCCAGAAGGTCAAGGTTAAGATCCTCAACACCAACGACAACAAGGTGAGTCTCAGTATGAAGGCGCTGGAAGAGGTAATGGCGGATGAGGTGGAGGACAGAGAGCCTCAGGAGTATACCTCCGGGGAGAGCGTGTCCACCAGTCTGGGGGATCTGCTGGCTAAGCTGAAGCTGTAGGAGCAGAGTATGAAGACGCTTTACGTTACTGATCTGGATGGTACACTTTTAAACAGTAATGACCGTATAAGTGAATATTGTATTCAGACAATCAACGAGCTGGTGGCAAAGGGTATGCATTTTACTTATGCTACGGCTCGTTCGCTTGTTTCTGCCTCTGTGGTGGCGAAAGGGTTATCGACGACCATACCGGTCATCGCCTATAACGGGGCACTGATCATTCATCCCGCTACGGGTGAGGTGATTTGTTCACTCTCTTTTACAGAGGAGGAGGCAGCTTATGTGAGCGGCATTATGCGGGAGAATGACGCTAATCCCCTTGTTTACGCATATGTGGATGACATGGAACGGGTGTCCTATGTGTCCGGCAGGGAAAACGAGGGTATCCGCTGTTATCTGGAACGCAGAAAAGGGGACAGGAGATTCCGGCCCCTTAAAGATGAAAGGGGACTGTATCAGGGAGATATCTTTTATTTTACCTGTATTGGAGACAGGGAGGAGTTGCTTCCTTTATATGAAATTTTCTCAGGAGATCAAAGGTTTCGTTGTACCTTACAGCAGGAACTGTATCGTCCTGAGTATTTTCTGGAAATCATGCCGAAGAAGGCCTCCAAGGCAGAGGCGATCAAAAAGCTGAAGGAGATCTGGCATTGTGACAGGATAGTGTCTTTCGGGGATGCCATCAACGATATTCCTATGTTTGAAGTTTCTGATGAATGCTATGCCGTTGCCAATGCGGTGCCGGAGTTAAAAGCAATAGCCACGGATGTGATCGGGAGCAATGATGAGGACGGGGTGGCGAAATGGCTGTTGCAATCCGGGCACATATCCTGCGAGTAAAATGATCCTGTGCGGATGAAGATATCAGACGAAACATTTCGTTATATAAATAGAGTGGCGGAAGGCCTTGTGCCACAAAATATACTCGAAATGGAGAATGAGATGAAAACAGGGAAAATGATTTTGACTATTGTGGTCAGTGTGGTGTTTTTACTTCTGGCTTCACTTTTGTCGCAGGAGCTTGCGATGGGGCTGCTTGCCCTTGCGGGAGTTCCCGCGTGGCTGTATCATATCGTAGGAGGACTTCTGTATTTGGCGTCAGCCTACATAATGGTGTGGCTTTTCTGCACAAAGTATCTGAAGGAAGATATGAAAATATTCTGTATCCCGGGATGTCGGATTCAGGCAAAGTGGGCAGTAACGGCAGTGCTTCTGCCGGTTTTGGTCAGTGTGGTCTATCTGTTTCTTCCGGGAAGTTATGAGGTAAATGCGCTGGATACCGGGACGAAGCTTGCGTTTGTGACCCGGGGAATATTTCTTGCGGGGNTAGGAGCCGGCGTGGTGGAGGAAATGCTGTTTCGCGGGCTGCTCATGAACGTGGTGATAAAAAAATGCGGCAGGGNGGTGGGNATTTTTGCACCNTCCGTACTCTTTGCTTCACTNCATATCATCGGCATGAATTTCAGTCTGCTAAGCTGTGTGCAGGTGATGGTGGCNGGAACCTTAGTGGGCGTCATGTTCTCCCTGATCGCGNTGGAGGGTCAGTCCATCTGGAACAGCGCGATCGTACATGCGGTCTGGAATATGATCATTATAGGAGGAGGTCTGGTCATCGGCACGGAATTGGATGAGTATTCCATTTGCAGTTATGTGCTTGAGACGCGGTCCTTTTTACTCACCGGCGGCGAATTTGGCATAGAGTCCTCGGTGGTGTCCATCATCGGTTATCTTGTGGTGAGCCTGGTGGCCTTGCAGATGATAAGGCGAGGCAAAGAGACGGGAGACAGGGAGGATTGACAATGAATGACAAGATGCAGTATCCGGATCATAAGCCCCGCTGTTTTTGGGCNAATCCGAAGAATCCGCGATACATAAAATACCACGATGAGGAGTGGGGCGTGCCGGTGCATGACGACAAGCTTCTTTTTGAAATGCTGATCTTGGAGTCTTTTCAGGCGGGACTGTCCTGGGAATGTGTGCTGAANAAGCAGGAGGCTTTTCGCAGCGCTTTCGATGGGTTTGACTTGGACACGGTATGCGGTTATGATGAGAATAAGCTGGAAGCCTTACGGCAGGATGAGGGCATCATCCGCAACCGGCTTAAAATCAGGGCGGCGGTGAATAATGCCCGTATTTTTAAGGAAATCATAGCGGAGTATGGAAGCTTTTCCGCCTATCTCTGGGGATATACCGACAATAAGGTCGTGTATGAGAACGATAAGGTGAGTTCACCACTCTCGGATGCCATCTCGAAGGATCTGCAGAGGCGGGGCATGAAATTTGTGGGAACCACCATTATCTATGCCTACCTGCAGGCAGTGGGAGTGATNTATTCCCATGAGGAGGGGTGCTATCTGTGCAGGCAGCACACGGAAAAATAAGTTTCGGGAAGAAATGCGGAAGGAGACACAGCTTATGGCAAAGAATGTTTTGGCAGTGATCGATATGCAGAACGATTTCATTGACGGTACGCTGGGTACGAGNGAGGCGGAGGCTATCGTTGAGAAAGTGGCGGCACAGATCCGGGANTTTGNNGGGGAAGTGGTGTACACCAGAGATACCCATCTGGAAGGCTATCTGGAGACGCAGGAGGGGAAAAAGCTGCCGGTGNTCCACTGCATCAAAGGCACGGANGGATGGCAGATCAGAGACGGTCTGCAGAAGCCGGGACAGGAAGAGGTGAAAATNTTTGANAAGCCTGCCTTCGGCTCTGTGGAGCTGGCGCAGTATCTGAAGGAGATGCAGGATCTGGAGAGCGTTACNCTGATNGGANTGTGCACTGATATCTGTGTNATNTCTAATGCGATGGTCATAAAGGCATTTCTNCCGGAAGTGACTGTTAAGGTCAAGGCTGACTGCTGCGCNGGGGTGACGCCGGAAAGCCATAAGAANGCTCTGGAAGCGATGAAGATGTGCCAGATAGAGATTATTGACGAATGATATAGGGGGAACAAATGAGAAAAAANGAACTGGNGCTTGCCGTGATCGAGAGACTAAAGNAGGNGTACCCCGANGCGGAGTGCAGCCTGGATTANAATGAGGCATGGAAGCTGCTCGTCAGTGTACGGCTGGCGGCNCAGTGTACCGATGCGAGAGTCAATGTAGTGGTAGAGAAGNTATATGAGAAATTNCCGGATGTGGANGCTCTGGCGGCGGCTCCGGTGGAGGAGATNGAGGCGATCGTNCATCCCTGCGGNCTGGGAAAGAGCAAGGCCAGGGATATCAGCGCCTGCATGAAGCAGATCAGGGATGTCTANGGCGGCAAGGTGCCGGATGATTTCGATGCGCTGTTAAAGCTGCCCGGNGTTGGGCGGAAGAGCGCGAACCTGATCATGGGNGATGTGTTCGGCAAGCCGGCCATCGTTACGGACACGCACTGCATCAGACTGTGCAATCGGATCGGTCTGGTGGACGGGATCAAGGAACCGAAGAAGGTGGAGATGGCGTTGTGGAAGATCGTGCCGCCGGAGGAAGGCAACGACCTGTGNCACAGGTTTGTGAATCACGGCAGAGAAGTGTGCACGGCGCGGACGAAGCCGTACTGTGATAAGTGCTGTCTTGAGGATATCTGTAAGAAAAATATCTGACAGGAATGGGGATCATTATGAAACTTACGATGCTCGGCACGGGGATGGCGATGGTCACCTCGTGCTATAATACATGTTTTGCACTGGAGGAAAAGGGAGAGAGCTTTCTGGTGGATGGCGGTGGCGGAAACGGNATCCTGGTACAGCTTACAAAGGCCNGGATCGACTGGAGATCCATTCACCATATTTTTATCACCCACAAGCATATCGATCATATCATGGGAATCCTGTGGATCATCCGAAAGATCGGGCAGGGAATCAACAAGGGAGAGTATTTAGGCACGGTGGATNTTTACGGACATGATGAGGTCATCCCGATCCTGAAAAATATGGCAGATATCTTATTGCAGGATAAGATCAAAAANCATATNGGCAGCAGGATCCGGTTCCGGGTGGTGGAGGATGGAGAGAGCAGGCAGATATTGGGACATACGGCGACTTTTTTTGATATTTTGTCTAAGAAGGATAAGCAGTATGGGTTCACCATAGAATTTGACGGCGGAAAACGTCTGACCTGCTGCGGGGATGAACCNTATAATGACNAAAANAGTCAATATGTAAGAGGAAGNNACTGGCTGATGCTNGAGGCTTTCTGTATGTATGGNGANGCGGATGTNTTCAAACCNTATGANAAGCATCATACCACGGTTAAGGAGGCNTGCGANCAGGCGGANGNNCTGCATATNCCCAATCTCATTCTGTATCANACNGAGGATACCCATATCAGGCAGCGCAAGGAACTATACGGCGCTGAGGGCAGACAGTACTATCATGGTAATCTCTGTGTGCCGGATGATCTGGAGAGTTATCTGTTGTCGGAGGATTAGGAGAGGAACGGCATATGGACAGGCCTGAATATTTTCAAACCGCATTATCGAATTTCGCTACGGATGTGGCCTGTGGCGGGGCGATCAGACACCTGACAGATCTGGGCTATACACTGGAGCAGATCGTGGCAAGGCTGGATTATCCCACACACAGGTCTAAGGCTCAGCGGATCATGATGGAGCACCTGTACGAAAAACGGGTGCTTTTGTTGCAGGAGCCTTCACCTGCCGTATTTGAACAGCAGGCACAGTTTGTAGAGGAGCAGGACGCTTACGGCAGGCGGACATTTCGTAAAATTGGTATTGACTATGATAGTCAACGCAAAATGACGGATACGACAGATTTGACAATGTTGTCGCAAGCTGGAGAAGAGGCAAAAATGCAGACTTTTTTGTGGAGAGAATCGACATATGACCGTAAGCGGGATGGAAAGCTGACAGAGCTGTTACATAAAAAGTGCGAGCAGAACGGAGAGAGCCTGTGCTACGTCTCCTGTGCATTTGATTTTTTGAACATTGACCTTAACAGTCAAAACCAACAGCAGCAGGGCGAGAAGAGCAAAGAAGAGGACATAAGCTGCCTCAACAGCCGGCAGAGAGAATATCTGGACGGCATCCGCTGGGAGAAGCCGGTGGTGTATCACAGACTGGATCAGCGGATGCGGGAGATCATCGGAAAGCTGTATGAGGCGGAGGCTTACAACGGAGCCTGCTTTTTCATAAGGACAAGAGAAAAACTTTGTCTGCAGAGTAGTAGAGCCTTATAAAAAGTAGGACAGCGTACCTCGTTCCGCCTCATGGTGCAATACCTTATGGGTTCTGTAGTAGGTGGGGGTACAGCCCAAAAACTTCTTAAAAAGCTTGTTAAAGTAGCTGGTGTTGTTAAAACCCACAGAGAGAGCCAGGTCGGCGATGGATTCGGAGTTTTGCTCAGAATCCATCAATTTTTTCGTAGATTCATAGATGCGGTATTTCATCAGATACTCAAAGGGACTCATCTGCAGGGTTCTGGAGAAACAGCGGCAGCATTCGCTTTTGCTGACGTGAATACTGTCTGCAATCT
>JAAUZN010000020.1 GCA_014804565.1 Lachnospiraceae bacterium
AAGCTTGCTTTATACTTAAAACAGCAGCAAATAAGCAAGTCCATGAGATAAGCAAAAGGATTGGTTTTAAGAATTTTTGGGGTGAGGAGAACGATATGTCAGATACCACACAAAAAGAAAAAATAATGGGAACACGGAAAAAATTAGTGACTATTGCAATTACATATATTCTATTAGTGAGCCTTATGGGATGCGGAGGGCGTGATTCAGATGCGGATGAGAGTTATTCTCCAGCCCGGCCAGGTGTGTCAGAGGGAACAGAGGTTTTGGAGGATAATGCTGTGACAGTACAGGTAAGTTCAGAAATAGAGGAGCTGGAGAAGGGGTTTTCTGCCGTCCGGTATGAAGGGGAAGATGGGTTTGCTGCCTTTCTTGCCGGAGGAGGCGCCAAAACGGACCAGGAGGTTGTACAGTTTTTGGTAAGCGAGCTTTTTGCGGAAAGCCGGAGCGGTCTGACCATGAATACGCGGGCCTTTGGGTGCAGTACCTTTTCCGTACAAAATAAAGAGGGCGGTTATCTTTTTGGGCGGAACTTTGATTGGAATACCTGTGATGCACTTGTTGTCACATCTTATCCGCAGGAGGGGTATGCTTCTGTTTCCACAGTAAACCTGGGCTTTATCCGTCAGGGAGCCGGAATGGCTGGCGGTCTGCTAAACGATGATATGATGACTATAGCAGCGCTGTACGCACCTTTGGATGGAATGAATGAGAAGGGCTTATGTATATCCGTCAATATGATTCAGGACAGCGCTATGATTTCACAGGATACGGATAGGCCGGATATTACCACCACAACAGCTGTCCGCCTGCTGCTTAATCAGGCAGCTACAGTAGAGGAAGCATTAGATCTGTTGGGGCAGTATGACCTCCATGCTTCCATGAATTATATGGTTCATTTTGCCATTGCGGATGCAGCCGGAAACAGCGTGGCTGTGGAATATATTGACAATGAAATGGTCGTGGTGGAGACGCCTGTCCTGACGAATTTTTATCTGGCGGAGGGAGAAAAGCAGGGAATCGGTACAAGTCAGTCCCACGAGAGATTTGACATATTAACAGTAACGATTGCGGAGAAACCGTCCATGACACAGGCGGAAGTAAGAGATGCCTTAGACAGTGTGAGCAAGGATAATTTTGGAGAGTTTGAGTCTACGGAGTGGAGCATTGTGTTTGATCAGTCTGCCCTGACTGCAGCTTATTATCACAGGGAAAATTATGAGGTAGCATATTTTTTTCAAATCACAAAGTAATAGATTTTTGGATTAACATTCCCAAATGCTATGCAAATGCATTCGATATAGGTATTTGCTATTTTGTTTTCGTGATTGTAGACTCTAAATATGATAAGTGCAATCACAAGAATAAGGAGGTGACAAGGCATGGCTGCAGGTATCAATTATTTCCGTCTGTTGTGGAATCTTTACAGGCAGAAAAGAAATGCAGGCAGGACAAAGGAACATATAGAGCGGCAGCAGAAAAAGAAACTGGAAAAACTTCTTTTGTTTGCCTATGAATATTCCCCTTACTACAGGAAGGTATTTGAGGCGAAGGGAATCTTCCCGGAAAACATCAGAAGAACACCTCTTGAGAATTTTCCTGTGTTGGATAAAGGAATCCTGATGGAACATTTTGACGAGCTGGTGACGGACCGTAGTCTGAAACAGGAGGAATTGCTTCGGTTTGATGAAGCTTCTGAAGATGGCGGAGAAATCTATCTTGATAAATATCATGTGATACATTCCTCCGGCAGCACCGGAACCCCCAGATATTTTGTATACGATAATGCCGCGTGGGAACAGATGCTGATTGGAATTATCAGGGGCGCCCTTTGGGGAATGTCCATGGGTTCTGTCTTAAAATTATTGGCAGAGAAACCAAGAATCCTTTACATAGCGGCTACGGACGGAAGGTATGGCGGCGCTATGGCAGTGGGCGATGGAATCAGGGGTATCCGTGCAGAGCAGAGGTTTTTGGATATCAATACACCGCTGGCAAAATGGAGAGAGGTGGTACTGGAGTTTCACCCCAATATCATTATAGGTTATCCCTCTGCTGTCAAGATTTTGGCGGAGCAGACAGGCGGTGAGAATGAACCGTTGCATGTCAGGCGCATAATTTCCTGTGGAGAGCCGCTAAGCACCGGCCTGCGCAGGTTTTTGGAAAATGCTTTTGACACGGAAGTGGTGAATTTTTACGGTGCAAGTGAATCTCTTGCATTGGGAGTGGAGCAACGGGCGGATGAGGGAATGATTCTCTTTGATGATCTGAATGTGATAGAAGTGATCGATGGGGAGATGTATGTAACCTGTCTGTACAATTTTACGCAGCCATTAATTCGTTACCATATTTCTGACAAACTTGTTTTGCATGAGACGGAAGACGATGCAGACTGTTTTTTTACAAAGGCGGATGTGCTGCTGTGCCGGAATGAGGATGTACTGTGGTTTGAAAAGCCGGATGGCAGTAAGGAGTATCTGCATCCTCTGTCTATGGAAGGATTTTGCGTCGTAGGATTGTTGGATTATCAGTTTTACCAGACATCCCCAATATCCTTTGAAATGTTGGCGGAGGCGGAGGAATCTGCAGATCGAGCGAATGTAACGGAGGAAATTTATCGGCATGTCAGGAAACTGTTATCAGACAAAGATTTAGAAGAAATTCAGTTTTCGATCCGGTTTGTGGAACAGATCATACCGGATAAGCATACAGGGAAAAAACCACTAATAATAAAAATGATGGAGGATAAGGAAGATGACAAGAACAAACATTACCGGGAAGCAATTTGATGAGGAGAGGGCGCTGTATCATCTGCAGAACGCGGATGTGACGGATTGTGTATTTGCAGGCCCGGCCGATGGGGAATCTGTATTGAAAGAGTCTGGGGATGTGGGACTTAAAAACTGTCGTTTTTCCCTGCGCTATCCCTTATGGCACGTAAAGGGATTTACCATGACAGAATCCTCTATGGATGACAAAACCCGCGCCGCAATCTGGTACGCGGAAAATGGCGACATCACAGACAGTATTTTGGGAGGCATCAAGGCAGTGCGGGAGTGCGCACATATCTGTCTGGAGCGCTGTCAGGTAGAATCCCAGGAGTTTGGCTGGAAGTCCCAGGACATTGAGCTGATTGATACGGATATTGTTTCTGAGTATTTATTTATGGACAGCCGGGATGTGAAACTGCGCAGTGTAAAGATGAAAGGAAAATACTCCTTCCAGTATATGGAAAATCTGGAGATAGATGACTGTGAACTGGATACAAAGGATGCTTTCTGGCACAGCAAAAATGTCACGGTGCGGGACAGCATTGTGAAAGGCGAATATCTGGGCTGGTTTTCTGAGAATTTGACACTGATCAATTGTAAGATTATCGGAACACAGCCACTGTGTTACTGCAAGAACCTGAAACTGGTAAATTGCACGATGGAGGATACGGATCTGTCCTTTGAATACTCAGATGTGGAAGCGGATGTGAAAGGCCATATCATTTCCGTTAAAAATCCCAAATCCGGCCGGATCATTGCGGATAGCGTGGGAGAAATCATCCGGGGTGATGCTGTCATGGAATGTACAGGGGAGATTATACTCCGGACAGAAACGGAGAAGAAGGCGGTGTAAATATGTTAAGTGGTTACCAGACGGAGGAGGAATTGATCCAGAACATGGTAGATGCCGGCTGTGAGGAAGAAACAGTTGCCAGCGTCTTGACCTGCCTAAAGCAGGGACAGAAGAAAAAAGGGCTTTTACTGTTGCAGAGACAGAGGGAAATGCTACTTGACGGGATTCACAGGGATCAGTCATGTGTCGAGTTTTTGGATGATGTCCTGTGCGGGATGCGGAAGGAATGCATATGATAGCAGAATACGTTTGTAAGGGCCTGCTGATCGGCTTTATATTTGGAGTGCCGGCCGGAGCCATTGGCGCACTGACAATCGGAAGAACTTTGGATAAGGGATTTTTTGCCGGATTTCTGACCGGGATGGGGTCCTCTGCGGCAGATATGGTTTTTTCCTGTGTGGGTGTATTTGGCATTACGGTGGTTTCGGACTTTTTATCAACCAGACAGAACACGCTTCAGGTTATTGGAGGAATACTGGTACTGCTCTTTGGGTTTGGCATCCTTTGCAAAAAGGAGACGGCAACAGTACAGAAAGAATCAAAAGGAACACTGGCATTTTGTTTTCTGTCGTCATTTACAACGGCATTGGTAAATCCGGCCACCGTACTCTCTTTTATGGCAGCGTTTGCTGCTTTTGGGATTCATGGAGGACTCGGTGTAAAACAGGGAGCATCCCTGATTGCCGGGATTTTTACAGGGACACTCTGCTGGTGGCTGGTTCTCAGTGGCATTACTGCACATTTCAGGGACAGGATCACAGGGAAAATCTATCGGTGGTTGAACTGTGTCTTAGGCTGTCTTATGACAGGGTTTGGCATGGTTATGGTGGTTCAGGGAATTGTGAAATAAAGCAGAAAGGGGGTATTGTATGAAAAAAGTCAGTTTAGCAGTTACGGCCATATGCCTGATATGGGTTTTGAGCGGATGCGGTAATTCTGTACCAGAGGAGGAGCCGCCGCAGAGTTTTTCTAATATGGAATCCGCCGAAGTTCCGAAAGAAACCGAACCGGAAGGGCAGTCAGATGAAATACAAGGTGAAGCCGAAGAAAGCAACGGGTTATTGACAGAGCAGAAACAGATAGAAAGTGAGCAAACGGAAGAAAATAGATTGGAGGCAGAGGAAATGAGCATATTGATGAAGATTGGTNAGGAGACTGTTACGGTGACATGGGAAGNTAATGAATCCGTTGNGGCGCTTAAGGAACTTCTCCGTGAGCAGTCCATGTCCATACAGATGTCCATGTACGGGGGCTTTGAACAGGTTGGCTCTTTAGGAACCAGCCTGCCAAGGGATGATGAACAGACAACTACGCAGGCAGGAGATATTGTTTTATATTCGGGCAATCAGATGGTAGTGTTTTATGGTTCCAATTCCTGGGCATACACAAGACTCGGCAAGATCACGGACAAATCTGCTGGGGAATTAAAGGAGATGCTGGGTGGCGGGGATGTGACGATCACCTTGGAATTGGTCTCATAGGCTGTCCATATATTTTTCCAGACGGTTTAANAACAGTTTTGCGGCTTTGGAAAAAACCTGATATTTTTTTGTAAAAAGATATACGTCTGACTGAAGAAGCGGAGATAAAGGACGGAATGTAAGGGGATGGTTGCCGGCGGTATTGATCAACTCATCAATGCACAAAGCATAGCCCATTCCAGCCTCCACCATAAGCCCGGCATTATAAATCAGGTTATAAGTGGAAATAATATGCGGTTCTGCCATTTCGTTCGGAAAGAATGTGGTCAGGTGGTCGCGGTTGGAGGTNTGGCTGGGCATGATCAGCGGGAGATCNNCGAGTTCTGAAAAGGTGANTTCNTCNTTGCTGGCAAGGGGAGANTCTTTNCGCATGAGGATGCCCCACGTTTCATGCAGCGGGAGTTTCTGGTAATCATAGCGGGGGCTGATTTCCGGCTCCAGTAAGAATCCCATATCCAGAAGCCCTTTATCCAGCCGCTCAGTGATGGCATCCGCATTGCTGCTGAAAAAGTGGAACTGGATGTCAGGATATTCTTCCTGTATCGTNCGNATGATCTGCATGATGGAAAAAGTGGNGCGGTGCTCGCCGCAGCCGATATAGACATCGCCGGTGATGCTCTGTTCATTTTCCCGGAAGGCGCTTTCTGTCTTGTCCATCAGGGATATGATCTCCTGGGCGCGGCCCCGCAGATAAGTCCCTTCTTCTGTCAGGGTGATTCTTTTTCTGCCACGGATCAGAAGCTGTTTACCCAGGCTTTCTTCTAAGTCCATCATCTGTTTGGACAGTGTGGGCTGGGAAATATGGAGATATTCTGCGGCTTTTGTAATACTCTGTTCTTCGGCAACGGCGAGGAAATATTGTAACAGGCGGGTTTCAATCATATAGGTTACTCCTTTTATTATTCATAAAATCTATTTGAATATATTTTATATAGCTTTTTGTTATTTTGCAACAGAAACATGAGGGCTTGGAAATGAATGAAGAAACAATGATTTGCCAGAGATTGACAGAGGAAGGTGCTGATTCCATTATGCTGGAGCAGTATCAACATTATCAGGAGACAGGTAACATACAGGGAAAGTATGGGTTAGTCTGCCGTTTCCGCAGGGCAAAAAGCGAAGAGTTAAAAAGAGAAAGGGAGCAGCTTGCCTGTCTGGACTATATGATTGCAAAGGTGGAAAACGCCGGTGAAAAGACTGGAGGGCAAAGAACATGAAGAAAACCATTTTACACGGTGTTGGCATGATAAAAAGGTTTGAAGAAACGGAAGTTCTGCATGGAATTGATATAGATGTTTATGCAGGTGATTTTACGGTGATCATGGGTTCTTCCGGTTCTGGGAAATCTACACTGTTGTATGCTTTGAGCGGTATGGATCGTTTGTCGGAAGGAAGCATTTTTTACAGGGAAAAGGAAATCACAAAGGCTTCTGAAAAAGAATTGGAAGCTCTGAGGGCAGGTGAATTTGGCTTTGTTTTTCAGCGAACGCATTTGGTCAGCAATCTGACGTTAGAGGAAAATATTCGTATGGCAGGACTGGTCTGCGCTTCTATGTCAGAACAGGAGACTAGGGAGAAGACAGCCGAACTGATAGACAGGATGGGACTTTCCGGGGCTGCGAAAAGACTGCCTTCCCATGTGTCCGGCGGAGAGGCACAGCGGGCGGCAGTGGCAAGGGCCCTTATGGGCCGTCCGGCGGTGCTTTTTGCCGATGAACCGACAGGGGCATTAAACAAGGCAAATACTGTGGAGGTATTAAATCTTCTGACGACGGCTTATGATGAAGGGCAGACGGTACTGCTTGTGACTCATGACAGGGAAGCGGCTCTTAGAGGAAACAGAATCCTCTATCTGGAGGATGGCATGATTACAGGGGAATTACAGTTGACACCATATCAGGGCAGGGACGAAGTAAGAGAGAACCGGCTTACGCATTGGCTGGAAGGTTTCAGGTGGTAAATATGGAAATGAGAAAAATGCTGCTTCTGGCAGCAATGAAACGGCAAAAAGGGAGCATCATTGGGATTTTCCTGCTGGTATGGATTCTCTCGGCCTGTATTTTTTCTTCCCTCACTCTATTGATCAGCGGCAAGACTCACGTGAAAGGGGAAATGGAGCGTCTTGGATTCGGGGAATTGACTATTTGGATAAATGGAGAGGCAACTTCCCTGACAGAGCAGATACAAGCCCTGCCGGATGTGGAGAAAGCATATGCACAGCCGCTTATTTTTTCGAGGTATGAAATAAACGGTGGATACTCAGATAATGAGGGGCAGTTAATTGCTTATGATGGTACGGTGGATTATCGCTTTCTGAACGCTGACGGCACCCAGATAGCAGCGTCAGAAATAACGGAAGGAACCGTTTATATATCCCCGGCGATGCAGTCAGGCTTTGATGTAACAATCGGGGATACGATTCAATTTGAACTGTCAAGGAAAGATGGCATGGTCAGCCTGACTGTAGCAGGATACTTCGCTGACGGATTTATGGGAAGCTCCATGATTGATATGAAAAGCTTTCTTATAAATGCTTCCGACTACGAAAATATGCAGGACATTCTCCGTAATGCGAAAGAGACGGATGTGCTTGGCAGGAATGGTGCGATGGTGCATGTTTTTCAGAGAGAGAACAGTGCGCTTTCGGCATTGGAATTTAACGCAGGAATACAGGAAAATACGGATATTTCGCTCCATACCGAGTTTTCCTACCGGCAGAAGTCCATTTTAAGCTATATGCTTCTCTTGCAGAATATCCTGTATGGTTTTATGATTGCTTTTTCAATGGTGCTGACAGCTATCTGCTTGATCGTAACCGGTCACAGCCTATCTGCTTTGATTGAGCAGGATAAGAAAGATATGGCAGCATTGAAAACGATAGGATTATCCGGAAGGCAGATTCGGAATACCTATCTGTCAGGCTATGGCAGCATTATGGCGTTCGGATTTATCATAGGGCTTTTCTGTTCAGGAATGATAGCCCGGATGCTGGCAAAAGGGCTCGTATCTTCTACCGGAATGCTGGTTGCGGTCAGACTGCCCATAGTGCCCGTTCTCCTTGTGCTTGGAGTATTTCTTCTGCTGTTCGCTCTATTTTTAATGCTGCGGACAAGGCGGATCTTAAAGATAGCGCCCGTACAGATCTTTCAGGAGAGTGTGGGAGGAGCGGTCTCCTCAAAATTTCGGAAGGCTTCTCTGGAGTGGGATATTGCCATGCGGGAGATACAGAGCCGCCGCAGGAATTATATTGCTTTGTACCTTGTTGCCTTTGTATTGACAATATTTTTGTCTGTGGTTGGCCGTATGGGAAGCTGGCTGGGACCAAATGGTGAGGGGCTCATGAATGCTTTCAGCGTGGCGGATCATGACCTGGGAGTGCAGCCCTTTAACAGGGATGTCCCTATGGATGAGATTGAACGGGTGGTAAACTGGTATTCCCCAATCCGGGAAACCTATGAGCTTGCAATGCAGAGTGTTACCGTAAACGGGCAGGAATATGAGGCCAATGTGCTGAATGATACCGAATGGTTTCACTTGATGGAAGGAGAGCTGCCGGATGGAGAGAGCATCCTGATCACGGAGACTGTCGCAAATGAGCTGGAACTTGGCATTGGGGATACGGTCCGCGTGGCGGCAAACGGACGGGCGGAGAAGTACGGCATCTCCGGCATTTATCAATGTGCCAACGGCATGGGAAGCAATATCGGAATGAGCATGGAAGGGTATTCCAAAATCGGTGATATTACCGGATTTATCTGGTGTTACCATTATGTTTTGGAGGATGGCGCTGTACGGGATTACGCAATGAACTATCTCCGGAAGAATTACCGTGGGATTGACGTACATACCAATAGCTGGTCAGGCTTAGATGGTATTGTTGCCATGATGCATGGACTGATTGGTGCAATCTATCTGGTGGCCGCGTTTTTTATTTTGATTGCCGTCGCCCTTTCCACAGGGAAGCTTCTGACTTATGAGGCGGGTACGATGGCTGTCTATAAGAGTATGGGGTTTTCGACAAAGAAGCTTAGGCGCTCCTTTGCATTCCGTTTTCTGATCGTTTCTGCTGCAGGGACGGTATGCGGGCTTTTGGTCTCTGCTATTGTGGCGGATGGGGTAGTAGGCATGATTCTTAAGAATTTTGGGATAGGACAGTTCCGTTCCGGATTCAGCATTCTTGGGAATATCCTCCCGCTTCTTATTCTGCCGGCACTGTTTTTCTTTTTTGCATGGGCTTTTTCTGCGAAATTAAAGCAGGTAAGCATAATAAATCTGATCAATGAAGATGGTGTTTAAGGAAAGGAGACTTTTAGAAAATGAAAAAAATGACAATGTGGGTTTGGGCTTTATTATTGGTGTGTAACATAGCACTGCTTTCCGGCTGCGGCGGCAGGGCAGAAGATCCGGGAGAGCCTCCGGCAGAGGTGGTAAATCCGGGACAGTCTTCTGAAGATACGAATTCGGACAGCAATCCTTCTGAAGAATCAGATGCCGGAAACGCAGACGATAGTGATGAAGTTCTGGAGAACGCAATATCAGTACGCATTGGTCGTGATGGGGCGAAAGAATGGAGCGTCAACATGTATAACAACGATGCAGCCATGACTATGCTGGATTATCTTTCCGACAGCGCATTGTTATTCCCTGCTTATACCTATGATGAAGAGGAGGGATTTGTAGCACAGAATGTCCGGGGAAACTATACAAGGGATGATGAGCAGGAAATTGCAGATGTAAAAGTCGGTGAGCTTTATCTTTTCAGCGGCGGACAGCTTCGCTTCTACTTCAAGGATATGGAAGGGGTAAATATTACGGCAACGCCTGTCGGGTATTATACAGATGTGGAGGGCCTGACAGAGGCTGTGCAGGAAGCCTACAAGTCAAACCTTGAAGATACATGGGGCGTAGATGTATATTTTTGGATTACAAAGACATTGGAATAAACAATAATATTAATGGAGGGACAACAACATGAAAAAACTTGGTTTTGGTTTAATGCGTATGCCGGTACTGGACAAAACAAATGCTGCCGATGTAGACATTGAGCAGGTTAAAAAGATGGTGGATTTGTTTATGGAAAAAGGATTTACCTATTTTGACACTGCCTTGATGTATAATGCCTTTGCCAGCGAAGGTGTAGCAAAGACTGCCTTGGTTGACCGGTATCCAAGGGATAGCTTTACGCTTGCAACAAAGCTTCACGCCGGATTTTTCAACTCGCTGGAAGAACGGGATAAAATCTTTCAATCGCAGCTTGAGAAAACTGGCGCCGGATATTTTGATTATTATTTGCTGCACGGCATCGAGAGTTCCATGCTGCCGAAATACGAAAAATTCGATTGTTTTAACTGGCTTTTGGAAAAGAAAGCACAGGGACTTGTGAAACATGCCGGATTTTCTTACCACGATTCCGCAAAACTGCTTGACGAGATACTTACGAAACATCCTGAAATGGAATTTGTCCAGCTGCAGATCAACTATCTGGATTGGGAGAGCGAATGGGTGCAGTCACGCGCATGCTATGAGGTTGCTGTAAAACACGGCAAACCTGTCATCGTTATGGAACCTGTCAAAGGCGGCACATTGGCGCGTGTTCCCGAGGCGGCTGAGAAACTGTTTAAGGATCATGATGCAGATATGTCTGTACCGAGCTGGGCAATCCGTTTTGCAGCATCCCTTGATCATGTAATGGTGGTACTCTCCGGAATGTCAAACATCGGGCAGATGGAGGACAATATCAGTTATATGGAAAATTTCAGGCCTCTTACAGATGAGGAAATATCACTGTGCTACAAGGCAGCAGATATCATTAATGGGCAGATTGCCATACCTTGTACCGGTTGTTCTTACTGTACTGAGGGGTGTCCAAAGAAGATTGCCATTCCACAGTATTTCTCATTGT
Source organism: Lachnospiraceae bacterium (assembly GCA_014804565.1). Taxonomy (GTDB): domain Bacteria; phylum Bacillota; class Clostridia; order Lachnospirales; family Lachnospiraceae; genus UBA3282. The sequence continues at coordinate 11,008 of JAAUZN010000020.1, forward strand.
ACAATGAGGATATGAGGGAGCATCTTGAGGAGAAGGGCTGGACAGTCAACTTCACGAATTACGATATTTTGGCAGAGAAGTTTGGCAGAGCGAATGACTGTATTGGATGTGGCCAGTGTGAGAGGGTATGTCCACAGCATTTGCCTATTATACAAAATCTGAAAGAAGTTTCCGCACATTTTGATCATTGATAATACATTATAAAATGGAGGCCAAAAAGATGGAATATAGGATTAACAGGAGAACCGGTGACAAGATCAGTGTTTTGGGGTTTGGAACTTCTTACATAGCGGAAGCAAGTGAAAAGGATGCTGTTACAACAATACAAAGAGCCTATGAAGGCGGCATCAATTATTATGACCTTGCTACAGCGGAGAGCAGGACTTTCCCCTATTTTGGGAATGCGCTTGGCGCAGTGAGAAAGAATGTGTTTTATCAGATTCACTTTGGTGCAAATTATGCTTCGGGAACATATGGATGGAGTACAGATGGAGAAACAATCCGGCGTAGCATTGAGTGGCAGCTTGCACAGCTGAAAACAGATTATATTGACTATGGTTTTATCCACTGTATTGACGAATTGTCTGACTGGCAGGAATACCAGAAAAATGGTGCGCTCTCATATTTGATGAGGATGAAGGAGCAGGGAGTTGTAAAACACATNGGTCTGTCCTCACATACCCCGGCTACAATCCAGAGGGTATTGGATGAAGTGTCTGTGGATATGCTGATGTTTTCGTTGAATCCGGGTTATGACTATCAAAAGGGGGAATATGCCAAGGGTTCTGTGGATGAGAGGTCTGCTATTTACAGCCGCTGTGAAACAGAAGGAATCGGCATCTCTGTCATGAAGCCTTTTTCCGGCGGCCAGTTGCTGAATGCGGCGATCTCTCCCTTTGGAAAGGCGCTGACACAGTATCAGTGCATTCAATATGCGCTGGACAGATCTGGTGTATTGACAGTGCTGCCAGGAATGTCCAGTGTGGCACAGGTGGAGCATTTGTTGGGATTTTTTGGTGCCGAAGAAGCGGAAAAAGATTATTCTGTGATTGGTTCCTTTAGTCCTGCGGAGGCTGTTGGAAAATGTGTTTACTGCAATCATTGCAAGCCATGCCCCATGGGACTTGATATTGGCATTATCAATAAATATTATGACCTTGCCAGAAATGGAGATTCTATGGCGGCAGAGCATTACCGCAATCTGGAGATTAAGGCGGATGCTTGTGCGCAGTGCGGACACTGCGAAACTCGTTGTCCATTTCATGTAAAGCAGGAAAATAGGATGAAGGAAATCGTTGCTTTCTTTCAGTAAAATAAGGGGCGTTTAGATTGTGGGTGATGTAAGGAATATCGTCTGCTATGATACAATTCATGGAGTTTGACACCTATTGGAAAAATTGATAATGTAGATGCAGAGGAATTGACTGTAGTATTTCAGTCCATGCGCCCGGAGGAAACAATTCCCGGTTGGGCATTTCGTTTCCTGCAGAGTATTCCCGGCGTGACGATGGTGCTGTCCGGTATGTCCAATATGGAGCAGTTGAAAGCCAATATCGCTACTTATGAGTCGGATAAACCTTTGAACCAGGAAGAAATGGATACTCTGGTGAAGAAGGTGGATGAGGAGGTTGTCAAGGGAGGATTGCCCTGTACAATGAACACAGGCTTACAGGCGGCGGTTTTATTGCTCCTATGGCAGTGGGCAGTATGACGGAGGAANGATGTTGACACAGTTTTCAAGAACNGAATTATTGCTTGGAAAAGAGGCGATGGAGAAGNTGTCCGATGCAAGAGTTGCAGTGTTNGGAATCGGAGGGGTGGGAGGATATGTCTGTGANGCCCTTGTTCGAAGCGGCGTGGGNGCANTTGATCTGNTCGANAGTGATAAGGTATGNCTGACCAATCTGAACCGGCAGATCATAGCCACACGAAAAACAATAGGAAGATATAAGACAGAGGTGATGAAGGAGCGGATTCTGGAGATCAATCCGGATGCGGATGTGAATATACNCAACTGTTTTTTCCTGCCAGAAAACGCAGAGGATTTTCCTTTTGCGGAATACGATTATGTTGTAGATGCGGTAGATACGGTTACTGCGAAGATCGCACTGGTCATGAAGGCACAGGAGAAAAATGTGCCTGTTATCAGCAGTATGGGCGCNGGGAATAAATTAGACGGCAGCCGGTTTCTNGTTGCGGATATTTATCAGACAAAAATGTGTCCTNTNGCAAAGGTCATGCGGAGAGAATTNAAAAAACGCGGNGTTGAGAAATTAAAGGTTGTATATTCGGAAGAGGAACCCATAAAACATGAGGGCGCGGAGCGCGGAGATGTTCCGGGAAGCGTGGCGTTTGTGCCGTCTGTGGCCGGCTTGATCATTGCCGGGGAAGTGGTAAAAGATCTGGGCGGAATAGAAAGGGAGTGATAGGGATATGGAGCAGATCACAAGAGAACAGATGGAGAAGTTGGAGCATTTAAAGAATTATTTAAAAGAGCTTCATTCTGTGGCAGTAGCTTTTTCCAGTGGTGTTGACTCTACGTTCTTACTAAAGGCTGCCGCGGATGCTTTGGGAGATAAAGTCATTGCTGTGACAGCGAGCTCCTGTTCTTTCCCGAAAAGGGAATTCGACGAGGCGACAGCGTTTTGCGAGAAGGAAGGGATCAGGCAGTTTATATGTGAGACAGAGGAATTAAAGATAGAAGGATTTGCACAAAATCCAAAGAACCGCTGTTATCTCTGTAAAAGAGAGATTTTTAAGAGGATCCGGATGATAGCAGAGGAAAACGGAATGGAACATATTGCCGAGGGATCAAATCTGGATGACAACGGAGATTATCGGCCGGGGCTTCTGGCGGTGGCGGAACTGGGCATCAAGAGTCCGTTGCGGGAATGTGATTTGACGAAAGCGGATATTCGGGCATTGTCAAGATATTTAGGACTGCCCACCTGGGAGAAACCGTCCTTTGCCTGTCTTGCATCCCGGTTTGTCTATGGGGAGACCATCACGGAAGAAAAATTGAATATGGTAGATCGGGCGGAACAGCTTCTGCTGGATATGGGATTCCGGCAGGTTCGGGTGCGTATTCACGGTATGATGGCAAGGATCGAAACCGAACCGGGGGAGTTTGGCATGCTTATGGCGGAGGAAAACAGAAGCAAGATCATAGAAAAATTCAAGGAATACGGATTCACTTATATCACGATGGATCTGATGGGGTATCGAACAGGGAGTATGAATGAAACTTTGTGATGGGAAGGAAAGAGAGGAAAACGCAATGGTGTATCTTGTTGTGTTGGCAAAAGTCTGATACAATAAGAGAAAATAAGGAGGTTTTCCCATGGCAAATGAACAGTTGACTCAGATCGTTAATTTACTGCCGATCATCAGGCAGATTTGCAATCACGATGTATATATAACAGTATTGGACAAGGATGGGGTCGTACAGGGGTATTCTCTTCCGGAGGGTGCGTCCCCTATATTGAGTGTGGGTGAGAGATTTGTAGACCCGAGCGGTGCGCTAGATGAAGCGATCAGAACCGGAAAAACGAAGCATAATCTATTGCCGGAAGAAGTTATGGGTGAGGCGTTTGAAGGAGACTTAATACCGATCAGGGATGGCGGGACAGTCGTTGGATGTGTGAGCTGTACATACTCTGTTGATTTGAAGAAGCGGATGGCGGGGATAGCGACTCAATTTCAAGACTCGGTTAAATCTGTTGACGAAGCTATTCAGACGGTCGTTGGCGGAATTGAGAATTTGTTTCATAAGCTGACGGAAATGGACAGGATGGCAAATGGTGTCGAGGGTGATGTACACGATGCAGTTGAGGTGGTAAATAATGTCAGCAAGAATGCCTCCCGTTCCAATATGCTTGCATTGAATGCGTCTATTGAGGCGGCGCGCAGTGGTGAGGCCGGCAGAGGATTTGCCGTAGTTGCCAATGAGATGGGGCAGCTGGCAAAGGACAGCGGCGATTCTGCAACTGCGATCAAGAATACTTTAAATACCATTACCGAGCATCTTGTCTCCATTATCGCTTCTATAAAAGAAGCGAATGATGTAGCAAAAAGAAATATGGGAAATGTCAACCGGATCCAGAAGATACTGGAACAGACGATTGTTCTCGCCGGCAAATTGGAAGAGGATATCAATAAACAGTGAGAAGAGGTAGCTTTTTATGTATGAGGCAAATGAAAAGCGATATGATACCATGCAGTATAACAGATGCGGAAGAAGCGGACTGAAGCTCCCGGCGGTCTCTCTGGGCTTATGGCATAATTTTGGTTCCAATGCAGATTTTAATAATATGCAGGCCATGTGCTATACGGCATTTGATAACGGCATTACGCATTTTGATCTGGCGAATAATTACGGGCCTGTCTATGGTGCGGCGGAGGAGAATTTCGGACGTATTTTGCAGGCAGGACTTGGGAAATACAGGGATGAGCTTGTCGTGTCCACAAAGGCCGGTTATGATATGTGGCCGGGGCCTTACGGAGACTGGGGCAGTAAAAAAAATCTGGTGGCAAGTCTGGATCAGAGTCTGAAGCGTATGGGCCTTGAATACGTGGATATCTTCTACCATCACAGACCTGATCCGGAAACGCCGATCGAGGAGACGGCACGGGCGTTAGACGGAATCGTAAGGAGCGGCAAGGCGCTCTATGTGGGGATCTCCAATTATAACAAAGAACAGACCATTGCCATCGCTTCCCTGTTTCAGGAGATGGGAACGCCTTTTATCATCAACCAGAGAAAATATTCTATGTTTGACAGGACGATTGAGAAGGATGGTTTAAAAAATTATGCGGCCACTCATGGTATTGGCGTCATCACCTTTTGTCCGCTGGCGCAGGGACTTCTCACAGACCGGTATATAGACGGCATTCCGAAGGACAGCCGCATCCGCACTGATGGGCGTTTCTTGAAAGAGGATGCGGTCAATGAGGAGACGATTCGGAAGGTCAGAAATCTTTCTGCTATCGCAAAAGAGCGTGGGCAGAGTCTGGCACAGATGGCATTGGCGTGGATTCTTCGGGACGGCGATATCACAAGTGTTTTGATCGGTGCATCAAAACCGGCGCAGATCCTTGATAATATTGGGATGCTCTCCAACCTTACGTTTACGGAGGAGGAGCGCAGGAGAATTGATGCTGTTTTAGAGTGTCGTTAATGTAACTATTAGGGCAATTATTATCGCGATCATTGTATGTGGCGCGGTGGTAATTGCTTTTTTGGTTTGCCGAGTGAGGTGAAGGAAAAATGAAAAAAAGCGTAAAAGTGATAAGGATCATAGTGTTTTCAATCATACTAATATTCTTTATGTGTGCAGTAAGTGATACATTGGCAAAATATGGGGATGCGATAAAGATCAGGAATATACTCTATTATAGTCTGCCTTTTTTATTGATCGCATACATTGTGCTTATTGTAATGTTAGTAATCAATCCCAAGTGGAAAGTTACCCGGGTGACGATATTAGATGTTGTAAGCATTGTGATGTTTATCGTATTGCTGGCAATTGGGCAGAAAGAAGTTTCTATAGAGACTGAGCTGGGAAAAGCTTTTGGGGGTAATAATTATTACGCTTCTTTCTATTCCAATGGTATTGGTGGGTATATAGGATACGATGATATGGAAAAGTGTTTGGAAGAAGAGATAGCATATGTAAAGAGAACCGGAAATCATGATGAGTGGGAAGAAATTTATCGTATACAGGCTGGAGAAAAAATATTTGTATATTTTAAAGAAGACGAAGAAGCTATTGCTGAATTTGATTTTTATAAGCAGGATGATCTGTATTATTGTCTCGGAGATATGCGCATACTGTATAATTGGGCAGGAAGCCGTGACAACTGGACTACAGAGGACACGATTAAAAAAGACATTGTATATACAATGCGGCGTGAGGGTGTTCGTAAACTGGAAGGAGCGCCGGCATGGGGCGTATCCACCGATGAACGGATTTCTTCAATGAAGATCAATGCAGAGCCCGTAGATGATGTTATTCTGATAAATGAAGTAGACGGAAAGAAGTATTATTTTTGGATCATAATGAATGTCGAGGATTTAAAGACAAATCTGGATGTGAAAACGGCGGAAATAGAAATGGATAGTTTACAATGAAAAGGGCATCCCCAACGGGATGCCTTTTTAACGCCAGCCTAGTACGACTTCACTTCTTTCCAAAGTTCGTTGTAGAATTCATCCCCGTCCTCGCCCAAATACACGTAGGTTTCCAGATTATCATATTGGGACAGATCCGGGAAGGCAATCTCGGAGTTTTTGATCTCTTCATCTTCGATCAATTCTCTTGCGGCAGTGTTTGGTGTGGAGTAGGTAATATATTCAAAATTTTTGAGGGCGATATCAGCCCGGCACATAAAATCAATGAATTTTTCCGCGTTTTCTTTGTTGGGCGCATTCTTTAGAATAACCCAGGAATCGATCCATACGTTGGTGCCCTCTTCAGGGATCACATAGACCAGATCCGGATTTTCCTGCTGTGTATAGATGGCCTCGCCGGAGTAAATAACGCCTATGGCGGCCTCGCCGCCGATCATCTTGTCACGTACCTGATCTACGACATAGGCCTGTACCAGAGGCTTTTGTCTGATCAGGGCATTTTTGGCGACTTCCAGTTCGGCAGGATCCAGAGTGTTCATGGAGAATCCGTTTAGCTTTTCAGCCACCATAAATGCGTCTCTGACAGAATCCTGCATCAGAATATTGTCAGCGTATTTTTCATCCCAGAGCTGCTCCCAGCGGGTGATAGGTTCCTCCACCATGGTCTGATTGTAGAGGATACCCACAGTCCCCCAGCAGTAGGGGATCGCATATTTGTTATCGGGATCAAATCCTCTGGCCTGTTCATAATATTGTGCGCCGATATTTTTTTTGGCATTGGGGATCTTGTCGTAGTCAATCTCCGCAAGCATACCGTTTTCTATCATCCGGCTGATCATGTAATCAGATGGACAGGCAATATCATATGCCACTGCTCCGGATTCCACCTTGGGATACATGCTCTCATTCGTCTCAAACTCATCGTAGATCACCCGGATGCCGCTTTCTTCTTCAAACATGCGGAGCGTCTCAGGGTCGATATATTCTCCCCAGTTATAGACAATGACCTGACCGTTTACGCCCTTATCAGAGGAGCTGCAGCCGGTCAGGATGACTGCGGTCAAAAGCGATAGCAGGAGCGCTGTTCTTTTTATATTAACAATTGTGTTTTGTTTCATAGTTTTTCCTTTTTATTTCTTTGATCGCTGCTGTGGAGCGGCGATTTCTTGTCCGGTGAAAGGTTGATCAAAATAAGCAACAGCAGCACTGTCATAAAGATCAGCGCGGAGAGCGCATACATTTCCGGCTTGATTCCCTTCTTGATCTCAGTGTAAATCTTTGTGGACAGGGTATCTACACCAACGCCTTTGGTGAAATGGGTGATGATGAAATCGTCCAGAGACATCGTGAATGCCATGAGGAATCCGGAAAGGATACCGGGAAGCAGATCAGGGAATACCACCTTGAAAAAGGCGTTTAGGTGGGAGGAACCCAGATCCAGCGCCGCCTCATAGACGCTGGGATTCAACTGCTTCATGCGGGGCATAACGCTCAGGATCACATAGGGGATGTTAAAGGTAATGTGGGACAGCAATATAGTGCCAAAGCCGAACCGGATCCCCAGACTGATATAGAGCAGCATTAAGGAGATACCTGTGACGATCTCCGCATTCAGCATGGGAATATTGGTGATCCCCATGAGGATTGTCTTTGTCCTTCGTTTCATGCCGGTCATAGCGATGCAGGCCACCGTGCCGATGATCGTAGCGGCGAGAGCGGACAAAAGCGCGATGAGCAGCGTGTTGAAAAGGGCCCGCAGAATCTCCTCATTCTGGAACAACGCTGCGTACCATTTCAGGGTAAAGCCGCCCCATTTCGCTCTGGTCTTGCTCCGGTTAAAGGACAGCACCATAAGGGTGCCTATAGGAGCATACAGGAAAAGAACGATCAGAGCTATGTAGATTTTTTTGGCAATGGATGTCATAGCATGTTACCCTCCCCGTCTTTATCGAAAATAGCGGACAGCACCATATTGACCAGAATAAAT
>JAAUZN010000021.1 GCA_014804565.1 Lachnospiraceae bacterium
TATTTTTCAATTTCTTCTCCCCTTCACTGATTATTTGTTTTCATTTTAATTATTGCTATTCTATTCATGTCTATATCAAATAATACCTGAATCGCTTCGATTATGTCCCTGCGTACCTGTGCCTGATCCGCCCCCTGAGCTATCACCACTACGCCTTCTACACAGGGCGCCACTGTCTTGACCACCAGAGGTACATCCTGCCCTCTGTCATCCACCGTGCGGATAACGCTCTTTTCCTCCCGGCTCTCCACCACATGACGGTTTCCCCCCGAAGCATCCGTCTCCACAGTCTCCTGACTCTCCAGGGTGCCGTCCCTGGCCAGCACCTGTTCCTCAGATTCCTTTAATGTAATGAGCACCCGTACTTTTCCGGCGCCCTCCACGAAACGAAGACTCTCCTCCAGCTTCTCTTCCCAGCCGGAAATATAATCTTCACTTCCTTTTTCAGGATAGAACGTTTGTTCGTTATCGATCATAACGCCGGAGGTGTCCGATACATCGGACTGTGTTTTTTCTTTTTTCACGGGCAGCGAGATCACACAAAACAACATACCGATCAATACCAGAATGACACACTGATCCTTTCGGAGTTTCTTTTTACCCCAAATACGCTCCANAAAGGCTTTACCCTCTCCCATCCANTCTCACCTCCACGTTCTNCTCNGGNATTCCNAAAAGNCCGGCAAATCTCTGNCGATAANCCTGCTCTTCCTCCNNCTTTTCCGANTCNGCNGTCTCACCNANNGTNATCTCNTCCACNACNATCAGGCNNTTTTCNTCTTTNTGTCCGATCNAGACCTCCACGAANGGCANCTGTTCTTCCTNTATCANCGACTGNCCTTCTCCNAANNGCACAANNACCNTTTTCACATAACGGTTCTCCTCCGCTAATTCCTGATTTAACAANTTCTGAATCTCNTCCTCCATCCGNNCAGCTGCCGCATCTGTCGCACTNGTTATCTGCNNCNNTTCCGGAANANCNGGCATNTNTGTCAATTCNGCCATNTNAGNAANNATCNGCTCNGGNTCCTCCCACNTTCCNCCGGACAGNTGTAAAAACGGTTTTAAAAAAAGAAGNAATATTATAACACCCGATATTGATTTNATATACTTCTCNTANCGNANNCCCGGNGCAAAGTGTACCACGGCCTGCGCCGCGATCATAAATATCCCGATCTCNCGTATGGTCTTNANCATACNGCCACCCCTTTCAGTGCATGGCCTGTCCTGTCGAAAAGGTAATGATGGCCACCTGGATCACAAACATACCCACGGAAGTCATTGCCATTTTCAGAAGCATCAGGCTGCCTTCCCCCATCCGGCTCACACAGTTCGTCAGCCGCTTATCGCTTATGATGCCGATCAGCGCAGCACTCAGCTTGATCACACAGGCTGTCAGGGCAAGCTTTAAGAGCGGAACAGCGCAGAGCGCCATAAGCGCCAGCATCATATAGAGTCCCAGGCTGTTTTTCACCAGAACGGCAGATCCCATCACCATCTCAAACATTCCCTTTGTCAGATCTCCCAGCCCCGGCATGGCGGAGACTGCCCGCTTCACTGCCGAGTACTGCAGCGAATCAATAACAGGCGATACCATTGATTGTAAGAGACTGAAGCCGGTGATCAGCCAAAGAGAGGCCTTAATACTTCCTCCGACAGCCTTCTGTGTAAGTTCCAGGAGCAGAGCGAGCTTTTCTCCCGTCCAGATCCCATTGATCACCGTCAAAAGGACATAGACATGGACAAAGGGCAGTAAAAGCGTAAGATACCCCCACTCGATCAGATAAACCACAACCAGAAGAAGCTGATAACCGGCTGAAGCCGAAGCTGCGCCGGAGGCGCTTCCAACAGCCAGAATATAGGTTGGAATATACAGCCGGATAAAGGTTGTCACATTCTGTAAGATCTCACGCACTGTTCCCGCCGTATCCGTAAAAAACTTTAACAGTACTGCGATCAGCAGCAGATAAATGAAATAGAATGCCAGATCCGAAACCTGATGGTCCTGAAACAGATCCGCAAAATTGGAAAAGAGAGCCGCTGCCACACCCAGCACCAGAATAGTGAAGAATAAAGTGCGAAACTCCCCCCTCTGAAACAAAAGAGCGCCGGACAACCCGCCAGCCAGCTTTTTTACCGCCTCCCACAGATGCCCCTGCACGATGTCCGCAAACACCGCTTCCCCATCAAAGGAAAACCCGGGAAACAGTCTGTCAAAATCCCTTGCGATGGCGCCCATATCCATCTGCTCCCATAAAAGTGAACCTTCCTGAGTTCCCATCGCTTTCCTCCTTTACCCAAAGCAATCCTTCTGCCATCCATACTAGCCTGCGATCCCCTGTATACGCTCCATCAGAGAGAGCAGTACAGGCATCCCCATGGAAAGAATATAAAGCTTCCCCAGCATCTCCACCTGCCCTGCCACGCCGCCGTAGCCCGCATCCTTGCAGATCCCGGCACAGAATTCGCAGGCATAGGTGGCTCCCACCGCCTTTAACAGCAGGGCCAGATAACTGTAATTTTCCTGCAAATATCCCCGAAGCTGCTCCATGCCGGATAATATCTGCATAAAATAACGGGTGATACACTCTAAAATGACCAGACAGACCGCCAGAGCCACATAAATGCCGTATTCTGCTTTATAGCTCTTGAGCGAGACAGCAAACAATACCCCCACAACTCCGATCATACCGGCTTTCACCATATCCATACCATTTCCTCCCGTCATACCGAGCCTGCGAAGCAGTGCTCGTGATTGAATCTTTAGATTCAATCGCCTCTCATAGTTCAAACAGCTGCTGCATCATCACAAACAAGTCATATATATACGGTATGATCCAAGTTAAAACAAGAATTAACCCAGCAAGGCTGATCAGAAAGGCATGATCCTCCCTTCCACTATGTTTTAAAACTTGATTTAATATTGTGACCAAGATGCCAACTGCCGCTATCTTGAAAATCAGACTTACGCTCATCTGTCCTCCCCTGTTATTCCCATCACAACAAAAGGATCGCCAACAGCAATCCCGTCAGAATACTGACGCTGCGTATCATTTTCGATCTGTTCTCGTAGGTTCCTTCAGCCCGCCTGCATCTCTCCGCCAGAAACGCCCCTGCCTGTCCGATACTGTCGGCCTGCCTTTCCCCCTCCCGAAAGCAGAGATGATCGGGGAGAGCCAACACCGTCTCCCTCTCCTCCTCCTGCAAAGGCAATTTACCCAGACAGTCCAGGAACTCCTCCTTCCATATCTGAGGAATGCCTGTGCCGTCTCCCTCTGTACTCCGCTCATAAATTCGCCGGAAGCAGGCGCTGTAGCTCTCCTCCTTGATCGTGGTCAGGAGCAGGCAGATTTCCGGCAGGGTATGTTTCCCGTAGGCAATCTCGCTCTGCATCCGGTCAAGAATCTGCATCAGCAGGCGCAGATGCCTGATCCGATCCCGCTCCTGCCCGATCTTGCCATTCCCCCACCCGATGCATCCGGCTAAAATAAAGAGAACCCCTGCCAGCCTATACATGGTTTCCCTCCCCGTCGTAGATCCCCGCTATGCGGCACACACCATGTGCTCTGTCAAGCACCACATATCTTTCAAACAGGCTGTCCTCCGTTACATAACGCATGTATTTTTTATTCCAGACTTCCTCCAGAGACCCGCCGTGGATGGTAGCGAGCAGTCTGCATCCGCATCCGCTTGCCATCCGCAAAGCCTGTATGTCCTCCAGACTTCCCAATTCATCCACTGCCAGTACCTGAGGCGCCATAGCGCGGATCAGCATCATCATACCCTCGTTTTTCGGGCATCCGTCCAACACATCGGTACGGCTTCCCACATCGTTCTGGGCGACCCCCAGATAACTGCCTGCTATCTCAGATCGCTCATCCACTACACTGACATTCACTCCCGCTCCATATCTGGTCCCGTCGGAAAGACTTCTGATCATATCCCGCAGCATGGTAGTCTTGCCACAGCCCGGCGGGGAGATCAACAGGGTATTGCGTACCTGTCCCACACTGTTATACAGGTGAGGAAGCAGAGGTGCCGCCACCCCGATTTTTTCATGTGCGATACGAATATTTAAATAACGTATGTATTTCAAATTGCGTATACGGCTGTTCTCCTCCAGGATCACCTGCCCTGCCAGTCCCACTCTGTGACCGCCCTGTACGGTCAGAAAGCCCTGCCGTATCTCATCCGCATANGCATAGATGGAATATTGACACAAATGCGCTAAGATCTCCTCCAGTTCTCCGGCCGTAGGCCTTGCCGCACACTCCTGCCTGTCCACGATCTTTCCATGGGGATCCAGAAAACGCTCCCGATCATCCACTAATATAGACAACGGCATATCTGCACGAAGCCGGATCTCCTGCAGCTTCTCCGCCGCTTTGGCGGCTTCCTGCCATCTGTATCTGCTCTTTTCCGGAAACATACGAAGAATCTCTTCTCCCTGCATTCACATCCCCTCCTTGTCTCATTACAATATATGAGACTTTGTCCGGGTTATACCCTTAAAATCAGTTATCCTGAAAAAACCAGTGGCTTTTCCACTAAAAACAGGGTAAAATAGATAGGGAATAATGATAAAAGAGGAATTGCTATGAAACTGGACATGCACTGTCACACAAAAGAAGGNTCACCTGACGGCAAGTTAGAATTGCTGGAAAACATTGCTATCTTAAAGCAGAAGGGCTACCAGGGGATGCTCATCACGGACCACAACTCCTACAAGGCCTACCGCTATTATAAAAAGCTGAAAAAAAAGCCGGAAGATTTTGTAGTATTAAAAGGCATAGAGTACGACACCATAAATGCCGGACATATGCTTGTCATCATGCCTACCGGTGTTAATCTGCCGATTCTGGAGCTTAGGGGGCTGCCCCTGATCCTGCTCATAGAGATCGTGCATTTTTACGGCGGTATTCTGGGCCCTGCCCATCCCTGCGGCGAAAAGTTCTTAAGTCTCTGTAACACATTCCACGGAAAGTTTCTGGATCATATCTACCGAAAATTTGACTTCGTGGAGGGATACAATGCCTGTGAGGATGCAGATTCCAATATGCGGGCCATGGCGCTTGCCAAAAAATACAACCTGCCCTGCTTCGGCGGCAGCGATTCTCACAAAAAGAACTGCGCCGGTTTCGGATATACCATTCTGCAGGAGAATATCACCTCCGAGACAGAGCTGATCCGCTACATCCGTGCAGGCAAGACCACTCTGATCGGCGGACGACACTATACCCACACCACAAAGGCAAAGTTGGGCCGGGCAAACAGCATACTGGTATATTCCTTCTGGGTCTATAATAAATTTCTGGCTCTGCTGCGCCGCAAATCACGGAATTTTGAGCTGATGGAAAGCCAGCTTATGGACCAGCTTATGGATTCTATCCGGGCAGGCCAAAAAAAATCCCCCCGCTATATCTCCCTGCGGGGGGACTGAAAGCATATCTTTTAGTTTTCCTGGTTGTTTGCGATCTTACGCAGNTCTTCAAAGGCGCTTCCATAGGTCTCAGACCTCATGGAAGGNTTATTTCGGATCATATCACGCTTGAAAAAATCCAGAAGCTTTCCCTCTTCTCTCTGCTCTTCCCGGTAGAAGCTGAATTTGCCGCGCAGTTCTGCGATCTCTTCCCTGACACTCTCCCCGTAAGCCAAGGGTTTGCTTAAGAGCTTTTCTTTCAAAATAGCAAATTTCTGTTCCAGAGCCGCTGTCAGATCGTTCATCCGCAGTTCTCTGCGCTCCTCTCTGTCAAGCTGCTTCTGTTCCTTTTCATCATTACTGAAAGCTATGAGCACATCCAGTCGTTTCTGCATCCGCCCCAGCTCCTCCTTCGCTCTCGCGATCTTGACCATGATATCCCGCAGATCCAGAGCCGCCTTGAAGGAAAGAGTAAAATCNGCCACGATATAGATGGTGAGCACAACCGTGACATAGTGCAGAACCTGCTCCGGCATGGCGTACATCAGACTTTCGATCGGCCGATGGATCACCCGGGTCATCAGGATCGTAAGAAACCCCCACGCCACCGAGGATCTGAGACAGATCCGGCCCTGAAAATTCATGATCCTTTCCGTGTAATCCCAGTATCTGACCTGAAAGAGAGCCTCCATGACAACTCCCGTCACATACTCTAAAGCGGTAGCGCCAATAACNCCTGCTATGTATGTAAGCAGCACATTATCCTGAAAGGGCATGGAAACCACCAGCATCATAGTCGCTCCGCTGCCATANAGCGGCAGAAAGGGNCCCCGCATAAAGCCCCTGTTTACCCATTTTCTCGTCCGTAACGACACATAGGCTGACTCAAAGCACCAGCCTCCGAAGCAATAGAAATAAAAGAAAAACAACCACTGAAATCCGTTGTAGTCAAACATAAAACGAAAACCTTTCACACAAAACTGATGACTTCCTCTTTCGGTGCCTTCGCCTGCTCCACGCTGAGCGCATGAAGCACCGGCCCTTCTCCTTCGTAATCCGCGAAATACGCTTTCTCCACCTGAGCGGTAACCTTCACCCACTGCTGGTTTTCCAGCGCATCTGTCTTCTCATACTCGCAGGCGTATCCCAGAAACGCCATATCCTCCGCACAGCAGGTCATCGCCATGCGTCCCGGCACAAAATACCCTTTCGGNAACTGTTTCGGCTTNANNACCATCCCNACAAAGGAAATGGTCTTCCCCTCATACCGCTCCAAATGATCCAGNGAATCCAGATACCATATTCCATAACTTTCGTTATTNAANTCAATGACCGGTGCCTTTAGGTCATAGGGCAGATCCTCCTCCAGAATCTCGTTGATCTCCCCGTTTTCACCCTCAAAAATGATCTCCGCCTTGGGATTGATGGCCTTCACATTCCTCTTATAGCTGCCCAGATCCTCCACCCCGTCGCAGCGGTTAAAGATGATAAGCTCAGACTTACGGATCTGCTCCGCGAGCANAGACTTCATATTGGTAAAATACATGGGAAAAGTAGCCGCATTGATGGTGGTGATCTGCTGCTCTATCTTCCAGTGCCAGGGGAGCTTCATCTCCTTATAATTCCACATGCCGTTATATTCGATGATAATGCGCTCCGGCTTATGCTTCTTTTCCAGCTCNATCAGCNNGTCAGGCGCAAACTCNCTCTCCTCCTCGATCAGCTCAAGCACCGTATGGCTCTGCTTTAAAAGCGCCGCATCGTACTCATTNTCNCCCTCNTCGCAGAGAATGAGCAGGGTCTTTCCCCGCGTNTGAAAATAGGGCTGTGCCANCGTATACATGATAAANTCTGTCTTTCCGCTCTCCAAAAATCCATTGATCATATAGACCGGTTTCATATCGATCTCTCCCTTCCATCACTTGCGAAAGAGCTCTGTCAGCTTCTCTTCATTCAGCTTGGAGCCGATGACGCAGAATTTTCCCGTCACACCGGGCTTACCGTCTCTGACATTGCTCTCCTGCGGCACATAATCAAAGTAGATCCAGCCGCCGTCCGCACCGGCCACCATGCCCTTTGCCCGGAGCACCAGACCGTACTCTTCTTCATGATCCAATTCTTCCAGAATATGTGCAATCTCTTCCCGCTGATACAGGGCCGGTGTCTCCATCCCCCAGCTTGTGAAAACCTCGTCCGCATGATGGTGATGATGATCGTGCCCCTCGTGATCGTGATGATGATGGTGCTCGTGCTCCTCATGGTCGTGGTGATGGTGCTCGTGCTCCTCATGGTCGTGGTGATGGTGCTCGTGCTCATCGTGGTCGTGATGATGATGCTCATGCTCTTCATGGTCGTGATGGTGATGCCCGTGCTCTTCATGGTCGTCGTGATGATGATGCTCGTGCTCCTCATGGTCATGGTGATGCTCATGATCATGGTCATGGCAGCCACAGGTACAGTCCGGCCCGTGGTGATGATGCNCCTCCTGCATCTCCATTACCTCCTGCATCAANTCCGCTTCCAGATCCACAGCTCCCTCTATGGTGGCCAGAATATCCTTTCCGTCCAGTGCATCCCAAGGGGTGGTGATGATCGTNGCCTTCGCATTGTGCTCTCTGATCATCTCCACACATGCCGCCAGCTTCTCCTCGCTGAGTTTATCCGTTCTGCTTAAAACGATGGTTCCGGCATGTTCGATCTGATTGACAAAGAACTCGCCGAAATTCTTGATATACATTTTACATTTGCAGGCATCTACAACNGCAACGGCGCTTCCCAGCTGTACCTCCTCCTCCGTCATTGCCTCCTGCACAGCCTTCATAACNTCAGAAAGNTTTCCNACNCCTGAGGGCTCGATCAAAATGCGCTCCGGCGTATAGGTCGCCAGCACTTCCTTCAGAGAAGCGCCGAAATCACCTACCAGCGAGCAGCAGATACAGCCGGAATTCATCTCCTTGATCTCAATNCCNGCCTCCTGCAAAAAGCCGCCGTCTATGCCNATCTCTCCAAANTCATTCTCGATCAGCACCACCTTNGTATCCGCCAGCGCCTCCTTCAAAAGCTTCTTNATCAATGTCGTTTTCCCGGCTCCCAAAAAACCGGAGACGATATCTATCTTTNTCATATCTGCACACNTCCTTTCTNTTTTATTACAATNGTTATTTTANTTAAACATAAACTTTATATGCAATGTCAATCCGCATCCTCTATTTAATCCAGGTTTAATTTCCGGCTCATCACATACCATGTTATGTTATAAAACACCACGCAGTAGATGATCCCGGAAAGCAGCATAACCTCCCAGTGATTTTCAAAGAGCGAAAAGTAATACTCATAGGAGCGTTTTTGGTGAAAGGCAAACAGGAGCAGGACATACAACCCTTCGAAAAGCTGCTGCACCACATAAAACACAAAATACCAGACGAAGGACAACATCACCTTATGATTGGAGGAAAGCTGTCCCAGAGAAATGCAGGCAGTCACCTTCAGCACTCTTGCAAATATATCAAAAAGACAAGCGATCACCGTCATGATTCCCGCAAAAAACGTGGCTTTTTCCGCCCCCAGATATTCAAGGGAGTTGACGAAGCCCTCCATCATATTTTTCAACATATCTTCCTGCCCCGCGATCAGCAGCAGGATGGAAAGATAAATGACCCCAATATTGATCAGCACCCACATAGCGCTGACAAGTACTTTAGCAATAATGATATGATGCGTATCCACCGGCAAAGTATGCAAAAGATAGCCCTGATCCCCGTAAGTGGATGTATAAAAGCGATGGATCAGATAGATCGATGTGCCGACCATCACCACAAACATGCCGGCTACATAAGTGAACATCACGATCACGCTCATAAAGTCCACCATGCCAAAATCACTTGAATACTCCACCACATGCACCGTGAACCATGCCAGGATCGTCATCACCACCGTCACCAGATTTGCCGAGAGCAGCAGCTTCCAGGTGGCCTTCCACTCATACTTCATCAATTTCCCTAGCATGCGAACACCTCCCTGAAAAAGCGGTCTACAGATTTATGCTCATTCTGCCGGATCTGCTCCGCGCCGGCCTGCAATACGATACTGCCGTATTTGATGAACACCACCTCGTCCAGAATATTCTCCACATCCGCAATCAAATGCGTGGACAACAAAATAGAGCCGTTACGATTATAATTNCCNACAATGGTGTTGAGAATATAATCTCTGGAAGCGGGATCCACCCCCGCGATCGGTTCATCCAGAATATAGAGATCCGCATCCCGGCTCATCACAAGAATAAGCTGCACCTTCTCCTTGGTNCCCTTGGAGAGATTCTTCAGGCGCTCCTGGGGCGGNATCTGCAGTCTGGACAACATATCATAGGCCCGCTCTATCCTGAAATCGGGATAAAAATCNTGAAAATACTGCACCATCTCGATCACCTTCATCCCCGGATGCAGNTAGGTCCGCTCCGGCAGATAAGATATCCGCAGCTTGGTNTCGATACCGGGCCGCTGCCCGTTGATCAGCACCTCNCCNGCCGTAGGGCGAAGTAAGCCGTTCATGATCTTGATCAGCGTAGTCTTACCGCTTCCGTTGGGTCCCAGAAGTCCGATGATCCTGCCGCGCTCCAAATTCAGATAAATCTGATTTAACGCTATTTTTCTTCCGTAGGTCTTAGTCAGACCCATGCACTGTACTATCGGTGCCATGTCCTTCCTCCCTTATGTATTCTCATGNGATCGTGATCCGGTACTGCGCTTCGAAAACTGCCCCCGATAGCTGCCGGCNCCACTCCCGCTCCTTAAACTCGCCCGCGAAGTCTACACTGTCNCAACGNCCATACCAGGGTTCGATACAGATAAACGGCGCCTTCTTTTTCGGNGGCGACCAGATTCCGAACAGGGGCGCGTCAAAGTCAACTGTCAGATAAGGTCTTCCGTCAGGCCGCGCCAGCGCCACACTATGNGCCTGCTCTCCCTCTATGACNAGCGCATCGTTATCAAAAAGATCGGNNGNAATGGGTAATTTGCCGTCTCTCAGGGCATAGGTCTTTTTCTCNCGCCCCAGCAGGCCTCCCTCGATACAGGAGGAAACCAGCTTCTTTTTCTCATCGAACACCAGCCGATACTGGGTCTGGTCTGTTCCCGGATCAATGGGACACAAAAAAGCCGGATGGCCGCCTATGGANAACCAGATAGGCTCCTTTGCCTGATTACACACCCGCCATTTTACCACCACTGTGCGCTCCGTGATCTCATAGCCGATCTCCAGCAAAAACGGATAAGGATATTTTTGCAGNGTCTCCTCATTGGATTCCAGAAAAAACCANATNTCNGATGCCACCTGACTTTTCANCCGAAACTCCATATCTCTTGCAAAACCGTGCTGTCCCATGGCATACTCCCTGCCATCCACCCGGTATTTTCCTTCTTTTAAGCCACCCACAATGGGAAAGAGCACCGGCGAAGTCCGTCCCCAATAGGCCGGATCCCCCTGCCACATNTANTCNCNGCCATCCGGCAGGCTCTTTAAGGATTTCAGNTCNGCNCCCAGNCTGTCCACCTGTATCGTAACCTTATCGTTGCTNATCTGAAATAATGCCATAGNNTCCTCCCTCTTANCCTTCTTGCTATCATACCACAGCTTCCTCAAAAAAGATATCTTTTATTCCCCCACGATTTCCCGGTACGCCNCTGCCACGTCTTTCGCAGGCACCCCAGCTATTTCATTCCGGTCTGTGCCTCCGGTAAACAGCCCCACCAGATATCCGCAGCCGTCAAAGATGCCGCCGCCGGACATTCCCTTCTTGGCAAATCCCCTGCCATAGAGCATATAAGTGTCAAAATCCTCGATGTATCGGACAGGNTCCTCCACCACNGCTTCCTGATACAGNATNTCTTCCACCTCNCGGTCCGCGCCCAGGCAAAAAACNGCCGTTCCCCTCTCCGGNCCGGTGCTGCTTTCCTCATCTACCGCCACATGNCGAAGTGCAAGCAGGNTCTCCANCGCAAACTCACTGCTCTCCACCTGTAAAAATCCCACATCACANTTCCCGGCNCTGCCAAGGNANNTGGCGCTCATAAAATACCCCTGCGGNAACCAGACAATCCCCTCCGCATCGTCCCAATACTCCAGCACATGCCTGTTTGTGGCAATGATCACCGCATCNGCCGTCATGGCATAGATCACGCCGCTGCCGTAGGCCTTCCCCATGATCACCCGCACCACACAGTTTTCCACGTTCCCACGNGCCGCCTCCATATCCTCCTTTTCCAGAACAGCACATTGGAGCAGCTCAAGCGCCGCCAGGCCCTCGTAAATATCCCGATCGCTCACCGTCCGGATCAGATGNGGCGGCAGAGACGNCTCTTTCGCCTGCGCCTCCGCTGCCGGCAGAGACAGNCNGAGNAAAATTATAATAACTNNNGCTATTTTATTTCTTTTCCCACAGGAAATCACTGGTCTCTCCTTGTCCTCAAATACCTTTCACAGGGGCACAGAGGATTTCTCCCCTGTGCCCCTGCATAATACGCAAATAAGCAGAACGGTAAGCCGGGTTATGTCGTGAATGATCATCTATCTAGGAGTCTCGTCGCCGAGACCCTCCAGCGACCTACCTGAAAGCAGACCGGGCCGGCCTGTCGCTCTCTGTTTGGTCTTGCTCCGGATGGGGTTTACACAGCCCGTCCCGTTACCGTGACGGCGGTAGTCTCTTACACTGCCATTCCACCCTTACCCGGAGTATTGCTTCGCAAAACTTCGGGCGGTATTATTTCTATTGCACTGGCCTTGGAGTCGCCTCCACCGGACGTTATCCGGCATCCTGCCCTATGGAGCCCGGACTTTCCTCGTCTGTACCCTTTCGTCTGTACAGCCGCGATCATCTGTTCTACTTAATCTAAAAACTTAAACTTCAAAACAGCTTCCCCCTACAAACTCTCTGCAAAGAGAATTTTTCGGCAGCTCTTCACTGCTCACTCCCAGGAAATATTCCAGGAACTTTAACAACCGCTTTGCCTCATGATACTCCGGCTCACCCTTCTGTATGCTGAACAAAAGCGGCTCCGCATACTGTTTAATAACCGCAAGTTCATAGAGCATCGCCGAATTGAACATGGCATCCGCCTCCTCCTGGAAGGGGAATATGTATTTCTCCTCGCCTCTCCTGACAGAGCCCCACATAGAGATAGTTCTTGCCGCCGAGGCGCCTCTGGTTCTGGCATCCCGCACGAGACGGCGAAGCAGCCGGTTATCCGTGGTGGGGATCCGGTTGTGCTCATCCACATTTAAGGTGGTGAGGGCGCTGATATAAATCTTATATTTGCTCTCAGCCGGCAGAGANTAGGACATTTTTTCATTCAATCCGTGAATCCCCTCTATGACCAGAATGTCATCCGGCCCCAGACAGGTCTCTTTTCCGCTGTATTCCCGTTTTCCGGTTTTAAAATTAAAGGTGGGAAGCTGTACGCTCTTTCCCTCCAAAAGGGCCGTCATATCCTGATTAAACTGCTCCACATCCAGAGCTTCCAGACACTCATAATCCGGCTTCCCGTCTTCATCCAGAGGCGTTTTATCGTGATTCAGATAATAATTATCAAGCCCGATGGGATGGGGTTTCAAGCCATAGGTCCTGAGCTGGATGGACAGTCTGTGGGAGAAGGTAGTCTTGCCGGAGGATGAGGGCCCTGCGATCATCACAAACTTCACACCCTCACGTCTGGCGATATCTCTGGCGATCTCACCGATCCGCCTCTCCTGCAGCGCCTCCTGTACCAGGATCATATCGGAGATACTGCCGCTGCAGATCTGATCATTTAAATCGCCTACCGTATCAATCCCCAACTCCCTGCCCCACTCTCCTGTGGCAAGCAATGTCTGAAACAATTTTTTACGAGGCTTAAACTCCGGAAGAATCTCCGGCTCCTCCGATTCCGGCAAAAGCAGTATCATGCCCTCCTCGTAAGCAAAAAGGTCAAAGTGCCGGATATAGCCGGTGCTCGGCATCATGTAACCGTAGAAATAATCGTAGTAATCTCCCATGCAATACACGTTGATGTTAGAACTTCTGCGATAGCGGAACAAAGATACCTTATCCTTCATCCCGTTTTCCTCAAAAAGCGCCACCGCCTCGTCTGCCGGGTACGCCTTCTTCGTCACAAGAAGATCCATATCCACCAGCTCGCCCATACGGTCTTTCACCTGTTCAATGACCTTGGCATCCAGCTTCAGGCCGTTACGGAAAGCACAGTAATACCCGGCACCAATGGCAAACTCTATTTTCACATTGGCCGCCGCTTCCATGCCCGCCACATCCTTGATCGCCTTCAGCATGAGCATGATCGCAGTTCTCACATAAGTCTTGTGTCCAATAGCGTCCCCATAGGTAATGAACTCCAGCTCACAGTCCCGGTCCGCTCGCTTCATCAGTTCAGTGATCTTACCATTCACCGTCACCAGCGCGATCTGGCTGACATAATTGTTCTGATGCTCCTCCGCTATGTCTTCATATCTGGTGCCGTCCTCATAGCGCTTCTCTTCTCCTCCGATCCTGATCGTAACCATAGGCAATCCCCTCCTTTTCTCCGTCTCTTTTATGCAATACTATTATGTAAACCGTAATGCATTATGTAAACTAAATAGGCAAATCTCGTGCCCGCCGACAGTCCTGCAGCTGCGTCTCCACTTCTTCGAAACGCTCTCTTCTCTTATCATCCGCCAATCCCTGACTGCGCAACTGGGTGAGAATCTGCTCACATATGGCTTCCTCCCGTTCCAGAAACGATAAAAAAACAGGCGTTTTTTTTCTTAACAGCACCGGACCATATCGGTCTTCTAGTTTACATAATTCAAAATCTGTCCTGTCGGATGCTTCCACACTTCCCGGCTGAGAATCTCTCTCCCGATCCGTCACCGCCCGTATCACCTGATAGAACTTGCCCTCTTCCAGGAGGATCTCCTCGTCCCGGATCCGATAGCCGTTTTCCCGCAAAAACCGCCGAAACTGCTGAAGCTCCGACTGGGGCTGCAGCACCAGCTCCCGAAAAGAATCAGTTTTTTCCCTCTCCTCAGCCAAAATCCGCATCATCAGACCACCGCCCATCCCGGCACAGATCAGGGTATCCGCCTCCCCGATTTTATACTTATGTAAACCATCAGACAATCTTGTCTCTATCTGCTCTCCCAGCCCACAGGCCGCTATATGCTCTCCGGCTGCGCTTAAGGGTCCCTTCCGAAGATCCATGGCCAGCGCTCTCGGACTGATTCCCTTCTGCACCAGATAGATCGCCGTAAAGCCATGATCACAGCCCACATCGCAGACCACATTTCCTCTGGTCACCATACCGGCTACCGTCCGAAGTCTTTCGGATAACGTCACAGGCCGCATCAATCCAGATAATCCTTTAACTTCCGGCTTCTGCTGGGATGACGCAGTTTTCTGAGCGCCTTGGCCTCGATCTGTCTGATCCGCTCACGGGTCACGTTAAACTCCTTCCCCACTTCCTCCAGAGTTCTGGCTCTGCCGTCATCCAATCCAAACCGCAGCCTTAAGACCTTCTGCTCCCTCTCCGTCAAGGTGCCCAGGACCTCCACAAGCTGTTCCTTTAACAGGGTAAAGGCAGCNGCGTCCGCCGGAACCGGCACATTGTCATCCTGTATGAAATCTCCCAGATGGCTGTCCTCCTCCTCACCGATGGGTGTTTCCAGAGACACCGGCTCCTGGGATATCTTTAAGATCTCTCTCACACGCTCCACGGGCATGTTCATCTGCTCCGCGATCTCCTCCGGGGTAGGTTCTCTCCCCANCTCCTGCAAAAGCTGTCTGCTCACCCGGATCAGCTTATTGATGGTCTCCACCATATGCACCGGAATACGGATGGTTCTNGCCTGNTCNGCAATGGCTCTGGTGATNGCCTGTCTGATCCACCAGGTNGCGTAGGTCGAAAACTTNTANCCCTTCCGGTAATCAAACTTTTCCACCGCCTTGATCAGACCNAGATTGCCCTCCTGGATCAGATCCAAAAAGAGCATACCACGNCCCACATANCGCTTCGCAATGCTGACCACCAGTCTGAGATTNGCCTCCGCCANACGCTGCTTNGCCTCCAGATCNCCCNTCTCCATCTTTTTAGCCAGCTCGATCTCTTCCTCNGCNCTNAAGAGCGGCACCTTGCCGATCTCCTTCAGATACATCCTGACAGGATCCTCNATNCTGATCCCNTCCGGCACGGAAAGNTCGATGTCCTCCACATCCACATCGTCCTCCTCCGTCAGGATGATCTCCTCATCATCCACGTCGTCCTCCTCTGTGATGCGCAGCACATCCACGCCATTCTGCTCCAGCGTCTCCAGGATCTTGTCAAACTGATCCTCCTCCGGAGACAGNTCNGAAAAGAAATCGTTGATCTCCTGGTATTCCAGCACATTTTTTTTNTTNTTTNNNACAGCCAGAAGCTCTTTTAAGCGCTNCTCAAACTTTGCNTGTACATTTTNATNCNTNNATTNCTCCATCCTTCCTGTAATTAACGACATGAAAAATGTCGTTTCCTACAATTCAACTTATGTCTTATATTTCATCCCTAAACGGGCCTTTTTTCGAATAGCTTACCCTGATCCAAGGGAAATATGCGTTTTTTCCAGCCCTTCCAGTTCTTTTTTGCCCGATACCACCCGGTTTAGCGCCTCCATATCCGCCCCCATCTGTGCCGAATAATAGTCGAAACTGTTTCGCTTCACCGACAGAAGCACATCGTGGAAGGCCTTCTCCCTCTCCTGCTGTGTATGCAGGCTCTCCAGCTTGGTATTAAAGATTCTGGCCACTTCCCGCTGTTCTTCCTCCTCCTCGAAACCGCTGACTATGGAAGCCACCTGAAACTCTCCCTGCTCCAGGCCCGCAAACAGCTTGTCCGCCACCTGACGGTAAAGCTCGTCAGTAAAATCAGCCGCCGATATATAAGCCCGGATCTTAGGATATACCTGAGGCTCCTCCGCCAGCCAGGTCAACAAAAGCCTCTGGGATTTCTTGGCGTGATCCTCCGCGGTCGGCTTTCCGTTTGTGGTCGGTTTCGGCCGTTCCACCGGCTTCACAAGCCCTGTTCTCGCCGCATAACTTCCCACCAGTTTCCGCAGATTCTCATAGCCGATATGGTACCTTGCGGCTACCGATTCTATGTAGTTCTCACGTTCCACCTCTTCCTCGAAGCCGCACAGCTTTTTGGCGATCTCCCGGTGGAAAGCGGTCTTGGATTCCGGGTCATCCAGACGGTAATCCCTCTCCAGAACCTTAAGTTCAAAGAAGAAACCGTTCTCCGCCTGATCCATCCGCTCCTGAAAGGCCTCCGCTCCCAGATTTTTGATAAATTCATCAGGATCCTTGTAGGGTTTCATGTCGATGATCCGTCCTCGAAGCCCCGCCTCCCTTAAGATACCGATAGCTCGAAGCGCCGCGTTGGTACCGGCACCATCGCTGTCGTAGGCTAAGAGCACCTCCTCGCCATATCGCTTTAAAAGCCCTGCCTGTCCCACCGTAAAAGCCGTGCCAAGAGAAGCTACCGCCTGTCCGAAACCCGCCTGATGCATGGCGATCACATCCATATAGCCCTCGCACAGGATCATATTGCCCGCCCGGGAGCTTCTGGCAAAATTCAGACCATAGAGGTTGCGGCTCTTGTCAAAGATAGCTGTCTCCGGGGAATTCAGGTACTTGGGCTTGGCATCTCCCATGACCCGGCCGCCGAAGCCGATCACCCTGTGGTTGCTGTCCTGAATCGGAAACATGACCCGATTCCAGAATTTATCATGGACGCCCCGTTTCTCATCAAATCCCGTAAGACCCGCTTCCGTGATCAGATCGTCCGTGTAGCCCTTCGAGCGCAGATAAGCTGTCAGATCAGATCCCGCACCGTCCGCATAGCCCAGCCCGAATTTTTTCATCGTCTCATCCGTCAGTTCCCTGTCGGCAAGATACCGATGCCCTCTCTGTCCCTTAGGCGAACGCAGCAGATAGTAATAATATTTCGCCGCCTCCTTGTTGACCTCCAGGAGTTTTACGCGCCTGCTCTCCTTTCGCCGCATCTCCTCGGAATACTCTATTTCCGGTAATGCCACACCCGCGCGGTCAGCCAGCATCTTCACCGCCTCCTGAAAGGTGGCGTTCTCATATTCCATCAGGAAGGTGATCGCATTCCCGCCCGCGCCGCAGCCAAAGCAGTAATACATCTGCTTGCCCGGAGA
>JAAUZN010000022.1 GCA_014804565.1 Lachnospiraceae bacterium
CGNTTCTGNGNCNTAAAATTATCNACNGTCATNCGNTTNANATANCCNAGNCTNGTCATAGCGATNACAGTATTNTCTNTCGGAATCAGATCNTCCATATTGATNTCATANACATCANATCCNATCTTACTTCTNCTGTCATCNCCNTATTTTTCAGCNGTAANAANCATNTCATCCTTGATCACNCCNAGAAGCAGTTTTTCATCTGCAAGAATTGCNTTNAACTCNGTNATCTTTTTNAGNAGNTCCTCNTGNTCNTTTTCAAGCTTTTCTCTCTCCAGACCTGTCAATGCACGCAGACGCATATCNGCNATAGCCTGNGCCTGTGCATCGGAAAGNCCGAANCTCTCCATCAATCTTTCCTTNGCGATNGNAGTGGTCNGNCTGCTTCTCATAATNNTGATGACTTCATCAATATTNTCNANAGCNATNAGCAGACCNTGTAAAATATGGTCTCTCTCCTCNGCCTTNTCCAGATCGTATTTNGTTCTTCTGGTCACCACATNCTTCTGATGCTCCAGATAATAGGTGAGCATGTCCAAAAGATTCATTACCTTTGGCTCATTGTTGACCAGAGCCAACATGATAACGCCGAAGGAATCCTGAAGCTGGGTATGCTTATAAAGCTGATTCAAGATAACGTTAGCATTAGCGTCCTTTCTCAGCTCGATCACGATTCTCATACCCTCGCGATTTGTCTCATCCCGCAAGTCCGTGATACCGTCTATCTTTTTCATCTTTACCAGATCCGCGATTTTTAAGATCAAATTTGCTTTATTCACCATATAGGGAAGCTCTGTCACGATGATACGGGTCTTCCCGTTATCCATCGTCTCGATATCCGTCACTGCACGGACTCTCACTTTTCCGCGTCCTGTACGATAAACTTCTTCTGAACCCTTGGTTCCTAAAATAATACCACCGGTAGGAAAATCAGGTGCCTTTATGATCTGCAGAATCTCTTCTATATCTGTCTGACGGTCTTCATCAATCTGATTCTGAATGATCTTTACTACTGCATTCGTAACCTCTCTCAGATTATGAGGCGGAATATTAGTTGCCATACCTACCGCGATACCGGTAGTGCCATTTACCAGAAGATTCGGATACCGGCTCGGCAGCACAACGGGCTCTTTTTCTGTATCATCAAAATTAGGTACAAAATCTACCGTATTTTTATTGATATCAGCCAGAAGCTCCATAGAAATCTTGCTGAGTCTGGCCTCTGTATAACGCATTGCCGCGGCGCCATCTCCATCCACGGAACCAAAATTTCCATGTCCGTCCACAAGAGGATACCTGGTAGACCACTCCTGCGCCATATTTACCAGAGCGCCATAGATAGAGCTGTCGCCGTGAGGATGATACTTACCCATGGTATCACCGACAATACGGGCACTTTTTCTGTGAGGTTTATCGGGTCCGTTATTCAACTCTATCATAGAATAAAGGACGCGGCGCTGCACGGGCTTAAGACCGTCTCTCACATCAGGAAGTGCGCGGGCGGCAATAACGCTCATGGCATAGTCGATGAAAGAATCTTCCATTTTTTTCTTAAGATCGACTTCTTCTATTTTATCAAAAATACGATCATCCATTCTTTATTTACCTTTCTTACAGGAAAAACAAATGTCTGTTTTTTAGTATTTACTAGATGTCTAAATTCTTCACAAACTTCGCATTTTCTTCTATGAAGATTCTCCGAGGCTCCACCTTATCTCCCATCAATGTGTTAAAGGTGAGATCTACCTCAGACTCTTCCTCCTCATTCATGTTGACACGAAGAAGAATCCTCTTCTCAGGATCCATAGTCGTCTCCCAGAGCTGATCCGCATCCATTTCTCCAAGACCCTTATACCGCTGAATCTTATTATTTTGATCACGGCCTACTTCCGCCAGAATGGCATCCAGCTCATCATCGCTG
The DNA here is from genome assembly GCA_014804565.1 of Lachnospiraceae bacterium. Taxonomy (GTDB): domain Bacteria; phylum Bacillota; class Clostridia; order Lachnospirales; family Lachnospiraceae; genus UBA3282. Next base: position 1,925 of record JAAUZN010000022.1, read on the forward strand.
TAGGCATACCAGACCTGTCTGTTTTTCTCAAGCTTATATAAGGGCGGTTTTGCCAGATATACATGCCCTTGCTTGATCAGTTCCGGCATAAAGCGATAGATAAAGGTGAGCATTAAAGTTGCAATATGAGCTCCGTCCACATCGGCATCTGTCATAATAATGATTTTATCATAACGTAATTTTGATATATCAAAATCCTCATGAATCCCTGTGCCGAAGGCTGTTATCATGGCCTTGATCTCCGCATTAGCGTATATCTTGTCAAGGCGTGCTTTTTCTACATTCAAAATCTTACCGCGAAGCGGCAGAATCGCCTGTGTAGCACGGCTTCTCGCTGTTTTTGCGGAACCACCGGCGGAATCTCCCTCTACGATATAAATTTCACAATTCTTAGGATCTTTATCAGAGCAGTCTGCAAGTTTACCGGGAAGAGCGCTTCCTTCCAAAGCAGTCTTACGACGGGTTAAATCTCTCGCTTTTCTGGCCGCTTCTCTTGCACGCTGTGCTAAAATGGATTTTTCACAAATAATNTTAGCTANAGTAGGATTCTGCTNTAAAAAGTAGGTAAGCTGCTCGCTTACTACACTATCCACAGCTCCTCTTGCTTCAGAATTTCCGAGCTTCTGCTTCGTCTGTCCTTCAAACTGCGGATCTTCGATCTTAACACTGATGATCGCTGTGAGACCTTCCCTGATATCTTCGCCGGAAAGATTTGGCTCACTATCCTTTAACAATTTATTGGTTCTCGCATAATCATTAAAGGTTTTTGTCAGAGCATTCCGAAATCCCACCAGATGTGTACCACCCTCCGGTGTATTGATATTATTTACAAAAGTGTAAACACTCTCATTATAAGAATCATTGTGCTGCAGAGCCACTTCAACATAAACGCCGTTTTTTAAGCCTTCAAAATACATGATCTGCTCGTACAAAGATTCTTTACTTCTGTTTAAGTAAGTAACAAATTCTTTGATACCACCTTCGTAATGGAACTCTTTCTTCTGCTCCTGCTCTCTTCTGGCATCTTCCAGAATNATCTTTAATCCCTTNGTCAAAAAAGCAGTCTCACGCANTCTNGTNTTTAANGTATCATATTCAAATACAGTTTCTTCAAAAATAGTTCCATCAGGTTTAAACTGAATTCTGGTACCGGTTTTTTCTGCGTCACAGTTTCCGATTACCTTCAATTCATTGCAGACATGTCCTTTTTCATAGCGCTGATGATAAACTTTACCTTCATTGTAAATATCTACTTCCAGCCAATCGGAAAGTGCATTCACCACNGAAGCGCCTACACCGTGTAGTCCACCAGATACTTTATACCCTCCACCGCCGAATTTTCCGCCAGCATGTAGAATCGTAAACACTACTTCTACAGCGGGAATTCCGGCTTTGTGATTGATACCGATAGGTATACCGCGGCCGTCATCCACCACTGTGATAGAATTATCCTGATTGATCGTTACGTGAATCTCTTTGCAGAATCCGGCCAAAGCTTCATCCACTGAATTATCTACGATCTCATAAACCAGATGATGAAGACCTCTCAGGGAAGTGCTCCCAATGTACATACCGGGTCTTTTTCTGACTGCCTCAAGACCTTCTAATATCTGTATCTGATCCGCACCATATTCGCCATTGATGTTTTCTTCAAAATGTTCTTCCATTTCTGCCTCCATTTCAAAGCACTCTACATTGAAAATATAGATAACTAATCTACAATACTTCCATTTTCTATCTTAAAAACTTTATCAATTTCAAATCTGTTATTTACAAATTCATCAAGACCGGTACAAGTAATGATCGTCTGAATCTCTCCGATGGTACTTAACAGATAATTCTGCCTGTTACTGTCAAGCTCTGACAAAACATCATCGAGAAGAAGAACAGGATTGTCATTTGCTATTTTTTTAACAAGCTCTATTTCTGATAATTTTAAGGAAAGCGCTGCTGTTCTCTGCTGGCCCTGAGATCCGAATTTCCGAATATCAACATCTCCCACCATAAAAGAAAAATCATCTCTGTGAGGACCGACTGTCGTCTGTTTTAATTTAANGTCCCTTTCCTGACAGGAAGAAAGCATTTTTTCATAATCTTCTATCAAAACATCAGGTTCATATTTTATAGTAAGTTCTTCTTTATCACCCGATAATTTTTTATGGATGTCATAAATGATTTCATTCAGCTGCTCTACAAAAAGTTTTCTTCTTTCTATGATCTTACTTCCAAAGGATACAAGCTGAGAATCCCAGATATTTAAGGTATCTCTCAAAGAAGGATTAAAATACATATCTTTTAAAAGCCTGTTTCTCTGGTTAACGATCTTATTATAATGATTTAAATTGTAAATATAAAACTGATCAAGCTGACACAACTCCATATCTACAAATCTTCTTCTCTCTGCAGGACCGTTTTTTATGATGGAAAGATCCTCGGGAGAAAAAAAAACGACATTTAGCAATCCTAAAAGTTCAGAAGCCTTTTTTATTTTTTGTCCGTCAATGGCAATTCCCTTCGTTTTATTTTTACGAAGATGCATATCCACTCGAACTTCTACTTCTTCTTTTTCCAGATAAGTTCTTATATGAGCCTCTTCTTTATTGAAATTAACGATATCCTTATCCTTACTTCCTTTATGGGACTTNGTGGTAGCCGACACAAAGATTGCTTCCAGAATATTTGTTTTACCCTGTGCATTATTTCCATACAGGATATTAGTCCCCTTACTGAAATCAATATGTAGAGAATCGTAATTTCTAAAGTCTGCCAGCTCCAATGATTTAATTATCATTTTTCCCTCATCTATCGAGTTTCAATCTTAATCTGCGTCCCGTCTAATTCAATCACATCTCCGGGATGTATTTTTTTGCCGCGCTGCACTTCTACTTCACCGTTTACCTTGACGAAGCCTTCCTGGATCCTTATTTTTGCATCCACGCCCGATTCCACCAGACCAGCCAACTTCAGAGCCTGGCCAAGTTTAATAAAATCATCCCTGATTGTTATTATTTCCATTTTTTATTCATCCTAACCTAAATGATTTATCAATCTATTCGACGTTGATAAAATTAACGGGCAGTATCATATAAATGTAACTTTCCTTCTCATCCTTAATAAAACAGGGAGCTTTTGGATTCACCATATAAATCAGAATTTCTTCTTCTTCTATAACACGAAGCGCATCGATCAGGAACTTAGGATTAAATCCAATCTTCAAATCCTTTCCTTCTTTATCAATGTCAATGTCTTCATCCATGCTTCCGATAGTAGAATTCATCTTAAGCTGCATGGAACCATCTTTTACATCAATGATAACAGGTTTTTTATCTCCCTCTTTTACAAGAAGAGTAGCTCTGTCAATACAATTTAAAAGCTCCTTTTTATTCATTTTGATCTTAGTCTCATAATCACTGGAAAGCATCTGATCAATCTTAAAATACTCTCCTTCTATCAAACGAGATACAACTATCGTATCATTAAACTCAAACAGAATGTGTTTATCCGTAAAGAATATATTGACATCCTTGTCCATATCTCCTGAAAGGATCTTACTCACTTCACTTAAGGTCTTTCCCGGAACAACAACCTTTTTACTGTTATAAGAATTTTTAAGTGCTATTTTTCTGATAGAAATTCTATGTCCATCCAGAGATACTACTTTTAATGTATCATCCTGGATCTCAAACAATTCTCCTGTCATCAGTTTGTTATTTTCATTATCTGCTATAGAGAAAATAGTCTGTCTGATAATTTCTTTTAAAGTAAATTGAGAAATCACAACAGAATCATTTCTTTCAATTTCAGGAAGATAAGAAAAATCTTCTCCTGATTTTCCAATGATATTAAATTTTGCCTTTTCACATGTGATCGTAGTTTTAAAGGAAGAATCTGTCTCGATCGTAATATCATTATCAGGAAGTTTTCTTACAATATCTGAAAATATCTTGGAATCAAGCGCTATCATTCCTTTTTCTACTATCTCACCTTCAATAACAGTCTCAATACCAAGTTCCATATCATTAGCAGTCAATTTGATGCTGCTTCCTGTAGCATCCACCAAAATACATTCCAGAATAGACATGGTAGTTTTATTGGGAACAGCTTTTGATACAGTCGATACACCGGTCAGTAAATTAGATTTTGTACATACAATTTTCATCTGTGAATAACTTCCTTTCTTAACATGTGTGTAAATGAGAGTGCCGTAATAGGTTATATAATTATAAATAATTTCGTAGTAATCATAATAATAGATGTTGATATGTGAATAACCTCATCTATTATACTATTTAAGAGGAAAAAATAAAATGTTAGGGCTCTGAATAATACAGGATAACCTGAGAATAAATAATAGGTTATAAACATTTTATTTATTATCTTTAAAATGACATTTATGTCATTAAATTACAATTCACATAGTTTAAACAATGATTGTAGAAAAAAGTGTGTATAAAATATCAAGGAAGAATTTTTTTACGAATAACTTCTATTTTATTACGAAGATCCTCGTTGGTTTCAATTTCATCCGATATTTTATTGATACCATGTATGACGGTAGTGTGATCCTTTTTTCCAAGGATCTTAGCTATACTCTGCAGAGAAGTTGCTGTCAGAGTTCTGCAAAGATACATGACTACCTGTCTTGGCTGAACAAATTCAGAATTTCTTTTTTTAGAAGTAATATCTTCCGGATTTACTCCAAAGTGTTCTGACACTACTTCTATAATAAGAGAAGGTGTAATGTCTTTTGGTTTATCCGGATAGATCACATCTTTAAGAGCTTCTTCCGCATAATCAAGATTGATATCTACCTTATTTAATTTAGAGAAAGCAATGATCTTATTTAATGCTCCTTCCAGCTCTCTGATGTTTGACTTAATATTATCTGCAATATAACGTAAGACTTCATCATCAATTTCTTTGCTGTAATTTTCAGCATTTTTTCTTAAAATGGCCATTCTGGTTTCATAATCAGGGGGCTGTATATCAGCGATCAGTCCCCATTCAAAACGAGAACGGAATCTTTCTTCCAGAGTCTCCATGTCTTTAGGAGGTTTGTCAGAAGAAAGGATGATCTGCTTTCCGGCAGAATGCAGCGTATTAAAGGTATGGAAAAACTCTTCCTGTGTGCTCTCTTTTCCGATGATAAATTGAATATCATCTATCATAAGAATGTCAACTGTTCTGTATTTTTCTCTCATCTTATTCATTTTGAGAGCGTCACCGCTTCGGATACAGTTGATCACTTCATTTGTAAAATTCTCTGAAGTGACATAGAGAACTTTCATTTTCGGGTTTTTTTCCAGAATGAAATGTCCCACAGAATGCATCAGGTGTGTCTTACCAAGGCCGGCTCCTCCATAAATATAAAGGGGATTGTAAACTTCTCCAGGAGATTCCGCCACGGCAAGAGCAGCAGAATGTGCCAGTTTATTATTGCTGCCTACAACAAAAGTATCAAATTTGTATTTAGGATTTAAATTTGTATTCTCATAATTATTGTTGTATAAGTGTTTTTCTGCAGGAAGTACCTCTTTTTTTTGTTCTACAGCATCTTTTTCTAATATAAAAGAAATATCATAGGTATGATCCATCATTTCGGAAATAATTACTTTAAAAAAATTTTTATATTTAGAAGAGATATAATTTAGAGCATGTGCCTGATCAGAAGGGATCATAATAATAACAGAGTCTTCTCTTACGTCATAAAATTGAAGAGGTTTTACCCAGGTATCATAAGAAACGTCAGTAAGTTCATATTCTTTTCTGATCGTCTCTTTTATTTCATTCCATTTTTCTTTAATAGAATCCATTGTTTATAACCTCTTTGCTTGGTAAAAATACATAATAAATCCCACATCGAAATTACCCTACCATATATAATAATATAAATATCTTAAAATTTCAAATGTAAGTTAAGTTATCCACAGATAAAGTGTAATTGTGAATATCCTAAAAATAAGTTTACATATTTAAAGGAGGGAAAAGTAATATGTGAATAAGTAGAAATTAACTTGTTAACAGTTTTCACATTGATAAAAACTGGATTTTTATATTTTTTTAACATATTTTCACAAAGTTATCCACATTTTATAAACATATTGTGGATTAGTTATGTTAAGTGTATATCTTTTGTAAATATGATTTTTACTATAAAAAATCAAAAATATCCGCAGTTTTACTTGACGTTTTCCTGTTTATTATATATAATCAACATGTTGTTTTCCAAAAAGATAATAATAGGTTTACCTTATAAAATCGATAAGGTTTCTTGAAGGAGGTGTGATGGAATGAAAATGACGTTTCAGCCTAAAAAAAGGCATCGGTCTAAAGTCCATGGTTTTAGAAAGAGAATGAGTACCAAGGGTGGAAGAAAAGTCTTAGCTGCAAGACGCGCAAAGGGAAGAAAGAGATTATCAGCATAGGCCGCATTTATGTGGCCTATTTTTCTAACTAGGAAAGAAAGGTACAGTCAGGATGATATTTTCTGAATCCTTGAAAAAAAATGCAGATTTCCGGAATGTTTATAGAAATGGTAAAAGTTACGCAAACAAATATTTAGTGATGTATGTATTGGAGAACAACAAAGAAATAAACAGACTGGGAATTTCCGCCAGCAAAAAGGTAGGAAACAGTGTAGTGAGACACCGTTTTGCCAGGCTGGTGAGAGAAAGTTACCGGCTACACGAAAATATATTTAATAGTGGTTTAGATATAGTAGTCGTTGCAAGAAAAGACGCTGCCTCAGTCGGATATTATGAGATTGAGAGCGCATTATTACATCTTTCGAAACTTCATCATATGATAAAAATATATTTTTATGATGAAGAGAGCTGAAATTAGTGATGAAAAAATTTATGATCTGTCTTATAAAACTCTATAGAAAATATATTTCTCCTATGAAGAGCACGAAGTGTCCTTATATTCCTACCTGCTCAGAGTATGGATTGGAAGCTATTGAGAAATATGGCGCCTTGAAGGGCGGATTTCTCACTTTCTTTAGAATTTGCAGATGTAATCCCTTTTCAAAAGGAGGTTATGATCCTGTTCCTTAGAGACAGATGTAGACAATTATTTATTTTATGTCTAAGGAGGTAAGAGATTTTGTCAAATATTTTATTGACCCAGGATACAGGAAAGATCATTGGTCCTGTAGCTAAATTATTGGGTTATATCATGGAAGGTATCTTCTATGTGATAGATAAAATAGGCATTCCTAACATTGGACTTGCTATTATTTTATTTACTATTGTTATCTATCTTTTGTTGATGCCTCTTACGATCAAGCAGCAGAAATTTTCAAAGCTTTCTGCTAAAATGAATCCTGAATTACAGGCGATTCAGGCAAAATATAAGAACAAAAAAGATAATGACTCCATGATGGCTATGAATATGGAGACGAAGGCTGTCTATGCAAAATATGGAGTGTCTCCTTCCGGAAGCTGCGTGCAGCTTTTGATCCAGATGCCTATTCTGCTGGCTCTTTACCGCGTTATTTACAATATTCCTGCTTATGTCGGTAAAGTAAAAGAAGCATTTTTTCCTCTGGTTGATAAGCTTATTGCAGAGAATGGAAGCGTAGAGTTCATCCAGAATTTTTCTAACGCCCGCATGTATACGAAACAATTTGAAAATGAAAACTTTGTTGGCGGTGTTACCAGCTATGTACAGAATACCTTTGTAGATGTGTTGAATAAGGCTTCCAGTGCAGAGTGGATCAGCTTGAAAGAAAATTTTTCTAATCTTTCTTCTGATGTAGATCATACTTTATCCTTGCTTGATCAGTATAATAATTTTTTGGGATTGAGTATGTCAAATTCTCCTGCTTTTACCTTAAGTGAGGCGAGAGCTGCAGGATCTTTATTGATGATGATTTCAGCTCTTATTATTCCTATTTTAGCGGCAGTGACACAGTGGATCAATGTAAAATTGATGCCTCAACAGCCGACAAACACGGACAACGAGCAGCAAAATACCATGGTGCAGTCCATGAAAACCATGAATATGGTAATGCCTATTATGTCAGCAGTTTTCTGTTATACACTTCCCGCAGGTATGGGACTTTACTGGGTAGCCGGTGCAGTGGTCAGATCCATTCAGCAGGTTTTGATCAATAAGCATATCGATAAGATGGATCTTGATGAAGTGATCAAAAAGAATGAAGAAAAAGCCAAGAAAAAGATGGAAAAGGCTAATGCACAGGCGGAGCAGATGGCTGCTTATGCAAATATGAATACTAAAAAAGTAGGTATGGCTTCCAAAGCGATGGTTTCTACCATGAGTCAGGAAGAAAAAGATGAGATTGTTAAAAAGGCTACAGAGAATGCCGGCAAAAACGCAAAACCGGGCAGTATGATGGCAAAGGCAAACATGGTAAGAGATTATAATGAAAAGAACAATAAATAATGGATTGGGAATGGAGGTAAAAAATGGATTATATTGAAGTATCTGCAAAAACTGTTGATGATGCGATCACAGAGGCGTGTCAGAAATTTACCGTGACCAGTGATAAGTTAGAATATGAAGTAATAGAAGAAGGAAAATCAGGATTGCTTGGCATCGGTGCAAAACCTGCTGTCATTAAAGTAAGAGTAAAGTCTTCTGTAGAGGACAAGGCAAAGGATTTTCTCAAGGATGTATTTGATGCTATGAATCTGACTGTAGTGGTGGATGTAAAATATAATGAAGAAGAGAGTACTATGGATGTTAATCTTTCCGGTGATGAGATGGGCATTTTGATCGGTAAGAGAGGACAGACTCTGGATTCTTTACAGTATCTGGTATCTTTGGTGGTAAATAAGGATACGGAGAATTATATCAGAGTAAAGGTAGATACAGAAAATTATCGCAAGAGAAGAAAAGATACACTGGAAAATCTGGCTAAGAATATTTCTTATAAGGTAAAGAGAACTAA